>DATAVP010000001.1:0-65139 GCA_036267655.1 Solirubrobacteraceae bacterium
TACATGACCGCGTGGCGCTTCGCCAACGGCGAGTACCCGGTGCGCGAGATCTCGATGTCCAAGCTGGTCGCTTCGCGCGTGCTCTGCGAAGTGGCCGACGAGTGCATCCAGATCCACGGCGGCGCGGGCTACATGAAGGAGTACGGCGTCGAGCGCGTATGGCGCGACGCGCGCCTGAACCGGATCGGCGCGGGCACCGACGAGATCATGCTCGACGTGATCGGGCGCTCCTACGGGCTGTAAGAGTTGAGCGCTCGCGCGCATGACCGGCGCGTATGCGCGCCGGTCGGCCGGGCCGCAGGCGGCCCTCCCCCGGCAGGCACATGTGCCTGCCGGCAGGGAGCGCACATGTGCGCTCCCTCGGAGCCGTACATGTACGGCTCCGCCACCCGGCGCATGCGCCGGGTGGAACTACTCCACGTAAGAGACGTCTGCCCCCATCGCCTCGTAGGCCTCCCGCGCGCGTCGGTTGGCGCTGAGCAGCGTCGCGCCGTGCTCGCAGGCGGTCGCGGCGATCAGCGCGTCGTAGAGCGCACCACCGCGCAGGCCGGCGTCGACCGCTCGGTGCAGGCAGGAGCGTTGACCTCCGGCGTCGAGCGCGAGCCACGAGTCTGGGAAGTCCAAGTCGAGCGCATCGCGCACGGACACGGGCGTCATGCGAAGCCCTTCGGGCATCCGGCTGAGCACGGAGGTCGTCTCGAATGCGACGTGAGAGATAAGCCGAGGCGAGCGTCCGGCGAGCGCCGCAACGCAGCGCTCGTGCCCCGCGTAGGTGCTCGCAAGTGCTGGGATCAGCACGCTGGAGTCGGGTGCGATCAACGGCGGGAGCGTTCGATTGCTTCGCGGACCATCTCGGTGGTCAACGTTGGCACGGGCTCATCTGGAACGATCACCGTGAAGCCGTCGCGCTCCTCGAGGTGGGCTTTGATGTACGGAACGGTCAACTCGAGCGCCCCGTCCCGCTCGGTCAGCTCCAGCTCCGTAGGCCCGTCGATCCCCAGCACGTCCCGCATCGACTTCGGGATCACGATCCGGCCCACCTTGTCGATGGCAACTCGCATACCATCAAATTACCAATTTCTCCAATGAGCACTCTCACACCCCCCTTCTCCGACGAGCACGAGCAACTGAGACAGTCGATCCGCGGCTTCATCCAGCGCGAGCTGGCCCCCCACGCGGCGCAGTGGGAGCAGGACGAATGGTTCCCCGACGAGGTCTTTCCGAAGCTCGCGGCCCAGGGTCTGCTCGGTCTGAAGTACCCCACCGAGTACGGCGGCCAGGGCGGCGACTACCTGCACGAGTCCGTGCTCTGCGAGGAGCTCGCGCGCGTCGGCTCCGGCGGCACGGCGGCGGGCATCGGCGCGCACACGAACATCGCCACGCCGCCGATCTGGAAGTTCGGGACCGAGGAGCAGAAGCAGCGCTACCTGGTGCCCTCGATCGCGGGTGAGCTGATCGGCGCACTGGGGATCACCGAGCCCGGCGCAGGCTCCGACGTCGCCTCGCTGAGCACCCGCGCCGAGCGCGTCGACGGGGGCTGGGTTCTGAACGGCGAGAAGACCTACATCACCAACGGCGTGCGCGCGGACTTCATCGTGACCGCGGTCAAGACCACCGCCGAGGGCGGGCACCACGGGATCTCCTTCCTGATCGTCGACCGCGGCGAGGGCGTCGTCTCCTCGAAGCTGCAGAAGCTCGGCTGGCACGCCTCGGACACCGCGACGATCGCCTTCGAGGACCTGTTCGTCCCAGAGGAGAACCTGCTCGGCGAGCTGAACGAGGGCTTCAAGCTGATCATGGCCAACTTCCAGTGGGAGCGCCTGGCGATGGCGCTGGGGGCGGTCGGCGCGATGCAGATCGCCTGGGAGCGCACGGTCGAGTTCGCGCGCGAGCGCGAAGCCTTCGGGCGCCCGCTGTCGGGCCACCAGACGATCCGCCACAAGCTCGTGGACATGGCGAGCTCGGTCTACACCTGCCGCTGCGTGACCTACGACGCGCTGCGCCGCTTCGTCGCGGGAGAGGAACCGCTGAAGGAGGTCTCGATGGCGAAGCTGCTCACCCAGCGCGCCTCCTTCGAGCTGATGGACGAGTGCCTGCAGATCCACGGCGGCGCGGGCTACATGAAGGGGGACGGTGTCCCGTCCGCCTGGGTCGAGCGCGCCGCCCGCGACGCCCGCCTCGGCCCGATCGGCGGCGGCTCGGACGAGATCATGCGCGAGATCCTCGGCCGCGTGCTCGCGCTCTAGTAGTAGCCCGCATCCCGGGCTCGCTCCATCCCGGGCTCGCTGCAAAAACTCGTCCAAGCCGCGCAAACCGGCTCATGTGAGATGGCCCACCGCCCGATAGGGGCAACGTGGCCATTGGACGCCGTGCGTACACCGCCATCCGCCGTCATCTGCTCCAGGCGATCGTCTGCGCCGCGCTGTTTGCGCTGTGCATCGGCTGCTGCGTGGCCGCCTCGACGGCCCCGGCCGCGACGCTGAAGCGGACCGCGAAAGGCGCCTCCAGCCACACGAGCCACCCCGCGCCCCACCGGCGCCGGCGCTGCGCTCGGGGCGCGAGCTTCCACACGATCGGCAAACCGGGCGCGAGTGGTAAAAAAGCGCACCATCGCAAACGTCACGCCGGGTGCCGCAGGCGCCATGCAAAGCGCCATCGTCGGGTCGTTCACCACGCCCACCACGCACCGGTGCTGAACGCCTACTCGCCTGCGCCGATCCCGCAGAACGGCGTCTGCCCGAACACGCAGATGCGCCCCAGCGGCGCGGACCTGGAACTGATCCGCACCGCGACGCTGTGCCTCATCAACCGCGAACGCCTGAGTCACGGCGAGGGCGCGCTGCGCCCCGACGCGCAGCTGCAGGCCGCGGCGCAGGGGCACTCGCAGGACATGGCGGCGGGCGACTACTTCGACCACGACGGCCCCGGCGGCTCGACGCCGCTGTCGCGGATGCGCGCCGCGGGCTATATCTTCAGCTCGCACATCGGCTACGCGGTCGGCGAGAACATCGCCTGGGCCACGCTCGGGCTCTCGACGCCGCAGGCGATCGTGAGCGGCTGGATGAACTCGTCGGGCCACCGCGCGAACATCCTCGACTCGACCTTCCGAGACACGGGCCTCGGCATCTCCCCGCACCCGCTGGCCTCGCTGGCCCGCGGCCAGACGGGCGCGATCTACACGCAGGACTTCGGGCGCATCATCACTCCCTAGTCCTCGCGCCCTTCGTCGTGGCGCCCAAGCGGCGGTCGGCTCCGGTGCCGAGCCTGCCGCAGTGCTCGGATAACCTCCGGCGCACCTCAACGACAAGGAGACAGAGCGAACATGGGAGTACTCGACGGCAAGGCGGCGATCGTCACGGGCTCGGCGCGCGGAATCGGTCGCGCGACCGCGGAGCTGCTCGTCTCACAGGGCGCGCAATGCCTCATCAACGACCTCGATGGAGACGTCGCCGAGCAGGCTTCCTCCGAGATCTCCGGCGAAACCGCGGTCTACGCGGGCGACCTCACGAAGCCCGGCGCAGCCGACGAGCTCGTGCAGAAGGCGATCGACTCATTCGGGAAGATCGACATCATCGTCAACAACGCGGGCTACACGCTCGACGCCCCGATCCACAAGATGTCCGACGAGCACTTCCAGGCGATGCTCGACATCCACACGATCGTGCCCTTCCGCGTGATCCGCGCCGCCGCTCCGCACCTGCGCGAGCCCGCGAAGAAGGAGCGCGAGGAAGGCAAGGAGGTGTTCCGCAAGATCGTCAACATCTCCTCGACCTCGGGCACCTTCGGCAACGCCGGGCAGGCCAACTACTCGGCGGGCAAGGCAGCGGTGGTCGGCCTGACGAAAACGGTCGCCAAGGAGTGGGGCCAGTTCAAAGTCAACGTCAACGCCGTGGCCTTCGGCTTCATCGACACGCGCCTGACGCAGGCGAAGGTCGATGAGAACACGATGGAGAAGGACGGCGAGAAGATCCAGCTCGGGATCCCCGAGCAGATGCGCCAGATGGCCTCGATGCTGATCCCGCTCGGCCGTCCCGCCTCACCGGAGGAGGCCGCGGGCGGCGTGTTCTTCCTCTGCTCGCCCTGGTCGAACTACGTGCACGGTCAGACGCTGCACGTCACCGGTGGGCTGTTCGGAGGGATGAGCGGCTGAGCGATGGACCTGTTTTGTGGGGTGCGATAGCCATGGTTATCCGCGCCCCGCAGAACGAGGAGCGCTCACCGGCTCATCCGAGCGCTCCACGCAGGTCGAGCAGGCAGCCCGAGAAGTAGGAGCCCGCGGGCGAGGCGAGGTAGGCGACCAGCGCCGCCACCTCCTCCGCCGAGCTTTCCGGGCCGGGCGCGATCGTGACCGGCGTGATCCCGTAGCGCGCCCACTCGATCGAGAGCGTGCGCGCGAGGTTCTCCAGACCCGCGCGGGCCGCCTCCGCATAGCTCCCGAGTCGCTCGGCCTCCGCGCGGCGTGCGCGGTCCGCCGCGGTCGGCGGGGCGATGTAGACGATTCGCCCGCCCGAGCTGCCGGTGCCCGCGCCCTCGGTATCGCCACCCTCGGCCTCGCCGTCGCCCACCGCCGCGATGAAGGCGGCGTTCGCAACGGCGCGCGTCAGACGCCAGGCCGCCTCGAGCGTCTCGATCAGGGCGGGCTCGCCCTCCGGACCGTGGAAGGAGGCACCCGCGGCGTCGACCACGAGCATGTCCAGGCCCCCGAGCCCGCCGAGCGCAGCCGCGACGGCGGCCTCGACCTCGGCGTCGTCGTGCTCGGGCGCCCCGCTCGCGACGAGCGTGCAGCGGCTGAGCCCGGCCCCGAGCGCGAGGCAGCTCGCCTGGACCTGCTCGGCGTTCGGCCGCGGCAGCCGAGGCGCCTGCGGCGCGGTCTCGTCCCCGGCGGCGAGCAGGATCGCGACGCCGTCGAGCAGCCCCGGGCGCAGCACCTCGCTCACGTCGATCTTCGCCATCAGCCGCTGCGCACCCTAGTGGGCGCGGGGCTCAGAGCGCGGCCGGCGGAACGGCGGGCTCGGGCGTGCCCGCGGCGGAAGCGGTGCGCAGTTCGAAGTACAGCACCGCCGCGGCCAGGGCCGAGATCGGCGCGGTGAGGATGCCGACGATCACGCGCGCCACGATCCCGGCTCCGGTGCCCGCGGAGTCGGCGGCGATCTCGACGCCGGAGCTGACGATCAGGACGAGGAAGAACAGCACGAAGATCACGCCGAACACCTGCCAGCCGTTGCCGCGTACGAGCTCGCGGCTGCGGCTGAGCGCCGGGAACACGCCGGGGCGCTCGAGCACGACGACCGGCGCGGCGACGGCCCAGATCGTGATCAGGATCAACCCGGGGACGATGATCAGCACGAAGCCGATCACGATCCCGACGCCGGCGACGACGCCGACCAGGATCAGCTGCCCGAGCACGGGCGTGGCCGCGCTCAGGAGCTGGCCCGCGCTGTGGTCGCGCCGCCCGTCCTGGATGTCGGAGACGAGCTCGACGACCATCCCCGTGAACAGCGTGCCGGCGACCAGGCTGAGCAGCAGCGCGACGAGCGCGAGGCCAGGGGCCGCGGCGACGAGCAGCGCCGAGACGATCCCGGTGATCACGAACACGACCGCCGAGGCGGGCAGCAGCACGGGGTAGTGCTCGACGTAGATGTCGAACACCCGGCGGATCACCGCCCCTACGTCGAGTCGATCCGGCATCGCCGCGCAGCCTACCCGCGGGCGGCGACGGCTTTGTCGATACCGCCGCGCTCGGCGCGCAGCCGCCGCAGGATGCCCTTGCGCCCGTGCGCCTCCAGGCCCGCGTAGAGACTGCGTATCTCGATCAGCACCTGGTCGGCGACCTCCTGCTGCTGCTCGCGCGTCGCGTTCTCGACCCGCTCCCAGCGCATCGCCTCGCCGTACTGCACGGTCACGCGCGGGAACTGCAGGCGCTTCCAGTTGCGCACGCGCGAGGAGCCGAAGATCGCGATCGGCACGATCGGCACGCCGGTCTCCAGCGCGAGCCTGCCGATGCCGCGCTTGGCCTGCTCGGCGACTTTGCCGGTGCGCGAGCGCCCGCCCTCGCAGTACATCGTGATCGCGCCGCCTTTCGCGAGAATCGTCTCGGCGGTCTTGAACACCTCTTCGTCGCGTGCGCCGCGACGAACGGGGAACACGCCGCCGTGCGTGTAGATGAACTGCATCGGCGGTTTGAACAGCTGCGACTTGGCCATGAAGCGGACCTTGCGCCGGATGAAGCAGCCCATCAGGAAGTGATCCATGAACGAGAAGTGGTTCGGCGCCAGGATCACGGCGCCGTTGCCGGGGACGTTCTCGCTGGAGATCGAGCGCGCGCGCAACAGCGTGTAGGCGTAGAGCGAGGTGATCACCCGCACGAGGTCATAGGCCCAGTCGGGCTCGCGCGTGCGTGCGCGCTCGTGAAAGCGGTCGAAGTGCTCCTTGGGGCGCGGGTCTGTGTAGACCTGCTCGCGCATCGGTGCCAGATCGCTCATGTGACCGCTGTACCTCGCCGGCACTTCAAGGTTACGCCACGAGCGCGACGTCTCATCCTCGGTCTCGGCCCCGCGCCCGCGCAAGCGCCTCGGCCCAGCCCGCCAGCAGCGACGCGCGCCGATCCTCGTCGATGCGCGGCTCGTACCGCCGTCCGCCGTCCGTGCCGGGGCTCTCGCCGGTGACGCCGTGCCCGCGCCCGCTGCGCAGATCCTCGAGGCTCCAGAGGTCGGCGCCGACGCCCGCGAGGTAGGCCGCCCCGAGCGCGGTGGTCTCGGCGATCGGTCCGAGCACCACGGGCACGCCGAGCACGTCGGCCTGGAACTGCATCAGCCACCCGTTGGCGCTGGCGCCGCCGTCGGCGCGCAGCTCGCGCAGCGGCTCGGGGGAAGCGGCCTCGATCGCACGCACGACATCGACCGTCTGGTAGGCGATCGCCTCGAGCGTGGCGCGCGCCAGGTGCGCGCGGCTGCTTCCCCGCGTGAGCCCGACGATCGTGCCGCGCGCGTGCGGGTCCCAGTGCGGCGAGCCGAGCCCGGTGAGCGCGGGCACGAAGTACACGCCGTCGTTGTCCTCGAGGCTCGCGGCGAGCTGCTCGGTCTGCTCGGCGCGCTCGATGATGCCGAGCCCGTCGCGCAGCCACTGCACGGCGGCGCCGGTGACGAAGATCGATCCCTCCAGGGCATAGGCGCGCGCCTGACCGACGCCGCAGGCGGCGGTGGCCAGCACCCCGGGCGGGGGCTCGGGCGCGCGAAAGCCCGCGTTGATCAGCACGAAGGACCCGGTCCCGTAGGTGTTCTTGCCCATCCCGGGATCCACGCAGGCGTGCCCGAACAGCGCGGCCTGCTGATCGCCCGCGACGCCGCTGAGCGCCACGGCGTGGCCGTGCAGGCGCTCGGGGCGAGTGACGCCGAAGGGTCCGGCGCTCGTCTGCACGCGCGGCAGCGCGCGCTCGGGGATCCCGAACAGCGCCAGCAGCTCAGGGTCCCAGCGGCCCCCGACGATGTCGTAGAGCAGCGTGCGCGAGGCGTTCGTCGCGTCGGTGAGGTGCTCGCCGGTGAGCTTGTGGATCAGCCAGGAGTCGACGGTCCCGAACAGCGCCCTGCCGTCCTCGGCGCGCTCGCGCAGCCCCTCGACGTGCTCGAGCAGCCACTGCATCTTCGTGGCGGAGAAGTAGGGGTCGAGCACGAGCCCGGTGCGGGCGCGCACGAGCAGCTCGTGGCCCTGCTCGCGCAACTGCCGGCAGCGCTCGGCGGTGCGCCGGTCCTGCCAGACGATCGCCCGGTGCAGCGGCTCGCCACTGTCGCGATCCCAGACGCAGACGGTCTCGCGCTGGTTGGCGATGCCGAGCGCCCGCAGATCGCCGCGGCGCACGCCCGCGTCGGCGAGCGCCTCGCCCGCGACGGCCTCGGTCACCTCCCAGATCTCGCGCATGTCGTGCTCGACCCAGCCGGGCCGGGGGAAGTGCTGGGTGAACTCGCGGTAGGCGCGGCCGATCGGCTCGGCCTGCTCGTCGAACACGAGACAGCTCGTGCCGGTGGTGCCCTGGTCGATCGCGAGGATCATCGCGCGGCGAGCCTACCCCGCGCGATGTACACCCGCGCGAAGTCCGCGAGCTGCGCGCCACGGTGCAGGAAGCCCGCGAGCGTGCGCCCGCCGGCGCGATGCCCGAGGTCGAGCTCGATCTCGACCACGCGGCGCCCGGCGCGCACGGCGTCGATCGTCATCCCGATCTCCATCCCGAAGCCGTGCGCGAAGGGCAGCACATCCTGTAGCGCCGCCTCGCCGAGCGCCCGCTGCCCGGAGATCGGCGCGCGCGTCTGCAGCCCGCAGCGCCGTCGGATCGCCCAACGCGCGAAGCCGAGCGCGAGGCCGAAGCCGCCGCCGATGCGCTGTGCGAAGGCGGCGACCGCGAGCTCGGCCTCGCCGCGCTCGACGGCCTGCACGAGTGCGGCGAGCGCGGCGGCGGACTCGGCGAGGTCGCCGTCGCAGAGCAGGAACACGGCCTGCTCGCGGCGGTCTGCGGTCGGCTCGGCGCGCGCGAGGGCGAGCGCCGCGCGCGCGGCGAGCGTCATCGCCTCGCCCTTGCCGAGCATCCGCGGCGAGCCCACGACCTGCGCGCCGTGCGCGGCGGCGATCTCGGCGGTGGCGTCGGTCGAGCCGTCGTCGGCGAGCAGCACGCGGGCCTCGGGGAGCGCGCGCGCGAGCGCGTCGAGCGTCGCGGCGATCCGCTCGGCCTCGTTGTAGGCGGCCACGACAACGAAGGTGCGATTGCTCATCGAGCGCTGTCGGCGACGGCGGTTATGGTCTGCTCGTCAGCGACGATCGGCATTTCGAGCGGAGGTTGCAATGTCTGCGGTAGAGGCACACATCACCGGCACGGTATGGAAAATCGAGTGCGCGGTGGGCGACCAGATCGAGGAGGGCGACACGGTCGCGATCCTCGAGTCGATGAAGATGGAGATGCCGGTCGAGGCCGAGGACTCGGGCAAGGTCACGGAGATCCTCTGCCAGGAGGGCCAAGCGGTCAGCGAGGGCGACACGCTGGTCGTGCTGGAGTAGTCGGCGCGCGGCCGCGAAACGCTCGCGAGCCGAAGCGTCGATCGAAGCGCCCGAGGTGGCTAACCGCCACCGGCCGGAGTCAATAGCCTGTCGCGGCGATGTCAGACAGCGCCCCGACACGAGAGTTGGCCGACGGCAAGCTGCTGGTGGACGAGCCCGCGGCAGGCGTGGTGCGTCTGACGATCTCAAACCCGGCGAAGCGCAATGCGCTGGACCATCCGATCCTCGACGCGATCACCGCGACGCTGCAGGAGCTCTCGGGCGCGGCGGGCGAGCACGACGAGGCGGCGAGGCTCTCGACGCGGGCGCGCTGCCTGATGATCACGGGCGCGCACGGGATGTTCTCGGCGGGCTATGACATCGGCGAGATCCCGAGCGAGGAATTCGAGGAGCGCGCCGAGAAGCTGGTGGCGCACCCGTTCACGGAAGCGATCGACGCGCTGGAGCGTTTCCCCTGGCCGACGCTGGCGATGCTGCCGGGCCACACGATCGGCGGCGGCCTGGAGCTGGCGTTGGCTTGCGACCTGCGCGTGGCGCAGGACGGGATCAAGCTGGGGATGCCGCCCGCGAAGCTGGGCCTGGTCTACTCGCACACGGGGCTGCGCCGCTTCATCGACGCGATCGGCGCCTCGCGCACGCGCGAGCTGTTCCTGCTGGGCCGCTACATCTCGGCAGCGACGGCGCTGCAATGGGGCCTGGTGACCCGCGTGACCGGGGAGGAGCAACTGCAGGAGCACTCGCTCGAGCTGGCGGCCGAGCTGGCGGGCAACGCGCCGCTCTCCCAGGTCGGCAACAAGCGCGTGATCGAGGCGCTGCTGGCGGCGGAGGGCGCGCTTGAGGCGGACGTGGAAGCGGAGCTGATCGAGCTGCGCCGGGCGTCGTTCGCATCGCAGGACATGCAGGAGGGGATGCGCGCCTTCGCGGAGCGCCGCCCGCCTCGCTGGCAGGGCGCCTGAGCGCCGCCGGCGAAGGCGACAACGCTCCGAGGCGAGCGCGCGGGTAGCGTCCGCAAGGCTCCATAACCTGCCCTGCCATGCCCCCCTTGATCACTCGCGAGGAGGCGCTGCGTCTGGGCGAGCTCGAGGATCACGCGCAGATCGAAGCGTTGATCGAGCGTGCCTGGCGCGCCCGCGTAGAGCGCTTCGCGGACTCGACGGACATGTGCTCGCTGGTGAACGCGAAGTCGGGCGGATGCGCGGAGGACTGCGGCTTCTGCGCGCAGTCGCGCTTCGCGGAGGCGGAGACGCCGCTGCACGCGATGATGGAGCCCGAGCAGATCCTCGAGCACGCGAAGGCGGCGGAAGCCGCGGGCGCGCACCGCTTCTGCATGGTCACGCAGGGCCAGGGACTGTCCAAGCGCGACTTCCAGAGATATCTGCAGGGCGTGCGCCTGGTCTCCGAGCACACGAACCTGAAGCGCTGCGCCTCGATCGGGCACATGAGCGTGGCGCGCGCGCAGGAACTGAAGCAGGCGGGCGTCCAGCGCGTGCACCACAACGTCGAGACGGCGGAGTCCTACTACGGCGAGGTCACGAGCACGGTCCGCTACGAGGGCCGGCTGCGCACGATCGACGCGGTCCGCGAGGCGGGCCTGGAGACGTGCGTGGGAGGCATCCTGAACCTGGGCGAGACGCGCGAGCAGCGCGTGGAGATGGCCTTCGAGCTGGCGGCGATCGACCCGACGAGCGTGCCGATCAACATGCTCAACCCGCGTCCGGGAACGAAGTTCGGCGACCGCGAGTACATGGACCCCTGGGAGGCGGTGAAGTGGATCGCGATCTTCCGCCTGATCCTGCCCGAGGCGCTGTTCCGTCTGTGCGGCGGGCGTGTGGAGAACCTCGGCGAGCTCCAGGAGCTGGCGGTGCAGGCGGGCATCAACGGCGTGATGATGGGCAACTTCCTGACGACTCTGGGCAACGAGCCGGAGACCGACCGCGAGATGTTCGAAGAGCTGGGCCTGAACGTTGCCCGCCAGCCGGACAACGCCTCGAACCCCCGCCCCGACAACCGCTCGGGTTGGCTGGCAGGCGAGACGCCGGACGTGGTGCAGGAGCTCTTGGGCGGCGAGCCGCACAGCGCCGACGGCGACGACGAGACTGACCCGGCACCCGCCGCGCCGGGTCTGAAGATCCGCCTGTGGGACCCCTCGACGCAACTGCGCTTTCGCGCGAAGCGAGCGGTTCCGCCGCGCCCCGACGGAGCGCCGAACCGCTCCCCGGGAGGCGATCGCAGAGATGGGCGAGACGCGAGCGGGGAGCCGGCGGAGCGCCCGCCGAGCCCCGTGGCAAGCGGTTGAGGGACCGACGGCCAAGGCCTGGGAGGAGTGGGGATGTACGAAGAGGCGAGAGTTTTCGATGAGATCGACGAACGCCTCGCGGAGCTCGAGCAGCTTGGCCTGAGCCGCAGGCTGCGGCTGGTGTCGGGACCGCAGGGACCGACGATCCTGCTGAACGGCCAGCCGGTCCTGCTGCTGTGCTCGAACAACTACCTGGGCCTGGCCGACCATCCGCAGGTCCGCAAGGCGGCGGCGGATGCGGCGATGCGCTGGGGTGTGGGCGCGGGAGCGTCGCGCCTGATCTCGGGCACGATGACGGTCCATCGCCGGCTGGAGGAGCGCCTGGCGGAGTTCACGGGCCGTGAGGCATGCCTGCTGTTCGGCTCGGGCTACCTGGCGAACCTCGGCGTGATCGGGGCGCTGGCGGGCAGCGGCGACACGGTCTTCTCCGACGAGCTGAACCACGCCTCGATCATCGACGGCTGCCGCCTCTCGCGCGCGGAGGTGGTGGTCTATCGCCATGGCGACCCCGAACACCTGCTGTGGAGCATGCGCCGCGCGGGCGGCGGTCGCCGCGAGGGAGCCGGACGGCGGCTGGTGGTGACGGACTCGATCTTCTCGATGGACGGCGACGTGGCGCCGCTTGAGCAGATCGTCGAACTGGCGCAGGCGGCGGGCGGGCGCGTGGTGGTGGACGAAGCGCACGCGATCGGCACGTTCGGCCCCGACGGCCGCGGCGCGCTGGCGCAGGCGGGCCTGGAGGGCGAGGTCGACGCGATCGTGGGCACGCTGGGCAAGTCGCTCGGCTCCTACGGCGCCTACGTGTGTGGCGATGAGCAGATGATGCGCTACCTGCTGAACACGGCGCGCTCGTTCATCTTCTCGACGGCCCCGCCGCCGCCCGCGGCGGCGGGCGCGCTGGCGGCGCTCGAGCTGCTCGCGGAGCGCCCGCATCGGGTCGAGCGCCTGCACGCGAACGCGCGCGCGCTGCGCCGCGCGCTGGCGCTGGAAGGCTTCGCGGTGAGCGAGGGCGAGATGCACATCGTGCCGCTGGTCGTGGGCGACGAGCGTGCGACGATGCGCCTGTGCCAGGCGGCGATCGAGCAGGGCGTGTTCGCGCAGGCGATCCGGCCCCCGACGGTGGCGGCGGGAAGCTCGCGCCTGCGCCTGGCGGCGATGGCCTCGCACACGGCGAGCGACATGCGTCTGGCGGCGGAGGTGCTGGCGAAGGCGGCGCGCAAGCTGGGCCTGGACCCGGCGGAGATCGGCTCGCCGGAGCCGGAGCCTGTCGCAGTCGAGGAGCCGACGCCGGTGGCGGCGGGACTCGAAGCGCCGGAGCACAAAGGCGCGTATGCCGGGGCCGCGGGCGGGACCGCCCCCCCGAGCGCCCCGTTCGATGTCGAGGCTCCACGCCCACGGCGCCCACCGGCGCCTGCAGACGCCGCCCAGGGCAGCGAGGGCGTGCCGTTCGACGGCGAGCGCGACGGCGCGATCGCTCACGCGGCCTGAGCATCGACACGAGCGCGAGGGCGTAGTGCGCGGGCTGTTCGTGACGGGGACCGACACCGGCGTGGGCAAGACGGTCCTGAGCGCGGCGCTGCTCGCGGCGATGGCAGCGACGGGTGAGGCGGTTCGGGCACACAAGCCCGCGGTGACCGGGCTGCGGGAGGCAATCGGAGAAGACGGGGCGGCTCACTGGCCAGCGGATCACGAGCTGCTGGGCAAGGCGGCGGGCATGGCGCCGGAGCAGGTGGCGCCGCTGCGCTTCGGCCCCGCGGTCTCCCCGCAGCTCGCGGCGGAGATGGCGGGAGAACCGCTGGATCGCACGCGCCTGGTCTCGGCGGCGGCGGCGGCGGCGCGAACCGCGGAGCAGAGCGGGAGCACGCTGATCGTGGAGGGTGCGGGCGGCCTGCTCTCGCCGTTGGCGAGCGAGTTCACGGTCTGCGACCTCGCGGTCTCGCTGCGCCTACCGCTGCTGATCGCGGCTCCCCCCGGGCTGGGCACGATCAACCACTCGCTGCTGACGCTCCAGTGCGCACGCGCGGCGGGCCTGGACGTGCGCGCGATCGTCTTGACACCCTGGCCGGAGCAGCCCTCGCGCCTGGAGCAGTCGAACCGCGAGTCGATCAGACGCCTGGGCTTCGTGGAGGTGGACGCGCTGGCGCGGGCACGAGATCCGGAGCTCGAGGAGCTGGCGCGGGTGGGCGCGGAGCTGCCCTGGCGCCGATGGCTGGGCGAGCGCCCGGTGGCGGCGGCCGATCGGGCATCGACCTCGGCCTAGGAGCCTTCGGCGAGCGGGACCGTGGCGCAACCGGGCACGCCACGGTCCCGATCTCAACGACTGAGGCTCAACTGAAGTCGAACGCCAGGGACACGCGCCTTGCGCGCGCCTGCGGTCGCGACTATGGTTGACCGATGGCGGTGAGCACGCCTTCGCCGATGGTTCCGCTCGACATGCACGACTTCGCCGAGCGCTACATGGCGGCTTGGAACGGGTGCGACACGAAGGCGATGGCGGAGCTGGTGAGCGAGGACGTGGTGTGGGCCGACCCCGCGCTGCCCGAGCCGGCGCGCGGCGTGGCGGAGGTGCAGGAGTTCATGCGCACGAGCTTCCGCGCGTTTCCGGATCTGCACTTCGGCGAGCCGGACCCGCGGGCGATGGCGGTCGCGGGCGAGGTGGTGTTCTGGACGTGGACGATGGAGGGCACCCACCGTGGTGCGATCGACCCGCCGGGCTTCGCGGCGACCGGCAAGCGGATGCGCGTGGAGGGCGTGGACCAGTGGACCTTCCGCGACGGGCGTATCGCGCTCTACCGCGCTTTCTACGACATGAACGATTTGGCGCGCCAGTTGGGAATCGTGCCTGCGGCGGGCAGCACCGCGGAGCGGGGCATGGTGGCGCTGCAGCGCCTGCAGGCCCGCCTCGGGCGATGAGCGGGGGCGCGAGCCCCGAGCGATACGACGTCGCGATCGTCGGCGCGAGCACCGCGGGCTGCACGGCGGCGCGCCTGTTCGCAGAACGCGGAGCGAGCGTGGCGCTGATCGAGAAGCGCCCGGCGATGGACGCGTACAAGACGGTCTGCACCCACTTCCTGCAGGCGAGCGCGGTGCCGACGATCGAGAAGCTGGGCCTGGCGCCGCTGATCGAGCAGCAGGGCGCGATCGCAAACGACGTCGACGTGTGGACGCGGGGCAGCGGCTGGATCCACACCGACGGCGCGGCGGGGCATGGCTACAACATCACGCGCCGCAAGTTGGACCCGATCCTGCGCGAGCTGGCGGCGGGCACGCCGGGCGTCGAGCTGATCTCGGGCTGGACCGCGACGGGCCTGTTGGGCGAGGGACGCCCGCGCGGAGTCCGCATCGAGGACCGCCGTCACGAGCGGCGCGAGCTGCAGGCAAAGCTCGTGGTCGCCGCGGACGGGCGCGACTCGGGCGTGGCGCGCTGGGCACACGTGCCGGGGCGGGTCAAGCCGCACGGGCGCTTCTTCTACTGGAGCTACTGGCGCGGCATCCGCCCGCGGACGACGCGCTCGCGCATGTGGCTGCTGGACCCCGACGCGGCCTACACCTTCCCGAACGAGGACGACCTCACGGTCGTGCTGCTGGCTCCCCATCGCGACCGCCTGCCGGAGTTCCAGGCCGACCTGCAGGGAGCCTATCGGCGGATGGTGAACTCGCTGCCGGACGGCCCCGATTTGAGCGAGGCGACGCTCGAGTCCAAGCTGCTCGGCAAGCTCGAGCTCCCGAACGTGTTTCGTCCCGCGGGGCGCCCGGGGCTCGCGTTCGTGGGCGACGCTGCGCTCGCGGGCGACCCGCTCTGGGGAATCGGCTGCGGCTGGGCGTTCCAGAGCGCGGACTGGCTGGTGCAGGAGACGGCGGACTGGCTGCGGGACCCATCGGCTCTGGACGCGGCGCTCGAGCGCTACCGCAAGCTGCACCGCAAGCGGCTGCTGCCCCACTACCTGACGATCTCCGACCTCGCGAGCGGACGGCCGATCAACCCGATCGAACGCCGCCTGTTCCGTGCGGCGGCGACGGACCGCGTGGTGCGCGGCGCCTTCGAGCAGGTCGGCACGCGGACGCGCCCGCCCTCGAGCATGTTGAAGCCGCGCATCCTGGCGCGGATCGCCCGCGCGCAGGCAAGCCCAACCGGCTAGCAGGCGTTTTCTCGACGCGATCCCGCCGTCCGCCATACGCGACGGTCATACGTGATAACGTACACACGTATGCCGAGCGCCTACAACGATGGAGCGACCTACGACCGTATCTCGGCGCCGCTGGAGCGAATCGGGCGCGAGGTGCTCGAACGCCTGGAGCTGCGCGGCGATGAGACCGTGCTCGACGCGGGCTGCGGCACCGGGCGCGTGACGCAGGCGCTGCTGGAGCGGCTTGCGGACGGTCAGGTGATCGGCGTCGACGGCTCGGCCGAGATGATCGCCGCGGCACGCGAGCGGCTGGGCACGGGGGTCGAGCTGATCGTGCAGGACCTCGAGCAGCTCGATCTGGCGGGACGCGAGGTCGACGCGATCCTCTCGACGGCGACGTTCCACTGGCTCGCAGACCACCCCCGCCTGTTCACGCGGCTGCGCGGGGTGCTGCGTAGCGGCGGGCGGCTCGTGGCCCAGTGTGGCGGCAGCGGCAACACGCGCGAGCTGCTGGCCGCGACCCGGGCCGCGAGCGAGCGGCCCGAGTTCTCGGCGACGCTCGGCGGCTGGTCGGGACCCTGGAACTTCGCCTCCCCCGAGGAGACCGCGGAGCGCCTGCAACGCGCCGGGTTCACAGAGGTGCGGACCTGGCTGGTGAGCCGCCCGCCGCCCTACGAACAGCAGGACCTGCGCGAGTGGCTGCGCACGAACGCGCTGACCGCGCACGTCGCGCGGCTGGCGCAGCCGCTTCGCGAGCCCTTTGTCGAGGCGGTGGCCGAGGAGCTCGGACCAGAACCCTCGATCAGCTACATCCGACTGAACATCGACGCGACCGCGGCCTGAGCCACAGGCCGGCGCATCACCCGGTCGCCGCCGCGGCGAGGACGGCGCCGCTCACCTGCGCGAGATCCCGCTCTCCGATCACATAGGGCGGCATCGTGTAGATCAGGTCGCGAAAGGGGCGCAGCCAGACGCCGCGCTCAACCGCGGCGGCGGTGGCCGCGGCGAGATCGACCTCGTGGGTGAGCTGCAGCACCCCGATCGCCCCGAGCACACGCACGTCGGCGACGCCGGGCAGCTCGCGCGCGGGCTCGAGCCCCTCGCGCAGACCGTGCTCGATCGCGCGGACCTGTGAGCGCCACGCGGGACCGCCTCCACCGTCGGCGTCTGCGTCTGGAGCCGTGAGCAGCTCGAGCGAAGTCAAGGCGACAGCGCAGGCGAGCGGGTTCGCCATGAAGGTCGGGCCGTGCATCAGCCCACCCCCCTCGCCCGCGGCGATCGTCTCGGCGACCGGGCGCGTGCAGAGCGTGGCGGCGAGCGTCAGGTACCCGCCGGTGAGGGCCTTGCCGACGCACATCACGTCGGGTGAGACACCCGCGTGCTCGCAGGCGAACAGCGCGCCGGTGCGCCCGAAGCCGGTGGCGATCTCATCGAGCACGAGCAGCAGGCCGTGCTCGTCGCATACCTCGCGCAGCAGGCGTACGCAGTCGGGCGAGTGAAAGCGCATCCCCCCCGCACCCTGCGCCACCGGCTCGACCACGACGGCGGCGAGCTCGTGGGCGTGGCGGGCGGCCAGGGCGCGCACCTCCTCGGCCCAGCGCGCATCCAGCCCGGCGTCGAAGCCGTCGGGGGGCCGCGGGGCGAAGACGTGCTCGGCGAGCACGCCCCTGAACAGGCTGTGCATCCCGCCCACCGGATCGCAGACCGCCATCGCGCCGAACGTGTCGCCGTGATAGCCGCCCCTGACCGTGAGCAGCCGCGTCCGCTCGCGATGCCCGCGGGCGCGCTGGTACTGGAGGCTCATCTTGATCGCCACCTCGACCGAGACCGAGCCCGAGTCCGCGAAGAACACCGCGTCCAGCGGATCGGGCGCGAGCGCTAGCAGCCTCTCGGCCAGGCGCACGCCCGGCTCGTGCGTGAGCCCGCCGAACATCACGTGAGACATCCGCCCGAGCTGGCCCGCGACCGCGCGATCGAGCTCGGGGTGGCGGTAGCCGTGGATCGCACACCACCACGAGGACATCCCGTCGATCAGCTCGCGCCCGTCGGCCAGCTCCAGCCGCACGCCCTGCGCCGAGACGACCGGCAGTGGCTCGATCGCGCCCGGCAGCCCGCCGTACGGATGCCACACGTGCTCGCGGTCGAACGCGAGCAGCGCGTCCCAGTCGGTCAGCTCTAGTCCTCGTACGGGACGAAGTCCCGCTTACGCGCGCCGCAGACCGGGCAGAACCAGGTGTCGGGGATGTCCTCGAAGGCCGTGCCCGCCGGGATGCCGCCGTCGGGATCGCCTTCGTCGGGGTCGTAGATGAAGCCGCAGGACTCGCATATCCATCTCTGCAGTGTCTTCGTGTCGGTGCTCATGCGCAAAAGACTAGCGGCCGGTAGGGTCAGCGGATGACCACGCACGGGGAGCGGGGCGAGCATCCGCGCGACGCCACGACCGGCGAGGAGTACAACCCCGGGGCCGCCACGCCCCCGCGCCAGGCCGCGACCGTGATCCTGCTGCGCGGAGGCGATCAGCGGCTGGAAGTGCTGCTCGTCAGGCGCACGCCCAAGGCCCGCTTCATGGGCGGCGTGTGGGTGTTTCCCGGCGGCGCGGTCGATGCCGACGAGGGCGATGGCGATCGCGCGCACCGCGCCGCCGCGATCCGCGAGCTGCGCGAGGAGGCCGCGATCTCGCTCTCGGACCCCGCCGCGCTCGTGAAGTTCTCGCGCTGGATCACGCCCGCGCAGGTCAAGATCCGCTTCGACACCCACTTCTTCCTCGCGCCGCTGCCCGCGGGCCAGGAGCCGCAGGTCGATGGAGAGGAGGTCGTCGAGCTCGGCTGGTTCACACCCGCGGAGGCGCTGCAGGCTCACCGCGATCAGAAGATCCAGCTCGTCTTCCCGACGATCAAGCACCTCGAACAGCTCGGCGGCTTCGCGACCGTCGAGGAGCTGCTCGAGCACGCGCGCGGGCGCGACGTGCGGGCCGTGGAGCCGCGGGTCTTCCTCGAAGGCGAGGTCGCCCGCGTGCTGCTGCCCGGCGACCCCGGCTACTGAGTCGCGCTCAGCTTTCCTGCTGGGCCGCGATCACGTGCGTGACCGCGTTGATCAACGCCAGGTGCGTGAACGCCTGCGGGTAGTTGCCGAGGTGGCGGCCGCTCGAGGCCTCGAGCTCCTCGCCGTAGAGCTCCAGCGGCGAGGAGTAGGACAGCAGCCGCTCGCACATGTGTTCGGCCTCGCGGTCCTCGCCGATCTCAGACAGCGCCGAGACCAGCCAGAACGAGCAGATCAGGAACGTGCCCTCCTTGCCGCTGAGCCCGTCGTCGGTTTCTTCGGTGCGATAGCGCAGCACCAGCCCGTTCTCGGTCAGCTCGTCGCGGATCGCCATCACGGTCGCGCGCACGCGTTCGTCGTCGGGCGCCAGGAAGCGCAGCAACGGCACGAGCAGCGTCGAGGCGTCGAGCGCGTCGGTGTCGTAGTGCTGGCGGAACACGCCGCGTGAATCAACGCCGTGCTCGAGGATGTCCTCGCGCACCTCGTCCGCGAAACCCTGGAATTCCTTGACCGCTTCGTCGTGGCCGCGGCGTTCGGCCAAGCGTGCGCCACGGTCCAGCGCCACCCAGCACATCAGCTTCGAGGACACGTAGTGCTGGGGCTTGCCGCGCGCCTCCCAGATGCCCTGGTCCGGCTCCCGCCAGACAGCCGCCGCGCATTTCGCCTGGTCGATCAGCACCGGCCAGAGCCGCTCGGGAATGTGATCGCGGCGCTTTGAGTGCAGGTACACCGAGTCGAGCACCGCGCCGAACACGTCGTTCTGGCGCTGGTTGTAGGCGCCATTGCCGATCCTTACCGGGCGCGCGCCTTCGTAGCCCTTGAGATGGTCGAGCGTCGACTCCTCGAGGTCTTTCTCGCCGCGGATCCCGTACATGATCTGCAGCGAGCCGTCCTCGTTGCGGGGGACTTCCGCGACGTACTCGATGAAGTCGTCGGCCTCCCAGTCGAGCCCCAGCGCGTGCAGCGCCCACAGCGTGAACGAGGCGTCGCGCATCCAGCAGAAGCGGTAGTCCCAGTTGCGCTCGCCGCCCGGCGTCTCCGGCAGCGAGGTCGTCGGCGCCGCGACGAGCGCACCCGTCGGCATGAACGTCAGGCCCTTCAGCACCAGCGCCGAACGCTGCAGGTGCCGGCGCCAGGGGTGATCGGGATAGGTCCCTTCCGCCAGCCAGCCGCGCCAGAAGTGACCCGTCCGCTCGAGTATCTGCTCGGCTTCCTCGGCCGTGTGCGGCCCGCCGCGCGACTCGGTCCAGGACATCGCGCAGAAGCGCTTCTCCCCCTCGATCATCGTGTGGCGTCCGTGCGCGCGGTTGCCCTCGATCCCCATGCGGACGTCGCTGTAGAGCCTGAACGCGGTCTCGTCGTCGGTCGCATCCATCGCGCACACGCCCTCGGCCCCGGTCTCCACGATGCTCCACTCCGCCGCGGTCGCTCCGTAGTCGAGCATCGGCTCGCACACGATCTCCACCTGCACCTGACCCTGGACGCATTCGATCATCCGCACCAGCAGGTGGTCCGCGTCGAAGTCGGTCGGCGGACGCGTGTGGCTCGATCCGTGCTCGTTGTCGTGCCATTCGCCCATCGCCAGCGCGTCCACCACGCGAATCCAGCCCTGCGGCGTCATCCAGGTCGTCTCGATCATGTTCGTGCCCGGGATGTAGCGACGGCCCGCGGGCACGTACAGGCCGTAGGGGCCGACGCGCCAGCTCCCCGCGCCGCGATCCAGCAGCGCACCGAACACCGAGGCCGAGTCGAAGTAGGGCAGGCACATCCACTCGATCGAGCCGTCCGAGGCGACCAGCGCGCCGGTGTGGCAGTCCGAGAGGAAGCCGTAGTCGGCAATCGGCGGGAACGGCGAGCTCGTGCTGGAGCCCCCGCGAATCGCCCCCGGCGAGGGCGTGCGACCCTTCTTGGGCCGGTCCGAGCCCGATGTGTCCCGCGCGGCGCCGGCGCCCGCCGCGGAGGGGGATGAGGACGGTTCCATCGCCGCGAACGGTAGCGGGGTAGGCTGGGTGACGACGAACGTGAGCGACCAGCCCTTCACCCTGCATCCCCCCGACGCCCGCCTGCTCGTCGGGCGGCGCGCGCTCGTCACCGGCGGCGACTCCGGCATCGGCGAAGGCATCTGCTTCGAGCTCGCCGCACACGGCGCCGCCGTCGCGGTCAACTACGTCGGCGCGCCCGAGCAGGCGCAGAGCGTGGTCGAGCAGCTCGAGCAGGCCGGCGCCAAGGCGCTCGCCGTGCAGATGGACGTCTCCAGCGAGCCCGACGTACAGCGGGCGTTCGCCACCGTGAAGGACGCCTTCGGCGGCCTCGACCTGCTCGTCAACAACGCCGGCGTCGAGCAGCCCTTCGTGTTGCTCGACATGCCCCTGGAGACTTGGCAGAAAGTGATCGACGTCAACCTCACCGGCGCCTTCCTGTGCGCGCGCGAGGCCGCGCGGGCGATGCGCGATCAGGGCGAGGCCGGGGTGATCGTCAACATCTCGAGCGTCCACGAGCAGATCGCCTGGGAGCGCTTCTCCCACTACTGCGCCTCAAAGGGCGGGATGAAGCTGTTCGCCCAGTCGATCGCCAAGGAGCTCGCGCCGCTCGGCATCCGCGTCGTGAACGTCGCCCCCGGCGCAGTGGATACGCCGATCAACAAGGCCGTGCTCGAAAACGCGAAGGAAAGCGCACAGGTGCTCGCCGAGGTCCCGCTCGATCGTTGGGGCCACGTGCGCGACGTCGCCCAAGCCGTCGCCTGGCTCGCCTCCGAGCAGGCCGGCTATGTGACCGGCGCGACGCTGTTCGTCGACGGCGGCATGACGCTCTACCCGCGCTTCATCTGAGCGCCGCGGCGCGCTACCAGTCCTCGGGGTCGAAGCTCGGGCGCTGCACGCCGCGCGGCAGGATCTGATCGTCCTCGAGCTTGTCCAGGTGCGCCGCCAGCGTCGCCGTCGCCGCCGGGCGCAAGTCCTCCGGCACATCGCCCCAGACCGCGTCGAGCAGGTCCGGCACTGAGCGCAGGCCCTGGTTCAATGCCAGGATCAGCGCGTTTTCACGGTCGATTCGGTGGCCGATATATTCCTCGAGCTTCTCCTGCGGAGACCACACCAGCTCGCCGTGTCCCGGGCACAGCACGTTGAAGTCTTCGCGCAGGCGCAGGCGCGTCAACGCCAGCAGGTAGCCCGCCATCGCCCCCGGGTGCGGGGTGATCAGCACGCTGCCGTCGCCCAGCACCGAGTCGCCCGTGAAGCAGGCCCCGTCCGCCACGAGCGCGAAGTGGTCCGGCGCGTGGCCCGGCGTGTAGACCGCCTGGAAGGGGCCGACGCGCATGTCCTCCCCGAGCCTGATGTCGACGTCGCCGCGACCCGCCGCCAGCGGCGCGGGGTGCACTTCCAGGAGCGTCTCGACCGCTTCGGAGTGGTCGTGGTGGTCGTGCGTCAAGACCACCCCGCCGAGACCCCCGCGAGCCTCGATCGCCGCCATCAGCTTCCGTATGTGCGAGTCCAGCAGCGGCCCCGGGTCGACCACCCAGGCCGGGCGCCTGCCCACCACCCAGGTGTTCGTTCCCGTGAGCGTCAGCGGACCCGGGTTCGGGGCGCGCAGACGCAGGATGTCGTAGTCGCGAAGCAACCCCGCGTCCGTGCGTGCATCGTCCTGCTTCCGAGCCTCTCCTGGCTCGGAATGCGGCGGAATCGAACCGTTCACAGGCGCGACAGTAGCTGAGATGTCGGGCGCTTGAACTGCCGCCAGACGGGCTCGACGGCTCGTAAACAACGCGGTCAACCCTGGCCAAACCGCACTAGTTGATCCGCCAGGACGAATTGATCAATCCTTCGCAAAGCTGCGCGCGCGTCCCGAGGAGTGGCGAGACGCGTTCGGCGACTTGTGCCGCCCGCTCTTGCGTCGAGGAGCTCCGCTCGTGCCAGCCGCGGGCGCACGGCGACCGCCGCGCGGACCCGAGCTCGACTGACCCCTGGCGCCGCCACGCGGACCCGAGCTCGAGCTCGACAGGCCGCCCAGCTCCAGCTCGCGGTGCAGGCCCAGGCTGCCCACCATGCCCGCCACCTCACGCGCTTGGTCGTGCGTCACGAGCGTCAGGCCGATGCCGCTGGCCCCCGCCCGCGCCGTGCGGCCCACGCGGTGGACGTAGTCCTCGCGCGTGGCCGGGATGTCGTAGTTGATCACGTGCGTGACCCCCGCCACGTCGATCCCGCGCGCCGCCACGTCGGTCGCCACCAGCGTGTCGACGACGCCCGACTCGAAGTTCGCCAGCGCCCGTTCGCGCTGACCCTGTGACTTGTCGCCGTGCATCGCCACCGCGCTCATGTTGCTTTTCGAGAGCCGCTTCACCAGCCGGTCGGCGCCGCGCTTCGTGCGCACGAACACCAGCGTCAGCCCGCGCTCGGCCTCGTTCAGCTCGGCGATCAGCCGCTCGACCTTGCCCTCGTGGGAGACCTTCACGAAGCGGTGCTCCACGTCGCCGCGGCGCTCCGCCGAGTGCGCGTGCTCGTGACGGCGCGGGTTCGAGGTGTAGACCTTCGCCACCTTGCCGACCTCGCCCTGGAGCGTTGCCGAGAACAGCAGCGTCTGGCGCTCGCGCGCGCACATCTTCACGATCTTGTCGACCACCGGGCGAAAGCCCATGTCCAGCATCCGGTCCGCCTCGTCCAGGACCAGCAGCTTGATCCGCGACAGCGACACGTCGCGCCGCTCGATCAGATCCATCAGGCGACCCGGCGTCGCGACCAGGATGTGCGCCTTGCCCGCAAGCCGGGCCTGCTTCACGATTCCCGCGCCGCCGTAGACCGCCGCGATCGACAGCGCCCGTGCGTGGGCGATGCCCCGCAGGTCTTCCACGATCTGGCTCGCCAGCTCGCGCGTCGGCGCCAGCACCAGCGCCGAGGGGCGCGGGTCCGAGTCTTTGATCCGCTCGACCATCGGCACCCCGAAGGCCAGCGTCTTGCCCGACCCCGTCGGCGACTGCGCCAGCACGTCATGGCCCGCGAGCACGTCCGGGATCACCATGCCCTGTACCGCGAACGGCTTTGCGATCCCGTGCTGGGACAGCTCATTGACGACGACCTCGGACACGCCGAGGTCGGCGAAAGTTGCATCCTTCATGTTGTGGTGCTCCTTCTGGCGACCCTCTGGTCGCCGCTGCAGATGGAGATTCGACTGACCCCATCCGCGCGTCTGAAGCGCCAACAAAGACAAAGAACCTCGCGAACGTCCTCGACGCTCGCACCGAGACCGTAGCAGCAGACCCGACGACTGTCTGCATTTTGGAATCCAGGCCGTGTCGGTAGATCGACTGATCAGAGCGATCCCAAGCGTCTCGTATGATCGGATAATGACGGTCCGAGTCCCAGTTGAGGGTGCGTTGCTCGCCTGGGCTCAGCGTCGATCCCGTGTATCGCGCGACAGGCTGCTCGCGAAGTTCCCGGCGCTGGACGCCTGGGAAGTTGGCGAGAAGCAGCCGACGCTCAGGCAACTTGAGCAGTTCGCGCGCGCCACCTATACACCGGTTGGCTATCTGTTCTTGTCCGAGCCCCCACAGGAGCGCCTTCCTGTGCCCGACTTCCGCACGATCGGCGAAGTCGAGGTCGGACAGGCAAGTCCCGATCTGCTCGACACGATCTATCAATGCCAGCAGCGCCAAAACTGGTACCGCGACTATGCACGCTCGCACCGCGAGTCGCCGGTCGCCTTCGTCGGAGCGCTCACGGTCGACGTGGACATCGGCGAGGCCGCGACTCAGATGCGGGCGGTGCTCGCGTTCGAGCCCGCCGAGCGTGGGGCAAGTTGGAGTGAGGCAGTACGGCGCCTGATCGAGGAGGCCGACCAGCACGGCGTGCTCGCGATGGTCAACGGCGTGGTCGGCAGCAACACCCACCGCAAGCTCGACCCGCGGGAGTTCCGCGGCTTCGCGCTCTCGGACGATCACGCGCCGCTGATCTTCGTTAATGGTGCCGACACCAAGGCCGCGCAGATCTTCACGCTCGCCCATGAGCTTGCCCACCTCTGGCTAGGCGAGTCGGCCGTCTCCGACGTCGACCTCGCCATCACTTCGACCAACACGGTCGAGCGCTGGTGCAATCGGGTAGCAGCGGAGTTCCTATTGCCGCTCGCGGATCTCGGCGACGTTGACGTCGACGAGGCACATCTCACCGACGAGCTGGAGCGACTTGCGCGCAAGTTCAAGGTCAGCACGCTCGTCGCCCTGCGACGTGTCTTCGACGCCGGGCTCTTGAGCGAGGCTCGGTATCGGATCGCCTACGCTGCCGAGCGTGACCGCATCCTCGAGCTAATGGAGGAGGGCACCAGCGCAGGTGGCAACTTCTACAACACCCAGCCGATACGGGTCAGCAAGCGTTTTGCGCGCGCTCTGATCGAGAGCACCCTCGAAGGACAGACACTCCACAGGGACGCGTTCCAGATGCTCGGCTTCAAGAAGCACGGCACCTTCGACGAGCTAGCGCGCAGGCTCGGCGTGGTCTCCTGATGCCATATCTCCTTGACTCGAACATCTTTATCCAGGCAAAGAACCTTCACTACGGTTTCGACTTCTGCCCAGCCTTCTGGGACTGGACCCTTCAGCAGAACGCGAACGGGACCGTCTTCAGCATTCAGAAGGTCCGCGACGAGCTGATCGCAGGGGCGGATGAGCTGGCAGACTGGGCCCAAGCGCGGGGCGAGGAGTTCTTCTTGGCGCCAGACGACTCGGTCCTGCCCAGTCTGACGACAGTCAGTGCCTGGGCTGGCAGTGGTATCTACGATCCGGCTGCCGCGAGCCAGTTCCTTCAGGTCGCCGACTATTACTTGGTCGCCCAAGCGCACGCTAAGCAGCTAATCGTCGTCACCCACGAGACGCCTGCGAGTTCGCCGAAACGGATCAAGATCCCCAGCGCCTGCCTGGCGCTTGGCGTCCAAGCACTGTCCCCCTACGAGATGCTCCGGGCGGAGGGGGCACGGTTCGTGCTAGGTCCCTGAGTCCGGAACACGCCACTCGACAATGTGCCTTGGCGGGGCACGCGAGCGACCGAGGACGCCGGCACGCGCCGGCCATCGGCCTACTCGAGGTTGGCCATGACGTGCTTAACCACCGTGTAGTCCTCGAGCGAGTACACGCTCAGATCCTTGCCGTAGCCCGACTCCTTGAAGCCGCCGTGGGGCATCTCGGAGACCAGCGGGATGTGGTCGTTGATCCACACGCAGCCGAAGCGCAGCGCCCGGGAGACGCGCAGGGCGCGGCCCACGTCGCGCGTCCACACCGAGGAGGCCAGGCCGTAGCGGGTGCTGTTCGCCCACGCGATCGCCTGCTCCTCGTCGGAGAACTGCTGCACCGTGATCACCGGTCCGAAGATCTCGCGCTGGATCATCTCGTCCTCCTGCTGCAGGCCCGCCACCACCGTCGGCTCCAGGAAGAAGCCCCGGCCCTGAGGCTGCTTGCCGCCCGTCACGATCTCCGCCCGCTCCGGACGGCGCTCCAGGAAGCCCTCCACCCGTTCGCGCTGGCGCGCCGAGTTCACCGGGCCGAGCGTCGTCTCCGCCGCGAGCGTGTCGCCCAGCACGAGCCCTTTCGCCTGCTCCGCCAAGCCCACCACCACGTCGTCGTAGACCTTGCCCGCCGCGAGCACGCGCGTCGCCGCCGTGCAGTCTTGGCCCGCGTTGTAGAAGCCCGTGCCCGCGATCGTTTCGAGCGCGCTCTCCAAGCTCGCGTCGTCGAACACCACCACCGGCGCCTTGCCGCCCAGCTCCAGGTGCACGCGCTTGAGCGTGTCCGCCGCCGTGCGCGCCAGGTGCTTGCCCGTCTCCACCGAGCCCGTCAGACCCAGCATGTCCACGTCCGGGTGTGAGATCAGTGCCTCGCCCGTCGGATCGCCCGGACCCGTCACCACGTTCAGGACGCCCTTCGGCAGGACCTCCGCCGTCAGCTCTGCGAAACGCAGCGTCGTCAGCGGCGTCGTCTCCGCGGGCTTCAGCACCACCGTGTTGCCCGCCGCGATCGCCGGCGCCAGTTTCCAGATCGCCATCATCAGCGGGTAGTTCCAGGGCGTCACCTGGCCGATCACCCCGATCGCCTCGCGGCGCGTGAAGGAGGTGTAGCCCTCCATGTACTCGCCCGCCGCGCGACCCTCCAGCACCCTCGCCGCGCCCGCGAAGAAACGCAGGTTGTCCACCATCACCGGGATCTCGTCGCTCTTCACCGCCTCGATCGGCTTGCCCGCGTTCAGCGCCTCGAGGCGCGCCAGCTCCTCGCCGTTCTCCTCCAGCACGCTCGCCATCGCCAGCAGCGCTTCCGAGCGCTGCGCCGGGGTTCTCTGCGACCAGCTCCCGAACGCCCGCCGCGCCGCCGCCACCGCGCGGTCCACATCAGCCCCCGAGGAGCGCGGCGCCCGCGCCAACTCCTCGCCCGTCGCCGGGTTCAGCACCGGTTCCGTGCCCTCGCCCTCCGATCCCACCCGTTCGCCGTCGATGAAGTTGCTCAGCGTCTCTACCGTGCTCGACATCTCGTCGTCTCCTCGGGTCTCTCGGGGTTTGGTTCCTCGTCCGCGCGCCTGTCCGCGAGGCTACACACGGGCCGCCGCTTCGCCCAGCGCCAGCGCCACCGCCGGGTGCGTTATCTCGCCCGCCTGCACGTTCAAGCCGTGACGCAGCGGCTCGTCTTCCGCCAGCGCCGTCTCAACGCCACGCTCCGCCAGCTCGATCACGTAGGGCAGCGTCGCGTTCGTGAGCGCGTAGGTCGAGGTGATCGGCACCGCCCCCGGCATGTTCGTCACGCAGTAGTGCGTGATCCCGTCCACCTCATACGTCGGTTGCGAATGGGTCGTCGGGCGCGAGGTCTCAAAGCAGCCGCCCTGGTCGATCGACACGTCCACCAGCACCGCGTGGCGCTTCATCAACTTCAGCTGCTCGCGCGTCACCACGTGCGGCGCGCGCCCGCCGTGCACCAGCACCGCGCCGATCACCAGGTCCGCCAACGGCAGCATCTGCTCGATCGCCAGCGTCGAGGAGTAGACCGTCGAGGCCCGTCCCGCGAACGCCACTTCCAGCTCGCGCAGGCGGTCGATCGAGCGGTCGAACACGAACACGTCCGCCTGCATCCCGATCGCGATGATGGCCGCGTTCATGCCCACCACGCCGCCGCCGATCACCAGCACCGTCGCCGCCGCCACGCCCGGCACGCCGCCCAACAGGATGCCGCGCCCGCCCAGCGGCTTCTCCAGCATGAACGCCCCCGCCTGCGTCGCGATCTTGCCCGCCACCTCGCTCATCGGCGCCAGCAGCGGCAGCCGCCCCGCCGCGTCCTCCACCGTCTCATAGGCGATGCACGTCGCCCCCGACTGCTGCAGGCCGCGCGCCAGCTCCGGCTCCGCCGCCAAGTGCAGATATGTGAACAGCGTCTGCCCCGCCCGCAGCATCCCCACCTCCGAGGCCTGCGGCTCCTTCACCTTCAACACCAGCTCCGCCTGCGCGAACACCGACTGCGCGTCCGCCACGATCTGCGCTCCCTGTCCACGGAACTGCTCGTCGCCCATCGCGCTGCCCTCGCCCGCTCCCGCCTGCACCAGCACATCGTGCCCGCGCGAGGTCAGCTCCCGCACGCCCGCCGGCGTGATCGCCACGCGGTACTCGTCCGACTTGATCTCGCTCGGCACACCGACTCTCATCCACTCGCTCCCTTCACAGTGGCGCGACGATCAGAGCCGCGCGCTCGGCTCGGGGTTCTCATCAAAATCCTCACCGAGTCAGCTCCCGACCGCGCAGTGCCAGCCAGAACTCGATCCGATCGCGGGCGCTCGAGAAGTCGCGGCCCGTGAGCTGCTCCACGCGGCGCACGCGGTAGCGCAGCGTGTGTCGGTGGCAATACAGCGCCCCCGCCGCCTTCTCCCAGTGGCCGTTGTGTTCGATGAACACGTCCAGCGAGCGCAACAGCTCCTCGCCGTAGTCGCCCTCGTCCTGCTCTACCGGCCCCAGCACGCCACGGCAGTAGGACAAGAGCGCGTCGTCGTCCTGCAGCGAGAGCAGCAGTTGAAACGCGCCCAGGTCGCGGTAGGAGGCCACCTGCGGCGCGCTGCCGTTCTGCAAGCGCACCGCCTCCAGCGCGCAGCGCGCCTCGTGGAAGCTCAGCCGCAGCGCCTGCGCCGCTGTCACCCGACTCGCCGCCGCGCGCACCGAGCCAAAGCGAGTGTCCAGCTCCGCGCGCAGCTTGCGCGCCAGCTCCAGCGGCTCGACCCCCTCGCCGTCCACCACCGCGCACAAAAGGCCCGCCCGCAGCGCCACCAGGCTGTGAACCCGCTCGCGCTCCAGCATCCGTTCCAACGGCGCCGCCGCCGCGCTCGGGTCCTCCAGCGCAAACGCCAGCACCGCGATCTGCTCGCCGATCCCGAACGGGCGCAGGCGCGCCTGCAGGTCCTCCGGGTAGAGGTGGCCCGTCAGCGCCTCCGCCAGCACGTCCCCCGCCATGTTGCGCTGCAGCATTTCGTAGCGCTCGTTCACCAGCTGCGCGAAGGCGCGCTCCGTGATCGCGATGAACGGCAGCTCATACGGCACCTCAAACAGCGGGAACGAGCGCTTGCGCGCCGCCGTCACCAGCGCCGCCGGCAGACGTTTGTGCTTGAAGCCCGTGCCGAAGCCCAGGCCCGCGATGCGGTGCTCCGCCAGGCGATCGATCAGCTCGCGCTGGCTCTTCGGGCCGTCCAGCTGGATGCCCGTCGTCAGCAGCAGCTCGCCGCCACGCAGCCACGGCGTCGGGTCCGACAGCTCCGTGCTGTGCACCCAGCGCACGTGCGCATGCGCCGCTTCGTGACCGCTCGCCAACTCCAGGCCGAGCTCCTCGATCAGGCTCGCGACAGTGAGCTCCATTGCGCCGGCTAGCCGCGCACTAGGCGCTCACGCTCGCAGGCGCGGCTCACGCGCTGGACGTGGCGGACGCGGGTGCATACGCTGCGACGCCTCGCTCAGCACCGGCCGCAGGATCGACTCGATCTCCTCGAACTGCTCCTTGCCCGCGATCAACGGCGGCGAGAGCTGCACGATCGGGTCGCCGCGATCGTCCGTGCGGCAGATCAGACCCCGCTTGTACAGCTCGCCCGAGAGAAAGCCGCGCAGCAGCTCCTCGGACTCCTCCGCGTTGAACGTCTCCTTCGTCTCCTGGTCCTTCACCAGCTCGATCGCCTGGAAGTAGCCCGCGCCGCGGACGTCCCCCACGATCGGCAGGTCGCTCAGGCTCTCGAGCGTCGCCCGCAGCTCGCCTTCGTGCTCGCGCACGTGCCCGCACAGATCCTCGCGCTCGATCACGTCGATGTTCGCCATCGCCACCGCGCACGCCATCGGGTGTCCGCCGAAGGTGAAGCCGTGGTTGAAGATCGCCTTGCCCTGCAGGAACGGCTCCATGATGTGATCGCCCGCGATCACCGCCCCCAGCGCCGCGTAGGCCGAGGTGATGCCCTTCGCCGTCGTGATCATGTCCGGCTGATAGCCGAAGCGTTCGCAGCCGAACATGTGGCCGATCCGCCCCCACGAGCAGATCACCTCATCAGAGATCAACAGCACGCCGTGGCGGTCGCAGATCTCGCGAACCCGCTCGAAGTAGCCCTCCTGCGGCACGAAGCAGCCGCCGCCGTTCTGCACCGGCTCCAGGATCACCGCCGCCACCGTCTCCGGTCCCGCGAATTCGATCGCCTCCTCGATCGCCTCCGCCGCCCACAGTGGGTCGCGGTCCTCCTGCCAGCGATATGAGTTCGTGTTCTCCACGTGGATGCCGCCCGGCGTCAGCGGTTCGAACGGTGTGCGCAGCGGCGTCAGGCCCGTCGCCGTCAGCGCCCCCATCGAGGTGCCGTGGTAGGCCAGCTTGCGCGAGATCAGCTTGTGACGGGAGCCCTCGCCGCGCGCCCCGTGGTAGGCCTTCGCCAGCTTCCAGGCCGACTCCACCGACTCCGAGCCGCCCGAGGTGAAGAACACCCGATTCAGGTTGCCCGGCGCCAGCGACGCGATCCGTGTCGCGAGTTCGATCGAGCGCGGGTGCGCGTAGCTCCAGTTCGTGTAGAAGCCCAGCTCCTGAGACTGGCGCGCCGCCGCTTCGCCCAGCTCGCCGCGACCGTGGCCGATGTTCACGCAGTACAGCGCCGACAGGCCGTCCAGGTAGCGGTTGTCGTGCTCGTCGTAGACGTAGCAGCCCTCGCCCCGCACGATCACCGGCACCTCCGCCTCCGCGTAGGAACCCATCCGCGTGAAATGCATCCACAGGTGGCGCTTTGCCAGCTTCTGCCAATCACCGGTGTGCTGCTCCGCCAGCGCCGGCCCGTCCGGTCCCGGGGCGCCCGGCGCCGAGGTTGACCCCACCTCCACCGATCCAATGCCGTCTGCGTTCGTCGGAGTAGCCATCACATCCTCTCCGTGGGAGATTTGCTCTGGGGCGCGTGCCACATAGACACTCAGGACAACGGTACTGCGCCACGCCGCGCCTATCAAGTGCATCTCGGGTGAAGCCGAGCCGGGCCACTTATACGAAATGTATAAGCGCCGCGGTCCGTTTTGGGACAAGCGGCGCTTGCTCGCGACCGGTCCGCGACATAGGTTTCGTGGACTTAGTTGCTTGCGTGACGAACACAGGAGGACGATCGATGGCCACCGAGAGCGGCGCCGCACCAGGAGCACCTTCCGAGCACGCGCCGCAGGGTCATCAAGGGGTGATGGACAAGGGCCTGAAGAAAGGCGCCATCGGCTACATCTCCAACATCGTCATCGGGGTCGCCTCGACCGCACCCGCGTACTCGCTCGCCGCCACGCTCGGGTTCATCGTCGCCGTCGCCGGCGTCGGCGTCCACGCGCCGGCCGTGCTGCTCGTGTCCTTCATCCCGATGCTGCTGATCGCCTCGGCCTACAAATACCTCAACCGCGCCGACCCGGATGCCGGCACCACGTTTGCTTGGACAACCCGCGCCTTTGGTCCCCGCACCGGCTGGCTCAACGGCTGGGCGATCTTCCTCGCCGACGTGATCGTCATGGCCTCGCTCGCGGACATCGCCGCCATCTACACCTTCAAGCTGTTCGGCTTCACCGAACTCAGCGAATCGAAAGTCGCGATCATCATCGCCGCCGTGCTGTGGATCGCCGTGATGACCTGGATCTGCTACCGCGGCATCGAGCTCTCCGCGCGCATCCAGCAGGTGCTGCTCGGCGCTGAGGTGACCATCCTCGGCCTGTTCGCCATCGTCGCGCTCGTCAAGGTCTACGGCGGCAGCGCCCCCCACGGCTCGATCAAGCCCGAGTTCTCTTGGTTCAACCCGTTTGACATGCGCTTCCACGACCTCGTCGTCGCCGTGCTGCTCGGCGTGTTCATCTACTGGGGCTGGGATTCGGGCGTCGCCGTCAACGAGGAGTCCGACGACCCGGCCAACGGGCCCGGCAAGGCCGCGGTGATCTCAACGGTGCTGCTCGTCGTCATCTACCTCATCGTCTCCGCCGGCGCACAGGCCTTCCACGGGGTCGGCTTCCTCACCGCCGAAGCGAACCAGGAAGACGTGCTCAATGCACTCGGCAAGCCCGTGCTCGGCGGCGTGCTCGACAAGCTGCTGATCATCGCCGTGCTCACCTCGGCCTCGGCCTCGACGCAGACCACGATCCTGCCCACCGCGCGCACAACGCTGTCGATGGCGCACTGGAAAGCCGTCACCACCCTTCTCGGACGCGTTCACAAGCGCTATCTCACGCCCACCGTCTCCACGCTCGGCTTCGGGCTGCTCTCGATCCTCGTGACCATCGTGCTGCTGCTGCTGTCCTCGAGCGTGCTCGAAGACGCGGTCGTCGCGATCGGCTTCCCGATCTGCTTCTACTACGGATTCACCGGCTTCGCCTGTGCGCTCTACTACCGCAAGGAGCTGTTCAAGAGCGCCCGCAACCTGCTGCTGCTCGGGCTCGCGCCCGTGCTTGGCGGGGTGATGCTGTTCGGCGTCGGGATCTACGCCGCGATCTACTACGGCCACGCCGAAAACGTCTCCTCCAAGCCGATCGCCGGAATCACCCTGCCGCTGTGGATGGGTATCGGCGGTCTGATCCTCGGCTTCCTGCTGATGCTCGTCTCCCACCCTTACTTCAAGGAGTTCTTCGCGCGCAAGAGCGAAACTGCGCCGCCCGGCATCCTCGACGCGCCGCCCGCCCAGACGCTGCCCGCGCCCGTCGAGTTCTAGGCCGGGGCCGCTCTCGGCCGGAGCCCTGCCTCAGGGAGCCTCCACGGCCAGCTCCTGCCGGCCGTGCGGGGAGCCCAGCTCAGCCAGGCGGTCCAGGAACGGCTGCGGCGGGAAAGCCTCCGGCCCGAGCACGCCCTTGCCCGACCAAAGACCCTCGTCGATCAGCTCGAGCGCCACGACCGGGTTGACCGCCGTCTGCCAGACCACCGCCTGGCTGCCGTATTCGCGCATCGTGTCCTCGTTGTCGACCACGTGGTAGAGGTATGTCGAGCGCGGCGCGCCGTCCTTGCCCGTGCCCCTCACCCAAGTGCCCGCGCAGGTGCGACCCGTCATCCGCTCGCCGAGCGTCGCCGGGTCCGGCAGCGCCGCCGCCACCACGTCGCGCGGGGCGACCTTCTGGCCGCGGACCGTGACCGGCTCCGTCGAGTCGAGGCCCAGTTTGTGCAGCGTGCTCAGGACCTCGATGAACTCCGCGCCCAGACCGTACTTGAACGTCACGCGCTCGCAGTCCACCCAGCGCGGGATCAGCACCACCTCCTCATGCTCCACGTTCACGCACTCGACCTTGCCGATCCCCTCCGGGAACTCGAACACCTCGGGCTCCGAGAACGGGCGCGTCGTGTAGAAGCCGCGCTCGCGCTCCCAGATCAGCGGCGGGTTCAGGCACTCCTCGATCGTCGTCCAAATCGAGAACGTGGGCGCGAAGTCATAGCCCTCCACGACCAGGTCCGCCCCGTCGCGCACGCCGACTTCCTCGATGCTCGAGAACAGCTCCTGCGCCGCGTAGGCCGCGAACACGTCCGACAGCCCCGGCTCCACGCCGATGCCCACCAGCGCCAACTGCCCCGCCTGCTCCCAGGCCTCATGTGACGCAAGCTGCTGCTCGCCCAGCAGCTTGCCCGGCAGCTCGAAGGGTCGCTGCGGGTGCGGGCGCGAGAGCGTCATCGCCATGTCCAGATAGGTCACGCCCGCTTCGAAGGCCGCGCCGAAGATCGGCTCGTTGAAGCGCGGGTCGCATGCGTTCAGCACCGCGTCCGGCTGCACGCGGCGGATCAGCTCCAGCAGGTTCTGCCGGTCCGAGGCGTCGACCTTCTCCGCCGAGAAGCGTCCCGGCTCGCCCAGGGCGGCCACGACCGACTTCACGCGCTCCGCCGCGACGTCCGCCAAGACGACCCGCTCGAACTTCGGGCGGCGCTGCGCGATCGCCGCGAACGCCGCACCAACCCCTCCGGCGCCGACCACCAGAATCTTCATCGAGCGCAGTGTGACGCAATTCAGCCGATCCCATCGGCACATCCCTCGCCCCGCCATACGCCGTTGTGTCGCAGGCCGCTCCCGTATGCTGCGCCGATCGATGTCGAGCGCGCTTTTGGACCGACCCTCGGCCACCGCAGAGTCCACGCCCCACAGCACGCGTAGCTGGAGACCCTCACCGGAGTTCTCCCGCCGCGAGCTGCTTTGGGTAATCCTCGCCGGGGTCGGCCTCGCCCTGATCGTCACCTGGCCGCTGGTGCTGCACATGTCCAGCCGCATCTCGCCCGACCTCGGCGACCCCGTGCGCACCGCCTGGCAGGTCGCCTGGGTCGGGCACGCGATGCTGCACGACCCGCTGCACCTGTTCGACGCAAACGCCTTCTACCCGCACCCGCTCAGCCTCGCCTTCTCGGACTCGCTGCTCGGCTACGGCCCCGCCGCCTTCTTCGGCTCCGGCACCGTCGCCGCCCTGGTCCGTTACAACCTGCTGTTCCTGTTCGCCTGGTCGCTCGCCTTCGTCGGCAGCTACCTGCTCGCCCGCGAGCTCGGCCTGCGCAAGCTCGCCGCCGCCGCTGCCGCCGCCGCCTTCGCCTACGCGCCCTACCGCGTCACCGAGGCCGGGCACCTGCACGTGATCTCCTCCGGCGGCATCGCGCTCGCGCTGTTCCTGCTGCTGCGCGGCTATCGCCGCTCCTCCACCGGGCTCGTGATCGTGGGCTGGCTCGTCTCCGCCTGGCAGATCTCGCTCGGCTTCACGCTCGGTCTGCAGTTCGCCTACCTGATGGCCGTGCTCGCCGTGATCGCCGCGATCTGGTGGCTGCGCGCCCGCCGACCCGCGCTACCGCGCAGGCTCGTGCTCGTCACCTGCATCGGAATCCTCGCCGTCGGCGCCGTCACCGCCTATGAGGCGCGCCCCTACCTGAAGATCAGCCACGACTACCCCAGCGCCAAGCGCACGATCCGGGAAGTCAAAACCTATTCCGCCGGTCCCGCAGCCTGGCTGTCGGCCTCTTCGGAGAACCGCATCTGGGGCAACCTGACCTCCGGCATCCGCGAACACGTCCACTCCAAGAACGAGCAGGTGCTGTTCCCCGGCGGCTTCATCCTGCTGCTAGCGCTGATCGGCCTCGCCGCGCCCTTCTACACGCGCCGATTGCGCATCGGCCTCGCGGTCGGGGTCGTCGTCTGCGCCGTGCTCGCCGTCGGCCTCGGGCTCACCGGCTACGGCTATCCGTATCGATTGCTGTTCAACTACGCCCCCGGCTGGGACGGCGTGCGCGTGCCGGGGCGCGTCTTCACCACCGCGACGCTGTTCCTCGCGATGCTCGCCGGCGCCGGGGCGCAGCTGCTCGCCGCTTGGCTCGGCGGGCTGTTCTCGCGCCACGGCCGCCGCCTCGCCGCGCGCGTCTCGCTCGGCGCCGCGACCGCCGCGGTCGGCGTCGTGATCGTGATCGGGATCGTCGGCGAAGGGGCGGGGCACATGGCCCATCCGCTCGTGCCGCAGCCCGCGCGCGCCGAAATCGGGCTGCCCGGGCCGCGCCTTGACCTGCCGACCGACGGCGCCAACGATCGCATCTGGCAGTACTTCTCGACCGACGGCTTCTACAAGATCCCGATCGGCAACTCGACCTTCGACATCCCCTCCGTGGACGATCTGCGCGGCGGGATCCACAAGTTCCCCGACAAGGCCAGCGTCGAGAAGCTGCGCTACTACGGAATCAAGACCGTCGTGCTCCACCTGGACCCGATCAAAGAACTGCCACCGGTCCACGGCTTTGCGCAGGCCGAGCCGCCGCGCCCCGCCGAAAACGCCGCCAAACCCATCGCCGGACTTGGGATCACCCGCAAACTGGTCGGCTCGCTCGTGATCTACGAGATCGGCCCCGGCCCCGCGGCCCTGCACGGCAGCGACTGATGGGCTCGCGCCTTCGCAGCAAGCGCGTCGCGCTCGTCGCGATCCTGTTCGTGGGGCTCGCCTTCGCGACCATGATCCAGAGCTTCTCCTGGAATCAGACATCGCACTACGACCTGATCCGCTCGCTGAATGTCGAAAAAACGAATATCGACCAGTACGCCGACAACACGGGCGACGACGTCGAATACAAGGGCCACATCTACTCGGCGCGTGCGCCGGGCCTCGCGCTGTTCGCGCTGCCCTTCTACGACACGCTGAAAGCCTTCGACGTCGAAAAAGTCGCGCGCAGCTCGCAGGCGCAGCAGGGCGAAGACGAGGTGATCTACTTCATCGGGCTGTGGGGCAACGTGCTGCCGGGGCTGCTGCTGCTGCTGCTCGTGTGGCGCGTCGCCGAGCGCTTCGAGCCGGGCTACGGAGCCGCGGCGGCGGTCGTGCTCGGGCTCGGCACGATGGTCCTGCCGCTCTCCACGCTGCTGTTCTCCCACGTCTTCACGGCGTTCCTCGGCTTCGCCGCGTTCGCGCTGATGCTGCGCGAGCGCGACGGGCCGCCCGCGCCCTCGCTGCTCGCGCTCGCCGGGCTCGCCGTCGGCTACGCCGTCGGCTCGGAGTACCCCGTGTTCTTCGTCGCCGCCGTGCTCGGGCTGTACCTGCTCTCGCGCCGCGACGCGCTCACGCCGCACCTCGTGCTGAGCCGTGCCGGGGCATACATCGGCGGCGGCATCGTCGGGATCGTGCCGCTGCTGCTCTACAACCACTACGCCTTCCACTCCTGGACGCATCTGGCCTACTCCGACGTGCAGCGCCAGAAACACGGCTTCTTCGGGATCGACCTGCCGAGCCTGAAGGTGATGATCACGCTGCTGTTCGACTCGCGCGGGCTCTTGACGATCTCGCCGGTGCTGATCATGGGCGCGATCGGCACCGCGATCCTCTACCGACGCGGCAAGCGCGCCGAGGCGCTGACCGTGCTCGGCGTCTGCATCTGTTACGTCGGCTACAACTCCGGCTACTACCTGCCCTTCGGCGGCGGCTTCATGGGGCCGCGCTTCCTCGCCACGATGCTGCCCTTCCTCGCCTTCCCGCTCGGGATCGCCTTCAAGCGCTTCCCCGGCCCCACGATCGCGCTCGCCGCCGTCTCGATCACCGCGACGGTGATCGCCACGATCACGCACCCGCTCGTCGGCTATGAGAACGAGACCGCCGTGTGGACCCGCTTCCTCAGCCAGGGCTTCTTCCAGCCCACGATCGCGAGCGCCTTCGGCGCCGGGCGCGGCTGGGGCGCGATCTGGCCCTTCCTGCTCGCCGCCGGAATCGGAATCGTGCTCGCAAGCATCGCCACCGCGCGTATGCGGCTGACCCCGCGCTCGCTCGGTGCCGGGGCGCTAGCGCTGCTGGTCTGGGGGCTGTTCGCCGCGATCGGCCCCACCAAGCTCGGGATCGACCACCAGGGCCTGCTCAGCATCGTCGGCGCAGGCGATCACACCGCCCTGAACCTGAAGCTGCACGACGGCAGCCGCTACCCGCTCGACAAGCTCGTCGTGATCGCGGGCGTCGCCGGGCTGCTCGCGCTCGCGCTCGCGCGGCTGTTGCGCAACGACCCCTCCGCGCCGCCCGCCGCCGAGGGGGAGAGCGGCGCACCGCCCGAGCCACGGCCCGCGGAGCCACGCCCGATCGCCGGGCAGCCCGACGCCCTGGCGCCGGGCCGGCCTGCGATCAGTGGTTACTCGTCTTGACGTTGCATTTCGCGCCGTGCAGCCTCTTGCACACGGTCACGTAGCCGGGGCGCGGCTTGTGGTGGTTGTCCGTCAACCCCGCGTCGAAGCGCGTCGCCGCGTTGCCGCCCGTCCAGTCGTAGATGTAGAGCCGCTTGATCTTCGCGTGGGCGGCCGCGACGTTGAACATGTAGCCCAGCACCTTCGACGCGCGCCTTAGACCCGAGCCGTTCTTGTTCGGGAAGCCGCCGCCGAATTTGACGATCCCGCCCGTCTCGGTCAGCCACGTCTGCCCGCCCAGCGCCTGCACCAGCTCGCGCGTGCGCCAGCTTTCGAGGCGGTTGATGTCCGAGTAGTTGTGCAGTCCCCAGATCTTCGGCATCACCGTGCGGAGTTTGCCGATCTCGCGCTTGAATTCGGAGATGTAGCGGAGCGTCGGGGAGATGTTGTCCGCGTCGAGGATGTCCAGGCCGAGCACCGTGCAGCCCTTGCACACGCGGATCAGCGCCTGGTAGTACTTCGCCGCCGCCGTCGCCGACGGGCTCGCGAGCTGGCCGCGGATGTTGCCGCGGTTGGCCTCGTCCCAGGACTGGTACTGCTTGACGTGCGGGAACAGCTTCACGAATTTCTGCACGTCGTGCTGGTAGAGGGCGACGCTCGGCATCCTCGTCGGGCTGTACTCCGAGTGGTAGAAGGCGACCAGGATCTGCTGGTGCGCCGCTTCCGCGGCTTTGATCCAGACCTTCGCCTTGTCGAGCGAGTAGGAGTGCGCGACCGCGTCATAGGGCGCGATGTAGCGCGCCACTTTCGTTTTCAGCTGCTTCCAGTTCGGATCGCTGAACATCTCCGGCGACTCGTCGCCGATGCCGGTCAGGTAGGTCGACGCCGCGTGCGCCGTGGGGCCGCGCTTGGCCTGCTTCGCCGCCGGTCCCGAGTCGGCGGGCCTGGCAGCCGCGGTGGCGCATTGAACCGAGACCAGCAACGCGATCGCTGTGCACAGCGCGGTCAGGGCCGCGCTCGGCCTGCGCTTGGACGTTCGGCTCGCGGAGGGTCGAGTTGGAGTTCGGGCGGGGGTGTGATGGGGAAATGGGCTCATATCAATCGGCAACAGGTCGGGGGCAGAGGGGTTTCGGCGACCCGCTCAGTCTTACCCCGCCTTTACTCGCTCCCCTGCACGAGGCCGTGCACTTTTACGCGAGCTTTACTCCGCGGGCTCGATCTCGGCCGCGCGCCCGCGGCGCAGCGTGGGGTCCGCGACGACCCGCACGTCGACACCCGGAAGCTCGCGCAGCAGCCGCGCCAGCAGCAGACCCTCGCCGCCCGCGCCGCGCAGGCCCAGACGTCCGATTCCCCGGCGCTCGCCCGGCGTGCCGATCAGCACGTAGGTCGTGCCAAGCTCATGCGCGAGTGCGATCGCCGCCCCGGCGACGTCCTCGGACTCCTCGATGCGCAGGCGCGCGCCCAGCATCGCCACCAGGCGTCGCAGCGCCTCCAGACGGGCGCGGTCCTCGGCGCTCGGCGGGCGCCCCGGCGGGCGCACGACCAGCACGTCGAGCTGAGCGTCCAGGCGCTGGGCCGAGCGCCACGCGCGCCGCACCACGCGCTCCGATGCCGCGTCGAGCGTCGCCAGCGCCAGCAGCCGCTCGGCGATCGCCTGCGGCTCCTGCGCAAGCGCCGGTTCCGCCTCGCCCGCCGAGACGCGTTCCTCGCGACGCGCCGGCGGCATCGGCTCGCCCGACCCCGGCCTACGCTCCAGGCGCTTGACCTCGACGTCCTCGGCCACTTGGCGCAAGGCAGTCTCGCGCAGCGCGGCCAGGTTCTCGATCTTGAAGAAGTTGTTCAGCGCCGCGGGCACGCGCTCTGCCCGGTAGACCTTGCCCGCGCGCAGGCGCGCGATCAGCGCCTCGGGCGTCAGATCGATCAGCACGACCTCGTCCGCCGCCGAGAGCACCGCGTCGGGGATCGTCTCGCGCACGACCGCCCCCGTCAGCTGCGCCACCTGGTCGTTGAGGCTCTCCAGGTGCTGCACGTTGACCGTCGAGTACACGTCAATCCCCGCCTGCAGCACCTCGCGCACGTCCTCGTAGCGCTTCTCGTGCTCGACGCCCGGCGCGTTCGTATGCGCCAGCTCGTCGATCAGGCACAGCTCCGGCCTGCGCGCCAGCACCGCCGGCAGGTCCATCTCCTGCAGCTCCCGACCGCGGTAGCTCACGCGGCGGCGCGGGATCAGCTCGAGATCCTCCGCCTGGATCAGCGTCTCGGCACGTCCGTGGGGCTCCAGGTAGCCGACCGCCACGTCGCGACCGTTCTCGGCTTCGGCCCTGCCCTCCTGCAACATCCGATAGGTCTTGCCGACGCCGGGGGCCATGCCGATGAAGACCTTCAGCTGCCCTCGATCGTCACCCACCTAGGAGATTGTGCACGATCAGGTCGATCAGCTTGATGCCGATGAACGGGGCGATCAGCCCGCCCAGGCCGTAGATCCAGAGGTTGCGCCGCAACAGCGCGCTCGCGCCGATCGGCCGGTAGCGCACGCCCCGCAGGGACAGCGGGATCAGCAGCGGGATCACGAGCGCGTTGAAGATGATCGCCGAGACGATCGCCGAGCGCGGCGAGCCCAGGTCCATGACGTTGAGCACATGCAGCGGCCCCTTCGCGCCCGGACTCGCCGCGTAGGTCGAGATGAACACCGCGGGCAGGATCGCGAAGTACTTCGCGACGTCGTTCGCGATCGAGAAGGTCGTCAGCGCGCCGCGCGTGATCAGGAGCTGCTTGCCGACCTCGACGATCTCGATCAGCTTCGTCGGGTTGGAGTCGAGGTCGACCATGTTGCCCGCCTCGCGCGCCGCCTGGGTGCCCGTGTTCATCGCCACGCCGACGTCGGCCTGCGCCAGCGCGGGTGCATCGTTGGTGCCGTCGCCCGTCATCGCCACCAGCCGTCCCTGCGACTGCTGCTCGCGGATCAGCGCCAGCTTGCGCTCGGGCGTGGCTTCGGCGAGGAAGTCGTCGACGCCCGACTCCTCGGCGATCTTGCCCGCCGTGAGGCGGTTGTCGCCGGTCACCATCACCGTCCTGATACCCATCGCGCGCAGCTGGTCGAAGCGCGCCTTCATGCCCTCCTTGACCGTGTCCTTCAGGTAGACGACCCCCAGCACCTGACTGTCGCGCGAAACCGCCAGCGGCGTGCCGCCTTCGCTGCCGATGCGGTCGAGCTGCACCTGAAGCTCCGGCGGCGGGCTGCCGCCCTCGCTGCGAACCAGCTCGATGATCGCGTCACCCGCGCCCTTGCGCAGCTGCTGGCCGTCGTAGTCGACGCCGCTCATTCGCGTCTGCGCCGTGAACGGGACGAACTCGGCGTTCATCTGCGTCATGTCGTGCTCGCGGATGCCGTACTGCTTGGCGAGCACGACGATCGAGCGGCCCTCCGGCGTCTCGTCGGCGAGCGAGGAGAGCTGCGCGGCCTCGGCCAAGTCGGCCTCTGCCACGCCCGGCATCGGCACGAATTCCGAGGCCAGCCTGTTGCCGATCGTGATCGTGCCGGTCTTGTCCAGCAGCAGCACGTCGACGTCGCCCGAGGCCTCGACCGCGCGACCGGAGAGGGCGAGCACGTTGCGCCGGACCAGGCGGTCCATGCCCGCGATCCCGATCGCGCTCAGCAGCGCGCCGATCGTCGTCGGGATCAGCGCGACGAGCAGCGCGATCAAGGTCGTCTCGGAGATCGAGGTGCCCGCGAACAGCCCGAACGGGCGCAGCGTCGCCACGACGACCATGAAGATCAGCGTCAGCGCCGCCAGCAGGATGTTCAGCGCGATCTCGTTCGGCGTCTTGCGCCGCGAAGCGCCCTCGACCAGCGCGATCATGCGGTCGAGGAAGGACTGGCCCGGCTCCTGCGTGATCTCGACCACGATCTCGTCCGAGGTCACGCGCGTGCCGCCCGTGACCGCGCTGCGGTCGCCGCCGGACTCGCGGATCACCGGCGCGGACTCGCCCGTGATCGCCGACTCGTCAACCGTCGCGATGCCCTCGATCACCGTGCCGTCGCCGGGGATCAGCTCGCCCGCCGGGACGACGACGACGTCGCCGCGGGTGAGCTCGGCCGCCGCCTTGCTCGTGCCGTCGCGCAGCGTCGCGACCGTCTCCTTGCGCATCGAGCGCAGCGTGTCGGCCTGCGCGCGGCCGCGTCCCTCCGCGAAGGCCTCGGCCATGTTCGCGAACACGACCGTCAGCCACAGCCACAGCGCGATCGTGAACGTGTACCAGGCGGGCTCATTGCCGCCGCCGAGCGGCCTGCCGCCGAATGCCTGGATCAGCCACGTGACCGTCGTGATCACCGAGCCGATCTCGACCACGAACATCACCGGGTTGCGAATCTGCACGCGCGGATCGAGCTTCCTGAAGCTGTCGATCAGCGCACGCTTGACGATCTCCGGCTGAAACAGCGAGATCGCCTGACGCTCGTGCGTGGCGGGCATTTGTGCGGACATCAGCCTGCTCCTTCGATAAGGCGGTCGAGCGCGAGGTTCAGCTCGAGCACGTTCACGCCGGGTTCGCCGGAGAAGCCGAGGCCGCGAGCATCGGTGTACCTGGCGACCAGGTTGTCGATGACGCCGACTGAGAACCCGCGCTTGGCCGCGACGCGGTGCGCTTGGATGCGCGCGTTGGCCGGTGAGATTTCGGGGTCGAGGTTCGAGGCGGAGGTGTTGACCGCATCGACGGGGATCTGCGCCGTGGTCAGGCCCGGGTCGTAGGGCCTCTCCAGCTCGAGGTAGGCCTTGATGTTCTCGGCGTCCGCTTCCTCGGTCGCCCTGTCGTTCGGGCCGCGGTTTGAGAACGTGCTGGCCGCGGCGTTGTAAGCGCCGCCTTCCGTGGCCGAGGGGCGCGACTGGAAGTAACGCGGGTCCGGTTCGGTGACGAGTTCTTCTTCCTTCTCCTCGGGCTTGCCGTTCTTGCCGAGCACCGGCCTGACAAACGCCTGGCCGATGATCTTCGAGCCGACGAGCCTGCCGTTCACGTAGAGCTTCTGGCCGTTGGCGTTGCCCGGGAAGGCGACCTGGCCGACGCCTGCGATCACGAGCGGGTAGAGCAGCCCGAGCAGGACCGTGAGCACCACGATTCCGATGGCCGAGGTGACGATCTCGCGGCGCATCTCAGTAGAGGTGTCCGGTCAGGCCCTGCACGATCGGTCCGAGCAGCAGCGCGGGGAAGAACGTGAGCGCACCTACGATCACGATCACGCCGATCAACAGGACGACGAACGTCGGGTTGTCGGTGCGCATCGTCCCGAGGCCCGCGGGCGTCACGCGCTTGCCGACGAGCGCGCCCGCCACCGCCAGCGTGAACAGGATCGGCCCGAAGCGCGCGAACAGCATCACCACGCCGCCGAGCAGGTCCGCGAACGTGACGCCGTGGGCGCCGAGGTTGCCCGCGTTCGGTTGGACCAGGCCCGTGTAGCCCGCGAACGCCGAGCCGTTGTTGTTCGACTGCGAGAGGTAGGCGTAGAAGGTCTCCGAGAAGCCCTGCGGACCGTTGCCGAGTTCCGAGATCGAGGCGCGCCCCGCTCGGGTGGCGACCCCCAGCGCGGTGGCGAGCAGCGCCGCCAGCGGCGTGATCAGGATGCCGAGGCCCGCGAGCTTGATCTCCCTGGCATCGAGCTTCTTGCCGAGCCACTCGGGCGTGCGCCCGACCATCAAGCCGCCGATGAACACGGCCAGCAGGACGTACAGCAGGATCGAGTAGAGCCCGGTGCCGACACCGCCGAAGATCACCTCGCTGGCCGACAGGTTCGCGAAGGGCACGGCGCCGCCGATTCCCGTGAACGACTCCAGCGCGCTGTTCACCGCCCCGCAGGAGGTGACGGTCGTGACGACGTCGAACAGCGCCGAGCCCGCGATCCCGAAGCGCTGCTCCTTGCCTTCCATGTTGCCGCCGCCCGAGCCCGCGATCGCATGTGTGTGCAGGCCGGCCGCGTGCTGTGCCGGCGAGCCGTGCGCCTCGGCGACGTAGGCGACGACCACGGCGCCGAGGAACATCACCATCATCGTTCCGTAGAGCGCGTAGCCCTGGCGACGATTGCCTGTCATCCGCCCGTAGGCGAAGACCAGCGCCGCCGGCACGATCAGCACCAGCAGCATCTCGAAGAAGTTCGTGAACGCCGTCGGGTTCTCGAACGGGTGCGCCGAGTTCACGTTGAAGAAGCCGCCGCCGTTCGTCCCAAGCAGCTTGATCGCCTCCTGCGAGGCGACCGGCCCCATCGCGATCGACTGCGTGGCGCCGGTCAGCGTGTGAGCCGTCAGGTACGTGGAGAAGTTCTGGATCACGCCCTGGGAGACGAGCACCAGCGCGCCGAGCGCCGAGATCGGCAGGAGCACGTAGAGGATCGTGCGCACCAGGTCCTGCCAGAAGTTGCCGAGGCTCTTGCCGACCCGGCCCTCCGGGCCGTGTGCCCGTCCGACGATCCCGCGGATCAGGGCCACCGCCACGACGATCCCGACCCCGGCCGAGAGGAAGTTCTGCACGGCCAGCCCGAGCATCTGGCTCAGGTAGCTCATCGTCGTCTCGCCGCTGTAGTACTGCCAGTTGGTGTTCGTCACGAACGAGGAGACCGTGTTGAACGTGACGTTCCACGGCGCCGATTTGTAGGCGAGCGGGTTCGCCGCATGGGGAACGAAGAAGGCGTCCTGCGCGCGCAGGATCGCGTACAGCAGCAGCCACCCGGCCAGCGAGAAGATCAACAGGCTCTTCGCGTACGACTTCCAGTCCTGCTCGCGCTCGGGGTCGACGCGCAGGACCTTGTAGAGAAGCCGCTCGGCCCAGCCGAGGACCGGCGTCAGCAGCACCCGCTCGCCGCCGTAGACCTTCGCCATGTACGTGCCAAGCGGCATCGCCAAGGCGCTGAGGATCAGCACGAACATGACGATCGTGAGCCAGCCGCTGAACGTCATCTCAGAGCTTCTCCCCACGGATCAGGGCGTAGAAGAGGTAGACGATCACCACGACCGACACGACCAGGCCGAAGACGTCCGCGGCGCTCATACGCGATCGATCCCCTCGATCAGCGCGAGCAGCAGCACGAACGCGACGATGCCGATTGCGACCGCGAGAATGTCCATGCAGCGACTATGGACGCGCGCGCATCACGGCCGCGTGACGATGCGCGCGCCCGGCGTAACGATTTCGTGACGACGCCCGGAGGCGCGGCTAGCGCAGGTCGACCAGCAGGCTGTGGTCGAGTCCCAGGAACGCCGCCACGACCTCGGGGTCGAACTGCCCGGCGCTGCAGCGCCGGAGCTCTTCGAGCGCCTGCTCGATCGGGCGTGCGCGGCGGTAGGGGCGGTCGTGGGTCATCGCGTCGAACGCGTCGGCCACCGCCACGATCCGGCCCACCAGCGGAATCTCCTTGCGCTTCATTCGCGCCGGGTAGCCGGTCCCGTCCCAGCGCTCGTGGTGGGTGAAGGCGATCGCCGTCGCCATCCGCAGCACGGGCGCCCGGCTGTGGCAGAGGATGCGTCCACCGATCACCGTGTGCGTCTTCATCACCTCGAACTCCTCCCGCGTCAGCGCCGACGGCTTCAGCAGGATGTTGTCGGGGATCCCGATCTTGCCCACGTCGTGCAGCGGCGCCGCGCGCCTGATCGTCCACACCAAGTCCTCCTTCAGGCCGAGTGCGCGCGCCATCGACTCGCAGGCCACGCCGACGCGTTCGGTGTGGCGGTTCGTGTCGTCGTCGCGGTACTCGCTCACCAGCGCCAGGCGCCGGAGATCCTCCGAGCGGGCTTCGCGCAGCTCGGCCAGCGTCGCGCGCAGCTCGGTGATGTCGCTGAACGACGCGACCGCCGCGTACGGCCGCCTCTCCTCGCCGTCGCGCAGCGGCCTGCTGTTGACCGACAGCCAGCGCGTCGGCAGCCCCGGGCTCTCGACGCCCAGCACCACGTCCATCTGCGCCTCGCCCGTGCGCAACGTGACCACCGTCGGGTACTCGTTCACCTCGACCGGCGACCCGTCCTCGCGGATCAGCGACCAGCTCTGGAAGTCCGGCGAGCCCGAGGAGATCTCCTCCGCGGTCAGGCCGAGGATGCGCTCGACGCTCTTGTTGAAAGCGACGATGCTGCCGTCGCGCTCCTGCATGAACACGCCCTCGCTGAGCGCTTCCACGACCGAGTGGTAGCGGCGCTCGCTCTCGCGCAGCGCGCTTTCGGCGACGCGCTGGTCGGTCAGGTCGCGGTAGATGCCAACCGCCCCCGCCGGCCTGCCCTGCTCGTCACCGATCGCCGCCAGCGTGAGCTGCACCTTCACCGTACGACCCTGCTTGTCCAGCCGCTCGGTCTCGGCCTGCTCGACGCGCTCCCCCTCCAGCACGCGCTGCAGGAACGCGCCCGGCTCATGCGCACGGGCGGGCGGAGCCAGCAGCGAGATGTGCTGTCCTCGGGCCTCCGGCGCCGTGTAGCCGAACAGCCGTTCGGCTCCTCGTCCCCAGCTCGTGATCGAGCCCTCGACCGTGACACCGATCATCGCGTCGCTCGCGTTCTCAAGCAGGCTTGCAAGCTCCAGCGCGCGTTCGAAGTCGCTCGGCGCCTGGCGCTTGCGCCAGCTCGGCTTGCGGCGAGCGCGCGGCTTGCCGGTCGCGCCGCCCTCGCTCGGCGCGCTGCGCTCTCCCGCCTCGCCTGCGAACGCCTGGACGCCGGAGGGTTGATCATTGGAAACAGACGTTTCCATTACCTCGGCATCGGCCCTCGCGCAATCAACTTGAGGATTAATCGCAACGTGCAACAAATCTGTAGCCACAGCCCCGATCAGCCCGCGCGCTCAGGCGTCCTTCGCGCTCGCTGACGGTGAGCAGCCCGCAGCAACAGGCCCCGCGAGGGGGCCCTAAAGAGAGAAGCGGTAGCCCACGCCGGGGTCCGTGACGATGTAGCGCGGTCCGGCCGCCTGCTCGGGCTCGATCTTTGCCCGCAGACGCGCGATGTGCGTGCGCAGCGGCTGTATGTCGTCCACGTACTCGGGACCCCACACCTCCGCAAGCAGCTTGCGATGCGTCATCAGGCGGCCGCGGTTGCGCAGCAGCACGCGCAGCAGCTCGAACTCGATCGGCGTCAGGTGGACCGGCTCGCCCTCGCGCAGCACCACCCGGCCCGCCAGGTCGACCGACAGGCCCTCGACCGTCACGGTCGGCTCCTCCTCGGCCGGAGTCGCGCGGCGCAGCGCGGCCTGCAGGCGGGCGACCAGCTCGCGTGCGCCGAACGGCTTGGTGATGTAGTCGTCGGCGCCCGCCTCCAGCGCCCGCACCTTCTGCTCCTCCTCGCCCACCGCCGAGAGCACCAGGATCGGCATCTCGCTCCACTCGCGCAGCCTGCGGGTCACCTCGACGCCGTCGCCGTCCGGCAGCACCAGATCGACGATCGCCGCCTCCGGCAGGCGCACCGCCGCGAGGTCGAGCGCCTGCGAAGCCGTCTCGGCCGCCACCGCCTCGAAGCCCGCCTCGCGCAGGACCACTTTCAGCGCGCGCACGATCTGCGACTCGTCGTCGACCACCAGTACGCGGATCGGCTGGGCGCTCACGCCGCGGCGCCCTTCGTCTGCGCGGCCTGCTCAGCCTCGCGCAGCGGCAGCTCGAACACGAACGTCGCCCCCTGCCCCGGCAGCGACTCGACGTGCAGCGAGCCCGCGCTCGCCTCCGTGAAGCCGCGTGCGATCGCCAGGCCCAGGCCCGAGCCGCGATGCCCGCTCGAGCCCGTGCCTGCTCGGTAGAACGGCTCGAACACGCGCTCGAGCTGCGCCGGGGGGATGCCCGGCCCGCGGTCGACCACGCGCACGATCACCCGCCCGCCACCCGGTCGCCGCGGCGTCTCGGGATCGCCCACCGCGCCCTCGCCCCGATGGGCAGCCTCGGCCGTCGCGGCCCCCACGCGCGCCAGGCCGCGCACCGCGCGGGCGCGCACCGAGACCGGGTGCCCGCCCGAGTGGCGCCGCGCGTTCTCGAGCACGTTCACGAACGCCCGCTCCATCTGCACCGGATCGACGCTCACCAGCGGCAGCTCCGGGTCGATCGAGAGGCTGAACTCCTCCCCTGAGGCGCCCAGCTCCGCAAGCGCCGTGCGGATCAGCTCCTCAACCGAGGTCCAGTCGCGCCGCGGCTCCGCCGCGCCCGCTTCCAGGCGCGAGAGGTCCAGCAGATTGTCGACCAGCCGCGACAGCCGCTTCGCCTCCTCCTCGATCACCGCTGCCAGCTCCGCGCGCTCCTGTTGAGACAGCGAGGGCGAGCCCAGCGCCTCGCCCGCCGTCGAGATCGCCGTCAGCGGGGAGCGCAGGTCGTGTGAGACCGCGCGCAGCAACGCCGTCTTCACCGTGTCCGCGCGGCGCAGCGCCGCCGTCTCGACCACGCCTCCCAGCAGGCTCTCGCGCTCGCTGGCCGCGCTCAGCAGCGCCTCCAGCGCCGGGACCACGCGCTCCTGAAGCCGCCGCAGGCTCGCCTCCGGCGTGTCGACCCCAACCAGCAGCGTGCCCAGGCGGCTCGTGCCGTCGCGCAGTGGGAACGCGATCCGCCGCTCGTCGCCCTCCACCGCCTCCATCTCGATCGCCGCCGAGCCCAGCTCCAGCGCTTGCGCCAGCCGTGCCGCCGCCGTCGGCAGCGCCGCCGCCAGATCGTCGCCGCGCAACAGCAGGCGCGCCATCTCCGCCGCCAGGTCCGCCTCGCGCCGGCGCGCCTCCGCGTCGCGCGCGCGAGCTCGCGTCACCTCCGCCAGCGAGCTCGCGAATCCCGCCACCACCAGGAACGCGATCAGCGCCACCCAGTTGCTCGACTGCTTGATCGTGAAGCCGCCCACCGGCTCGAGGTGGAAGTAGTTGAGCGCCGCCGCGCTCGCCACCGCCGTCGCGACGCCAAGCCAGCCGCCCCAGGTGATCGACACCACCAGCACCGCCGGCAGGTAGACCACCGACAGCGACACCACCGGCGCCACGTGCTTCAGCGGGAACACCAGCAGCGTGCATGCGGCCACCGCCAGCACCGCGACGATCACCCCCGCACGACGCGACGGCGGCGCGGGCGCCAGCAGGAAGCCGAACGGCGAGGACATCGTCATCCCAGCCTAATGCCGCCGTGGGCGGCGGGGCCGTGGATCGCGGTGGGCCGTGGCGAGCGGTGTGCGCGAGCGGGGCGCAGATGCAGCCCTGCGCCTACAACGTCCGTCTGCGCGGCGCACCGCCGATCAAGCGCGCGCGTAAGCCCTCCGAGCCGATTTGCAGAGCCGACCTCGATGAACGCGCGCAACCACACCCGCATCCCGCCAGGGCCGGTCACCCGTGCCCTGCTCGCCCTGCCCGTGGTTGCGGTGCTGCTCGCCGTGGCCTTCGCCGCGCCCGCCGCCGCCGCCGCCGGCAAGCTGCCGCTGAGCCCCTCCGACTACGAAGTCGACGCGATTTGCGCGACGCCCGCCCCCGGCTACTCGGGGTGCCTGGGGCTGCGGCTCGTCCCCGACGACCCCTCCTCGGTGCCGGGCGCCGAATCGACTCCCCAGACCGCCGAATCGCAGGCAGCCGAATCGCAGACCGCCCCATCGCCGGATACCCAATCGCCGAACGCCGAATCGCAGGCCGCCGAAGCGCCATCCCAGAGCCCCGAACCGAGCCTCGGCTCGGGGTCTGAAGGCGAAGCTGCCCCGCAAGCCACGGAATTCAACGAACCGATCAGGGGCAGCCTGACTCCGGCGAACCTGCTGAGCGCCTACGGCCTGGCGGGCGCGACGCCGCCGAGCACGCAGACGATCGCGCTGGTCGACGCCTACGACGACGCGACGATCGCGGCCGACCTCGAAGTCTTCGACAAACAGTTCGGCCTGCCCGCCTGCAACGAAGCCAACGGCTGCTTCCGCAAGGTCAACCAGAACGGCAAACCCGGTCCGCTGCCCGCCTCCAGCGGCGAAAAAGAACGCGGCTGGGCGCAGGAGATCGCAACCGACGTCGAGATCGCGCACGGCGTCTGCCAGAGCTCTCGGATCTTGCTGGTCGAGGCGAAATCGAACGCGAACAGCGACCTGTACGCGGCCGAGCAGACCGCCGTCGCGCAGGGCGCCACCGAGATCTCGAACTCGTGGGGCGGGCAGGAGCCGAACGCCCAGAAAGCCGCGAGCATCGACAACACCTACTTCAACCACCCCGGCATCGTGATCACGGCCTCCTCCGGCGACTACGGCTACCTGGACTGGTTCTCTCAGGAACCTTCCGAAAGCGCGAACTACCCGGCGAGCTCGCCGCACGTGATCGCCGTCGGCGGCACGCGCCTGACGCTGAGCTCCTCGAAGAGCTGGGAAAGCGAGGCGGTCTGGAACGACGGTGGCGCCAGCGGCGGCTTCCTCGAAGGCGCCGGCGCCAGCGGCGGCGGCTGCAGCGGCGTGTTCGCCGCGCCGAGCTGGCAGCAGAGCGTGCCCGACTGGTCCTCGGTCGGCTGCGACGGGCAGCGCGCCGTCGCCGACGTGTCCGCCGACGGCGACCCCTACAGCGGCGTCGCGATCTACGACTCAACCGAAAACACCCACGGCGAAAAGGGCTGGGGGGCGATCGGCGGCACCAGCGTCGCCTCGCCGATCGTCGCCTCGATCTACGCGCTCGCGGGCGGCGCCCAGGGCCTCTCCTACCCGGCCCAGCTGCTCTACGAAAACCTGCAGCAGGACCCCGCGGCGCTGCACGACGTGACCGTCGGCTCCAACGGCGAATGCCTGCGCAAATTCCACAAAAACAGCGGCGTGTCCGGCTGTACGAGCGCCGAAGACGCGCAGAGCTGCGAAGCCCACCTGATCTGCCTCGCCGCGCCGGGCTACGACGGCCCGAGCGGCGTCGGCACCCCCAACGGCGTCGCCGCCGTCCAGCCGCCGGTCCCCGGCGGCGTAAGCAGCCAGACGGCGGTCGGCACGACGCCGAAAGCGGCAAGCCCCGCCCCGCCGGTCACCGGCGCCAGCTCGCCCGGCGCGAAAGGCTCACCCGGCACTTCCTCGGCGGCGCCGGTCGTCTCGGCCCTCGGCCTCACGCGCAGCGCGATCGCGGCACTGCGCAAGCGACCCAGGATCTCCAGGCTCGGGATCGCCTTCACCCTGAACGTCGCCGCCCACCTGCGCGTGACGCTCGCACGACGGGTGCGAGTTCACGGGCGGCTGCAGTGGCGAACCGTCTCCGCCTCGCCGAGCCTCGCCGCACGCCGCGGACGCCAGACCCGACGCCTCAGCGGTCGCGCCGCGCTGGCCCGCGGGCGATACATGCTCACGGTCGCCCCCGAACGCGGCGCCGCGCGTTCGATCGTCTTCCAAATCGGTTAGCCGCTCGGCGCGCGCCGCTCGACTCGCGCAGCTTGCACGAGCGCTTTCGGCGCTTGTGAACGCGCGAGAGGCCGGCTAGCTTGGCTGGTGATGCCCGGCCGTCCGAGTCGACCTCCGCTGTTCGTCAGCGTGCGCAAACGCGCGCGCGCGCCATGGCGCCACGCGCTCGTGGTCGCGATCGCCACCGCCCTGGCCGCGACCGCGGTTCTGGGCACGGTCGCCGACGGCTCGACGCCGGGAGCGCTCGAAAGCAAGATCGGCGCCGCGGGCGGCAAGGAAGGCGAGATCCGCTCGGGCCTCCACGCCGACAGCCACCAGATCGCGGGCTTCCAGGGCAACATCGACGACCTCCAGACGCGGCTGTCCGCACTGGAATCGAGCCTCTCGGTCGAGCAGCACCTGCTCGACAGCATCCGCTCGCAGCTCAGCGTCGCGCGTACACGGCTTGCCGCTCTGCAGGTCCAGCTCGGCCACGACCGCCACGTGCTGGTCGCCCAGGTGATCGCCTCCTATGAGTCGCCGCCGCCCGACATCGCCACCGTGATCCTGCAGGCCCACGGCTTCGCCGATCTGATCGAGCGCGTCGATGACCTGCGCGCGATCTCGCGCGAGAACGCCTCCGCCACGACGAACGTGATCGAAACGCAGAAGTCCGTCACCGCGCAGGCGAAGCACCTCGCGGCGCTCGAGAGCACCCACGCCCACGAGACGCGCGCCGTACAGGTGCAGCGCGACGAGGTCGCCGAACTGCACCTCGCGCTCGTCAAGCGCCAGCTCGAGTTCATCCACGCACGCGACGAAAAGAGCTCCGAGCTCGAAGAACTGCAGTCGCACAAGCACTCGCTCGAACACGAGCTCGCGCACGTGCAACAGCACGAACTCGAAGCCGCGGGCGGCTACTCGGGGCCGATCGGCGAATTCACCGCCACCCCCGAAGGCGACTACGGCTTCTTCCAAGCCGCCGGCACGAACTACTCCGTCGGCGAGGAGCCCACGATCGCCGAACGCCTGAACACCATGGGCAACGCGCTGCACCTGCACCTGATCGGCATCTCCGGCTATCGCTCGCCGCAGCACTCCGTCGAGGTCGGCGGCTTCGCCAACGACCCGCACACGCGCGGCGAAGCATCCGACACGCCCGGCGTCGAGGGCGTGCCCGAGGCGACGCTCAACCAGTTCGGGCTCACGCGGCCGTTCCCCGGCGCGGCCGAGGCGGACCACATTCAGCTGGAGGGCAGCGCTTGAGGCTCGCGAAGTCCAGCCGTAGCACTCAATGCTACAGTTGTGCACATGTCCCGAAACATCTCGGTCCGCGAGCTTCGCAACTCCACCTCTGCCGTCATCTCCGAGCTGGAATCGGGCGAGCGACTCACACTCACGGTCAACCGCCGGCCAGTCGCCGACATCCTTCCCCATGCCGAAGACCGCGATCCTTGGGTTCCAGCCACTGAGCTGCGCCGGATCCTGCGCGAGGCTCCCGCCGACGCGGGGCTGCTCGATGACCTCGCCGACGTCCGTGGAGTCGAGTTGGACGACGTTTGAATCGGGCGATCGCTGACACCTCGGTCTTCATCGCCCAAGAGAGCGGGCGAGAGCTCGGTGACCTCCCCGAGCAGATCGCCGTCTCGGTTGTCACTGCAGCCGAGCTTGAGTTGGGGGTGCTTCGCGCCTCCGAACCGACCGCCCGAGCGATACGACTCTCCACGCTCTCCCGAGTTCAGGCCACCTACCCTCTGCTCCCGATCGACCCCGAGGTCGCTAGCTGCTTTGCGCGCCTGGCCTCATCAGAGCTGTCGAGAGGTCGACGCCTCCGCCGACACGACACTTGGATAGCTGCAACGGCCATGCGACATGGTGCGGCCGTCATCACCCAGGATGCCGACTTCTCCTCATTCGAGGACGTAGCAGTGCTTCGAGTTTGATCCGCCGCCCGCAGGACGCCGGTCGGTCATTCGCGCTGAACTACATGGGAGCGGCGGGCGCCAGCTTCGCGGGCGCCCCATGCGCCGCCAGCACCTCGGGCAGCTCGACGCCGCCGTCGGCCTGCTGCCCGTTCTCGAGCAGCGCGACAATCGTCCTGCCGACCGCGACCGCGGTGCCGTTCAGCGTGTGCGGCGTAAGCGTGCCCTTCTGGCCATCGCCCCGCATGCGGATGCTCAGGCGCCGCGCCTGGTAGTCGGTGGTGTTGGAGCAGCTCGTCAGCTCGCGGTAGCGCTCCTGGCTCGGCAGCCACGCCTCGCAGTCGTACTTCTTGGCGGCCGAGTTGCCGAGGTCGTTGACGGCGATGTTCACGACGCGGTAGGGCAATTGCAGCTCGCCGAGGATCTCCTCCTCGATCGCGAGGATCCGCTCGTGCTCCTCGACGGAGTCCTCGGGCGCGACGAAGCTGAACATCTCGACCTTCTCGAACTGATGCACGCGGAAGATCCCGCGCGTGTCCTTGCCGGCGGCGCCGGCCTCGCGGCGAAAACAGGGCGAGAACCCCGCGTAGCGTAGGGGCAGCCTCTCGGCGTCGATGATCTCCTCGTCGTGCAGCGAAGCCAGCGCGACCTCGGAGGTGCCGACGAGGAACAGCTCGTCCTCGGGCAGGCTGTAGATCTGCTGCTCGGTGTCGGGCAGAAAGCCGGTGCCGTAGAGCGCGCGCTCGCGCACGAGCACGGGCGGGATCACGGGTTCAAAGCCCTTGCCGCGGAGCTTTTGGAGCACCCAAGAGACGAGCGCGAGCTCGACCATCACGAGATCGCCGCGCAGGTAGGCAAAGCGCGAGCCCGACAGCTTGGCGCCGCGGTCCATGTCGATCATCCGGCCCGCGAGCTCGAGATGGTCGCGCGCCTGAAAGTCGAGCATGCGCGGCTCACCCACCCTGCGCAGCTCGAGATCCTCGGGTCCGTCGGCGGCGCTCGGGTCCGGCAGGTTCGGCAGCCGCGCCGTCAGCTCGTCGAGGCGCTCCTTCGCGCTCGTGGCCTGCTCGCTGAACTGCTTGACCTGCGCGCTCAGCTCCTGCATCGCCTCGCGCAGCTCAGGCGCGTCCTCGCCGCGCGCCTTGGCGGCGCCGAACTCCTGTGAGCGCGCCTTCTGCTCGGCGCGCAGAGTCTCGGCCGAGGTGGTCGCGGCCCGCCACTGCCGATCTGCCGCCAGCAGCTCGTCGACCAGCGCGCCCAGCGACGGGTCGCGCCGTGCGAGCGCCGCGCCTACCCCGGCGGGGTCGTCCCTGATGAGCTTGAGGTCGAGCACGCCCCGCCGCCGCCCTGCGGAGGACCTATTTGGTCGAGAGCGTGATCGGGGTGGCCGGCGTTTTCTGCGCCTGGCTGCCGGAGTACTTCGCGAGGAAGGCGGCGATCGCCTTGGCGTCATCGCCGAGCACGATGTTCTCCGGCATGATCGCGCCCGAGAAGCCACCGTTGCGGATCGCGTAGAGGACCTGTTCGGGGTCCTCCTTGCGGATGTTGAAGTTCGGGCCGCTCGTCCGCACGCGGTTCTTGATGCTGCTGGCCGAACCCTGCGCGCCGACGATCGACAGCGTGTGGCAGCCCGAGCAGTGCTCACGGAACAGCACCGCGCCGCGGTAGTAGGGGCTCGTCTTGGCGATGCCCACGCCCTGTGAGCCGCACGCGCTGAGCGCGAGCGCCGCAACCAGCAGAGCCGCGAGCGGGGCGGCGATCTTCACGCTAAGCCTCATGCAGGGGCGGAATATATAGGGCCTAGAACCCATGAGCCGTGCCCGCGGCCCTGAGCGCCAGGAACACGGTGACGAGCGCGGACAGCGCCATCACACCGATCTCGCGGCGGACGATCTCGCGCACGACGCGGCGCTGCTCCTCCTCGGGCAGCGAGCCGACGGCCTGGGCGTCGGGCAGATCGCGCTGGTCGAGGATCGTCTGCGCAGAGGTGGCGCGAAGCTGCTCGGCGATGAAGCCGACGGCGAGCGGCAGCAGCGCGTACAGGTAGAAGAGGTGGTCGGTTGAGTAGTTGCCCGCGGCGGCGAGCGAGCCGACGGCGAGCGCGAGCACGAGCGCGGCGCCCTGCGCGGCGCGCAGCAGCGCCCAGAAGCTGCCGGCGGCCCGCTCGCCGGGACCGCCGTCGTACCAGAGCCAGGCGCCGAGCACACCGGCGATCAGGTTGAGTGCCGCGACGGCGATCGCGCCGGCGGCGATGGCCTGCGTCATGTGGTTCGGCGCGGTCCGGCGCCCCGCCTGCGGGAGCGTGTTTCTAGCCGAGATTTCGAGCCGATTGCCACTATGTAACAGATTGCCACAAGCGGTGATATAACAGCGTCCGGTGCTACGCAGCTATCTCCCGGCGATCGTTTTCCTGATACTCGGCGGCGCCGTGGGCGGAGCGTTTGCGGCACTGAATTCTTACATCGGGCCGCGCCGGGCCACACCGCACAAGCAGGACCCCTACGAGTGCGGCCTGCCCTCGGAGGTCAAACGCGGGATGCGCTTCGGGATCAGCTTCTACCTGATCGCGATGCTGTTCATCCTGTTCGACATCGAGGTCGCGTTCCTCTACCCGATCGCCGTCGAGCTGCGGGCGTTCGGCGGCTTCGCGCTGGCGGAGTCGATCGTCTTCATCGTGCTGCTGTTCGTGGCCTTCGTCTACGTCTGGCGTCGCGGAGCCCTCGAGTGGAAGTGAAACGCCAGCGCCTCGACGCGGCGGCCGGCCCTGAGCTACCGACGGGCGAGGGCGCGAGCGTCGATCCCAACGCGCTGCGCGTCCGCGACCTGAACGCACACCAGCTGCTGCGCGGAGGCGAGCTCGAAGGCGCGAACCGCCCTGCCCGCCTGGAGGGCGAGGAGCTCGAACAGTACGTGGAGGAGCGCGTGCTGTTCACGACGCTCGACAAGACGGTCGCCTGGGCGCGATCGAACTCGTTCTTCCCGCTCGGCTTCGGGCTGGCGTGCTGCGCGATGGAGCAGTTCCACGCGGCAGGCCCGCGCATGGACATCGCGCGCTTCGGCTTCGAGGCGTTCCGCGCCTCGCCGCGCCAGGCCGACCTGATCATCCTCGCGGGCCGCGTCTCGATCAAGATGGCGCCGATCATCCGCAAGCTCTATGACCAGATGCTCGAGCCCAAGTGGGCGATCTCGATGGGCGCCTGCTGCAGCTCGATGGGCGTGTTCAACAACTACGCGCTCGTGCCCGCGGACAAGTTCATGCCGGTCGACCTGCACGTGCCCGGCTGCCCGCCGCGCCCGGAGGCGCTGATGCACGGGATCCTGAAGCTGCGCAAGCTCGTGCAGGACGACCCCGAGATGGGCTGGCGCGAGCGCTACGACGCCGTCGGCACCGAGGAGGCTCCGGCCGATGTCGGCTAGCCGCCCGTCGGCGAGGCGAAGGCGCCTGGATGCCTGACGCGACCGGGCTGGAGCTGCTTGCCCAGGAGCTCGGCGAGGCGTCGCTGGAAACCGTCTACTTCCGTGAACGGGCGACGCTGGTTGTCGATCCGGCGCGGATTCGCAGCGTCCTGAGCACGCTGCGAACGAAGGGATACGCGTTCCTGGCGAGCGTGCACGGAGTCGACCACTACCCCGAGGAGCCGCGCCTGGGCGTCGTCTACGAGCTGCTGGACATGAGCCGCGTCGACCGCGTGACGGTCAAGCTCCGCGTCTCAACCGACGCGCCGAACGTCGAGTCGGTCACCGCCGACTGGCCGACGGCCGATCACCAGGAGCGCGAGGTGTACGACATGTTCGGGGTCGTCTTCGACGGGCACCCGGACCTGCGCCGAATCCTGATGCCCGAGGACTACGAGGGTCACCCGCAGCGGCGCGACTTCCCGATCGGTGGCGAACCGGTGATCTTCACGCGCAACGAGGCCAAATGGCTGGAGGCCCGCGAGTGACCCCGCCTCCCGAGCCGACGCTGTCTGAGTACCGCCGCCGCGAGCAGAGCATCACGCTCTCGCCGCTGGAGGAGCCGGCGGAGTTCCAGGACGGCGGCCCGGACACGACGCAGGAGCTGTTGACGCTCAACTTCGGCCCGCACCACCCGGCGACGCACGGCGTGCTGCGCCTGCTCGTGACGCTCCAGGGCGAGATCGTGCGCGACATCAAACCGGTGATCGGCTACGTGCACACGGGGATCGAGAAGACGGCCGAGGACAAGGCCTATTGGAAGGTGATCCCGATCGTGGAGCGGATGGACTACCTGTCCTACTACTTCAACGCGATGGCCTACTGCGGCGCGGTGGAGACACTGCTCGAGGTGGAGGTGCCGACGCGCGGGCAGTACCTGCGCGTGATCCACCTCGAGCTCAACCGCATCGCCTCGCACCTGATCTGGCTGGGCACGAGCGCGCTCGACCTCGGCGCGGTCTCGATCTTCCTCTACTGCTTGCGCGAGCGCGAACTGATCCTCGACCTGTTCGAGATGTCCTCGGGCGCGCGGATGCACACGCGCTACTTCCAGGTCGGCGGCGTGATCGAGGACATCCCCCCCGGCTTCGAGCGCAGGCTGCGCGAGTTCCTGAAGGCGATGCCCAAGCGCGCCGACGAGTACGGCGCGATCCTCAACTCCAACCAGATCGTGCTCGAGCGCCTGCGCGGCACCTGCCCGCTCGACGCCGAGACGCTGCTCTCGCTGGGCGTCACCGGCCCGCTGCTGCGCGCGGCAGGCAACCCGTGGGACCTGCGCAAGGCCGCCCCGTACAGCTCTTACGACGACTTCGACTTCAAGATCCCCGTCGGGACGGTGGGCGACAACTACGACCGCTTCGCCGTGCGCCTCGCCGAGATCTACGAGTCGGTGAAGATCATCGAGCAGGCGCTCGACGGCCTGCCCGAGGGGCCGCACATCACCGAGGACCGCAAGATCGCGCTGCCGCCGCGGCACGAGCTGGCGACCTCGATGGAGGCCTTGATCCACCACTTCAAGCTCGTCACCGAGGGCTTCCGCGTGCCGCCGGGCGAGATCTACAACCCGATCGAGTCGCCGCGCGGCGAGCTCGCGTGCTTCGTGCGCTCGGACGGCAGCTCCAAGCCCGCGCGGGTACACATGCGCGACCCGAGCTTCGTCAACCTCCAGGCGCTTTCCCACATGGCGGAGGGCGCCTACATCGCCGACATGATCGCCACGGTCGCGATGCTCGATCCGATTTTGGGAGGAATCGACAGATGACGTCCGTGCCGCGGCTCCCCAACGCCCCACGTGCCTCCGGCTGGGATCGGCCCGCCGACCTGGAGAAGAACCCGGCGCTGATCCCGGACCCCGCGACGACGGAAGTCCCAGAGGAGCTGCGCAAGCAGATCGAGGAGGCGATGGCGCGCTACCCCGAGCGCCACTCGGCGGCGATCCCGGCGCTGCACGCGGCCCAAGAGCTGCACGGCTGGTGCTCGCCGGAGGCGATCGAGCAGGTGGCCTGCGTGATGCGGGTCACGCCCGCCTACCTGGACTCGGTGGCGAGCTTCTACGACATGCTGGAGAACGAGCCGGTGGGCAGGCACAGCATCTACGTCTGCACGAACATCTCCTGCTCGCTGCGCGGCGCGGACGCGCTGCTGGCGACGGTGCAGGAGCAGGCCGGTGAGGACCCCGACTTCAACGTGCGCGCGTTCGAGTGCCTGGGCGCGTGCGACATCGCGCCGATGGCCTCGGTCGACGGCGTGTACGTGGGACCGCTGGAGCTGGGCGACGTGCCGCAGCTGCTCGACGACGCCCGCGCCGGGCGTCAGGTGCTGCCGGAGAAGCAGCTCGCCACGCGCCTGGTCGCGGACCCGAACGCGAACTCAGAGGAGTTTCCCCGCCACGCACCGGAGGACGGCAAGCGATGAGCGACATGCTGCTGTTCAAGGACATCGACGAGCCGGGACTGAACACGCTCGCGATCTACGAGGCCCGCGGCGGCTACGCCTCGCTGCGCAAGGCCCTCCAGATGACCCCGGCGCAGGTGCTGGAACAGCTCGAAGCCTCGGGCCTGCGCGGACGCGGCGGCGCGGGCTTTCAGATGGGCAAGAAGGTCTCGTTCCTGCCGAAGGGCTCGATGAGCAAGTACCTGGTCTGCAACGCGGACGAGTCCGAGCCGGGCACGTTCAAGGACCGCGAGCTGATGCAGAAGAACCCGCACATGCTGATCGAGGGGATCGCGATCGCGGCCTACGCGGCGGGGGCGGACCGCTCGTTCATCTACATCCGCGGCGAGTACGTGCTGCAGGCGGACGTGCTCGACGCGGCGCTGGCCGAAGCGCGCGCGGCGGGCTACGTCGGCGAGCGCGTGCTGGACTCCGAGCACTCGCTCTCGCTGGTGGTGCACCGCGGCGCGGGCGCCTACATCTGCGGCGAGGAGACGGGACTCTTGGACTCGCTGGAGGGCAAGCGCGGCAACCCGCGCCTGAAGCCGCCGTTCCCGGCGAACCAGGGGCTATACCAGGGGCCGACGCTGATCAACAACGTCGAGACGCTCTCGACGGTGCCGAGCATCATCGCGATGGGCGGCGAGCAGTACGCGAAGATCGGCGTCGAAACGTCCACGGGCACGAAGCTCGTGAGCATCTCGGGCCACGTGCAGAAGCCGGGCAACTACGAGATCGAACTGGGCATCCCCTCACGGGAGATCATCTACGGCCTGGCGGGCGGTCCGCCGCAGGGCAGCGAGATCAAGTGCTGGTTCCCCGGCGGCTCCTCCTCGCCGGTGCTGCTGCCCGATGATCTCGACGTCCCCTATGACTTCGACTCGATGGCAAAAGCAGGCTCGATGCTCGGCTCCGGGGCGATCATCGTGGTGGACGACTCGACCCCGATCGTGGACCTGGCGCTGAAGGTGGCGAAGTTCTACCGCCACGAGTCCTGCGGCAAGTGCACGCCCTGCCGCGAGGGCACGAACTGGACGGTGAAGATGCTCGAGCGGATCGACTCGGGCGAGGCGACCCCGATGGACCTCGACATCATGGCCTCGGTCCAAGACCACATCATCGGCAACTGCCTGTGCGTGCTGGGCGACGCGATGGCGATGCCGATCGGCTCGATGATCGCGAAGTTCCGGGGAGAGTTCGAGCAGCACATCGAGGCGGCGCGAATGCGCGCGAACCTGACGCTCGCGCCGACCCACGCCGACGGGCAGGCGCTGCTGGCCGGGGACGCCGCCTGATGCCGAGGCCCGAACCGAACACGATCACGTTCACGATCGACGGCCGCGAGGTGCAGGCGCCGGAGAACTCGATGCTGGTGGACGCGGCGAAGCACGGCGACGTCGAGATCCCGGTCTTTTGCTACGAGCCGAAGCTCGGTAACCCGGTGGGCGCGTGCCGCATGTGCCTCGTGGAAGTGGAGGGCATCGGCAAGCTGCAGACGGGCTGCTCGACGCCGGTGAAGGACGGAATGGTCGTGAACACGCAGTCAGAGCGCGTCAAGGGGGCGCAGCGCTCGGTAGTGGAGTTCTTGCTGATCAACCACCCGCTGGACTGCCCGGTGTGCGACAAGGGCGGCGAGTGCCCGCTGCAGGACATCAGCTTCGGCTGGGGCGGCGGCATCTCGCGCTTCATCGAGCCCAAGCGCCACTTCGTCAAGCCGCTCGAGCTCTCACCGAAGATCGCGATCGACCGCGAGCGCTGCATCCTCTGCTACCGCTGCGTGCGCTTCTCCCAGGAGATCTCCGAGGACTACCAACTCGTGCTCCTGGAGCGCGGCGCGCACTCGTTCGTCTCGACCTTCGACGGCCACCCCTACGTGGCGCCGTTCAGCGGCAACATCATCGAGCTCTGCCCGGTGGGCGCGCTGACTTCGCGCTCCTACCGCTTCCGCGCACGGCCGTGGGACATCGAGGACGCGGGCAGCGTCTGCACGCTCTGCCCGGCGCAGTGCAACGTCAGCCTGACCGTGCGCGACGAGCGTGTGATGCGCGTGCTCTCGCGCCAGAACGACGAGGTCGATGACGGCTGGCTGTGCGACCACGGCCGCTTTGCATATCCGGCGCTCTCGCGAGGCGAGGGGGCCGCCGAGAGCGGAAGCTCACCGAACGACGCACATGGCGTGCGTCTCGGCATGCGCGTCTCAGAGCCGCTGCTGCGCGACGGCGGCGAGCTGCGTCCCGTCACGTGGGAGCGCGCACTGGAGGAGGCGGCCGCGATGCTCAAACGCGCGGGCGCCAAGACGGCCGCCCTCGCGGGCGGCGGCGCGACGAACGAGGAGGGCTTTCTGCTCTCGCGCCTGCTGGGAGAGACGCTTGGCTCGCCGCACGTCGACTCACGCCCCGGCGGCACGCTCGCGCCGGAGCTCCAGCGCGAGCTGGCCGACCCGCGCCTGCAGGCGAAGGTGTCCGACCTCGAGTTCGCGCACGGCGTGCTGGTGCTCGACTGCGACCCGCTGCTCGACGCGCCGATCCTCGACCTGCGCCTGCGCAAGGGCGTCCGCCGCCACGGGATGAAGCTCGAGCGCTGCTCCGGCGAGGACCTCGACGCCGTGCGCGAGGCGGCGCGACGACTGTCGGAGGCCGGCGAGGAGATCGTGATCCTGTGGGGCGAGCGCTTCGCCGCCGGTCCCGAGGCCGGCGAGCGCATCCGCGCGCTGCTCGAGCTCGCGGCAGAGCTGTCGCTCGGCGAGACCGAGGGCGCCGGGCTGCTGGAAATCCCGGCCGCGAGCAACGGGCGCGGCCTGCGCGAGTCCGGCGTGCTGCCGAATGGCGGCCCCGGCTTGAGCGAGCGCGAGCAAGAGGGCCTCGGCGCGCACGCGATCGCCGACGCGCTGGCGGGCGGTGAGCTGAGCGCGCTGTATCTGCTCGAGGTCGACCCCCTGAGCACAGGCGATCCGTTCGGGCTGGCCGCCGGGCGCGAGTCGACGCCTTGGGAGCGCGCGCTGGAGCGTGCCAGTGCTGTCGTCGCCCACGCGACGCTGCTCTCGCCGGGCCTCGCCGAGTACGCCAATGTGATCTTCCCCGCAGGCGCCTACGCCGAGAAGGAGGGCACGGTCACGCACCCGGACGGGCGCCTGCAGCGCGTCCGCCAGGCGGTCGCCGAGGTCGGCGCCACGCGTCCAGGCTGGAGAGTGATCGCCGAACTGTCTTTGCGTCTCGGGACCGATCTGGACGTGTACGACGTCAAGGAGGCCTCGCATCAGTTGTTCGACGCGGTGCCCCTCTATGCAGGCGTGACGCTCGAGGAGATCGGCGGGCGCGGCGTGCGCTGGCAGGAGCGCGAGGCCGTCGCGGTCGGCGCCTCGATCTCGCCGCAGCAGATGGCACCGGACGCCGAGGCCCACAGCGGGCCCGATCGCGACACGCACGCGGCCGACACGAACACCGAAGGCGAGGGCTCGCGCACGGGCGAGCCGCCGTCCTCGGGCGGGGAGAGCCGATGAGCACGGCACCCGTGGCGATCGTCGGCTACTACGAGCCGTGGTGGATCCAGATCATCAAGGCGATCGTGATCTTCGCCGTGGGCCTGCAGCTCGTGCCGGTCGTGCTGCTGGCCGAGCGCAAGCTGCTCGGGCGCTTCCAGAGCCGCTACGGCCCCAACCGGGTCGGCCCCTACGGAGCGCTGCAGCCGCTGGCGGACATCGTCAAGCTGCTGACCAAGGAGCAGTTCCGCCCGACGACGTCGATCGGCTTCCTGTTCGCGCTCGCGCCGACGATCTCGATCCTCACGGCGGTTGCGGCGTTTGCGCTGATCCCGTTCGGCAACACCCAGGACATCTTCGGCACGAAAGTCGGGCTCTACGGGCTCGACGTCTCGATCGGGCCGCTGTACCTGTTCGCGTTCGGCGCCGTGGCCTTCTACGGGATCATGCTCGGCGGCTGGTCCTCGGGCTCGAAGTACTCGTTCCTCGGCGCGATGCGCGGCGCGGCGCAGCTGATCTCCTATGAGGTCTCACAGGGCCTGGCGCTGCTCGGCGTGATCTTCTCGGCACAGACGCTGTCGCTGACCGGGATCGTCACCGCCCAAAAAGGCATGTGGTACATCGTGCCGCAGTTCTTCGGCTTTTTGATCTTCCTCACGGCGAGCTTCGCCGAGACCAACCGCGCGCCGTTCGACCTGACCGAGGCCGACGCCGAGCTGGTCGGCGGCTACAACACCGAGTACGGCGGCGGACGCTTTGCCTCCTACTACTTCGCCGAGTACCTCAACGTGCTCGTCGTCTCCGGCATCGTCACGACGGTCTTCCTCGGCGGCTGGCTGCTGCCGTTCGGCATCCACCCGCCGGGCTTCCTCGACCCGTTCATCGTGCTGGCGAAGATGGGTCTGTTCACGTTCCTGTTCATCTGGGTGCGTGCGACGCTGCCGCGCCTGCGCTACGACCAGCTGATGAGCTTCGGCTGGAAGGTCCTGCTGCCGCTGGCGACGCTCAACGCGCTCGTCACGGCCGTGCTCGTGGTGGTGACGCACTGATGGAAGCCGAGCCAACGACGACGCCAGACACGGCGAGCCTGAACGTGACGGCCTGGAGCCCGGGCGATGACGTGATCGAGGTCCAGCGCACCCCTCCGCCGGGTGCGGCGCGCAGCATCTGGCGTACGTTCGGTGAGACCGCGCGCGGACTGATGACGACGTTCGGACGCTTCCGCGAAACCCCGGTGACGGTGCAGTACCCGGAGGAGAAGACGCCGGTCTTCCCGCGCTTCCGCGGCCGCCACAAGCTGCACCGCTTCGAGGACAGCGGCTTGGAGAAGTGCGTCGGCTGCTCGCTGTGCGCGGCCGCGTGCCCGGCAGACTGCATCCGCGTGGTCGCGGCAGAGAACACGCCCGAGCATCGCGTCTCGGCGGGCGAGCGCTACGCGGAGGTGTACGAGATCAACCTCTCGCGCTGCATCTTCTGCGGCTACTGCGAGATCGCGTGCCCGTTCGACGCGATCACGATGGGCCACGACTACGAGCTCTCCGACTACGACCGCACCGACCTGATCTTCACGAAGGAGATGCTGCTCGCCGAGCCGCTCGAGCGCACGCCGCTGAGGAACGAGGACGAGTGAGGGGCGTCGAAGATCGGATCACGACGGACAGGAGGTCCGTCGGTCCCATCAAGAGCGCCGACGGGACGGAGGCAAGATGAGTTCCATTCTGTTCTTCATCGCCGCGATCGGCGTGATCTCGGGCGCGGTCGGCGTGGTCGTGCTGCGCAACCCGTTCTATGCCGTGCTCGCGCTCGTCGCCCATCTGCTGTCGCTGGCCGTGCTGTTCCTGCTGCTGCGCTCCGAGTTCGTGGCGGCGATCCAGGTCGTGATCTACGCGGGCGCCGTGATGGTTCTCTACGTGTTCGTCGTCGCATACGTGGGCGACCAGAGCGAGCCGCTCGGCGAGCGCCTGCGCAATCCGGGAGCGGTCGGCTCGCAGCTGCGCCTGGGTGGCGTGGTGCTGGCCGGGGCGCTCGTGGTCGAGCTGCTGATCGCGTTGCTCGGCACCGGGCTCCGGGCGATCGACGGCAAGGGTGCCGCCTACAGCCCGGGCCCCGAAGCGTTCGGCACCCCCGCTTACATCGGCAAGCTGCTGCTGACGCGCTTCCTGCTCGCGTTCGAGGCCGCCTCGTTCCTGCTTTTGATGGCCGCCGTGGGCGGCGTAGTTCTGGCTCGCCGTCGCCATGGCCTGGAGGAGGACGACACCCTGAAGGGCGCAGGCGAGCAGGACGTGCTCACGCCGATGAACCTGCTGCGGCCGCGATCGACCGGCACGATGGCCGAGGGAGTCGGCAAACGATGAGCATCGCCTGGTATCTGGCGGTCTCGGCGATCGTGTTCTCGCTGGGCGCGGTCGGCGTGATCACGCGGCGCAACCCGCTGGTGGTGCTGCTGTGCCTGGAGCTGATGCTGAACGGCGGCAACCTGGCACTGATCGCGTTCTCGCGGATGTGGGGCAACGGCGACGGGCAGATCCTGGCGATCGTGGTGATGACGGTGGCGGCCTGCGAGGTCTGCATCGGCCTGGGCATGATCGTGGCGCTCTACCGCCGGCACCTGCCGATCGACGTGGACGAGCTACGGGAGCTCCAAGGCTGATGAGCCAGACGACGTACGGCTGGCTGGTGCTGGCGTTCCCGCTGCTGGGCACGCTGACGATCGGCCTCGGCTACCGCAAGCTGCCGGGCCGCAGCGCGGGCTGGATCGGCACGGGCGCGATCTTCCTGGCGTTCCTGGCGGCGCTGGGCGCGCTGATCGCGATGCAGGGCCACTCCGAGGATCACCGCCAGGCGGTCTCCTCGCTTTGGAACTACGCCTCGACGGTGGGGATCGACGCGCAGATGTCGATCCTGGTGGACCCGCTGTCGGTGTTCATGATCCTGGTGGTCACGGGCGTCTCGACGCTGATCCACCTGTACTCGATCTCCTACCTGACCGAGGACCGCGGCTTCGC
>DATAVP010000002.1:0-40826 GCA_036267655.1 Solirubrobacteraceae bacterium
GGCGGGCGCCTCGGCCTCGGCGGCCGGCTCACTCTCACCGTCGGCCTGCGGCTCGCTGCCCGCGGCCTGCTCAGTCTGCTCGGCGCTCTGATCCGTTGCATCGGGTGCCGAAGTCTCGGCTGCCGCCTGATCCTCGGTCGCCTCCGCCGCAGGCTCGGGCTCAGGCTCGGGAGCCGCTTTCGGCGCTTTTTTGGCAGCGGGTTTGGGCGTTGGGTTTGCCGCCTCGGCAGCCTTCGCGGCCTCCGCGGCAGCGTGCGCCTCAGCCTCGGCCTGATCGGCCTTCGGGTCATAACCCTTCGGGCGCCCTTGCGAGGCGAATGGCATGCCGAGCGCCTGCAGCAGCGCAAACGCCTCGACGTCGCTGCCCGCGCTCGTCGTGATCGTGATGTCGAGGCCGCGAACCTGGTCGATCGCGTCATAGTCGATCTCGGGGAAGATGATCTGCTCGCGCACGCCCATCGTGTAGTTGCCGCGGCCGTCGAAGGAGCGCGGGTTCAGTCCGCGGAAGTCGCGGATACGCGGGATCGCGACCGAGACGAGGCGGTCGAGGAACTCGTAGGCACGCTCGCCGCGAAGCGTCACCGACACGCCCACCGGCATGCCCTCGCGAAGTTTGAACGCTGCGATCGACTTGCGCGCGCGGCGCACGCTCGGCTGCTGCCCAGCGATCGTCGCGAGCTGTTCGGTGGCGGCCTTGAGCACTTTCGAGTCCTGCTTCGCCAGGCCGACGCCCATGTTCAGGGTGATCTTCTGAAGCCGCGGCGCCTGCATCACCGAGGAGAACTCGAAGCGCTCGACGAGCGCGGGCTGGATCTCCTCGAAGTAGCGCGCTTTCAGACGCGCGGGCGGGGCCTCGATCTCGGTCGCGCTCATCAGTCGAGCTCCGCGCCGGTGGTCTTGGCGACGCGCACGCGCGAGCCGCCATCGCGCTGGATGCGCACGCGCGTGGGGTTGCCCTTGCCGTCGAGCAGCATCACGTTCGAGACGTGGATCGGTCCCTCGCGCTCGATCACACCGCCGAGCTGGTTCTCGGTGCCGGGAAGCGTCGATGAGCTCTGGTTCAGCTGCGGGCGCACGGCGCGCTTGACCATGTTCAGGCCCTCGACGTAGACGCGCTGCTTCGTCGGCTCGACGCGCAGCACCTTGCCGGTCTTGCCGCGGTCCTTGCCGGCCGTGACCTTCACGCGGTCGTTCGAGCGAATCTTCATCGTGGGGCGCTTCGTGGGGCGCTTCGCACGCTTGGCGCTCGCGCGCTTGCCGCCGGGCATCACAGGACCTCCGGCGCCAGCGAGACGATCTTCATGAAGTTGCGCTCGCGCAGTTCGCGCGCGACCGGGCCGAACACGCGCGTGCCGCGCGGGTTGTTCTGGTCGTCGATGATCACCGCGGCGTTCTCGTCGAAGGCGATGTAGGTGCCGTCGTCGCGACCGATCGGCTTCTTCGTGCGCACGATCACAGCCGTGACGACCTCGCCCTTTTTGACCGCCCCTTGCGGGTTGGCCTGCTTGACGGTGGCGGTGATCACATCGCCCACGAACGCGTAGCGGCGCTGCGAGCCGCCCTTCACGCGGATGCAGAGGATCTCGCGCGCGCCGGTGTTGTCCGCGACGCGCAGTCTTGTCTCGTTCTGGATCATCGAGCCCGCTCCAGCACATCAACCAGCGCCCAGCGCTTCGAGCGCGACAACGGGCGGCTCTCGATCACGCGGACCGTGTCGCCCTCGTGCGCGTCGTTGTTCTCGTCGTGAGCGTGCAGCGTGCTCGAGCTGCGCACGATCTTCTCGTAGCGACGGTGGCGGCGAGCGATGTCGATGCGGACCGTGATCGTCTTCTCGGCCTTGTCCGAAACCACGATGCCCTGACGCACACGGCGGCTTCCCTCGACCGGCGCGTGCACCGGCGGAAGCGGCTCGGGCGCGGGCGCAGCGGCGCGGCGCTCGGCGGCTTTCGCACGTTCCTGCAGGCGACGCGCGCGACGGCGGCCGGCCTTGCGCTTGCGCTCGGCGACGCGCTCGGCCTGGCGCTCCTCGGGCGTGCGCGATGGGCTCGGCTTGCCCGCGTGAGTCGAGCGCGAACGGCGGCGGCGCTCCTTTGGGGAGAGCTGCTCGGCGGGCTCGGCCGGCTCCGCGGCAGGGGCCGGCGCCGCGGCACCGGCGGGCTCGCCGCTCGCGTCCTGCTCCAGAGCCTCGGCGGCCTCGGGCTCGGGGGCGTCCTGCGCCGCGGCCGCGGGCTCGGGCGTCTCGGCAGCCTGCGCCTCGGCAGCCTGCGCCTGCGCGTCCTCTGGAGTCTCGGGCGTCTCGTTGTCTTGCTCGTCAGCCAATGTCTTTCCGTTTCGTTCTCGCGGGTCCTAAGTCTTCAGTTGCCCTGGACGCGCGCTTGCTCGCGCGCGACGGTCAGGGCTCGGGCCAGATCACGCCGGGCGCGGCTGACACCCGCGGTGTCGTCCAGTTCGCCGGTGGCGTTCGCAAAGCGAAGGCCGAACACCTCTTTGCGCAGCACGCCGATCTGTTTAGCCAGCTCGGCGGGCTCCATGTCGCGCATCTCCTTGGCCTTCATCGCAGCGTCAGTCCTCACGCAGGACGAACTTGGCCTTCACCGGCAGCTTGTGCGCCGCCAGCCGGATCGCGTCGCGCGCCAGCGGCTCGGACACGCCGGCGAGCTCGAACATCACGCGGCCGGGCTTGACCACGGCCACCCAACCTTCGGGCGAGCCCTTGCCGGAGCCCATGCGGGTCTCGGCGGGCTTCTTGGTGACCGGCTTGTCGGGGAACACGTTGATCCAGACCTTGCCGCCACGCTTGATCTTGCGAGTCATCGCGACACGGGCAGCCTCGATCTGGCGGTTCGTGAGCCAACCGCCCTCGAGCGCCTTGAGCCCGTACTCGCCGAACTGCACCTTGACCTGACCACGCGAAGCGCCCGCGCGACGTCCGCGGTGCTGCTTGCGGTGCTTTACACGCTTGGGGGAAAGCATCAGCGGCCGCCTCCGCCGCCGCCGGGACGAGGCCCACCGCGACCGCCGCCGCCGGGGCCGCGTCCGCCGCCGGGACCGCCGCCGCCGGGGCCGCCACGGCCACCGCCGCCACGTCCACCGCCGCCGCCGAAGCCGCCGGGACCTCCGCGTCCGCCGCCGCCCTGTCCACCGGGACCGCCGCCGCGTCCGCCGCGTCCGCCGCCGGGACCGCCGCCGCCGCGCCCACGTCCGCGTCCGTCGCGGCCGTCGCGCCCGCCACGTCCATCGCGGTCGTTGCTCGACGGGGCCGGTGCCGTGATGTCGGTCAGATCCGCGCCCGTGTAGCCCTCGGGCATGATTTCGCCCTTGTTGATCCAGCACTTCACGCCGATGCGCCCGAAGGTCGTGCGCGACTCGTAGAAGCCGTAGTCGATGTCGGCGCGCATCGTGTGCAGCGGCACGCGGCCGTCGGAGTAGCTTTCGGTGCGCGCCATCTCCGCGCCGCCGAGGCGTCCGGAGACCTGCACCTTCACGCCCTTCGCGCCCGAGCGCATCGCGCTGGTCAGCGCGCGCTTCATCGCGCGGCGGAAGGCCACGCGGTTCTGGAGCTGCTCGGCGATCGACTGCGCCACCAGCGACGCGTCGAGCTCGGGGCGCTTGATCTCGAGGATGTTCACCTTGATCTGCTTGTTGGTCATCTTGTGCAGATCGCGACGCAGCGCGTCCACTTCGCTGCCCGACTTGCCGATCACGATGCCGGGGCGGGCGGTGTGGATGTTGACCTCGAGTTCGTTGGAGTCCTTGCGGATCGTGATGCTCGAGAGACCGGCGTGCGCAAGCTTGTTCGTGATGTGCTCACGGATGCGGACGTCCTCCGCGAGGTACTCGGCGAAGTTCTTTTCGTTGAACCAGTTCGACTTCCAGTCGTGGATGTAACCCACGCGCATGGCCTCTGGATGAACCTTCTGTCCCATTCTTCTTCTCTCTAGCCGTCTCTCTTGGATGTCCGGGGCGCGGGGTCCGGGGTCAGCGCGATCGTCAGGTGGCTCGTGCGCTTGCGGATCGGCGTTGCGCGTCCCATCGCGCGTGGCCTGAAGCGCTTGATCGTCGGCCCCTCGTCGGCATACGCCTCACGGACGATCAGATCGTCCTCGAGCAACTCGTGGTTGCTTTCGGCGTTTGCCACCGCGGACTCGAGCAGCTTGCTCCAGTCGCGTGCCACCTCACGAGGGGTGAAGGCGAGGATAGCGCGTGCCTCCTGTACGGACTTGCCGCGCAGGTGCCCGCAGACCATGCGCGCCTTGCGGGCCGAGGTGCGCACGTAGCGCGCGTGAGCGCGGACCACTTTGCGCCGCGGTTTCGCGGGGGCTTTGCCGGCGGCGGCTTTTTTCGAGCCGCTCGCGGCTGCCTCTTTGGCGGCGGCCGGCTCTTTCGCGGCTTTTTTCGCCGCAGGTTTTTTGGCGGCTTTCTTGCCGGCGGGTTTCTTGCCCTCCTCGGCCTTCGCCTCGGTGGCTTTCGCGTCCTCTGCCTTGGCCTCGGCTTTCGCCTCCGCGCCCTTCGCGGCTTTCGCCGGTTTTTTGGCAGCGGCTTTTTTGGCGGCCGGTTTCTTGGCGCCGTCTTTCTCCTCGGGCGTCACCTCGCCCTGCTCCTCCTCGGCGCTCATCTAGCGGACCTTCCCCGATCCGGCGTGGCCGCGGAAGGTGCGGGTCGGCGCGAACTCTCCGAGCTTGTGACCCACCATCGACTCGCTGATGAACACCGGCACGTGTTTCTTGCCGTCGTGGACGGCGATCGTGTGGCCGACCATCTCCGGGAAGATCGTCGAGGCGCGCGACCAGGTGCGCAGCATTTTCTTGTTGTTCGCCGTGTTCAGCGCTTCGATGCGGTTCATCAGGCGCTCTTCGACCCACGGACCCTTCTTAGATGAGCGGCTCATCGCTGCTTACCCTTCCCGCGACGCCTGCCGCGCACGATGTACTTGCTGGAGCTCTTGTTCTTTTTGCGCGTGCGGTAGCCGAGCGTCGGCACGCCCCACGGCGTGACCGGGTGGCGTCCCGCGGTCGTCGAACCCTCGCCACCGCCGTGCGGGTGGTCGACCGGGTTCATCGCGGTGCCGCGCGTCTGCGGGCGCACGCCCATGTGGCGCTTGCGGCCCGCCTTGCCGACCTTCACGTTCTGGTGCTCGGCGTTGCCGAGCGTGCCCACGGTCGCGCGACACTCCGCGCGCACCATCCGCATCTCGCCCGAGGGCAAACGCAGCGTGGCCATGTCGCCGTCCTTGGCCATCAGCTGCACCGAGGCGCCTGCCGAGCGCGCCATCTGACCGCCGCGGCCGGGCTGCAGCTCGACGTTGTGGATCACGGTGCCGACCGGCATCCGCGCGAGCTCCATGCAGTTGCCGACCGCGATGTCGGCGCCGTCGCCGGAGGCCACCATCATGCCGACGGTCAGTCGCTGCGGCGCCAGGATGTAGCGCTTCTCGCCGTCGACGTAGTGCAGCAGCGCGATGTAGGCCGAGCGGTTGGGGTCGTACTCGATCGCGGCGACTTTCGCCTCGACGCCGTCCTTGCGGCGCTTGAAGTCGATCCGCCGGTAGGCGCGCTTGGCGCCGCCGCCGCGGTGGCGGGCGGTCTTGCGACCGTGGGCGTTGCGTCCGCCGCTCTTCTTCAGCCCTTCGACCAGCGTCTTCTCGGGCTTTGACTTCGTGATCTCCGCGAAGTCCGGGTAGGACACGAAGCGCATCCCCGGGCTCGTCGGCTTTGGCTTGCGAATCGGCATCGGCTAGCTCCCCTCCACCGCTTGCAGGCCCTGGAACACCGGGATCGATTCGCCGGCGCGCACCTGCACGATCGCCTTCTTCCAGGTGCGCGTGCGCCCGCTGGTGGTGCCGCGGCGCTTCGGCTTGGACTTCACGCTCGAGGTCCGCACCTCGACCACGTGCACGTCGAACAGCGCCTCGACCGCCTGGCGGATCTGCGTCTTGTGCGCGTCGTCGTGGACGCGGAAGGTGTAACGGTTCGCCGCCGAGAGCACGTAGCTCTTCTCCGAGACGACCGGGCGGATGATGACCTGGGAGTGATCCATCAGGCCGCCTCCTCCTCGGTCTCGCCCGCGCGGGCGCTGGGCTTCGCGGCACGTGCGGTCAGCTCGGTCAAGGCGGTCTCCGAGACGAGCAGCGCGGCGGCGCCCACGACTTCGGTCACGCCGACGTCGGTCGCGCTCAGCACCGCGACGCGGGAGAGGTTGCGAAACGACAACGCCACCGTCGACTCCTCGGGACCGAGCACGACGAGCGTCGGCCCGTCCTGGCCCCAGTCTTCGAGCAGGTCCAGCGCCTGGCGCGTCTTCGGCTCGCCGAAGGCCGCCACGTCGAGGATCGCGAGCGAGCGGCGCTCGGCGTGCAGCGAGAGCGCGCTGCGCAGCGCGGCGCGCTGCTCCTTGCGATTGACCTTGAAGGTGTAGGAGCGCGGCTGGGGGCCGAACGTCACGCCACCGCCCGTCCAGATCGGCGAGCGGTTCGAGCCCGCGCGGGCACGGCCCGTGCCCTTCTGGCGCCAGGGCTTCGCGCCGCCGCCCGAGACCATGCCACGCGTCTTGGTGGCCGCGGTCCCGCGCCGACGCGCCGCCTGCTCCGCACGCACGCTCTGATGCACCAGCGGCCCATGGAATCGCGCGCCGAAGGCGCCATCATCGAGTTTGACTTTCTTGGTCGCGCCGAGCACCGGTGCATCAGCCATCGCTACGCACCTCCACGACGCCGCCGCGTGGTCCCGGCACCGAGCCGCGCACCATCAGCAAGTTCTCCTTCGCGTCGATCGCCACGACCTCGAGGCCCGGCTGGGTCACGCGCTTGTTGCCCATCTGGCCCGGGCCGCGGATGCCCTTCATCACGCGCGCGGGCCAGGCCGAGGCGCCGATCGATCCCGGCGCGCGCACGTTGTGCGAGCCGTGGGACTTTGGCCCCGAGGCGAAGTTGTGGCGCTTGATCGTGCCCTGGAAGCCCTTGCCCTTGGAGGTGCCGGAGATCTTCACGCGGCCGCCGACCTCGAAGGCCTCGACGGTCACGCTCTCGCCGAGCTGCAGCTCGCCGGCCTCGTCGCGGAACTCGACCACGTGGCGCAGCGGCGGCGCATCGGCCTTCTTCAGGTGGCCGAGCTCGGCTTTCGTGAGGTGCTTCTCCTTGGTCTGCCCGAAGGCGAGCTGCACTGCCTCGTAGCCGTCGCGCTCGGGCGTGCGGATCGCCGTCACCGGGCACGGGCCCGCCTGCAGGACCGTGACGCGCGCGACCCTGCCGTCCTCCTGGAACAGTTGGGTCATACCGAGCTTCTTGGCGAGGATGGCGGACATGGCGTGCGTCGAGGAAAGAGGTCTTGATCGATCAGGTCGCGAGACGGATCTCGATGTCAACGCCCGCCGGAAGGTGGTCCAGGCGCTGGAGCGAGTCGACCGTCTTCGGCGTCGGCTGATGGATGTCGATCAGGCGCTTGTGGGTGCGGATCTCGAAGTGCTCGCGCGAGTCCTTGTCCTTGAACGGCGAGCGGATCACGCAGTAGACATTCTTCTCCGTGGGCAGCGGCACCGGACCCGAGACGCTGGCGCCGGTACGCGTAGCGGTCTCGACGATCTCCTTCGCCGCCGACTCGATCGCCGAGGTGTCATACGCCTTCAGGCGGATGCGGATCTTGTTCTGAGTGGCCGATGCCATGGAAGTTTGCGCTTGCTCTCTGTCTCTGATTGGGGCGGGTTTGAGTGAATCCGGTGCTGCCGGGTGCTGCCTTGTCTCCTGCGTTGCTCCTGCGCTGCGTGGCAAACCCCGGCGGCGTTCAAATCCCCCGCCGGGGCTCAGTCAGTCGTATCGGACTTCGAATGAACGCCGCCCCCGAAGGGGCGGCGGGTGCTACTCGATGATCTCGGTGACCACGCCGGAGCCGACCGTGCGACCGCCCTCTCGGATGGCGAAACGCAGGCCCTGGTCCATGGCGATCGGCTGGATCAGCTCGATCTCCATCTGAACGTTGTCTCCCGGCATGACCATCTCGACGCCGTCGGGCAGCTTGGCCACGCCGGTGACGTCGGTGGTGCGGAAGTAGAACTGCGGCCGGTAGCCGGTGAAGAACGGGGTGTGACGTCCACCCTCCTCCTTCTTCAGCACGTAGACCTCAGCCTTGTACTTGGTGTGCGGAGTGATCGAACCCGGCTTGCACAGCACCTGACCGCGCTCGATCTCCTCGCGCTTGGTGCCACGCAGCAGGCAGCCGACGTTGTCGCCCGCCTGGCCCTGGTCCAGGATCTTGCGGAACATCTCCACGCCCGTGACGACCGTCGAGGTCGAGTCGTGGACGCCGACGATTTCCACGGTGTCGCCCGTGTTGACGATGCCCTGCTCGACACGACCCGTGGCGACAGTGCCACGGCCGGTGATCGAGAAGACGTCCTCGACCGGCATCAGGAAGGGCTTGTCGAGCTCGCGGACGGGCTCGGGGATGTAGCTGTCCAGCGCGCCGGCCAGCTCGATGATCTTCTCCTTGTAGGCCTCGTCGCCTTCCAGCGCCTTCAGCGCCGAGCCGGTGATGAAGGGAATGTCATCGCCCGGGAAGTCGTATTCGGAGAGCAGCTCGCGAACCTCGACCTCGACCAGTTCCAGCAGCTCGTCGTCGTCGACCATGTCGGCCTTGTTCAGGAACACGACGATGTAGGGCACGCCGACCTGACGCGCCAGCAGGATGTGCTCGCGGGTCTGCGGCATCGGGCCGTCGGCGGCCGAGACCACCAGGATCGCGCCGTCCATCTGCGCGGCGCCGGTGATCATGTTCTTCACGTAGTCCGCGTGACCCGGGCAGTCGACGTGGGCGTAGTGACGATTCTCCGTCTGGTACTCGACGTGCGAGGTGGCGATCGTGATCCCGCGTTCCTTCTCCTCGGGAGCGTTGTCGATCTCGGCGAAGGTGCGGGCTTCCGCGCCTCCGTGCTCGGCCAGCACCGTCGTTATGGCAGCGGTCAGCGTCGTCTTGCCGTGGTCGATGTGACCGATGGTCCCGACGTTGACGTGCGGCTTGTCGCGCTCGAACTTCTCCTTCGCCACTTTTGACTCGCTCCTGTATCGACTTGTATGTTCGCCCTCTAAGGGCCAACCTGAGAAATCTATCTAAATGCGTGCTTCGGTGACTGCTCGGTGATTGGTGTGTGTTGCTGAGGTGATCGTGAGTCGAGCGAGACAAGGACGCAGGAAGCGTGGCGTACGCAAGTACGCGAGCGACCGAGGACGCAGTATCGCGAAGCGCTCACGGTTACCTCAGGCCGGGACCGGTTCCCCCGTCCTCTGTTCCACGATCTGTTCCGCGATGTTCCCCGGAACCTCCTCGTAGGCGTCGAACTGCATCGTGTAGTTCGCACGACCCTGTGTGTTGGAACGCAGGTCGGTCGCGTACCCGAACATCTCGCTCAGCGGCACACGCGCCGTCACGACCAGCGCGTTGCCGCGCCGCTCGTTGCCCTCGACGCGTCCGCGCCGACGGGACAGATCGCCGATCACCTCACCGAGGAAGTCCTCCGGCGTGATCACCTCGACCGCGAAGATCGGCTCCAGCAGCACCGGCTTGGCGCGCTTGGCGGCCTCCTTGAACGCGATCGAGCCGGCGACCTTGAAGGCGATCTCCGAGGAGTCGACGTCGTGGTACTTGCCGTCGACCAGCGTCACGCGCATGTCGACCATCGGGTAGCCCGCCTTGACGCCGTTCTCCAGCGCCTCTTCGACTCCCTGCTTGACCGCCGGGATGTATTCCGAGGGGATGTTGCCGCCCTTGATCTTGTTCACGAACTCGAAGCCCTCGCCCGGCGCGGGCTCCAGGTTGATGTAGACCACGCCGAACTGTCCCGAGCCGCCGGTCTGGCGGACGAACTTGCCTTCGATCTTCTCGACCGTGCCGCGCACCGTCTCGCGGTAGGAGACCTGCGGGCGCCCGACGTTCGCCTCGACGCCGAACTCGCGCTTCATGCGGTCGACCAGCACCTCGAGGTGCAGCTCGCCCATGCCTGAGATCTCAGTCTGGCCGGTCTCCTCGTTGGTGCGCACCTGGAAGGTCGGGTCCTCCTCGGCGAGTCGGCCGAGCGCGATCGACATCTTCTCCTGGTCGGCCTTCGTCTTCGGCTCGACCGCGACCTTGATGACCGGCTCGGGGAAGACGATTTTCTCCAGGTGCACCGGCGCGTCGGGCGCGGCCAGCGTGTCACCGGTGATGACCTGCTTGATGCCCACCGCCGCCGCGATGTCGCCCGCGTAGACCTCGGCAACCTCCTCGCGGTCGTTGGCGTGCATCATCAGGATGCGCCCGATCCGCTCGGTCCGCCCGCTGCCGACGTTCAGCACGCGCGAGCCGGCCTCGAGTTTGCCGGAGTAGACGCGGAAGTAGGTCAGCTTGCCGACGTAGGGGTCGGCCGCGATCTTGAAGGCCAGCGCCGAGAACGGCTCGGAGTCATCGGCCTTGCGCACGACCTGGCGCTCCTCCTCCTCGCCTTTGATCAGCTCGGTGCCGACGACCGGCGGGACGTCCAGCGGCGAGGGCAGGTAGTCGATCACCGCGTCCAGCAGCGGCTGCACGCCCTTGTTCTTGAACGAGGAGCCGCACAGCACCGGCGTCAATTTCGTCGACAGCGTCGCCTTGCGGATCGCGGCCTTCAGCTTGTCCTCGGGGATCTCACCTTCCTCGAGGATCAGCTCGAGCAGCACGTCGTCGTAGTGGGAGACCTCCTCCAGCAGGTGTTCGCGAGCGGCCTCGGCCGCTTCGAGCAGGTTCTCGGGGATCTCGACTTCGTCCTGTTCGGTGCCGAGCTCGTCCTTGTAGACCAGCGCCTTCATCTTCACGAGGTCGACCACGCCGAGGAAGTCGGCCTCCGCGCCGATCGGAAGCTGGATCGGGACGGGGTGCGCGCCGAGCCGGTCGATCATCGTCTGCACGCCGCGGTCGAAGTCCGCGCCGATGCGGTCCATCTTGTTGATGTAGGCGATGCGCGGCACGTGGTACTTGTCGGCCTGGCGCCAAACGGTCTCGGACTGGGGCTCGACGCCCGCGACCGAGTCGAACAGGGCGATCGCGCCGTCGAGCACGCGCAGCGAGCGCTCGACCTCGACCGTGAAGTCGACGTGACCCGGCGTGTCGATGATGTTGATCCGGTGGGCCTTCCACTCGGCGGTGGTGGCGGCGGAGGTGATCGTGATGCCACGCTCCTGCTCCTGCTCCATCCAGTCCATCACCGCGGCGCCCTCGTGGACCTCGCCGATCTTGTAGGTGCGCCCGGTGTAATAGAGGATGCGCTCGGTCGTCGTCGTCTTACCGGCGTCGATGTGAGCCATGATCCCGATGTTGCGGGTGTTTTCGAGTGAGTACTTGCGTGGCATCAGTTAAGTGGGGGTCGGGCGCTGGGGCTCTTTGGGCGAAAAAAATGGACCCCTCGGGTCCACGCGCGCTGCAGGTCTTGTGGACCGTCCGCTTTCGCTATCTGATCGAGGTCTCCATCTCTGAAATGCGACTCCGTCGAGGACACAAGAAACTACCTGCGCACACGCGCGACGCGAGCCCGACTATAGCAGAGGAATTCGGCTGCTCTACGGGCTAACGAGGCGCCTGCGGAGCGCCTCGCACGGGCTCGCCGGGACGCTCGCAGGCACCCTCGTCGGGGGTGTCCTCGAACATCTCCCCGAGCCTGCGCAGCACCTTCGTGGCGGCGCGCAGATCGCGCTCGGTCATCTCGCCGAGCGCCCCCTGCCAGCGCTCCTGCCAGGCCGCGCGCTTGGCCCCGATCTTGGCCCGCCCCTGGTCGGTCAGGCGCGAGACCACGACGCGCCGGTCGGTCTCGGAGCGGACCCGTTCGACGTGGCCGCAGTCGGCGAGGTGGTCGAGCATCTGCGTGACGGTCGCGGGCGTCAGCCGCGCCGCCGCGGCCAGCTCGCCCGCGGGCAGCTCGCCACGCTCGTCGAGCTCGATCAGCAGTTCGAACTGGGCGTGGCTGAGCTCGGAGCCGACCAGGTGCGTGTCGCGGCCGCGCAGGCGGCTGAGCGCGCGGAACACGTGACGGAAGGCGAGCCCCAGATCGGTGAGCGCCGGGCTGAGCTCGGTCGTGGCGGGTGTGGTGGCGGGGCTCATCGCTAGACCCCGAGCGGCTCGGCGCTCGCCTCGGCGTTCGCGGCCGCGCGGCTGAGCCGCGCGCGTGGATTCTCGGCGCGCATCAGCACCAAGCAGGGGATCAGCGACAGCACGCAGATCCCGACCGACCACCAGTAGGCCTCCTGGAAGGCGTGCGGCGGCTTGGTCAGCGCGCCCCCGGTGGCGCGCTGGAGCACGACGGCCAGGACCGCGGTGCCGATCGCACCGCCGACGCGCTGCAGCACGTTCAGCTGCGGCGTGGCGTCGGAGAGCTGGTCGGGACGCAGCGACGCGAAGGCCGCGGTCATCGCGGGCATGAACGAGAAGCCGATGCCGACACCGCGCAGCAGCAGCACCACCGAGATCAGGGCGATCGAGGTGTTCGCGCCCACGAACGCGAGCGGGATCGAGCTGAGCGAAAGCAGCAGCACGCCGCCGAGCGCGATGCGTCCGCCGCCGAAGCGCTGCGTGAAGCGGCTCACGAGCGGCATCACCAGCAGCATCCCGAGACCCTGGGGTCCGACGAGCAGGCCCGTGACGATCACGCTCTCGTGGCGAACTTCCTGGTAGTAGAGCGGCACCAGGATCATCGCCCCGAACAGCGCCGCGCCGAGCCCGAAGGTGGTCAGCGAGGCGGCGCCAAAGACGCGGTTGGCATACAGGCGCACGTCCAGCAGCGGGCGCTCGACGCGCAGCGCGTGCCAGATGAACACGCCGATCAGGACGATGCCCGCGAGCGTCGGCCAGATCACGGTCGGTGCCGTGAAGCTTGTGTGGGTGCCCAGCTCGGAAAGGCCGTAGACCAGCGTCGTTGAGGCCGTCGAGAGCAGCGCGAGGCCGACCGTGTCGAGCTTGCCCGCCTTGCCGGAGTCCGTGTGCGGGAGCATCCGCCAGGCCAGCACGAAGGCGATCACTCCGACCGGCAGGTTCACCAGGAAGATCCACGACCAGTGCAGGTTCTGCAGGATCGCGCCGCCCACCACGGGCCCCAGGATCGGGGCCAGCATCGCGGGCATCGAGACGAAGCCCATCACCCGGCCCATCCGCTTCGGGCCCGCGACCTGGGCCATGATCAGCTGACCCACCGGCATGATCATGCCGCCGCCCGCGCCCTGCAGCACGCGGAACAGCACCAGCGAGGTGGTCGAGGACGCGACCGCGCACAGCCCCGAGCCCAACGTGAACAGCACCAGCGAGGTCATGTACACGCGCTTGGCGCCGTAGCGACGAGCGGCCCAGCCCGTCACTGGGATGATCGCCGCGAGCGAGAGCAGGTAGCCCGTCACGACCCACTGGATCTGCGAGATCGAGCTGTGGAGGTCCTGGCTCAGCGTCCGCAGCGCCACGTTCACGATCGTCGTGTCGAGGATCGACATGATCATCCCCAGGATCACCACGCCCGCGATCTTCCAGACGTAGGGCTCGATCCGGTCGTGCGCCTCCGGGCCGTGGCTGGTCGTGTCAGTGGTCGTCGTCATCTGGCCGCTCTCGCTAGAAGTCATTTGGTACCTGAAGGTTAGGTACCAAAGCTTCTTCCTTCAAGGGGCTGGACCGATCGTGTGAGCGATCGCACACGAACCCCGAGGGCTACCGGCGATCAGCGAGTAGCGGGCCTCGGAGATGCACGCGGACGGTGCCCGCGAGACGGGCGATGGCGGCGGAACATTTCCTCGACCCAGCGATAGCCGCGACGACCGCGTAGTTCTCTGCGCAATCGTTCGACCCGCTCGGGCATGCGGGCGACGGTGAGATACCCCTCGGGCGGGAGCACGAGGGGGTAAAGAAGGGAGGCGGCGGTGAGGTCCGCCACACTGAAGGCCTCTCCGACGAGGTAGTCGCCCTCGCCGAGCTCGGCCTCGAGGCGGTCGAATCCGGCCAGAACCTTCGCGAGCGCCCGCTCCGCGGCCGCGTCCTCGCGCGCACGATATCGCGTGCCGATCAGAGCCCTGGCGACGCCTTGGCCGACCGGTCCCATCAGCTCGAACGCCCGCGGCGCCGCTTGCCCCGCAACCTCCGCGAAGCGGTCGTGGTCCCGCAACAGCTCACGGAAGACGAACCGCCTCACGTACGGCCCGAGTTGCTCGTCGAACCAATCCTCGAGGGCGAGCGCGCGCCGACGCTCGCCGGGGTCGGCCGGGTAGAGCGCCGGCTCGGGGCGGCGCTCCTCCAGTGCCCTGATGATCTCCGACGAGTCGCCGATGCGCTCGCCGTCGAGGTCGATCACCGGGAACGTGTGGTGGCGGCCACGCGTCAACCACGCCGCGACGGCCATGTGCGCTCCGGGGATCGGTGCACGCGGGCGATATGGGATGCCCTTGTGGTCCAGCGCCCAACGCACCTTTTCGCTGTAGTGCGAGATGGATATGTGCCAGAGCGTAGTTTCCATACTGACCGTACAGTCAGTACACGTTACCATGCACCGATGCGAGCGGGAGGAACCGAGGGGCCACGCGGCCCCGAGCGCGTCGACCAGCGTCGCCGTGCGGCCCGCGCGGAGGGCCGCGACGCGCGGCAGGAGCTGCTCTCCGCGGCGGCCGACGTCATTTCCGAGCGCGGCTTCCACGACGCCTCCATCGACGCCGTGGCCGAGCGCGCCGGCTACTCCAAGGGGACCGTGTACTGGCACTTCGCGGGCAAGGACGACCTCTTCCTCGCCCTGGTGGAGGAGCGCGTGGACCGGCCCGCCCGCGAGATGATCGATCTGCTCCGGTCGGCTCCCCCCGCTCAGGATATGGCGCCGGAGGCGAGCAGGCGCTTCGCGGAGCTGCTCGCGGGCCAGCGGTCGTGGTTGCTCCTCGACAACGAGCACTGGTTGCAGGCGATGCGCGATCCGGAGCTGCGCGTGCGCTATGCCGAGCGCCAGCGCGAGTTGCGGGCAGCCCTCGGCGCCGCACTTGCCACCCGGGCGGAAACCCTCGGCGCGGGACAGCTCGCGATCGATCCGGAGCGGATCGCCACCGCCTTCATGGCGCTCAGCGTCGGCCTCGCCCAGCAGGCGCTCGTCGATCCGGACGCCGTCTCCGACGATCTGCTCGGCGAGATCATCCTCCTGATTTACAAGGGCCTCACTGCCGACGCCAGAGAACCAAGCGGCGGAGAAGGCCCGCCCGCCTGACCATTACCGGCGCAGCCGAAGATGGAATCGCCCGGGCGCTCGTACCGCCCTGGGTCGTCGCCTGTCGCATGCGCGTGTCCGAGCTGTCACGGCCGGGGAGGACGAGCGCTACCGCAGGACCCTCACCTCTCTACGGCGATAGCCGTGGTCGCTGGTCCGCGGCGCGACGGTCGCAGGGTTGCGCTCGGTTTATGCATGTTGGCGCGGCCGAGCCGGGACGGCCGTCAGACGGCTGCATTGTGCGGCGCGTGACAGGTCGACCAGCATGCCGAACCAGAGGTCATCACATTTGATGAGTTGCTCACCAGGGCCGAATGGCACGTCGCGCTCGCGGAGAGAGCGATTCGTAACCGGGCGAGCGGGCGAGGACACCGGCTCGCGCCGGCCATCGGCTCGCTACCAGCGGTAGTGGGCGAAGGCCTTGTTGGCCTGCGCCATGCGGTAAATGTCGTCCTTGCGCTTGTAGGCGCCGCCCTGCTGGGAGAGGGCATCGGTCAGCTCGTTCGCCAAGCGCTGGGCCATCGTCTTCTCACGGCGCTGGCGGGCGAACTCGACGAGCCAGCGCACCGCGAGCGTACGCGCGCGGCGCGAGGCCACCTCGACCGGCACCTGGTAGGTCGCGCCGCCGACGCGGCGGGATTTGACCTCGAGCGTCGGGGTCAGCGATTTGATCGAAGCCTCGAGCGTCTCGAGCGGGTCTTTGTCAGAGCGCTCGCCGATCAGCGCAAGCGCGTCGTAGACGATCCGCTCGGCGGTGGACTTCTTGCCGTCGAGCATCACCTTGTTGATGACCTGTTGGACGAGCTTGGAGCGGTGGACGGGGTCCGGCTCGACCGGCCGAATCTGGGCTGCTGCGCGGCGGGGCATCTATTTTTTCTTCACGCCGTACTGCGAGCGGCCTTGCTTGCGGTCGTTCACGCCGGCTGCGTCGAGCGTGCCGCGCACGACCTTGTAGCGAACGCCCGGCAGATCCTTGACGCGGCCGCCGCGCACGAGCACGACCGAGTGCTCCTGCAGGTTGTGGCCCTCGCCGGGGATGTAGGCCGTGACCTCGATCGATCCCGAGATACGCACACGCGCGACCTTGCGCAGCGCGGAGTTAGGCTTCTTCGGAGTCGTGGTGTAGACGCGCGTGCAGACGCCGCGGCGCTGAGGCGCGGCGACCTTCTTCTTGCGGCCCTGTCCGGACTTCAGTCCCGGGGTGGCGAGCTTCTTCTTCGGGGCCACGCGGCCCTTGCGCACGAGTTGTGAGGTCGTCGGCATGAGGCCGGTGATGCTAGCAGCGCTACGCGCTTGCGGCAGCGCCCGCGGCGCGCACGGGTGCGGGCATCATCGCTGCGGCCACGATCACGGCGAGAAAGGCGATCGCCTGCAGCGTGATCCCCAGCGGGCTGCCTGCCATCGGGTCGCCGAACACGAGGATGCCGCCGGTGATGCCGGCGATGTTCGCGGCCGTGCCCGTGACGGCGATCACCGGCACTGCGTCTCCGTCCTGCAGGCCGCGCGCCGAGGCGTAGAAGGCGACGATCGAGGCGAGCACCGCGACGATCAGCCAGGGGCTCAGCAGCAGTCCGAGGAAGCCGTGCGCGCCCGTGATCCCGGTGAGCGCCTTGATCGCGGTGTCCGAAACCCCGAACAGGATGCCTGCCGCGGCACCGAGCATCACGCCGTGGTGCTCGACCGGGCCACCGATACGGGGGCCCATGATCAAGAGAGCCCCAAGCCCAAAGAGCCCGGCCTCGAAGGCGATCATCGCGGCGACCGAGAACTGAGAGTGTGCGCCGTGCATCGCGGGGGCCGTGATGCCGAGGACCGCGAGGCCCACCGCCATCAGCGAGAGCCCGATCCACTGGCGACGCCCGACCTCGAAGCCGAACAGCCTGTCGGCCATCACGGCGATGAACACGACTCCGGCCGCGAGCGCAACCTGGATCACCGACATCGGCGCCATCGCCAGGGCCGCGACGTGCAGCCCCCAGCTCGCGGTCGCGGTGATCATCCCGAGCGTGAACCACTTCGAGGAGTAGAGCTCGCGCGCGGAGCGAAGCGGGTGGCGGACGTCGACCTTGGCCACCGAGTTCGCGCCCCGGTGCTTGTAGAAGAAGCCGAGGTTCGCGACGAAGGCGCAGGCGAGCGCGAGGAGGATGCCGAGGTCTAGGGTCATGGGGAGATCGGAGTGATCGGGTGGTGCGTGAGGGGGGATCGACGGGTTCCGCCGGCTGCTTTACTGCCTGCGCCCAACGTTCGGCGGATCGGCCGTCGCGGAAGAGTACCCCTCGGAACCTCTGTGGAAACTAAAGAGCGAGATAAAGAAATCTCGGAGTTCCCAAGCGCCGATTCGCACAAGCCTGCCGAGGCCCCGGGCGGTGCGGCCCCAACCGCGCAAAAGCCCCTGCTGCTGGTGGACATCGACGGGGTGATCTCGCTGTTCGGCGGCGAGCTCGGCCGCAAGGACGGGTCGTTCCACTCGATCGACGGCATGTTCCATTTCCTTTCGGCCACCGCCGCCGCTCACCTGCTCGATCTGGCCCGCGAGTTCGATCTCGTCTGGTGCAGCGGCTGGGAGGAGAAGGCGAACGAACACCTCCCTCACCTGCTGGGCCTGCCCCCCGCGCTGCCGTTCCTGCGCTTCGAGCGCTCGGTCGGACGCTCGAACGCGCATTGGAAGCTCGAAGCGATCGACGCCTTCGCGGGCGAGCGCGCGCTCGCCTGGATCGATGACGCGCTGAACCCCGCCTGCCACGAGTGGGCCGCCGCGCGCGGCGCGCCGACGCTGCTCGTGCAGACCGAGCCCGAGCACGGGCTCACCGCCCGCGAGGCCGAGTTGCTCAGCGGCTGGTCAGGCGAGCTGCGCCGGCGAGGATCGGCGTAGCCGCGACAGCCACGGCCGCGACCACCATCGCGCCGGTCGAGCTCGAGAGGTGCGCCGCCAGGCCCGCGACCGGACCGCCGATGCCGACGCCCGCATCGAACCAGGCAAAGAACAGCCCCGCGGTCGCGCCATGCTGCGAGCTCGGCGCTCGGCGCACCGCGATCACGGCGAGGGCAGGCACCGCGAGCGCCTGGCCCGCGGAGAGCACGGCGACCGAGAGCAGCGCAAGCGCCGTGCTCGGCGCAAGGCCGACGCCCAGCAGGCCGAGCGCCGCCGGCGGGCAGGCGACCAGCAGCGTGCGCTCGGGGCCAACGCGGTCGGGAACGCTGCCCGCGAGGCCGCGCACGAGGATCACGACGCCCGCGAACACCGGCAGCACCAGGCCGGCGCCGCCCGCGCCATTGGTCGCGATCGCCAGTGCGCCGAAGGAGATCAGCGCTGCGTAGCCCATGTTCACGAGCATCAAGCCGAGACCCGGGCGCAGCGTCCAGCCGAGCACGGCACGCAGGCTCGCGCGCTCCTCCTGCGCCGCGGAGTGCGGGCCGCCCGAACCCGGGCGCATCAGCAGCACGAGCAGAGCACCCGCGGGCGGCAGCAAGATCCCGAGCAGGAACACGCGTGAGGGGTGCCCGACGCCGCCAAGCGCCACCGCCAGCAGCGGGCCCGCGACGAGCCCACCGTAGTTGGCGAGGCCCACGTGGCCCATCGAGCGTCCGCGCCGCTCCTCGCCGCCCAGGCGCAGCAGCCAGAGCGCCGCGGCGCTCATCATCAACCCCTCGCCCGCGCCGACCAGCAGACGGGAGAGCATCAGCATCGGCAGCGTCTCGATCAGCGCGAGCGGCGCGCCGAGCGCCATCACCCCGGCGCCGACCAGCATCACCCTGCGCGGCCCCGTCCTGTCCGACCAGCGCCCGCCGAGCGGGCGCGTGAAGATCGCGCTCAGGGCCGGGGCGCCGACGCCAAGCCCAACGCCGACCGGCCCGCCACCGATACCGGGTACGTAGCTCGGCAGGATGCGCACCACGCTGCCCAACGCCGCGTAACAGAGAAACGCCGCGCCGAGGATCGCCAAGTACGAGCCGGTCGGGAAGCCACGATCTGCCGTGTCGGCGCCACCCGCCGCCACTCGCTCTCCGAGCGCTGCCTCATCGCCGCTGCGCCCCGAGGTCCCCGTGGCGCGCTTGCCCGGGTCGGTCGCAGGGCCTCCACGGCCTTCGCCTTTACGCCTGCGCCTGCGCCTGAGCTCGAGCGTGGAGGAGGAGGGCATCCATAAGGGGTTGCCCGCCCCCTCCTCGCTCAATCCTGCGAATCAGTCCTCGCTCGGCTCCTCGGGAACCTCGAGCTCGGCCAGCTCCTCCACGAAGCCCGGGTCGCTGTCGCCCGCGCCGATCTTCTCCAGCGAGGCGAGGTCGGCATCGAACTCCTGACCGTAGCCGCCGCCGAAGCCGTCGCCGCCGGAGAGGCCCAGCTCGGCCGCGATCTCGTCCTGGTCGAGCAGACCCACGTCGTCGATCGCGCGAGGCAGCGGTTCCGATGGTTCGATCTCGATCCGCCGGTAGCGCTTCAAGCCCGTCGCCGCCGGGATCAGCTTGCCGATGATCACGTTCTCCTTCAGGCCGTTCAGGCGGTCGGTCTTGCCCTCCAGCGCCGCGTCGGTCAGCACCTTCGTCGTCTCCTGGAAGGAAGCCGCCGAGAGGAACGAGTCCGTGTTCAGCGAGGCCTTCGTGATGCCGAGGATGATGTCCTCGAACTGCGCGGCCTCGCTGCCCTTCTCGACCAGCGCGTCGTTGACCTTCGCGAATTCGAAGCGGTCCACGAACTGGCCGGGCAGATAGTCGGTGTCGCCCTTCTGATCGACGCGCACCTTCTTCAGCATCTGACGCACGATCAGCTCGATGTGCTTGTCGTTGATGTCGACGCCCTGGGACTTGTAGACCTCCTGGACCTCCTTCACCAAGTACTGCTCGGTGTCGGTGCGCCCACGGATCGCGAGCAGCTCGTGCGGGTAGACCGACCCCTCGTTGAGCTGCTTGCCCGCGACGATCTTCTCGCCCGAGCCGACGAACAGACGCGTACGACGCGGGAACGAGTGGCGGTGCTCCTCACCCGCCTCGTCGGTGATCACGACCGTGAGCGCCTTCTCGGTCTCCTCGATCGTCACGACGCCGTCCTGCTCCGCGATCTGCGCGAGGCCCTTGGGCTTGCGCGCCTCGAACAGCTCGACCACGCGCGGCAGGCCGTGCGTGATGTCCGCGCCCGCGACGCCGCCCGTGTGGAACGTACGCATCGTCAGCTGCGTGCCCGGCTCGCCGATCGACTGCGCCGCCACGATTCCCACCGCGTCGCCGATCTGCGCCAGCGCGCCGGTCGCCATCGCCCGCCCGTAGCAGGCCTGGCACACGCCGCTCTGCGCCTCGCACTTGAGCACCGAGCGCACCGGCACCGTGACCGCCGCGCCCTTCTCGTGCTCATCCGCGAACGCCGTGTGGATCTCGTCGAACTCGCCGCGGCCGATCTCCGCGCCCTTCTCGGTCAGCATGCGGTTGCGCTTGGTCGTTATGTCCAGCGCCGCCACGCGACCGACGAGCCCGTCGTTGGGTTCACCGCCGTCCTTGAAGACCGGCATCTCGATGTAGTCCTCGGTGCCGCAGTCGGGCTCGCGGATGATCACGTCCTGGGCGACGTCGACCAGACGCCGCGTCAGGTAGCCCGAGTCGGCGGTACGCAGGGCCGTGTCGGCCAGGCCCTTTCGCGCGCCGTGCGTGGAGATGAAGTACTCCAGCACCGACAGGCCCTCCATGAAGTTGGCCTTGATCGGGCGCTCGATGATTTCACCCTTCGGGTTGGCCATCAGGCCACGCATGCCCGCCAGCTGGCGGATCTGCTTGAAGGATCCACGAGCACCCGAGTTGGCCATCATGAAGATCGGGTTCAGCGTCTCGAGGTTTTCGACCATCGCGTCCGCGACCTCGTCCGTGGCCGCGTTCCACTTCTCGACTACCGCCTCGTGGCGCTCCTCCTGGGTGATCAGACCATCGTCGTACTGGCCCGTGATGTCGCCGACGAGCTTGTCGTACTTGTCGAGGATTTCCTGCTTCTCCGGCGGCACGACCACGTCGTTCTTGGAGATCGTGATCCCCGCCTGCGTGGCGTACTTGAAGCCGAGGTCCTTGAACGCGTCGAGCACCAGCGAGATCGTGCTCGCCCCGTAGGCCTGCACGAGGATGTCGATCAGCCGGGTCGTGTCGCGCTTCTTCATCGACTGGTTCACGAACGTGTACTTCGAGGCGTCGAAGCCATCGCCCAGCGCCTCCGACAGCGCCCGCTCGATGCGGTCGTTGTAGATGATCCGCCCGACCGTGCTCAGCACGTGGCCGCCCTCGCGCCCATAGGAGCGGAACTCGGCGATGTCGTGCAGCTTGACCACGCCCGCCTCGTAGGACAGCTCGGCCTCCTGCGCCGTGCGGAACACGTGCGGCCGCGGCTCGTGCGTCGCGCGATCGATCTTCGCGAGCTCGTCCGCTTCCGGACCGTAGGTCAGGTAGTAGGCGCCCAGGATCATGTCCTGGGTCGGCGTCGCCAGCGGCGCGCCGTGAGCCGGCGAGAGGATGTTGTTCGAGGACAGCATCAGGATCCGCGCCTCGGCCTGCGCCTCCGCCGACAGCGGCAGGTGGACGGCCATCTGGTCGCCGTCGAAGTCGGCGTTGAAAGCGTGGCAGACCAGCGGGTGGACCTGGATCGCCTTGCCCTCGACCAGCAGCGGCTCGAACGCCTGGATGCCCAGACGGTGCAGGGTCGGTGCGCGGTTGAGCAGCACGGGGTGCTCGTGGATGACCTCCTCGAGCACGTCCCAGACCTCGGCAATCATCGAGTCGACCATCTTCTTGGCCGCCTTGATGTTCTGCGCCGACTTGCGCTCGACCAGGCGGGCCATGATGAACGGCTTGAACAGCTCGAGCGCCATGATCTTCGGCAGCCCGCACTGGTGCAGCTTCAGGTACGGCCCGGCGACGATCACCGAACGTCCCGAGTAGTCCACGCGCTTGCCGAGCAGGTTCTGGCGGAAGCGCCCCTGCTTGCCCTTGAGCATGTCGGAGAGGCTCTTCAGCGGACGGTTGCCCGGCCCGGTGACGGGACGGCCGCGGCGGCCGTTGTCGAACAGCGCGTCGACGGCCTCCTGCAGCATGCGCTTCTCGTTGTTGACGATGATCTCCGGCGCGCCCAGGTCCAGCAGCCGCTTGAGGCGGTTGTTGCGGTTGATCACGCGGCGGTAGAGGTCGTTGAGGTCGGAGGTCGCGAAGCGCCCACCGTCGAGCTGCACCATCGGGCGCAGCTCCGGCGGAATCACCGGCACCGCGTCGAGCACCATCATCTCCGGCTTGTTGCCCGACTGGATGAAGGCCGAGACGACCTTCAAGCGCTTGACCGCGCGTGCCTGCTTCTGGCCTTTGCCGGTCTTGACCTGGTCCTCGAGCTCGACCCTTTCGGCCTCGAGGTCGACCTGCTGGAGCAGGTCGCGAATCGCTTCCGCGCCCATGCCGCCGCGGAAGTACTCGCCGAAGCCGTAGGAGGAGCCGAAGCGCTCCTTCAGCTCACGGAAGGTCGCCTCGTCGTGCTCGATCTGCTTGGGCTCCATCGTCTTGAACAGCTCCCACACGTTGCGCATGCGCTCGGCGGCGTCCTCGATGTAGGCCTCGGTGTCGGAGATGTCCGCCTCGAAGGCCTTCGTCAGCTCCTTGGTCAGCTTCTCGCGCTCCTCGTCGGAGATCTTCGAGAGGTTGATGTCGAGCGAGTCGGCCCACAGGTGGTCTTCGTCGTTGAAGCCCGTCTGTTTGCCGTTCTGCAGGTACTTCTCACGACGCTTCAGCGACTCCTGCAGCTCCAGCACCCGCTCCTCGCGCTCGGCCGCGTAGGCGTCGAGCACCTTGTTGACCTCCTTCTCCAAGGAGTCGAGGTCCTTCGTGCGGGCCTCGTCGTCGACCCAGGTCACGATCGAGGCGGCGAAGTACAGGACCTTCTCCAGTTCCTTCGGCGCCATGTCGAGCAGGTAGCCGATGCGGCTCGGCACGCCCTTGAAGAACCAGATGTGGCTGACCGGCGCGGCCAGGTCGACGTGGCCCATGCGCTCGCGGCGGACCTTCGAACGGGTGACCTCGACGCCGCAGCGCTCGCAGACGATGCCCTTGTAGCGGACGCGCTTGTACTTGCCGCAGTAGCACTCCCAGTCCTTGGTGGGACCGAAGATGCGCTCGCAGAAGAGGCCGTCCTTCTCGGGCTTGAGCGTGCGGTAGTTGATCGTCTCGGGCTTGATCACCTCGCCGGAGCTCCAGCTGCGGATCTGCTTGGAGGAGGCGAGGGAGATCTCGATGGCGTCGAAGTTGTTGATGTCGATCATGTTCTAGCTTTCGCTCGCGGGTGAATCGAATGTGGTCGTGCTGCGGGGCTGCTGCGGGGCTGCTGAGAACCGCCTTCCCGGGGCCGGGCCCCGGGCGCCGTCGTGCGTGACGGCGCCGGCGCCTTCGACTACGTCTCTGCCACCTCTGACGGCTCGGCATCGAGCTGCTCGACCTCCTCGAGGTCGAGCGCCGTGCCATCGGCCTCGGCCGCCTCGGCCGAGGCCTCGGGGCCCGAGCCGTTGCTGGAAGCCTCGGCGTCCGTGGCGTCCTCGCCCTCGACCCCCTCGTCGGCGGCGTCGCCGCCGAGCGCACGCACGCCCGAGAGGTCGATCCCGAGCTCCTCGGCCGCACGCAGGAGGTCGTCGTCTTCGTCGCGGATCTCCGCGCGCTGTCCCTCCTCGGAGACGACGTTCACGTCCAGCGCGAGCGACTGCATCTCCTTGAGCAGCACCTTGAAGGACTCGGGGATCGACGGCTCGGCGATGTTCTCGCCCTTGACGATCGCCTCGTAGGCCTTCACGCGCCCGACCGTGTCATCGGACTTGATCGTGAGCATCTCCTGCAGCGTGTAGGCGGCGCCGTATGCCTCCAGCGCCCAGACCTCCATCTCGCCGAAGCGCTGGCCGCCGAACTGCGCCTTGCCGCCCAGCGGCTGCTGGGTGACCAGCGAGTAGGGGCCGGTCGAGCGGGCGTGGATCTTGTCGTCGACCAAGTGCAGGAGCTTGAGGATGTACATGTAGCCCACCGTCACCTGCTCCGCGAACGGCTCGCCGGTGCGCCCGTTGAACAGCGTCATCTTGCCCGACGCCTGCTCGCCCTCGCGACGACCCTTGTCGATGTCCATGCGGATGCGGCCCTCGTGCGCGTCCTGCCACTTCACCAGGGCGGTGTCGACGTCTTCGACCGTCGCGCCGTCGAACACCGGGGTGGCCACGTAGACCTTGCCGGTGCCGCCGTTTGAGTGCGCTTCCTTGTAGGCCTCGGTGCCGTCGTCATACCAACCCTGCGCAGCCGCCCAGCCGAGGTGGGTCTCGAGGATCTGCCCGACGTTCATGCGCGAAGGCACGCCCAACGGGTTGAGGATCACGTCGACAGGCGTGCCGTCCTCGAGGAACGGCATGTCCTGCTGGTCGACGATCTTCGAGATCACACCCTTGTTGCCGTGACGGCCCGCGAGCTTGTCGCCCTCGGAGATCTTGCGCTTCTTGGCGACGAACACGCGCACCAGGTCGTTGACGCCCGGTGGCAGGTCGTCGCCCGCGTCACGGCTGAAGGTCTTGACGTCGATCACGACGCCGCCCTCTCCGTGCGGGACCTTCAGCGAGGTGTCGCGGACCTCGCGCGCCTTCTCCTTGAAGATCGCGCGGATCAGCTTCTCCTCGGCGGTCAGCTCGGTCTCGCCCTTCGGCGTCACCTTGCCGACCAGCAGGTCGCCCGAGATCACCTCGGCGCCGACGCGGACGATGCCGCGGTCGTCGAGGTTGCGCAGCGACTCCTCCGAGCGGTTCGGGATGTCGCGAGTGATCTCCTCCTCGCCGAGCTTCGTCGTGCGCGCGTCGATCTCGTACTCCTCGATGTGGATCGAGGTGAGCTCGTCGTCCTGCACGAGGCGCTTGGAGAGGATGATCGCGTCCTCGAAGTTGTAGCCCTCCCAGGACATGAAGGCGACCATCAGGTTCTTGCCGAGCGCCATCTCGCCGCGGTCGGTCGAGGAGCCGTCGGCCAGCACGTCGCCCGCCTTGACCTTCTGGCCGCTGGAGACCCGCGGCTTGTGGTGGATCAGCGTGCCCTGGTTGGAGCGCATGAACTTCTGCAGCTCGTACTCGTCCTTGCCCTCGTTGCCGCTGATCACGATCTGATCGGCGTCGACGTAGTCGACCGTGCCGGTGGCCTTGGCCAGCAGCACGTCGCCGGTGTCGAGCGCCGCGCGGCGCTCCATCCCGGTTCCGACCAGCGGGGCGTCGGTCTTCAGCAGCGGCACGGCCTGACGCTGCATGTTCGAGCCCATCAGCGCACGGTTGGCGTCGTCGTGCTCGAGGAACGGGATCATCGCCGTGGCGACCGACCAGATCTGCTCGGGCGAGACGTCGACCAGGTCGACGTCTTTCGGCCCGACCGTCACGTACTGACCGGCCTGCGTGCGGCACAGGATCTCGGTGCCCTTGAGCTTGCCGCTCTTCGCGTCGACCGGCGTGTTCGCCTGGGCGATCACGAGCTCCTCTTCCTGCGTGGCGTCCAGGCGCACGACCTTCTCGGTCACGATGCCGTCCTCGACCACGCGGTAGGGCGTGGTCACGAAGCCGTACTCGGACACCTCGGCGAACGAGGACAGCGAGCCGATCAGGCCGATGTTCGGACCCTCGGGAGTCTCGATCGGGCACATGCGCCCGTAGTGGGTCGGGTGCACGTCGCGGACCTCGATCGGCGCGCGCTCGCGCGTCAGTCCGCCGGCGCCGAGCGCCGACAGGCGGCGGCGGTGCGTGAGCCCCGCCAGCGAGTTGGTCTGGTCCATGAACTGCGAGAGCTGCGAGGAGCCGAAGAACTCCTTCAGCGCCGCGACCACCGGGCGGATGTTGATGATCGTCTGCGGCGTGATCGTGTCGGCGTCCTCGGTCGTCAGGCGCTCGCGCACGACGCGCTCCATGCGGTAGAGGCCGATGCGGAAGGCCTCCTGGATCAGCTCGCCGACCGTGCGCAGACGGCGGTTGCCGAAGTGCTCGTACTCGTCGAGGTGCTCGGCGACCGGCTCGCGCGGCATGCTCATCGCCTCCGCGGCGTAGTCCTTGATCTCGACCTCGCCGTCCTCGGGCAGGCCGAGGCGCTTGGGCATCAGCACCAGCTCGCGTACGAGCGCGATGATGTCGTCGTGGGTGAGCGTGCGGGTGTCGATGTCGACATCCAGGCCCAGCCGGGAGTTGAGCTTGTAGCGCCCGACGCGCGTGAGGTCATAGCGCTTGGGGTCGAAGAACAGCTGGTTGAGCAGCGCCTTGGCGTTGTCGACGCTCGGCGGCTCGCCCGGCCTCTGCTTCTTGAACAGCTCGATCAGCGCGCCCTCTTCGGTGCGCGTGATCTCGGTGTCGGCGTCGATCGTGTTACGGATGTAGAGCGAGTTGTCGAACAGCCGCAGGATCTCCTCGTCGGAGGCGTAGCCCATCGCGCGCAGCAGCACCGTCACCGGCAGCTTGCGCTTGCGGTCGATGCGGACGAAGACCTTGCCCTTCTTGTCGATCTCGAGCTCCAGCCAGGAGCCTCGCGCGGGCATCAGGTTCGCGATGAAGACCTGCTTCTCGCGATCCTTCGGCTCCATCAGGTAGGCGCCCGGGGAGCGCACGAGCTGCGTCACGACCACGCGCTCGGTGCCGTTGATCACGAACGTCCCGCGCTCGGTCATCCACGGGAAGTCGCCCATGAACACGGACTGCTCGCGGATCTCGCCGGTCTCACGGTTGATGAAGGCGACCGTGACGGTCAGCGGGCGGGCGTAGGTCAGGTCCTTCTCGCGGCACTGGTCCAGCGAGGCGACCGGTTCGTCGAAGACGAACTCGCCGAACTGCACGGCGAGGTTGCCGGTGTAGTCCTCGATCGGTGAGATGTCGTCGATCGTCTCGCGGAGGCCGCCCTTCTCAGGGTCGGTCAGCCACAAGAACGAGCGGCGCTGGATGTCAATCAGGTTGGGTACGTCAACGGTCTTGTTGAGGCGCGCGAAAGTGCGGCGCGTCCGGAGAGCATCTGCAGCGGCCAAGAAACGACTCCTTCGGAGGGCGAGAAACGGGCAGAGGAGCGCGCCGAAGCGCGACTCGTAAAGATAGCACAGGCCATCGACGCCCTCAAGTGGGCAGCCGACGCTCACGGACCCCGCCCCTGGCGCTCCGCGTATGTGGCGCGGTGCCGTGCTTCCTGGGCGGCTGCGGCTATTGGCCGGCGCCGTGGACTTTACCGGAAAAACGGGCCATTTGTTAAACGCGGATAAAGAACACGACCCGCGTGCGCAGCATGGACAACGGCGCGATCGCGGCCGTGCGCCGGGACCCGTGCCGGCGAGCGGCGCCCTGGGGCATACGGAGAGACCAAGCACGGCGCACGGCGACCGGCAACCACGCGCTTGAGCACGGCGGCAGCGGCAGCGCCTCGAAGCAGGGCGAGCGCGCCCCCGTGAACGACGAAGACCCCGCATCGCGGGGCCCTCGATCGATCGCTTGCGGCTTGCGGCCGCCGCGGCTCCGGCGAGCCGTGGCTACTTGACCTCGACGCTCGCGCCGGCCTCCTCGAGTTCCTGCTTGAGCTTGTCGGCCTCCTCCTTCTCGATGCCCTCCTTGACCGGCTTGGGGGCCTCGTCCACGAGCGTCTTGGCCTCTTTCAGGCCGAGACCCGTGGCTGCTCGCACGACCTTGATCACCTGGATCTTCTTGTCGCCCGAGCCGGTGAGGATCACGTCGACCGTGCCGCCTTCTTCCTCGGCCGCGCCCGCGTCGCCGCCTCCGCCGCCGCCCGCCGCCGCGACAGGTGCCGCGACCGCGGCCGCCGAGACGCCGAACTCCTCCTCGAGCGCCTTGATCCGCTCGGCGAGCTCGAGCACCGAGATGCCCTTGAGCTCCTCGATCCAGTCCTGGGTGCTGGTTGCCATCTTCGTCAGTCCTCCTTGGTGGGATTCGCATCGGCGGGGTCCTGCTCGGCCTCAGCCGATGCGTCCGCCTGGTTTTCGTTCTCTTGCGCCGGCGCATCCGCCGACTCAGCTTTGTCATCCGCCGTGGTCTCGGCCTCCGGCGCCGATGCCTCGGGCGCGGCCTCCGCCTCGGGCTCGGGCGCGGCCTCGGCCTCGGATGCGGCCTCCGCCTCGGGCGCGGCCTCCGCGTCGGTCGCAGTCTCGCTCTCAGGCGCGGCCTCGGCCTCGGGCTGCGCGTCCTCGGAGGCAGGCGCCTCCTCGGCGGCGGGCGCCGCGGCAGCGGGCGCCTCGCCCGCGGGGATCTCGCCGGACTCCTTCTTCTGCTGGACCTGGCCGAGCGCGGAGGCGAGCCCCCCGACGAGCGCGGCCAACGAGCGCACGAGCCCGCCGACGGGCGAGGCCACGACGCCGACGAGCTGGCCGTAGAGCACTTCGCGCGAGGGCAGGCGCGAGAGCGAGCGGAGCTGTTCGACGTCGAGCACCGCGCCGTCCATCAGCCCGCCCTTGAACGGCAGCAGCTGCGTGGCTTTGGCGTAGTCGGCGATCGCCTTTGCGGCCGTGGCGGCGTCGCCGCGCACGAAGGTCAGCGCGGTCGGCCCGGAGAGGTACTCCTTCAGCGTCTCGGCCCCCGCCTGGTCGGCGGCGCGTTCGGTGAGCGAGTTCTTCACGACCTTGAACGTGGCGTCGGCCTCGCGCAGCTTGGAGCGCAGCTCGGCGACCTGCGGCACGGAGATGCCGCGATAGTCGACCGCGAAGATCGCCTGCGACTCGTCGATGTGGGCGGCGATCTCCTCGATCGCCACTGCCTTCTGGTCTCGGTTCATTGATTTCCGCCGCTCTCGAAGTGTTCGGTGTGCCCGTTGCAGGCAGACGAGAGAGCGCGGATCAGACCGCAGCTGCTACTCGCTCCAACCTGCCCCGGACTTCTCCGCTGACGCGGCGCCGGGGGTCTCGGGCGGTGCGTTTTGCTCGGCGGAGTGTAGCTGCTAGGCGACGGCCGCGGCGGGCTCGCCCGCGATTTCGCGCGTGCGGCTGGTGTCGATCTTGACGCCGGGGCCCATCGTGGAGGTCATCGTGATCGAGCGCAGGTAGCGGCCTTTCGCGGCGGAGGGCTTCGCGCGCACGAGCTCTTCCACGACGGCGGCGTAGTTCTGCAGCAGCTGCTCCTCGCCGAAGCTGGCCTTGCCGATCACGAGGTGCACGATCGCGGTGCGGTCCGTGCGGTACTCGATCTTGCCGGACTTCGACTCCTCGACGGCTTTGGCGACATCCATCGTGACCGTGCCGACTTTCGGGTTCGGCATCTTGCCGGAGGGGCCGAGGATGCGCCCGAGGCGACCGACCACCGACATCATGTCCGGCGTGGCGATCGCGACGTCGAAGTCGTCGAAGCCGTCCTCGATGCGTTTCGCGAGATCGTCGCCGCCGACGACGTCGGCGCCCGCGCCTTCGGCCTCGGCGACCTTCGGACCCTGGGCGAAGACCGCGACCTTGACGTCCTTGCCGATGCCGTTCGGCAGCGCGATCGTGCCGCGCAGCTGCTCGTCGGCGTGGCGCACGTTCAATCCCGTGCGCACGTGGACCTCGATCGACTCGTCGAACTTCGCGCTCGAGAGGCCGCGCACGAGCGAGACCGCCTCGGCGGGCTCGTATTCGCGCTCGCGGTCGACCTTCTGGAGGCCCTCGGCGTAGCGCTTGCCGTGGGCGCTCATGCCGTCACGTCCACGCCCATCGAGCGGGCGGTGCCCGCGATGATCTTCGCGGCCTGGTCGACGTCGTGCGCGTTCAGGTCCTGAAGCTTGCGCTCGGCGATCTCGCGCAGCTGCGCCTGGGAGATCGTGCCGACCTTCACGCGGTTCGGCTCGCCGGAGCCCTTGTTGATTTTGATCGCCTGGCGGATCAGCACCGCGGCGGGCGGGGTCTTCGTGATGAAGGTGAAGGTGCGGTCCTCGTAGACCGTGATCACTACCGGGATCACCGTGCCGGTTTCGCTCTGGGTCTGGGCGTTGAACGCCTTGCAGAACTCCATGATGTTGATGCCGTGCTGACCCAGCGCAGGGCCGACCGGCGGCGCAGGGCTCGCCTGGCCCGCGTTCGCTTGCAGCTTGATCGTTGTCAGAACCTTCTTGGCCATATCGGTGTGAGCCTATCTAGTGATTCGTTTGGGGACTCGGCGGGCTGAGGAGTTCGAGGGTCAAGTCAGGCAAGGACGCAGGGAACGAAGTGTGCTCTGCACACGAGCGATCGAGGACGCCGCCTGACGCCGACCATCGGATGCCTCAGAGCTTCTTCACTTGGTCGAAGGAGACTTCCACCGGCGTCTCGCGGCCGAAGATTGATACCAGCACCTTGAGCTTCGCGGCGTCGTCGTTGATCTCGGAGATCTCGCCCGAGAAGTCCGACAGCGGCCCGGAGACCACCTTGACGGACTCGCCGATCGTGAACTGGGCGCGGGTGCGGGTCGCGGTGGCGACCTCCTTGTGCAGCAGCCGGTCGACCTCGACCTGGGTCAGCGGCACCGGCTCCTGGGAGGCGCCGACGAAGCCGGTCACGCCCGGGGTGCCCTTGACGACGCCCCAGGAGTCCTCGTTCAGCTCCATGTTCACGAGCACGTAGCCCGGCATCGTGCGCTTCTCGACCGTGATCTTCTGGTTGTCCTTCATCTCCGAGACGGACTCGGTGGGGACGACCACGTTGCGCACGGCGCGCTGCTGGTTCAGCGAGACGACGCGGTGCTCGAGGTTGTGCTTGACCTTGTTCTCGTGACCCGAGTAAGTGTTGACGACGTACCAGCGAAACATTCAGATTCAGAGACTCCTAAAAGGCATTGAAGTTCGGGGACCAAGCGGATCAAGGACGCAGGGAGCGAAGCGTGCTCGGGACACGAGCGTTCGAGGACGAAGAGATGCGCAGGTCATCGGGCGTCAGAGGATGAATTCGACGATTTCCTTGGCCACGTAGTCGGCGAGGCCGAGATACGCGCCCGCGACCGCGACGAAGCCGAGTACGACCGCCGTGGCCTGCGTGACCTGACGGCGGTCGGGCCACTGCACACGCTGGAGCTCGGCCCAGCTGGCGCGAAAGAAGGCGAGCACGCGGTTGCCGCCCGAGCCGCGAATCGGGGCGCCGGATGCATGCTCGGCGGTGACGCCGCCGCCGGGACCGCCGCCGCCGGGCGCCCTGCGTACGGAGCTGCCGGCCGGTTCCTCGAGTTCGTCCGCGCCGAGGTCGCCCTCGGCGAGAGCCTCGGCCTCGACTTCCTGCTCGTCGAGCTGCAACGCGTCGTCCTCGACGTCGGGCACGCTCGCGGGGTCGGCGACCTCGCCGTTCGCGAGCGGACCCGGCTCCGCGGGGACGCCGTCGGCGCCGCTGACGATCGCGGCCTCGAACTCGTCGGCCTCGCCCGAGGCGTGGTCCAGCGCGCCCGGGACATCCGAGCGGGTCGGCTGAGTAGCCGACGAACGGCGCGAGCCAGGGGCGCGCCGTTCCCGGCGCTGCTTTGCACGTTTGCGGTCACGAGCCACGGCCGCGCTCCAGCGCTAGCGAGTCTCCCGATGGCTGGTGTGCTTGCGACACCAACGGCAGTACTTGCGCAGCCCGATGCGATCGGGGTTGTTGCGCTTGCTCTTATTCGTCTGGTAGTTGCGGTGCTTGCACTCCTCGCAAGCGAGGGTGATAGCGATCCGAACGTCTCCGCGGGCCATGTGTAATCCCTGCGTAAAAGGTTTGCATTCCGGGTCTGGACGAAGAAAAACCCCGCCCAGACGCGAGGTACTCGGCAGTTTAGCGCGCCGGCAGCGCCGGTGGGCGCGAGCCCCTCTCCCCTGCGGCGAACGCGCTCGCAACGGCACGCGCCAGATGTTTCTCTCGGCCCGGTCGCGACGGCCTCGCAAGCCGTTTGGCCCAGGGGTCGGACGATTTTTATGAGATCGAGATGGACGGCTACTCGTACAACGTGAGCGTGCCGAGAATGACATAGAGCGCGACGAGCGCCCAGCCCTCGAACTCGGCGGCCTCGCCGTCGCCGGTGACCTGCGCCAGCGCGAGCGTCGTCAGCAGCAGCGCGCCGATGTAGACCGGGGCCAGCGAGAACGTCAGCGTCGTCGACAGCGCGAAGGAGATCAGCACCAGCAGCGGGAACAGGAACGCCGCGATCTGCGCCACCGAGTTCTTCACGACCGAGATCGCCAGGTCCGAGCGCCCCTTCCAGGCGAGCACGAGGCCCGCGACGTTCTCCACGGCATTGCCCGCGATCGCCACGATCACGAGGCCCGCGAACGCCTGCGAGACGTGCAGCTCCTCGATCGCGGGACGCAGGCCGTTGACGAACCAGTCCGACACGAACGCCGAGGCCGCGCCCGCGATCAGCAGCAGCGCCAGCGTGAGCCCGAGCGCCAGGCGTGGGCCGTGCACGGCCTCGGGCTGCGACTGCGGCCCCGCCGGGCCCCGCTCCGCCGCGGCGCCCGCCCCCTCCCCCTCGGCTACCGTCGCGGCCTCGACGCCGGGCGCGCGGTCCGAGCGCAGGTAGGGCACCAGCCAGGCGAGGTAGACCACCAGCAGGCAGACCGCACCCACGATCGAGATCGCCTTCACGTGATGGCTCGCGGGGTCGTGCGCCGCGAGCGAGAGCCCCAGCAGCACGATGATGAAGACCGTCACCTGCAGCAGCGTCGCCGTGTCGCGCGGCAGCTTCTTGTGGAAGCGCATGATGCCGTCGGGCGAGCGGCGCGCGCCGACCACGATCACGAGGCCGAGCACCAGCAGCGCGTTCGCGAGCACCGAGCCGACGATCGCGGTCTGGGCCACGACCAGCTCGCCCTTCTGCAGCGCGAAGATCACCACGAACAGCTCGGGCAGGTTGCCGAGCGTCGACTGCAGCACGCCCGTGAGGCCGGGACCGAAGCGCTCGCCGAGCTGCTCGGTCGCGAACGAGACGATCCAGGCCAGGCCCGCGAGCGCCAGGGTCGCGATCCCAAAGCGCGGGATCGCGGCCCATCCGCCGTAGTCGGCGATCCCCGCCAGCGCGGTGAACAGCGCGATCAGCAGGAGCGCCGAACGCTCCCGTGTGCTCAGCGCGGACATCGACCACCGCGAGCATAGACCTCACACCCGACCCCCGGCGCGCGCCGCAGGCGCGCCCCACCGAATATCGACAGCGGCCGCAAGGCCGCCATCCTCATGAGGTAGGTGGCGGCGCTCTCAGTGGCTCTCGAGCACGCGGTCGATCAGGCCATAGTCCTTGGCCTGCTCCGCGGTGAAGAAGCGGTCGCGCTCCATGTCCGCGCGCACCTCCGCCTCCGGTTTGCCCGTCGCTTCCGCGTAGATCTGGTCGGTCCGCTCGCGGATCTTCAGGATCTCGCGTGCGTGGATCTCGATGTCGGTCGACTGACCCTGGAAGCCCGCCGAGGGCTGGTGGATCAGGATCCGCGAGTTCGGCAGCGCGGCGCGCTTGCCTTTCGTCCCGCCCGCCAACAGCAGCGAGCCCATCGACATCGCCACGCCCACGCACATCGTCGCGATGTCGGGCTTGACGAAGTTCATCGTGTCGTAGATCGCCAGGCCCGAGTAGATGCTGCCCCCCGGCGAGTTGATGTACATCGAGATGTCCTTGTCGGGGTCCTGACTCTCCAGGTGCAGGAGCTGCGCCACGACGAGGTTCGCGATCTGATCGTCGATCGGCGTGCCCAGGAAGATGATGCGCTCGTTCAGCAGGCGCGAGTAGATGTCGAACTCGCGCTCGCCGCGGGCCGTGCGCTCGATGACCATTGGAATCAGCGGCATGGGACGCCCACCCTAGCGTCACCGCGCCCGGAAGCCCGCGACCGCGCGGTCGGGTCGACGCGGGCGGGCGACTGGCCGCATGTCCGAGTTGATTGACGCGCTCGTGCGGGTATCCAGCGAACACGACGATGCCAACCGACACCCCCACACCCTCCACCCCGGACCCACACATGCCCTCACTCGCACAGACCGCCCTCCCCGCGTGGGACGGCCCCGCCCTCCGCGCCCCTCGCCACCTCCGCCACGCCCTCTCCGGCGTTCGCCCGATCATGCTGCTGATCGTGCTCGACCTGCTCGTGCTCGCGCTCGTCGCCGTGCTCGCGGGCTCCGCCGCCGCGATGACCAGCCACGCGGGCTGGCCGCCCGACGAGCACCTCGTGATGGACAAGGGGCCCGCCGGTCAGACGAACACGCTCAGCGGCACATCCGGCAGGCACAACTACCTGCTCGGCGGCTACGGCAACGACACCATCTACGGCGGCGACGGCGGCGACGTGATCTGGGGCGACTACCGGCCCACCGGCTACCCCTCCCACCAGGAAGCCGTGATCCACGCCGGCAACGGCAAGAACTTCATCTACGCCAACGACACCGTCAACTACGTCTGGACCGGAACCAACCCCGCCACCGTCGTGCACGCGCACTCGGGCTCGGGCGTGATCCACTGCGAAAACCCACACATCGTCGTGTTCACGAGCCACCACGCCAAGTCGCACTACAAGCTCGACGGCTGCAAGCGGATCAGCTTCTACTCCGTCGGGTACTGAACGACGCTCAGATGTTGACCTGCCCCATGATCGCCTCGGGATAGCGGGTGCCCGCGGCGGCGGGCAGCGCCGCCGCGATCTGCTCGGCCTCCTCGGCGCTGAGGCTGACCTCGGCCGCGGCCAGGTTCTCCTCGAGGTAGGCCACCCGCTTCGTGCCCGGGATCGGGACGATGTGCTCGCCGCGGTGCAGCACCCAGGCCAGCGCCAGCTGTCCCGGCGTGATCCCGCGCTCGGCCGCCAGCTCGCGGACGCGCTCGGCGATCGTCAGGTTCTGCTTGAGGTTCTCGTCCGTGAAGCGCGGGCCGTGGCGGCGGAAGTCGTTCTCCTCGAGCTCATCCCGCGAGCTGAAGCGGCCCGACAGGAAGCCTCGCCCCAGCGGCGAGTAGGCCACCAGCGCGATCCCCAGCTCGTTCAGCGTCGGCAGGATCTCGGCCTCGACGTCGCGCGTCCACAGCGAGTGCTCGGTCTGCACCGCCGTGATCGGGTGCACCGCGTGCGCGCGGCGGATCGTCTCCGCGCTCGCCTCCGACAGGCCGAGGTAGCGGACCTTGCCCGCCTGCACGAGCTCGGCCATCGCGCCGACCGTCTCCTCGATCGGCGTGTTCGGGTCGACGCGGTGCTGGTAGTAGAGGTCGATGTGGTCGAGGCCCAGGCGCCTCAGCGAGGCGTCGCAGGCTTCGCGCACGTACCCGGCGCTGCCGTCGATCACGCGGTCGAGCAGGTTGCCCTCTTCGACGAGCTTGATCCCGAACTTGCTCGCCAGGAACACCTGCTCGCGCTGCGCGGCGATCGCGCTGCCGATCAGTTCCTCGTTCGTGTAGGGCCCGTACATGTCGGAGGTGTCCAGGAAGTTGCAGCCCAGCTCCAGCGCCCGCGCGATCGTCGCGCGCGCCTCACCCTCGTCGGCGGTCCCGTAGAAGGCCGACATGCCCATGCAGCCGAGGCCGATCTCCGAGACCTCGGGGCCGTGCGGTCCAAGCGTGCGAGTCCTCATGCGCGCTCCTTTTCACTCGCCGATATCGTGCGCTTCGGTGTTCCCGCTGAACCTACCCAATGTCCTGACCGTGCTGCGGATCATGCTCGTGCCCGTGCTGGTCGTCGCGCTGCTGGGCAACACGCCCGCGGGCGACGTGCTCGCCGCGATCGTGTTCGCGCTCGCCTCGCTGACCGACTTCGTCGACGGCTACCTGGCGCGGGCGCGGGACTCCGTGACGAACTTCGGCAAGTTGATGGACCCGCTCGCCGACAAGCTGCTGATCGTCGCGGCGCTGATCGCGCTCGTCTCGCTGCAGCGCCTCGCGGCCTGGATCGCGATGGTGATCATCACCCGCGAGCTCGCCGTCACCGTGATCCGCATGGGCGCCGCGCAGTTCGGCGTCGTCGCCGGCGCGAACATGCTCGGCAAGATCAAGACCTGCCTGCAGATCGCGGCGATCCTCGCGGTGATCGCCGTCCACGGCGAACCTCTGTGGGTCTCGGCGCTGCTCTACGCGACCGTCGCCGTGACCGTGCTCTCGGGCCTTGACTACTTCTTCGGGCTGCGCCGCCAGATGGCCCATGCCCAAGCTCAGGCGCGCTCGCGCGCGCCCAGCGCCGCCGACTGACTCAGTCGGGGTCGGGCCGTCCGGCGTCGAGCCACTGCTCGAGCGTCGTCTGGCGCGCGGGCGGCGTGCCGGTCTCGATCTCGGTGCGCAGCTCCGCCATCGTGCCGTGGCGCTCGGCGACGACGTTGTGCTGGTGGATCGTCTCGAGGTTCTCCTGACGCGCCGAGACGAAGCTGCGCCCGTCGAGCTGCGGGAACTCGCGCACCACGCCCGCCACCATCTCGCGCACGCAGTCCTCCACGAAGCGCGGGCGGCGGTGCGCCTTTTCGACGACCTCCACCTCGTCGGAGCGCTTCATCAGCTCGTAGATCTCCGAGGACATGCTCGACTCCGCGATCGCCAGCAGCGCCGAGGCGTCGATCTCCTCCACGCACTCCTCCACGCAGCCGATCTGCAGCGTCGCCAGACCGCGCTGGTTGTGCGTCGCGACCGGGACGCGATCGAGGATGCGCTCGATCTCCCCGTCGTCGAAGCCGTCCGCCGCCAGGCGCTCGCGGGCGCGAGCAGCGATCAGCTCCTGCGCGCAAGGGCAGGCGGTCATGCCCGTGGCCGAGACGCCCACCGTGCGGCGGGTGCCGTGCGCGAAGGCGACCGCGCGGCCGTAGAGCGTGTAGATCTCCTGCGTCTGGATGTGAGAGACAGGCGCCGGCTTGTGCTCGGGGTAGCGCGCCGCGATCGTGACCTCGGCGCGGTCGGCCTGTTGGCGCGTGCGCACCAGCTCCGCGATGTGCTGAGCCAGCGTCTCCGCGCGAAACGGCGACTCGCTCAGCACGACCTCGCCGATCGCCTCGTTCACGACCTCCTCGAAGCGCGACATGTGCGCGCCCTTCTGCTCGCGGCTCAGATCCACGAAGCACTCCAGACGCGCGAAGAACAGCTCGTCGCGGATGTGGATCACCTTCTCGACACCCGTGACCCCCACGCGCGAGAGCCCCACCTGGATACGCGGGGCGCGGGCCTGGACGTCTCCGCCGAGGCCGTCGACAGCGACGGGCGCGGTGCTCGATCCGGTTGGCGGCACGTCCGCCAGCCTAGCGCGACGAGCGTCTGAACCGGCGCACCGAGGGCGGCCTGGGCGGCCCGAGAAGAGCCCCTCCGGGACACATCCCGGCCCCCGTTCGGGGCGCCTGACAGATTGCCTCAGAAGACTCATTCGAGACAGCGGCACGCATCTCCCGCAGATTCTGGTATCAATCCGCACTCGGCCAAACGGACGATCAAGCGGCGGGAGCCGGATGATCTGGGGGTCCAGGTTGAGGGAGAAGTCAGAGGGTGCAGTGATCGCCACGGACACCGTGGTCGAGATGGAGGAGCTGCAGGGGATACTCGCGGCCGGTCGTGAGCGGGGGCTCGTGACCGCCGCGAGCCTGCACAGCGCAATCGAGGAAGCCGAGCTGAGCAGCGCGCAGACGCAGGATCTGTTCAGCTATCTGGAGGAGCACGGCATCGAGGTCGTCGAGGCCGAGGACGCCAGCCCCGAGCTGAACGGCGGCGGAACCGACTCCGCCGTGGTCGCCGCCCGCGAGCCGGGCAGCGCGGCCGCCGAGGGCGAGGAGCTCGAGGAGGAGGACGCCGAGGAGGACGAAGCCGGGGACGTGCGCGCGCGGCTGCGCGAGCTCAAGCAGGCCGAGGCCGACCTCAGCGTCGACCCGAGCCTCGACTCGCTGCGCCTGTATCTGCGCTCGATCGGGCGCGTGCCGCTCTTGACCGCCGAGGAGGAGGTCTCGTTCGCGAAGCGCATCGAGCGTGGCGACATGGCCGCGAAGCAGCACATGGTCGAGGCCAACCTGCGCCTCGTAGTCTCGATCGCGAAGGGCTACGTCGGTCGCGGGCTGACGTTCCTCGACCTGATCCAGGAGGGCTCGCTCGGGCTGATCCGCGCCGTCGAGAAGTTCGACCACCGCCGCGGCTACAAGTTCTCGACCTACGCCACCTGGTGGATTCGCCAGGCCGTCAGCCGCGCGCTCGCCGACAAGGCGCGCACGATCCGCATTCCCGTGCACATGGTCGAGCGCCTGAACAAACTCATCAGCGCCGAGCGCATGCTGATCCAGCAGCTCGGGCGCGAACCCACCAACGAGGAGATCGCCGCCGAGCTCGAGTGCGAGGTGCGCGAGGTCCGCGACGTGCTGCGCCTCGCCCAGCAGCCGATCTCCTTGGAGAAGCCGATGGGCGAGGAGGACGACTCCGCGCTCGCCGACTTCGTCGAGGACGTCTCGGCCGAGTCGCCCTTCGAGATCGCCTCCGAGGCCCTGCGTCGCGAGAACATCATGCGCGTGCTCGCCTCGCTGCCGCGCCGCGAGCGCGAGGTGCTCGAGCTGCGCTACGGGATCGTCGGCGGGCGCGCCCGCACGCTCGAGGAGGTCGGCCGCGCCTTCAACATCACGCGCGAGCGCGTGCGCCAGATCGAGAACCGCACGCTCAAGAAGCTGCAGACGCTGCCCGAAGCGCAGCAGCTGCGCGAGGCTTCCTAGCTCTCAGCAGCGCGTCGCTGCGGCACCGCCTCGGTGCCGCCGGTCGCGAGCGCGAGCTGCCCGCGAACAGGACGCCCTAGAATGTCCGCGCCCCCGGCGGGGTTCCCGAGCGGTCAAAGGGGATTGGCTGTAAACCAATTGGCTCTGCCTTCGCAGGTTCGAATCCTGCCCCCGCCATGGCCGTAAATGCAAATCGCAGACGAGAGTCTTGCGCTGCCTCCCAACGCGCCTGCGAGATCCTCGTCTCCGCTCGCGCACTTGACGAAGCCAGCCAGGAGATGTCGAGGTCGCATCGGGGTCACCCCGGCGAAGCCTCGGGCAGCCCGATCGCCTCCTCGGCGCGCGAGCGCGCCACGGCGACCGACAGCGCGCGCACGTAGGCCCGTGCGGCGGCGTCGATGATGTCCGTCGAGACGCCCTGCCCGGCACCGGCGACCCCCTCGACCTCAAGCACGACAGAGACCTCGCCGAGCGCGTCCTGGCCCTCGGTGACGGCGCCGATCGTGAACTCGCTGAGCTTGGCGGCGATGCCGGTGGCGACGTCGATGGCTTGGAACACGGCGTCGATCGGTCCGTCCCCGATGAACGAGCCTGTGCCGACGCCGCCCTCGGGCAGCGTGACCGAGACCTTGGCGTGCGCTGGACGCAGCGATGAAGCCTCGACCTCGAACCAGTCCAGCGAGAAGCCCCCGATGTCCTCGCTGCGCAACTCGTCGGTCACGAGCGCCTCTAGGTCCATCGCGGTGACCTGCTTCTTGCGGTCGGCGATCTCCTTGAAGCGCTTGAACGCCGTGTTCAGCGCCTGCCCGTCGATCTCAAAGCCCATCTCGCTCAGCGCCTCGCTGAGCGCGTGGCGGCCGGAGTGCTTGCCGAGCACGATCGAGTTGCTCATCAGCCCCACAGTCCTCGCGTCCATGATCTCGTAGGTGGTCCGCTCCTTCAGAACGCCGTCCTGGTGGATACCCGCCTCATGGGCGAAGGCGTTACGCCCCACGATTGCCTTGTTCGGTTGCACGGGATAGCCGGTCAGACGCGAGACGAGGCGGCTCGTGCGCGCGATCTCGGTCGTCTCGATGCCCGTCCACAGGCCGAGGCTCGGCTCGCGCGTGTGCAGCAGCATCGCGATCTCCTCAAGCGACGCGTTGCCGGCGCGCTCGCCGATGCCGTTGATCGCGCACTCGACCTGTCGGCAGCCTGCTTCCAGGCCGGCCAGAGAGTTGGCGACGGCCATGCCCAGGTCATCGTGGCAATGCACCGAGAGGACGACATCGCGCAGACCGGGCACCAGCCGGAACAGCTCCTCGAACATTGCCGCGAACTCGCGTGGCATCGTGTAGCCGACCGTGTCAGCCACGTTGATCGTCGTGGCGCCCTCATCGAGCGCGATCTGAATCACCTCGGCCAGGAACTGCACGTCCGAGCGCGACCCGTCCTCGGTGGAGAACTCGACATCCTCGGTGTATTCGCGCGCCTGTGCCACGGCCGCGCGCACCTGTCCCTTGACGTCCTCGCGCGTGGTTTGCAGCTTGTGCTTGATGTGGATGTCGCTGGTCGCGATAACCATGTGAATGCGTGGGCGCTGAGCGTCGCGCGCGGCGTTCCACACGGCCTCGATGTCCTGGCTGACGGTGCGCGCCAACCCGCAGATCACCGGCCCTTCGACCTCCCGCGCGATCGCCTGAACGGACTCGAAATCGCCGGGCGAGGTGATCGGAAAGCCGGCCTCGATCACATCGACGCCGAGGCGCGCGAGCTGGTGGGCGATCTCCAGCTTCTCAGTCTTGTTGAGGGAGATCCCCGGCGATTGCTCGCCGTCGCGCAGCGTCGTGTCGAAGATCAGTATGCGGTCGGACTCGCTTCGCCCGCGTGAGGTATTGCCCGCCGAAGCGTCCATCATGTCGTGCTCCTTCTCTCGCTTTGTCGTTTCCTCTCTGCTGGGTATGCGGCTACGCGGCCGCCACGCGCTATTCCCCCCGAGGGGGGAGCAGGAGAAGCGAGAGAAGCGAGTTCTGCAACGACATCTGCGGGGAGCGTAGCACCGGCCGCCGGGGACGGGCCGCGC
>DATAVP010000003.1:0-41753 GCA_036267655.1 Solirubrobacteraceae bacterium
GCTCCCACAACCAGTCCGGCATACGCCAGCCATCGTCACGGTCGACCAAACCCATCACGCACCCCCTATGTCCGATCAACAGATCGAACTCAGAGTTCGCCAAGACACCCCGAACCCCTCCTACGGGGATAGGCCCTAAGCCCCGCTCCCCCGCGCCTACGGGCAGATCACGACGATCGAGAAGTCTGCGGAGACTTCTTTTTCTTCTGAGTTTCTGATGAAGACATGTACCGAGTTGGGTTTTTCGGGATCGACGGACGTCACCTTGTCGCTGACGAAAGCCTCGTTGCTCGTCGCGGTGACGGCGCATTCTCTGATGTCGCGGTCGAAGACGGGCTCGTAGGGGCTTTTCACGCCTTTGACTTCGGTGATTCCAACCCCTGATTCGATGATCCCGTCCCGTTCGATACGGGCCCATTTGATTTCACTGCCTTCGGCGGCGTCTTCGCCGTCTGTCCCGGCCGGCCCTTTGGGGCCTGCGGCGCCCGCGGCGCCGGGGGCTCCGGCGGGGCCCTGTGCTCCCGCGCCGCCGTTCGGCCCGGTCATGCTCCAGGCCACGGCGGTCTGTCCCTTCCTGCATTTCTTGCCGGGCTTCAGCAGCGTCAGCGTGCCGTTGCCCGCGGCGCAGCCCTGGAGCTTCCCGTTGCTCGCGAACCCTCCCGTCGCGGCATAGCCGACGCCGCCGAGCGCTACGAACAGCGCTAGAAGGCCCACGGCGTTGCTTGCGATTAGCTTGCCTGCCTTGCTGATCACGATCGCCTCCTCAGGCTCGTTGGAGCGCGGGATCATACGTACACAAAGGTCAGGCGCTGCCGTGGCCGGGGCGCGGGCGGGCTCTGCCGAGGACTTGCGGCCGCCGCTCAGTAGTTCGCGAGCGTGATCGTCATGTGGTCCTGGATCACGTGCGCGAGCGTGGTGGAGATGCCGTCGTTGAAGAAGGCGAAGGCGAGCAGGTGGCCGTTCGCGGCCTGGCAGTAGCCGACGAGGTTGGAGTAGCCGGTGAGCGTGCCGGTCTTGCCCTGGCAGCGCCCCGCGGCGCCGGTGCCGCGCATGCGTTTGGCGAGGGTTCCGGTGCGCCCGGCGACGGCCATGCTGTTGCGCAGGATCGTGCCGGTGGGGGTTGGCTGCAGCTCGGCGAGCATGTCGACGACTTCATAGACCGAGGTGCGGTCCGCTTCGGAGAGGCCCGAGCCGTCGACGACGTGGGGGTGGATGCCGAGCAGTTCGGCGATCGTTGTGCTGACCACGGCCGCGCCCGCGGCGGTGGTGCCCGCGCCGCCGGCGGCCGCGCCCAGATCCTTGACGAGCGTCTCGGCGAAGAAGTTGTCAGACGGCGGCAGCATCAGCTTCAGCAGTTCGGTGACGGTGGGCGAGCTGACCTGTGCGAGCTGCGCGGCGCCCGTGGGCGTGGACGCGGCGCCAAAGGAGCCGCGGATGCTGACGCCGTCGTTCTTCAGCAGCGCCCACAGCTTGCGGGCGGCATAGGCCGCGGGGGCGTGGGGGACCTTTTCGGTTCCGCCGGCGCCGCGGTCGAAGGCCAGGGCGCTGAGCGTCCCTTCGAGGAAGGGGTCCTGCGCATAGCGGCTGGAGGGCTCGCCGCGCTGGGAGTCGAACACCGACTCGTCACCGTAGACAGAGCCGCGGATCGCGTGGATGCCGTCGGTGCGCACGAGCTGGTCGACGAGCGTGGAGACGCCGGCGCCGACGCCGCCGTAATGGCTGCGGATGAAGGCGCTGTCGCCGAAGGTGGGGTCGCCGCCGCCACGCAGGTAGATGTCCCCTTCCCAGACGCCGTTCGGGCCGAGCCGGCCGGTGCCGAAGACGGCGGTGGAGAGGCGTGTTTCGGGGCCGAGGCGCTGCAGCGCGGTGGTGGCGGTGTAGAGCTTCTCGACCGAGGCGGGCGGTCTCGCGGTCGTGGGCTTCGCGGAGTAGAGCGGCTGCTTGGTGCTGATGTCATAGACGTAGACGCTCGAGCGCGAGCCCGCGATCCTGGTCTGGTGGGCGAGATCGCTCTGCAGGCCCGCGAGCGTGCCGAGCGCACTTGCGGTGGCGGGGAGGGCGACGACGGCGAGCATCAGCGCCGCCAGGGCCGCGAGCAGGGCTGTGCGGCGGAAGCTGGGATGGGCGATCGGAGGCGTTGTCGGGCGCGTCATGGGCAGTCAGGCCGGGCCGGGAGAGACACGCGCGGGGCCGGCGCCTGTCTCATAGAACGTCCCGGTGAGCGAAATATTGGGTTTCCGGCGCATCGGTGCCTTAGAATCGAGTAAGGATGGGCAAGGTTGTCAAGCTGGAACCGACGGACGAGGCCAAGGTTGCGGCCAAGAAGCGTAGGGCGCAAAAGCAGGCCGCGTCGGCGCGCGGCGTCGGCCACTCGGCCTCGCCGGACCGTCGGCGCCGTTCGCGTCGGCACAAGACCGCGCTGGTGTTGGGCGGCGGCGGCTTCACGGGCGGCGTCTATGAGATAGGCGCGCTGCGGGCGCTGGACTTGCTGGCGGTGAACAGCAGCGTGAACCAGTTCGACGTCTACGTCGGCACCTCGGCGGGCGCCTTCATCGCGGCGCTGTGCGCAAACGGCGTGACGCCGGAGGAGATGATGCGGGTCGTCACACGCCAGGGCACGCCACCCTTCAAAGACGTGGACCTGGGCGATCTGCTGCGCCCGAACCTGCTCGAGTTCGCGCGCAAGGGCGCGGCGCTGCCGTTTCGAGCGCTGTCGCTGGCGCGCGACGTGGTGCTGCAGCGCGGCTCGATCTCGCTGCTGGACGTGCTGCTGGGCTTGGCGGAGGGACTGCCCTCGGGCGCCTACACGGGCGCGGGGATCGAGCGCTACATGCACGAGGTCCTGAGCGAGCCCGAGCGCACCGACGACTTCCGTGAGCTGGCCTGCGAGCTGTACCTGACGGCGACGGACCTCGACACCTGCGAGCGGGTGGTGTTCGGCGTCGATGGCTCGGACGAGGTTCCGATCTCAACAGCGGTGCGCGCCTCGGGGGCGCTGCCGATGGTCTATGCCCCGGTGCGCGTCGGCGAGCGCGAGCTGATCGACGGCGGCATGGTGTCGACCACGAACCTCGACATCGCGGTCGAGGCGGGGGCGAAGCTGGTCGTGGTGATCAACCCGATCGTGCCGTTCGTGAACGACTTCCAAGGCGAGGTGCGCACGCTGCGCGGCAGCCGCCCGCGGCGGGTTTCCGACATGGGCTTCCCGCAGATCGGCTATCAGGCCTTCAAGCTGGTGGCCCACCAGCGGCTGCACGAACTGGCGAAGACCTGGGAGAAGCGCTACCCGGGTGTGGACATCGTCCTGATCGAGCCGGAACCCACCGACGAGCTGATGTTCCAGACCTCGATGATGAACTTCACCTCACGCGTCGAGATCGCGCGCCACGGCTTCGAGTCGGTGACGAAGCACCTCGCGGGCGAGTACGACCGCTACCACGAGATCGCGGAGGGCCACGGGATCGACATCTCGGGCACGCGTCTGCGGCGGGTGGTCGAGCACTTCGACGCCGAGCCCGAGCAGGTCAGCGCTTGGCGCAAGATCCTCGAAGGCACGACGAGCACGCTGCTGCGCCAGTCCTCGGCCTAGCGGGGGGCCTCCAGGGCTTTGTCGATCGCGGCCAGCAGCCGCGATGTGGCGGCGGCGTTGCGCAGGGCGATGCGCACGTGCCGGGGCTCGCCGAGGGCGTCGCCTTCGGCGATCAGCACGCCGGATTGCTCGAGGGCGGCGGCGAGCTCGCCGCCACTGAGCTCGGGGTGCGCGGCCCAGACGAAGTTGGCCTGACTGTCGGAGACTTCGAAGCCGCGCTCGCGCAGCCCGGCGGTGAGCTTGGGGCGCTCCTCGCGGATGGTCTCGACGTGACGTTCGAGCAGGGGGGTGCAAGTGCGCAGCGCCTCGAGGGCACCGGCCTGCGAGACCTCGGAGACGCCGAGGTCGGGCTCCAGCTCGGCGAGCAGCTCCTGCGAGCGTGAGCCGCCGATCGCGTAGCCGACCCGCAGGCCCGCTAGGCCCCAGGCCTTGGAGAAGCTGCGGAAGACGAGCAGGCCGGGGTGCTGGTCGAGCAGCTTCAACGAGTCGGCGTGCTGCTGGTCGACGAACTCGACGAGTGACTCGTCGAGCAGCACGGCGACACCCTCGGGGAGTCCCTTCAGCAGCCGCGTGAGCTCGGCGGTGGACAGCAGCTCGCCGGTCGGGTCGTTCGGATTCGCGAGCGCGATCACGCGGGTGCTCGGGTCCTGCGCCTCGACGAGCAGCTCGTCGACCCCGCCGGTGACGGGTACGGCCTGGCCGTGGGCGCGGCGCGCCATGATCGGATAGAGCGGGTAGGAGGGCCAGGCGGTGAGCAGACGCTGGCCGGGCTCGATCAGCGCGCGGGTCGCGGAGCTGAGCAGCTCGGCGGAGCCGTTGCCGAGGATCAGCCGTCCGGCGTCGAGGCCGAGGCGCTCGGCGAGCTGGTCGCGCAGCTCCGAGCCACGCACATGCGGGTAGCGATGCAGCCCGCGGCGGGCGACGAAGGTGATCGCGTTGACGATCCGCGGGTGCGGCAGCTCGGGCCAGGTGGTCTGGGAGAGGTCGAGCGTCTCGACGCGCGTGAGCGCTTTGCGGCGGCGCTCGGCGGCTTCCTCGCGCAGGCCGCGATTCACCTCCTCCTCGGACATTCCTTCGAACTGCTTGTAGTAGTCGAGCAGACCCATGGCCTGCGGCTCACGGGTTGCCGTTGCCCGAGATGGTGCTCGAGCCCGGGCCGTGAATGATGACGAGCCAGATTACGAACGCGGTCGCGCAGACGATCGCCGTGGCGCCGAACACGCGCCCGAGGATGCCGCCGCGCTGGTCGTGCCCGGCGGCGCGGCGCACGAGTACCCAGGCGTGGTCCATCCGCTTCAGCAGCGCCAGCGTGCCGAACAGCAGTGGAAAGAGGGCGACGAAGGCGACGAGAATGCCGATGCCGACGCTGTTGGTCAGGTAGTCGACCTCGGAGCCGATCCACAGGCAGGCCAGTGGAATTGGACCCCAGCACAGCAGGCTCAGAACGACCATGCCGACGAGGATCGTGTTCGCGAGCGAGCCGTCGATGTGCTTTCGCTTGTCGCTGCCCCGTTTTGGCAGCGCGCGGAAGCGCACGGGCGCAGTGCCGGGGCGGCGGCCGACGAACAGCCCGCCGTTGTCGCTGGGATCGCTACGCATCAGTGCCTATGTTCGCAGCTGGAAGACCGCTTCCGGGCCACCGGGGTACTGCGGCCTTCAGCCCGCGTAGAGCGCATCGAACAGGTGCGCGTATTTCTCGTTGACGACGTTGCGCTTGACCTTGAGCGTGGGCGTCAGCTCGCCGGTCGCCTGCGAGAGGTCGTGGTCGAGGATCGTGAACTTCTTGACCTGCTCGACCTGGGCGTATTTGGCGTTGGCGCGGTCGATCTCGGCCTGGATCAGGTCGATCACGATGGGGTGCTCGGCGAGTGTGGAGATCTCGTTCGGCAGCTCGTGCTCGCCGGCGAGGATCGGCATCTCTTCCTCGTCGAGCGTGATCAGCATCACCGGGTAGGGCCGTTTGTCGCCGTGCATCACGGCTTGGGAGATCCAGCGGCACTGCTTGAGGTCGTTCTCGATATTGGCGGGCGTGAGGTTCTTGCCACCGGCGGTGATGATGATGTCCTTCTTGCGGCCGGTGATCGAGAGATAGCCGTCCTCGTCGAGCGAGCCGAGGTCGCCGGTGTGCAGCCAGCCGTCCTCGACGGCGCCGAAGCTGGCGTCGGCATTGTTGTGGTAGCCGTTGAAGATGTTCGGCCCTTTGACGAGGATCTCGCCGTCCTCGGCGATCTTGACCTCGACGCCGGGCAGCGCGCGCCCGACAGTGCCGAAGCGGTGGTTCTCGACGGTGGAGACGGTGGCGGCGGTAGCGGTCTCGGTCATGCCATAGCCCTCGAGCACCGGGATGCCGCAGGCCCAGAAGAACTCGAGGATCTCTTTCGCAATCGGAGCGGCGCCGCTGGTGGCGTGGCGCACGTTGCCGCCGAAGATCGCGCGGACGTTCTTGAACAGCTTCTCATCCGCCTCTTCGAAGGGAGTACGAAGCTCCTCGGGGACGGGTTCGCCGCGGTTGATCAGGTCGCGAACCTTGACACCGAGCGCGATCGCCTGCTTGGCACGCTCCTGCTCCTCGGCGGGCTGGGACTGCATGGCGCCCTGGGCGAGCGTGTAGATCTTCTCGAAGACGCGCGGCACCGAGGGCAGGTAGGTGGGCTTGACCTCCTGCAGCTCGGGCACGATCTGCTTGGTGTCGCCGCCGAAGTAGGCGAGCGTGCCGCCGAAGTCGAAGACGGCGAGCTGGATCAGCAGCGCGAAGGAGTGGGCGAGCGGGAGGTAGAGGTAGATCGTCTCATCGCCGCGGATCTCGCCGGCCTCGCCGACCATGTCGATGATCGCCCGGTAGTTGCCGTGCGTGAGCACGCAGCCCTTGGGCGGGCCGGTGGTGCCGGAGGTGTAGATGAAGGTGAAGGGGTCCTCGCCGCGCACGCCCTCGCGGCGTGCTTCGAGCTCCTGCGGGTTGCGCGAGCGGCCGCGCTCGCGGAGCTCGTCTAGCGAGATGGCCTGCAGCGCGCGGACCGCGTCGGAGGGGCCGCTTGCGATCGAGCCGGAGTCGGGCGGGTCGATCACGACGATCGTGCGCAGGTTCGGCACCTGATCGCGGATCGCGGCGATCTTCTCGAGCTGCTCCTGGTCCTCGCAGACGATGGCGCTGGCCGCGGAGTCGGAGATCACCCAGAGGCACTCCTCGGGGGAGTTGGTCTGGTAGATCGGGACGACGACCGCACCCGCGGAGGTGGCGGCCATGTCGGCGTAGGACCACTCGGGGCGGGTGTTGCCGAGGATGCAGAGCTTCTCGCCGGGCTCGACGCCGAGGTCGATCAGGCCGAGGCCGATCTCCTCGACGATCTGGGCGAGCTGGGCGTAGTTGACGTCGTGCCAGGCGCCATCGCGCTTGTAGCGGATCGCGGTGTTCTCGCCGTGCGCCGCGGCAGCGCAGGGGATCAGGTCGGCAATCGTCTTCGACCCGGTTGCCGACCCAGTGGTCGACGCCATCGCGGTGGCCTCCATCAGGACTCTCCTCCTGTCGAACAAAATCGAGCGTGTCTCGTCGGCCCACCCTTGCTGGCCGACCAGCCCATGTTAGAGCGCGATGGCGCAATTTGCGAGGCGCGGCGGGCGGGTGCGCTCGCTGGATGGTTGCGGCTGGAGCGCGGTGCGCGCCGGGGCTCGCGCCCGGACGGCGGATGCGCGCCGCCGCGCGCGTGTGGCTAGATGGGGTTGGGCACGTCGAGGAAGACGTGCCCGAGGCCGAAGGTCTCGGCGAGGTGCCGGCCGAGCGCCTGGACGCCGAAGGTCTCGGTGGCGTAGTGCCCCGCGGCGATGAAGTGGATCTGCGCCTCTTTGGCGGCGGTCATCACACGCTCGGCGGGCTCGCCGGTGAGCAGCGCGTCGGCGTGGGCGGCGACGGCGTCGGCGAGGTAGTCCGAGCCCGCGCCGGTGACGATCGCCAGGCGGCGGATGCGCTCGGGGCCCGCGTCGAAGACCAGCGGCTCGCGGTTGCCGGTCAGCTCGCGCACGCGCGCGAATAGTTGCGGGGCCGGGAGGCCCTCGCCGGGCAGGTTCGCGATGAAGCCGATGGGCCGGCCGCGGTGAAGCGCGAAGGGCTCGAGCGCCTCGGGGGCGGCGCCGAGAGCTTTGGCGATCAGCGCGTTGTTGCCGAGCCGCGGGTGGGCGTCGAGCGGGAGGTGGTAGGCCGCGAGGCCGATGTCGGCGTCGAACAGGACTTTGAGTCGGCGCTTGAGCGTGGCGTCGATCGGGCCGGGGCCGGGGCCCCAGAAGAGGCCGTGGTGGACGACGAGCAGTTGGGCCTGCTTCGCGGCTGCCCGCTCGAACAGCTCGAGGCTCGCCGAGACGCCGGTGGCGACGATCTCGACCAGCTCGGCGCCGGGGACCTGGAGGCCGTTGGGGCCGTAGTCCTCGAAGCGGGCGGGATCGAGCAGGCGGTCCAGCTCGGCGAGGATGTCGGCGGTGGGGGCGGCGGGCACCGGGCGAAGATAGCGGGCGCGTCGAGGTGGGCGGTCGGCGAGGAGTGCCGGGTCGCGTGGGAATCGCCAGCGAGTCGCGTCCCATCGCAGGCTGTATGGAATACTGACCGCGCATCGGGGCGTGGCGCAGCCTGGTAGCGCGCACCGTTCGGGTCGGTGAGGTCCCGAGTTCGAATCTCGGCGCCCCGATATTTCTTCTGAACCGGTGACCCGTGAATCGCCGCAAAATGCGGGTTTGCGGGGGTTTTGCGCGTGTTCGGGGGGGGGTGCTCGCGGGGATGGGGACCGCATGCGTCTTGTGCGGTTCCGTCGGCCCTTCTGCGGACTTCAGGCCGGTAGCTCCTCGCTGTGCCGGTCACGGCAACGGCAGAACCAACCGAGTCGTCTGGGCCGGTGGTGCTCTCCCGTAGGAGTGGCGGGACCATCCATCGCAGCGCCAAGCGGCCTCGCTGGCTCGTGATCGAAAAGCCGCGTGCCCTGGCTGGCCGCGCCCTGACCTCTCTCTGGTCGATGCCCACCTCTCGCGGACACGCCAGAATCCCGCTGCCGCCCCGGCATCTCGAACGCATCGCGGGCAGGTAGGCGAGTACGCTCCGCTGATGAGCAGTGTTGCAGCAGACGAGGTGATCGAGCGCGAGGTTGACGATCGCGCCGCCGAGTCCGTTCGGCTGCGCCGCGCGCTGCGAGGCTTCGGCGCTCCGGTGGACGTGATCGTCGTGGACGAGGTGCTTGCTCAGCGACGCGCGAAGGTCCGGGGCACGATGGTCGAGCGCGCGCTACGCGAGGGTCGCGTTGTCGCCGAGTCCTGAGCACGTCGAGTACGCCGAGACGCTGCTTCGGCTCGCCCAGCCGACTTGCAGGCCTGCCGCGTGCTCGCCGCCGCGAGCGACATTGCGGACGGCGCTGTGGGCTTCCATGCGCAGCAGGCCGTGGAGAAGGCGCTCAAGACGGCGATCGTGCTCACCGAGACCGAACTGCCCCGCACGCACGACCTCGAGCAGCTCAGCGACAGGCCGCCACACGAGCGCCGCTGCCCGCCGAGCTTGCCGGCGTCGATTGGTTGACGCCTTGGGCGGTCGCGCTGCGCTACGACGATCGCGCTCGATCGCGCGGCCGCAGTAGTCGCCGCCGAGAGCGCTTGCCGCTGGGCCAAGGCGCTGCTCGATGAAAGCTCGCGGGACGCCTCGTGATTTGGGACCGCAAAAAGACCGCAGAGACTCCGAAAACCGCATAACAAAGCCAACCTGAACCGGTCGCCCCGATTGGCTGGTGCTCCGCGAATACGGGCGAGATCCCCGAAACGCTGAGGCTCCTGGGCCGGTATTCGCGGCGTGCTGCGCCTCGGCCCGGGTGCCAATGCAGCACGCCGCGCTCAGCGCTTGATGCCGATGCTCTTCCCCTCCGTGTAGCGGATCGCCGGCTCGATGCCTTCGACCAGGAACTGCTCGCGCTCGCCGCGCTCCCACGCCTGCCGCAAGCCTGAGGCGTGCAGATCGAAATCCGGGCGGATCTTCTTCAACACCCCGCGCAGATCGACGTGCAACTCGTGCAGCGAGGGGCGGCCCCAGTACCAGTAGCCGTTGTAGACCGAGAAGATCCGCAGGCCCGGCTCGAGCACGAATGTGTGCGGGACCATCGGATCGTGGGGGTCGGTGTACTCCTGGATGTCGAGATCCTTCTGCACGGTGCGCTCGGGATCTGCGAGGAACGGCCACTCGGCCCCGATCGCGTCTCGAAACTCGTTGATGTCGAGCTGGTTGTCGGTGGTGATCACGACCAGACGGGTGTAGGCAGCCTTGAACTCTGGATAGGCGTCGGCGAAGTGGCGCAGGAATCGGTGCTCCTTCGGGTCATAGCCCCCGCGCGCGAGATGCAGGACCATCGGGTTCGTCCCCTGGATCTCCGAAAGCTTGAGCTGCTTGCCCGTGTGGTCGGAGAGCCGGTAGTCAGGAAACACAGCACCCACCTCGATGTCACTCCTCACGGCGGTCTCCTAGCGCTAGATGACTGGCGCTGGTCACAGTAGCTCGCGGCACACCGTCGCCCGTCTGTCGAGGTCGGCTCGCGGATCTGTTGAGCGCTGAGGTGACGTCGGATCTGACAGACTGGACTCGCAGGAGTGACGCGGAGAGCGGAGGGCCGGGGACGGTGAAGGCGCGACCAGCGGGGACCGTGAAGCTCGTCGGGCCGGCAGGCCCGCTTCGGTCTGCGCCGGCCTTCTCGGTGAACGTCCGTCGTGTGCCGTGGGTCCAGACATTCGGCCTGTGGCCGCTGCTGCTCGCGGCCGTGCTGGCGCTGGCCGTCGGCACGGCGGTGCACGAGGACTTTTCCGGGTGGCGCTCCGCAGGCGCTACACACGTGCGAGCCCACCGCTTTTCGAATCCTGGCCTCCTGAGCCTCCCGGCGGCTGCTCAAGGTCCCGTGTCCGCGGCGCTGGGAGCTGAAGCTCGGGCATATCGGGTTGGCCGCCTGGCCGGAGGATTCACAGCGTCGAGCCCTGCGCAGCACCTGAGCACGAGCTTCACCCGCTCGGGGGTGTCGGTGCGCTCGGGGACCACCAAGGTCGGGCTCGGTCTTCTCGCTGTCGGATATGGCTCTAGGCTCGCTCCGCTGGCGCAGGTCGCGCCGGGCGCTCATGCGAACCGGGTCCTCTACCGGCGCCCCGGCCTGGACGAGTGGTATGCGAACGGCCCGCTCGGCCTCGAGCAAGGGTTCACCATCCCCCGCGCGCAGAGTCGGCATACGGATGGCCCTTTGACGCTCTCGATGGCGCTCTCCGGCAACGCGCAGGCCTCGCTTGCCAAGGGTGGGCAGGGCGTCGTCATCAGTCGCGCGGGCAGGGCCGTCCTGCGCTACACGGGCCTGCGTGCGACCGACGCCGGCGGGCGCGCGTTGCACAGCTGGCTTCAGCTTGACGGCGGGCGGCTGTTGCTGCGGGTCAATGCGACCCGCGTGCGCTATCCGGTGCGGATCGACCCGATGATCCAGCAAGGCGAAAAGCTCACGGGCACGGGCGACATCGGAACCGGCCGGTTCGGCTACAGCGTGGCGCTGTCCGGAGACGGCGACACAGCGCTGATCGGAGCGCGCTACGAAAGCCCCGACGCCGGGGCGGCGTGGGTGTTCATCCGCTCCGGCTCCACCTGGACTCAGCAGGGCGGAAAGCTCGTCGGCACCGGCCACACCGGAGCGGGCGAATTCGCCCACGTCGGAGAAGGCGAATTCGGCGAGAGTGTCGCGCTCTCCGCCGACGGCGACACCGCCCTGATCGGTGGTCCCACCGACAACGACCGCACGGGTGCGGCGTGGGTGTTCACGCGCACGGGCGGCCGGTGGAGCCAGCAGGGCGAAAAGCTCACCGGCGCGGGCGAGGGCGAAGAAGGCGAATTCGGCGAGAGCGTCGCGCTTTCAGCCGACGGCGGGACCGCGCTGATCGGGGGTCGGCACGACGACAGTCACACGGGCGCGGCGTGGGCGTTCGCTCGCTCGGGCTCCGCCTGGAGCCGGCAGGGCGAAAAGCTCACCGGCATCGGCGAGACCGGAGGAGGCGAATTCGGCTCGAGCGTGGCGCTGTCCGAACACGGCGACACCGCGCTGATCGGAGGCCCCGAGGACGACACCGCCACCGGCGGCGCTTGGGTGTTCACGCGCTCGGGCTCCGTCTGGACCCAACAGGGCGAAAAGCTAACCGCCGAAGAAGAGACCGGAGCAGCCGAGTTCGGTGAGAGCGTGGCACTTTCGGCCGACGGCGACACGGTGCTGATCGGAGGCCCCGAGGACGACACCGCCACGGGCGCGGCCTGGGTGTTCACACGCTCCGGCTCCACCTGGTCCCAGCAGGGCTCGAAGCTCGCCGGGACGGGTGAGACGGGAGCGGGCGAATTCGGCTCCAGCGTGGCGCTGACTGCCGACGGCGACACCTCGCTGATCGGTGGACCTGCCGACAACAGCCGCAAGGGCGCGGCCTGGGTGTTCACACGCTCCGGCTCCACCTGGTCCCAGCAGGGCTCGAAGCTCGCCGGGACGGGTGAGACGGGAGCGGGCGAATTCGGCTCCAGCGTGGCGCTCTCCGCCGACGGCGACACCGCGCTGATCGGAGGCCCCGAGGATGACATCGCCACGGGCGCGGCGTGGGTGCTCACACGCTCGAGCGGGATGTGGAGCCAGCAGGGGCCAAAGCTCACCGGCCGCGAAGAGGGCAACAGCGAACTCGGGGTACTCGTCGCGCTCTCCGCCGACGGCAACACCGCGCTGGTCGGCGGCTGGAACGACCACGGCAGAAAGGGCGCGGTGTGGGTGTTCACACGCACGGGCGGGGTGTGGAGCCAGCAGGGGCCGAAGCTCACCGGCGTGGGCGAGAGCGGAGAAGGCGGGTTCGGCACGAGCGTGGCGCTCTCCGGCGACGGCAACACGGCGCTGATCGGCGCGCCGGGCGACAGCGGCCGCACCGGCGCGGCGTGGGTGTTCACCCGCTCGGGCTCCACGTGGACCCAGCAGGGCTCGAAGCTCACCGGCACGGGCGAGGTCGGGTCCGCCTGGTTCGGCTACACCGTCGCGCTCTCCGCCGACGGCAAGACCGCGCTGATCGGTGGTTGGCTCGACAGCAACTGGAGGGGGGCCGTTTGGGTGTTCGCGCGCTCAGGCTCCACCTGGAGCCGGCAGGGCGAAAAGCTCACCGGTGGCGGCGAGACCGAAGAAGGCATGTTCGGCACGAACGTCGCGCTCTCCGCCGATGGCGACACCGCGCTGATCGGCGGCTGGAACGACACCGAAAACAGCGGGCTCTCCGGCAGTCAGGACTACAGCGGCAAGGGCGCGGCGTGGGTGTTCACCCGCTCCGGCTCCACCTGGACCCAACAGGGCGAAAAGCTCACCGGCGCGGACGAGACCGGAGGGGGAAAGTTCGGCACGATCGTCGCGCTCTCCGCGGGCGGCGACACGGCGCTGATCGGCGGCTGGAACGACGACACCAGCAAGGGCGCGGCGTGGGTGTTCACGCGCTCGGGCTCCGCCTGGAGCCAGCAGGGGTCGAAGCTCACAGGCGCAGGCGAGACCGGAGAAGGCAGGTTCGGCGTGAGCGTCGCGCTCTCCAGCGACGGTGATACGGCGCTGATCGGAGGTCTCGACGACAACGGCACCAGGGGCGCGGCGTGGGCGTTCACGCGCACGGGCTCCACCTGGAGCCGGCAGGGCGAAAAGCTGACCGGTGGGGGCGAGGGGGGAGAAGGCGAATTCGCCACAAATGTCGCGCTCTCCGCCGACGGCGACACGGCGCTGATCGGCGCCTGGCGCGACAACGGCGGCACGGGCGCGGCGTGGGCCTTCGTGGACCCGCCCACCGCGACGACGGACGCGGCGACGAGCATCGGCGACACCAGCGCGACCCTCGCCGGGACCCTGGGTGCCGGAGGCTCGAGCACGGCGTACTTCCAGTACGGGACGACCGCGGCCTATGGGACCGCGACTGCCACCCAGAGCGTTGGCGCCTCCAGCGGCCCGAGTCCACTTGCGGCCGCCGTCGGCGGCCTTGCGCCGGGGGTCACCTATCACTTCCGGCTCGTCGCCGAGAACTCCGGTGGAGTGATCTACGGCAGCGATCGGACTTTTACGATCGAAGCCCGAGGCGCAACTTCCCCGACCGAAGTGATCACCGCCCCGCCGGCCCCGGGCGGCACCCCATCGCCGTCGGTACCCGGCGAGACGCCTCTCCCTCCTGCGCTGCAGAACGCACGCCAATCCACGACGAGATGGCGGGAGGGCAATCGGCTCGCCCGAATCAGCCGCGCGAAGACGCCCACTGGAACGACCTTCTCGTTCTCGCTCAGCGAGCAGGCAACCGTTACCTTCGGCTTCGCCCAGCTTCCCGGCGGCCGCAGGGTTGGCGGCGAGTGCTTGCCGCAGACCGAGAAGAATCGTCGAAAGCCCGCCTGCAGGCGCACCGCGATGGCGGGCACGCTCACCTTCAAGGCCCACAGTGGCACCAATAAGGTGGCGTTCCAGGGCCGCATCTCGCCCGTGGAGAAGCTCAGGCCGGGGCACTACACGCTTGCGATTACGGCCACCGACACTGCTGGAGCGCGTTCGGCGCCGAAGTCGCTGAGCTTTACGATCGTGAAGTAACGCTCGGTGGGCGAGCACGTCGACCCGCGAGATCATCCAGACCTGGGTCGTCGGCATCCCGTGCGGGAGGTCTTGTAAGCCGCCCCCTCCTCAATCGCTCGCCCAGCGCTTCAGCTCGCCGTCTCGCCTGTCGCACCCGTTCTCGCCGCTCCACCCCGCCTATTGCCCGGTACCGTACCTTTGGTGTCGCACGCACGCCTCGCAGCACGACAACGCAGACGCGCAGAGGCTTGATGTTCTACCTCGGCCAAGCGCAGCCCTCGCCCGCGGGCCCGGTCGACCAGGGGGAGCCGCTGCGTCCGCCGCCCTCGGTCGAGCTGCCGAAGGCGCTGCAGACGCTGCGCTTCACCCAACGCCAGATCCAGTTCGTGTTCCGCTCGCAGCGAGAGCTGGGGGATGTGTTCGGGGTTCGCTTCGTGGTGATCCCCGGCGGGGTCGTGCTCACCAACCACCCGGACCACGTGCGCTCGCTGTTCACGGCCAAGCCCGGGCTTGTGCCCTCGCTGACGGCCGAGTCGCCGCTGCGCCCGATCGTAGGGCCGAACTCAGTGCTCACCGCGAACGGGCCGAGCCATCTGCGACAGCGCAAGCTGCTGCTGCCGCCGTTCCACGGCGAGGCCGTCGAGCGCTACGCGGAGATGATCCGCGAGGTAACCGAACGTGAGCTCGACAGCTGGCCGATAGGACGCACCTTCGCGCTGGCCCCGAGGATGCAGGCGATCACGCTCGACGTGATCATGTCCGGCATCTTCGGCATCGAGGGCCGTCCCGCGCGCGGCACCGCAGAGCACCGCCTGCGCCGGACCGTCAAGCAGCTGGCGGCGGCCTCGACCTCGCCGCTGGCGCTGTTCGGCGAACTGGCGAACCTCGGCCGCGAGGAACCCGTGGGGCCGATGCGCGGAGCGATCGGCCTGCTCGACCGCGCGACCTATCCCGTGATCGAAGCGCGCCGCGATGCCGAGGATCTCGGTGAGCGCGACGACATCCTCTCGCTGCTGCTGCGGACCAGGACCGAGGACGGCGAGCGGATGACCGACCATGAACTGCGCGACGAGCTGCTGACGCTCGTGCTCGCGGGGTTCGAGACCACCGCGAACTCGCTGGCATGGACCTGGGAGCGACTCGTGCGCAGCCCCGAGGCCCACGAGCGCCTGCGCGAGGCGGTGCGCTCGGACGTCCAGGCCGAGGAGAACGTCGAGGCCACGATCATCGAGGGGATGCGCTCGCGTCCGGTGATCCCGATCGTCGGACGGCGCGTCGCGGCGCGGTGGCGGCTCGGCGACTACGTCCTCCCGGCAGGGCAGGCGGTCAGCATCAGCATCCTGCTGGTCCACCACCGCGAGGATCTCTATCCGGACCCGTTCGCGTTCCGCCCCGAGCGCTGGCTCGGCCACAGCCCGGGAACCTACGAGTGGCTTCCCTTCGGCGGCGGCACGCGGCGTTGCCTCGGCGCGGCGCTGGCGATGGCCGAGCAGCGCGCGGTGCTGAAGGCAATGGTCCGCCGTCTCGACCTGCAGGCGGACCGGCCCGAGCCCGAGCACGCCCAGCACCGCAACGTCACGATGATTCCCGCGCGTGGGGCGAGGGTGATCGTGCGCTCGCGCGTGGCTGCCTGAGCGGCTCGCTCGAGGATCGCGCCGTCGATCCAGGCGGGCTCGAGCCCGGCGCCGAGTCAGTCCTAGGCGGTCGCCACCGGGCCGTCGCCCGGAACCGGGGCCACGGCCGCCGCGACGAGCTGCTCGACATACGGCCCGAGTAGCGAACCGACCGCCTCGGCCGTCTCGGCGGGCCCGGCTTTCGGCAGGGCCGCATAGCTGATCGCGAGCCGCACGAGGCATTCGCCGATCAGCCCGGCGTCCTCGGGCGCGACCACGGGCCAGCTCGCGAGCATCACCTCGGTGAGGCGGGCAGAAGCCGTGCCGACCAGCGTCTCGCCGCGGGTGGTGAACAGCGCGATCAGCTCATCGGCGCCGTCGCCGGAGACGATCGCCCTGACGAGCGGGTTCTCGGCGGCGACCGTCAGGAACAGCTCGAAGGTCGTCTGCAGCGCCAGGCGAGGGTCCGCGGCGTTCGCGGCGATCGCGCTCTGCACCGCGTCGATGAAACGTCCGGCTTCGCGGAGCACGAGCTCCTGGGCGAACTCGGCGCGCGAGCCGAACTCGTTGTAGAGGGTCTGGCGGCTCACGCCGGCGGTGCCGGCGATGTCGCTCATCGTGATCTCAGACCACGCCCGCGAGGACATCTCCCGACCGGCGGCGTCGAGCAGCGTGTTGCGCAGCAGCTCGCGCGCCGCCACCGCGTAGGGCACCTGCTCGCCGGTCGCGGCGCTCATTGCTCGGAGCCCACGACCGGCTCGAAGTCGACCTGCTCGCGCACGCCGCAGTCGGGGCAGGCCCAGTCCTCGGGCACCTCGCTCCAGGGCGTGCCGGGGGGAAAGCCCTCACGCGGATGGCCCGACTGCTCGTCGTAGACGTAGCCGCAGCCGGGGCAGCGGTATGCGCTCATGCGCTCGCCGCCACCCGGCGGCGCAGCCGCGCGCTGAGGTTCGCGCGGGTCAGGTCGCCCTCGTAGTGCTCGAGCACGCGGTGGTCCATCACCCGCCGCCACAGCGGCGGGATCACGGCGGTCAGGATCATGCCCGCGTAGCCCGTCGGCAGCTGCGGCGCCTCCTCGACGTGGCGGAGCGCCTGGTAGCGGCGGACGGGGTTGGCGTGGTGGTCGGAGTGGCGTTGCAGGTGGTAGAGCAGCACGTTCGAGGCGGTGTTGTTCGAGTTCCAGCTGTGCTCGGGGCGGGTCCGCTCGTAGCGCCCGTCCTCGCGCCGCCGGCGCAGCAGGCCGTAGTGCTCCAGGTAGTTGACCACCTCCAGCAGCGAGAAGCCCAGCACGGCCTGGATCACGAGATAGGGGAGGACCACGATCCCGAAGACGGCGACCAGCGCGCCGAACAGGACCACGGTCATCGCCCAGGCGCTGAGGATGTCGTTGCGCGGCGTCCACATCGGGCTTTCCAGGCGCTGCAGGCGAACGCGCTCGAGCTCCCAGGCCGAGCGCAGGCTGCCGAGCACGGTCCGCGGCAGGAAGCGGTAGAAGCTCTCGCCCAGACGCGAGCTCGCCGGGTCCTCGGGGGTTGCGACCCGCACGTGATGGCCGCGGTTGTGCTCGATGAAGAAGTGGCCGTAGCCGCTCTGCGCCAGGGCCACCTTGCTGAGCCGGCGCTCGAGGCTCGCGCGCTTGTGACCGAGCTCGTGCGCGGTGTTGATCGCGATTCCCGAGACCATCGCCACGGTCAGCGCGAGGCCAACGCTCTCGATCACGGAGAGGTCTCCGTATGACCACTCCCAGCAGGCGAAGATCAGGCCCGCGTACTGGACCGGGATGTAGGCGTAGGTGCACCAGCGGTAGTAGCGGTCCTGCTCGAGCTGCTTGATCATCGACTCGGGCGGGTTGCGGGCGTCGAGCCCGACGGCGAGATCGAGCAGCGGGAAGATGCCGAACACGAGCATCGGCCCGTAGAACCAGAAGACGCCCAGACCCGTGATCCGCACGAGCGCCCACGCGAGGAACGGCAGCGTCGGCACGACCAGTCCGAGCAGCCAGTAGTAGCGCTTGGGATCGCGCCAGGAAGCGGCGTCCTCCGGGTTGGGTTCCTCGAACCGCGCGTCCGCCAACGATCCGCTCGTGGTTGCTGCCGACGCTGACATGAAAGCTGATGACCTCCTGATGTCGGGTTTGCGCTTGCAATCAGCACTTTACACCAACTAGGCGGCGTGTCAAGCAGCGGTACACGTTCAAGGAATTTGCCAAGAGGATGCCGGGTGGCGGCGCCCATGGCGCGTGTGCTGGATCGCAGTCAGAGCCAGGGCCACGGTGCCGGGCTGCGATCCGCCAGGATGGGCGGATGCCCGCTGCCGCACGCAACCTCCTGAACCTGAAGGAAGTCGAGAAGGGTTACGGCAGCCGCCTCGTGCTTCGCGAGCTCACGCTCGGCATCGCGGCGGGCGAGCGCATCGGGCTCGTGGGCCAGAACGGCGGTGGCAAGTCGACGCTGCTGCGGCTGATCGCGGGTCTCGAGCAGCCGGATGCGGGAGCGCTCACGCGCTCGGGCGACGCCGATGTCGCCCTGCTCGGCCAGCGCGACGAACTCGACCGGAAGCGCACGATCCGCGAGGTGCTCGTAGGCGCGCGCGCTGACCACGAGTGGGCGGGCGACAGCGCGTTTCGCGACGTGCTCGACGGGCTGCTGGGCGGGGTCGGGCTGCGACTCTTCGCCGCCGGGATCGACACGCCGCTGGCGGGTCTTTCGGGCGGTGAGCGCAGGCGGGTCGCGCTGGCGCGACTGCTGCTCGATCCGCCCGAGCTGCTGCTCCTGGACGAGCCGACGAACCATCTCGACGTCGAAGGGGTCGACTGGCTGGCGCGGCACCTCGCGGCCCGGCGAGGCTCGATGCTCGTGGTCACCCACGACCGCTGGTTCCTGGACGCAGTCTGCACCAGCACCTGGGAGCTGGCCGACGGCGAGGTTCATCAGTACGACGGCGGCTATGCCGCCTACGTGCTGGCTCGCGCCGAGCGCGATCGTCAGGAGGGCTCGCGCGCGGGCCGCCGCCGGCAGCTCTTGCGCAAGGAGCTGGCCTGGCTGCGACGCGGCCCGCCGGCGCGGACCAGCAAGCCGAAGTTCCGAATCGACGCCGCGAATGCGCTGATCGCCGATGAGCCCGAGGTGCGCGATCGCGCCGAGCTGCTGCGCTTCGCGGCCTCGCGTCTGGGCAACAAGGTCCTCGACGTAGTGGACGTCTCGCTCATGCTCGGCGCCAGGCAGGTGCTCAACGATCTCACCTGGCGGCTCGGCCCGGGAGACCGCGTCGCGATCGTCGGGGTCAACGGATCGGGCAAGACCTCGCTCGTGAGGCTGCTCTCCGGAGAGCTCGAGCCGACCTCGGGCCGGGTCGAGCGTGGCGCAACGGTCAGGGTCGCCCACCTCTCCCAGGAGACGGCCGAGATCCCGGGACACCTGCGCGTGCTCGAATCGCTCGAGGAGGTGCGCGGGCACGCGACGCTCAGCAGCGGCGAGGAGATCACGGCGGCGATGCTCTGCGAGCGCTTCGGCTTTCGCGGCGAGAAGGCGCGCACGCTCGTGGACGACCTCTCCGGTGGCGAGCGCCGGCGCCTCGCGCTGATGCGGCTGCTGATGGGGGAGCCGAACGTGCTGCTGCTCGACGAGCCCACGAACGATCTGGACATCGACACGCTCACGGCGCTCGAGGACCTGCTCGACGGCTGGCCGGGGACGCTCGTCGTCGTGAGCCACGACCGCTACTTCGTCGAGCGGGTGTGCGATGACGTTTACGCCCTGACTCCCGACGGAGGCATTCGACACCTCCCCGGCGGGATCGAGCAGTACATCGAGCAGCGACGCACCGTCGAGCAGCAATCCAAGCGAGCGCCCGACGAGTCCGACTCCGACGGCGTGCCGGCCGGGGCGAGGCTGCGCGCCGAGCGCAAGCAGACCCAGCGCGCCGAACGCGAGCTGAAGCAGATGGAGGGCGCGCTCGAGCGCCTCGTGGAGAGGGAGGCCGCGCTGAACGAGCAGATGGCCGCCGTCGCCACCGACCACACCAGGCTCGCCGAGCTTCAGTCCGAGTTCGGGGAGCTGCTCTCCGCGCGCGAGCAGCTCGAGACGCAATGGCTGCAGACCTCGGAATCGCTCGAGGGCTGAGCGCAGCCACGACGTCAGAGACAGCGCCCCACCCCAGCGCACCGGCCGAGTTGCATTTTTCGGTAATCCATAAACCCAACGAATTGCAATATGCGAGACTCCGCGGGATGGGACTTCGATCAAGGCACGAACCCGAGTTGCGGGGTTGGACGTAGGCGGATGGGCACGATGCTCGACACGGTCGATGATCCCAAGCGGACCTTCTCGGGCCTGACGGTCGAAGCCGTCGCCGCCTACGGCAACGGCAAATTCGCGAACTACCAGGCGGCGAAGCGAGAGTTCTCTCACGCCCACGTCTTGGAGATCGACGTAAACGGCCAGGGCATCGGCAACGCGGGCGACTTCGAGGCGGGCGACATGCCCGCCTCGCATGCCGGGAGCTGGGCAAAGGGGCGGATCGCGGCGGGGATTCACAGACCGGTGATCTACTTCTCGGTTTCGAGCTGGCGGGCGATCATGCAATCGCTGAAAGCCGCGGGCCTCGCGCGCCACGATGTCCGAATCTGGACGGCCCATTACAACGGCAAGGCCCACCTCTGCTCGGCGGACTGCGGCTTCGGCGTGGAAGGCGCGGCGAACGCGACCCAGTGGGGATCGCCCCAGGCGCCCGGCACGTTGCACCCGCCGTTTGCGGGGCGCAACGTCGACGTCTCGATGACGGGCGCCGACTTCTTCGGCGGCGCCCACGCGCCGGGGCCAGGTCCGAGACCGACGCCGACGGCGGCGCCGCAGTTCCCGGGTCGCAAGCTGCGCCAGCCGCCGGTCATGACCGGCGAGGACGTGCGCACCTGGCAGGTGCAGATGGCCCACCGCGGCTGGTCGATCGTCGCGAGCGGCAGCTACGACGCCGCCACGGAGAAGGTCTGCCGGAAGTTCCAGACCGAGAAGGGCCTGGAAGTGGACGGGGTCGTGGGCGCCGACACCTGGCAAGCCGCCTGGACGGCCGCGATCACGTGACCACAAGCAGCAATTGACCTTTCGACTGCGCAAGGGGAAACGAGGATGGTCGAGTTCAGACAGCTGATCCTGCCGGACGACGTCGGCTCGGACGTGCTCGCGGTGAAGCACGCCCTGCGCGCGATGGCCGTCCCGGGTGGCGATGGCATGAAGCTGAACGACGATGCCGGGCCGGCATTCGTGAAGGCGCTGCGGAGCGCTCAGCAGCATGCCGGAATATCGGTCGACGGGAAGTACGGCAAAGAATCGCATGGCCTGATCGCGCCGCACTTCTCGGCCGCCGACGAGGCGCTCTACAAGAACGCGAAGATCCGCAATCACGATGCGCCCCCGGGGCCGGGCGCAGACGCGGCGGCGAACGCGAAACGCCTGCTGAGCTTCCACTCGCAGGGCAAGTACCGCGCGGACAATTCGGGGGACCTCGCCGACGTACAGGCCACCGCCGAGGGGCGCGCGGTGCACAGCCGCAGCGGCAAGCTCGTGCACATCGACGCGCGCGTCATGCGCGTGCTCGTGCACCTGATCGAGATCGGCCACACGATCGGCACCTTCGCGATCTGCTCAGACCATCGCGACGACGGCCCGCACGGCCACGCCGGGGGCATGTCGGTCGACATCTCGAGCATCGACGGGCACTCGATCGCGCTGGCCTCGGCGCGGGCGCTGGTGATCAAGGTCGACAACGAGTTGCACCAGGCGGGGGCGCTGGTCCCGCGCCAGCTGATCAGCGGCGGCGTCGGCAACGTCCGTGACGCAGAGATCTCACGGCTGTCGATCCCCGGCGCGGACTCTTTCTACGGCCGGGAAACGATGGCCGAGCACTGCAACCACATACACGTGGGCTACTAGCGACAGCCCAAGGCAGCAGAGCCAACAGCGAGGGCGCCGCGACGGGGCGCCCTCGTGCGCTGCCGCCAGAAGCGCGGGGCGCTTCGCCGGTGCCGAGGCCCCGCGACTCAGGCAATCTCCACGACCAGCTTGCCGCCCGCCTCTCCCGGGTCCAGCATGCGGTGCGCCTCGACGATCTGCTCGAACTCGAACACGCGCACCGGCTTGGCCGAGAGCGCGCCGCGAGCCGCCTTCTCGACAATCTCCTGCAGCGGCACCTCGGCGAGCGGAAACGGCTCCTCGCCCAGCACGAAGGCTCGTGCGCCTGCCTTCCCCGGCCGCGCCGGGCAGTTGTTTAGTAATCACTCAAAAACAAGCTCTGAAAAAGACGCCGCGAGGGCGCCCGGGTGTGTCACGCCGCCCGGTGGGGCCGCGCTCTGCGCTCAGCCCAGCTCGGCGAACGCGGCCTGGACGATCGTCTCGAGCACCTCCCTCCCGGGGTTCGTCTTGCCGACCACCATCAGGCCCATGCCGGTGGCCATCAGCAGCTTCGCCCGTGCGGCAGGGTCGATCTTCTTCGGGATCTCGCCCCGCCGCTTCGCGGTGCGCAGCGCACGCGCGGTGTTGCGCTCCAGGCGCTCCATGTGCCCGCTCGCGAGCGCCGCTACGACCGAGTCGTCCGCGGCCAGTTCCACGGTCGAGTTCACGATCAGGCAGCCGATCCGGCCGTCCTCGCTCATCAGGTCCTCGACCAGGGCGTCGAAGTAGGCGCGCACCTCCGCCAGCGAAGCGCCCGGAGCCTCGAGCGCTCCCAGCTTCTCGGGAACCACCAGCGAGGAGTAGCGCTCCAGCGACTGCAGGAACAGCTCGCGCTTGCCGCCGCGGAAGGCGTTGTAGAGGCTGCCGGGCTGCACGCTCGTCGCCGCCACCAGATCATCGACCGAGGTCTCGCGGTATCCGTGCTCCCAGAACGCGCGCATCGAGCGCTCCACGACTTCATCCGGGTCGAACTTGCGGGGGCGTGCCATTGCCTGCGGGAGAGTACTAGAACGATCGTTCAAAAACTATTCGATCAGCTCGCCACGTGCGCCTGGACGTGGCGTTGCACGCCTTTCATTCACACGCGCTTCACAACGTTTGACACGTTAAGCACAGGTTTGGACATGTACACAAAGACCACGCTACAAATCCTGGACATGTAGCTATGCGAGGACCGATCGCCGACTGGGAACGTTCTGTGCCTGCCTTAGGGGCAGACGGACACGGACGAGGACCCATGCCCGCCACATGAAGTCGCAAGACTCGCTCGCGGGGACCGAGTCGGTGGTGCGGGGCTTGCCGTGCCCGAAGCAACCGCATCCCCACAAATCCCACGGAAGGACAGAGCCTCGTGATTGCAATATCCCCTCGTCGGCTGATGGCCATCGGGCTGGTAGCGCTCGGCCTGTTGGCCACGCTCGGCTTGGCCAACTGGATCTCATCGGCCCAGGCGGCGACACTCAACCTCGAAACGCTGACTGCCGGTGAAGCCGAGAAACTGCTGCAGGAAGGGCAGGTGACCTCGGTCGAACTGGTCAAAGCCTATGAGGCCCGCATCGAAGCCCTCAACAAGTCAGGACCGGGCCTGAACATCGTCACGCAACTGAACCCGAACGTGCTCCTGGAAGCCAAGGCGGCGGACAAGGAACGCAAGAAGGGCAAATCGCTCGGGCCCGACGCGGGCGTCCCGATCCTGCTGAAGGACATCATCGACGCCACGCCGATGTACACCTCCGCGGGCGACTGGGCGTTGCGTGAAACGTTCCCTGAAAAGGACTCCGGCGTGACGAAGGTGCTGCGCCAGCATGGCGTGATCATCCTCGGCAAGGTGGGCCTGTCCGAGTGGGCCAACAGCTTTGGCAGCCAGCCCTCGGGTTTCAGCAACCTCACGGGACAGGTCCTGAACGCGAACGACACCGCCGCGGGTCCCAGTGGATCCTCCTCGGGGTCGGGCGCCGCGGCCGCGGCCGGGTTCTCGACGCTGACGATCGGCACGGAAACCTCCGGCTCGATCATCAGCCCCTCGACGGCTGAGAACGTCGTCGGGTTGCGTCCGACGCTGGGCCTCGTGCCCGGTTACGGGATCGCCCCAATCGACGCCTCGCAGGACACGGCGGGCCCGATCGTCAAAACCGTCGAAGACGCCGCGACGACGCTCGAATCGGTCGCCGAGGTGACGGGCTCCGACGCCGAAGCGAACGCCGAGTACGAACCGATGATGGGGCCGAACTTCCTCAAAAACGAAGACATCCAGCCGGCGCCGTTCACGACGCTGCCTGAATACAAATCGGCACTCAGCATGGAATTCGTCAAAGGCAAGCGCATCGGCTTCAACGGCACGAGCGAACCGATCCTGAAAGCGGTGGCCGCACTGGAAGCGGCGGGCGCGATCATGGTCCCGGACGCCTCGACGACGGTCGGCACGGTTCCGTCGCTGCCCTCGAAATACGAGGAACACGCGACGATCGACGGCTACTACCAGCACCTCGGTGCCGCGGCACCCGTGAAAAGCCTGGTGCAGGAGGTCCAGGTCGACGAAACCAACCCGCAGGAGGCGCTGAAGTTCGGCAACTCCCAGCACAAGTCCGAGTCCGAAGCCGAAGACACGCAGGGCGGCAAAAACCAAAAAGAATATGAAGAAAAGCTGCCCGTTCGGAAGACGGCTTTCCACACGGCGATCGAAAAAATGATGAAAGAACCGAGCGGTGGCGGCGGACCCGTCATCGCGGTGGTCGGCTCGGTCCCAAGCGGGCCGCAGGCCGGTGACCCGGAGATCACGGTTCCGATGGGCTACACGGCGACCCAGCGTCGCTCGCAGAACGTGAACATCAACGGCGGCGCCTACGACGAGCTGAACCTGATCGGCGTGGCGTACGTTGTCGAACAGTCAACGAAACTGCACAAGGGGCCCGCCGAAGTCGATCCGTCGGCGTATCGCTGTGCACACACCGTGCCCGCTGAGCCGTTCGCAAGCCGGGGTCACTGCAACCCGGACTACGAATCGATCAGCAAAGGCGGCTTCCGCACGACGCTTCCGGTGTCGCTGGAAACCACCTCGGCAACGACGCTCGAGAAAATGCTGACCGAAGGGACGCTGACCTCGAAGGAACTGGTGAAGGCGGAGCTCTACCGGATCGCCCTCACCAACGCGAACGGCCCTGCGCTTCAGGCCGTACGCGACCTGAACGCGAACGCGATCAACGAAGCGGCTGCGTTCGACCAGGCCAAGAAAAAAGGCAAAGCGGTCACCGGACCGTTGGCCGGCATCCCCGTGCTCGTGAACGACTCGATCGACGATCTGGGTCTGCCCACGAGCGGCGGTTCGATCGCACTGCAGGACGACCTGCCCTCGGCGGACTCGACGATCGTGTCGAAGCTGAAGGCGGCGGGCGCGATCGTGCTGGGTGACACCAACACGAGCGAGCTCGGCGGCGAGTTCGACCCGAACATGCCGCAGGGCTACTCCTCGCTGGGCGGCCAGGTGCTGCTGTCCTCCGACACCAACAAAAACGTCGGCGGCTCTTCGGCCGGTTCGGCGGTGGCGGTATCGGTGGGCATGGCTTCGGTCGCGATCGGCTCGGAGACCTCGACCGACAGCGCGCAGATGATCGCGGTGGCAGGTAACGCCGGCGTCGTCGCGCTGAAGCCGACGGTTGGCCTGATCAGCCGCACCGGCGTGATGCCGGTGGCCAAGTCGCAGGACTCGCCGGGCCCGATCGGCCAGACGGTCAGCGACGTGGCGGCGGCAATGGGTGTGCTGGCAGGGCCCGACCCGAGCGACCCGGCCACGACTGGTCAGCCCAGTCCGGTGCCGAGTTACACGGCCGGCCTGTCGCCCACCGCGCTGAGCGGGAAGAAGGTCGCTGTCGTGACCAGCACGACCGCGCCCTACCCGACGGCGGTGAGCGAGCTCGGCACGCTCGGCGCCGCGACCACGGTCGTGACGCCCGGCGCCGCGACCAAAGCGGCGAGCGTGATCCCGTATGAGTTCCACCGGGATCTGAACACGTACCTGTCGGCAGCTGCGACGGGTCCGAAATCGCTGCAGGAAATCATCGAATACAACACCGCAAATCCGGTCGAGGGTCTGAAGTTCCAGCAGAACTCACTGCTGGCGTCTCAGGCGGTCAACACCGCGGACCCGGCCACGACGACGACGTATGAAGAAAACCTCACCAAAGGCAAGGCCGAAAGCCAGGCCGTGATCAACGCCATCATCCAGAACGGGACGCCCGAAGACACGAGCGACGACTACGCCGGCATCATGGTGCCGAGCGGCAACGCGCTCGTGAACATCGCCGACCGTGCCGGTTACCCGGTGCTGTCGGTCCCGGCTGGATTCGGTGCTGAGAACAGCTCGACCGGAGGCGACCCGATCGGGGTCGACTTCATCGGCGCCGCCTACAGCGAGGCCCAGCTTCTGGACGACGGCTTCGCGCTCGAAGAAGGTCTGAAAGCGCGTCAGCTCGGTCCGGAATACATGAAATCCGCCGGCAACCCGACGTTCTCGGGGGCTCCGAGCCAGCTTGACCAGAGCATGTGGCGATGCGTGCCTGGCAGCTCGTTCTACAAGCCCTACGCGTGCAACTTCGGTGAACTAGCGGGCTGAGCGCATCCAGGGCCGCCACCTCGTGTGGCGGGCCCTGAAGCTCAGGGTGCAAGCCTCGGGGGGTGCAAGCCTCAGGGCGCAAGCGGCGGACGGCCCCCTCTTCGGAGGGGGCCGTTTGTTTGCGGCCGGAGGCTGGCTCTCGCCCGCCGGGCGCAGGGATCCCACAGCCGCGACGTCGCGGCTGCAGCCGGAGCCTCCCGCCCGCGGCGGGCGTCACGTCGATTCCCGGCGCTCTGCGGCACACTGCAGGCATGCCCGCATCGGCAGCGCTCCAGCGAGTGGGAACCCGGCGCGGATGAGCACGCCGGAGGCCGAACTCGACCGCGCCTTCCCGATACTGAGCGACTCCGAGCTCGCGGAGGTCGCGAGCTTCGGCGCCGAGCAGCCGACCGTCGCGGGGCAACTCCTGTTCGAGGCGGGCGAGGCCTCCCAGGACCTGTTCGTCGTGCTCGAGGGCGAGGTCGAGATCGTGCGTCTCGACCGCGCCGAGACGGACGCGATCGTCTCCTACGGACGGGGCGGGTTTGCGGGCGAGCTGAACCTGCTGACCGGCCAGCGTCGCTCGCTGAGCTGCCGCGTGACCCGCGCGGGCCGGGTGCTGGTGATCGCCGAGCCCGAGTTCCGTCGCCTGCTCAGCGGCCGCCCGCTGCTGGCGGAGAAGATCTTCAACGCCCTGCTCGCGCGGCGGGAGGTGCTGCGCACAGGCGAGGGGGCGCAGGCGATCCGGATCGTCGGCTCGCGCTATTCGCCGCAGGCGATGAGCCTTCGTGCCTTCGCGGAGCACTCCCATCTGGCGCATGCCTGGATCGACGTCGAGGAGGCCGATGACTCCGAGGCGCTGCTCGCCGGTCTCGGGCTCGACCCGCGGGACCTGCCGGCCGTGATCACCGACACCGAGATCATGCGCGGGCCCTCGGCGGCGGTGTTCGCCGAACACCTCGGCCTGACCTACCAAGCCACCCCGGGCTACATCTTCGATCTGGTCGTGGTGGGCAGCGGCCCGGCCGGGCTCGCCGCCGCGGTCTACGGAGCCTCCGAGGGTCTGCGCACCGTCTCGCTGGACGCCGTCGCGATCGGCGGCCAGGCCGGCTCGAGCTCGCGGATCGAGAACTACGCCGGGTTCCCGAACGGGATCTCCGGCGAAGCGTTGACCGGCCGCACGGCCGTGCAGGCGATGCGCCTCGGGGCGCGGCTGAACGCGCCATGCGAGGTGGCGGCGCTGCGCAGCGAGGCGGGCTTTCAGGCGATCGTGCTCGCCGACGGCAGCGAGATCCCGACGCGCGCGGTGATCGTGGCCTCGGGCGCGCGCTACCGGCGCCTGGCGGCCGAGGAGCTCGAGCGCTTCGAGGGCGCGGGCGTCTACTACGCGGCCACCGACCTGGAGGCGCGCGTCTGCGGCGGCACCACGGTGCTCGTGATCGGGGGCGGGAACTCCGCGGGGCAGGCCGCGCTGTACCTGGCCCAGAGCAACTGCGCCGTCACGATCGCGATCAGGCGCGAGGGGCTGGCCGAGACGATGTCGCAGTATCTGATCGAGCGGATCGAGATCGACCCCAAGATCGAGATCCTCACCGGCGTCGAAGTCGAGCGCCTGGCGGGCGAGGAGCGCCTGGAGCGGGTGACGCTCCGGCACAGGCCGACCGGCGAGCGCCGGGAGGTTCCCTGCGCGGGCCTGTTCTGCTTCATCGGCGCGCGTCCCGCGACCGAGTGGCTGCCAAGCGACGTGCTGCTCGACGAGAACGGCTTCGTGCTCACCGACCGCCAGCTCCCCGCGGCGACGGATGACGGCGCGGGCGAGCGCCTCCCGTTCGAGACCTCGGTTGCGGGGGTGTTCGCCGTGGGCGACGTCCGCCACGGCTCGATGAAGCGCGTCGCCGCCGCGGTCGGCGAGGGCTCCAGCGCCGTGCGCTCGGTGCACGAGCGGCTCGCGACGCAGCTCTAGCACGAGAAGACCCCGTGGGGCTCGCCGTGAGGCTCGGCGTGGCCCTAGGCGACGGCGCGGGAGGGCTCGGCGAGGTAGGGCCGCTCGAGGGTCTCCAGCGCCGCCTGATGCGCCCGGTACTCGCCCTCGCCGGCGTTCTCGCCCTCGCCGCTGCCTTCCCGACCCGCGCTCATCACGCGGTTGCGCCCGGCGTGCTTGGCGGCGTAGAGCGCTTCGTCGGCGGCCTTGAACAGCGACTCGTACTCGGCGTGCTGGCCGCTGGCGGCGCTGACGCCGATCGAGACGGTGGTCGCCACGCCGGCGGGGCACGCGTGCTCGACGGCATGGCGCAGGCGCTCGGCGACCTCGCGCCCGACCTCGACGTCGGCGCCGGGCAGCACGACCAGGAACTCCTCGCCGCCGAGCCGGTAGACGAGCTCGAAGGAGTGCAGCCGCTTGCGCAGCGCATAAGCGGTGTCGCACAGCACGGCGTCGCCGCGGCCGTGCCCGTGCTCGTCGTTGATCGCCTTGAAGTTGTCGATGTCGCACAGCAGCAGGCAGACGGGCTGGCGCGTGAGCCGCGCCTGGTGGCTCAGCTCGGCAAAGCGGGGAATCAGCGCGTGGCGGTTGAGCAGGCCGGTCAACGGATCGATGATCGCCTCGTCGCGGTGGTGCAGCTCGGCGGCCTGCAGCGCCCACACGATCGAGACGACGCCAACCAGCAGCGCGAGCGTGGCGAGCAGCGGCGCGGGGTCCTGGAGCGTCCACTGCGGATGCGTGCCGAACGTGGCGGCGAGCACGATCGCGATCGCGAGCCCCAGCGCGGCGATCACGACCTGCGGGCGGAAGCGCGCGGCGACCATCGCGGCGGGCAGCGCCATCCACTGCAGCGCGACGCTGCGCGGCCCGCCGCTGAGCGCGATGCCGCCGCCGATCAGCAGCATCGTGAGGACGATCGCGAAAGCGCTCACGCGCTCGGGGTGGGCGCTCTTGTGGATGCGCCGCTCGACGTTCAGGAAGTTCAGAAGCGAGAATCCGAACAGCAGCAGCGTCCACCAGCCGACCCAGGGTGCGGCGGCCAGCAGCGCGATCCCGACGGCGCCGGAGCCGATCGTGCGGATCATGCGCACGCGCGCATTCGCGTCGACCACGCGGCTGCGGTCGAGCTCGGTGGGAGTCAGCCATGAAGTCCGTGCCATGTGGGCGCTTCGACCGCGCGTGCGGGGGCCTTTAGAGGCGACGTTTCAGAGAAGACATTTGTCCTCAGAAAAACCGATTTTCGGAATAGCACGGCAGAATGGCACCGGCGCGCGCGCTCGACCGGGGCGATGGACCGCGGCTCGCGTGCGATCGACCCTCGCTCTCGTAGGCTTAGTCCCATGTACAACTCGACGCCGCCGACCGTGGGCGAGATCCTCGCGGCCCGCGCGGGCGAGGAGATGGCGCTCAACGACAGCTTCCTGAACCCGCAGATGGGGCGGATCCTGCGCACGTTGGGCTTTGACAAGTCCTGGCGCAGGGGCGAAGGGGCGCACCTGATCGACGCGGACGGCGAGCGCTACCTGGACCTGTTTGGCGGCTACGGCGTGTTCGCGATCGGGCGCAACCACCCGGAGGCGGTCGCGGCGGTGCAGGAGGTGATGGCGGCGGGCACGGGCAATTTGCCGCAGCTCGGGGTGACGCTGTTGAGCGGGGTGCTGGCCGAGCAGCTGCTGGCGCGCGCTCCGGACAGCGTCGCGGCGATGGTGCCCGCGAACACCGGCACCGAGGCGGTCGAGGCGGCGATCAAGATCGCGCGCGCGGCGACGGGCCGCCCGCGCATCCTCTACGCCGAGCACGCCTTCCACGGGCTGACGCTGGGCTCGCTGTCGATCAACGGCGAGCCGATCTTCCGCGACGGCTTCGGGCCGCTGCTGCCGGGCTGCGATGCGGTTCCGTTCGGGGACCTCGACGCTCTGCGGCGCGAGCTGGAGCGCGGCGACGTGGCGGCGCTGATCGTCGAGCCGGTCCAGGGCAAGGGCGTGAACCTGCCGCCCGAGGACTATCTGGCGCAGGCGCAGGCGCTGTGCCACGGCGCGGAGTCGCTGTTCGTGTGCGATGAGGTGCAGACCGGCATCGGACGCACGGGGCGCTTCCTGGCGCTCGAGCACTGGGGCCTTCAGCCGGACATGGTCTGCCTGGCGAAGGCGCTCTCGGGCGGGCTCGTGCCGATCGGGGCGGTGCTGGTCTCGCGCAGGGCGTTCGACAGGGTCTTCGACGGGATGGAGCGCGCGGTGCGCCACGGCTCGACCTTCGGCGGCAACGACCTGGCGGCGGCGGCGGCGCTCGCGACGCTGCGGGTGCTCGACGGCGAGGGGCTCGTCGCTCGCGCGGAGCGGCTGGGCGCGCTGCTGCTGGAGCTGACCCGGCCATTGGTCGAGCGCTACGAGGTGGTCAAGGACGTGCGCGGCCTGGGCCTGATGTGGGCGATCGAGTTCGGGCCGCCCTCGGGTCGGGCGGGCAAGCGCCTGTGGGAGGCGGTCGAGCGCCGCCAGGCGGGCCTCTTCAGCCAGCTGATCACGGTGCCGCTGTTCCACGAGCACCGCATCCTCTGCCAGGTCGCGGGCCATCGTATGAACACGATCAAGGCGCTGCCCGCGCTGGTCGTGGAGGAGGATGAGATCCGCCGCTTCGCGGCGGCGCTGGAGCAGACGGTGGCGTCTGCCGAGCGCTATCCGAGCGCCCTCGCCCGCTTCGGCGCACGCACCGGTCTTAGGGCCGCGCGCGTGCGTCGCTAGCCTTACGCGGCCGTGTTGATACCCAGAGAGGACATACGCAACGTCGCGATCGTCGCGCACGTCGACCATGGCAAGACGACATTGGTCGACGCGATGCTGTGGCAGTCGGGCGCCTTCCGCGTCGGCCAGGACGTCGCGACGCGGGTGCTCGACTCGATGGATCTCGAGCGCGAGAAGGGCATCACGATCCTCGCGAAGAACACCTCGCTGCGCTATCGGGACGTGAAGCTGAACATCATCGACACGCCGGGACACGCCGATTTTGGGGGCGAGGTGGAGCGTGGGCTGACGATGGTGGACGGCGTGCTGCTGCTGGTCGACGCCTCGGAGGGGCCGCTGCCGCAGACACGCTTCGTGTTGCGCAAGGCGCTCGAGGCGAAGCTCCCGGTGATCCTGGTGGTCAACAAGGTGGACAGGCCCGACGCGCGCGTGGCGGAGGTGATCGACGAGGTCTACGAGCTGTTCCTGGACCTCGACGCGGACGAGCAGCAGATCGAGTTCCCGATCGTCTACTGCAACGCGAAGGCGGGGGTTGCATCGCTCGAGTACGAGGCTGGGGAGGAGCTTGTCGGAGACACGCTCGCGCCGCTGCTGGACCTGCTGCTGGAGCGGATCCCGGCACCGAGACACGACCCCGAGCACCCGCTGCAGGCGCTGGTGACGAACCTCGACGCCTCGCCTTACGTGGGTCGCCTGGCGATCTGCCGTGTGCGCCACGGCAAGATCAGAAAGGGCCAGCAGATCGCCTGGTGCCGCGCCGACGGCTCGATTCGGCGCGTGACGGTGGCGGAGCTGTACGTGACCGACGCGCTCGATCGTGTCGATGCGCCGGAAGCGGGGGCGGGCGAGATCATCGCGGTCGCGGGCATGGCGGAGGTCACGATCGGCGAGACGCTCGCGGACATGGACGACCCCCGCCCGCTGCCGGTGATCACGGTGGACGAGCCTGCGATGTCGATCACGCTCGGCGTGAACACCTCGCCGCTGGCGGGCAAAGACGGCAGCAAGCTGACCGCGCGCCAGATCGAGGCGCGCCTGGATCAGGAGCTGATCGGCAACGTCTCGCTGCGCGTCGCGCCGACCGAGCGCCCGGACACCTACGAGGTGCAGGGGCGCGGCGAGCTGCAGCTCGCGGTGCTGGTGGAGATGATGCGCCGAGAGGGCTTCGAGCTGACGGTCGGCCAGCCGCACGTGGTCGAGCGTGAGGTCGACGGCAGGCGCCACGAGCCGGTGGAGCGGCTGTCGGTGGACGTGCCGGAGGAGCACGTTGGCACGGTCACGCAGCTGCTGGCGGCGCGCAAAGGCCGCATGGAGCACATGACGAACCACGGCACGGGCTGGGTGCGGATGGACTACCTGGTGCCTGCGCGCGGGCTGATCGGCTTTCGCACGGAGTTCCTCACGGAGACGCGCGGCACGGGGATCATGCACCACGTGTTCGACCGCTGGGAGCCGTGGGCGGGCGAGCTGTTGACGCGCAACTCGGGAGTGCTGGTGGCCGACCGCAATGGCTCGACGGTGACCTTCTCGCTGTTCACGCTGCAGGAGCGTGGATCTTTGTTTGTGGGGCCCGGCGAGGAGGTATATGAAGGGATGATCATCGGCGAGAACGCGCGCTCGGAGGACTTGGATGTGAACCCGGTCAAGGAGAAGCACCTGACGAACATGCGCTCCTCGACCTCGGACGTGCTCGTGCGCCTGGATACCCACCGCAAACTGACGCTGGACGAAGCGCTGGAGTTCGTCCGCGAGGACGAGGCGGTCGAGGTGACGCCCGAGTCGGTGCGGATGCGCAAGGTCGTGCTGTCGAAGGTCGATCGCCTGAAGACGGCGAGGCAAGCCCGCAAATGAGCGAGATCAGCCTGCGGGGGCTGGTCAAGTCGTTCAAGGGTCCGAATGGCCCGATCGAAGCGGTCCGCGGCGTGGACGTGGAGATCGCGATCGGGGAGACGGTCGCGCTGCTCGGGCCAAACGGCGCGGGCAAGTCGACGACGATCGACATGCTGCTCGGCCTGCTGCAGCCCGACGCGGGGACGGTGACGGTGTTCGGACGCTCGCCGAGCGACGCGGTGGCGGCGGGGGCGGTCGGGGCGATGCTGCAGACCGGCTCCTTGATTCGCGACCTGACGGTACGCGAGCTGGTGAGCATGATGGCGGCGCTGTATCCGCAGCCGCTGGCGATCGACGAGGTGCTCGAGCTGACGGGCACGGGCGAGTTCTCCGAGCAGCGCACGCAGAAGCTCTCGGGCGGGCAGACCCAGCGCGTGCGCGCGGCGGTGGCGCTGGTGAGCAACCCCGAGCTGCTGGTGCTGGACGAGCCGACGGTGGCGATGGACGTCGAGGGCCGCCACGCCTTCTGGCGCGTGATGCGCGAGTTCGCGGCCCGCGGGAAGACGATCCTGTTCGCGACCCACTACCTGGAGGAGGCGGACGCCTACGCGGACCGGGCGGTGCTGATGGCGCAGGGGCGGATCGTGGCGGACGGCCCGACGAACGAGATCAAGGCGATGGTTCGCTCGCGCACGATCCGCGCGACGCTGCCGGGCGCCGAGCTGCAGGCGCTGGCGGGATTGGCGGGGGTGAGCGCGGCGGATCGGCGCGGCGAGGCGATCCTGCTGACCTGCTCGGACTCCGATCGGGCGATTCGCGCGCTGCTGGCGGCCTACCCGCAGGCCCGCGACATCGAGATCAACGCCGCGGGCCTGGAGGAGGCGTTCCTGGCGCTGACGGGCGAGAAGGTGGCGGCGTGAACGGCACGCTGACCTACACGCGCTTCGAGCTTCTGCGCACGTTTCGCAACCGCCGCTTCTTCATCCTCTCGCTGGGCTTCCCGCTGGTGCTCTACTTCGTGATCGCGGGGCCGAACCGCAACGTCCAGAACCTCAACGACAGCGGCGTCTCGCTGCCGCTGTACTTCATGGTGGGGCTGGCGTCGTTCGGGACGATGAGCGCGATGCTGTCCTGCGGCGCGCGGATCGCGGCGGAGCGCGCGGTTGGCTGGAACCGCCAGCTGCGGATCAGCCCGCTCGCGCCGCGCACCTACTTCCGCGCAAAGGTGCTGACCGCGTACGCGATGGCGCTCCTGAGCATCGTGCTGCTCTACGCGGCGGGCGCCTCGCTCGGCGTCAGCCTGCCCGCGGGCGACTGGCTGAAGATGACGGGGCTGATGCTCGTGGGGTTGATCCCCTTCGCGGCGCTGGGGATCACGCTGGGCCACATGCTGACGCCGGACTCGATCGGCCCGGCGATGGGCGGCGGCGTCTCGCTGTTCGCGCTGCTGGGGGGCACCTGGTTCCCGCTGGGCAGCCACGGCTTCCTGCACGACGTGGCTCAGTTCATCCCCTCCTACTGGCTGGTCCAGGCCAGCCACGTGGCGCTCGGCGGCAAAGCCTGGAGCGGCATGGCGTGGGCGGTGATCGCGGTATGGACGGCGGTGCTGAGCGTGCTGGCGGTACGCGCCTACCGGCGCGACACCGGCCGCATCTAGCGCCTTGCGCGCCGCGGCGGGTGGCGCGTCATCGGCGGCTCGCAGGGGCCGGTCGGGCGTGGCGCACGCCCGGGGGCCTAGGCATTAGGGTACGGCCCGTGAATCGACCGCTCAGAGCCCTGGCGCGCCCGCTGCTGTGCGGGCTGCTGGCGCTTTCCCTGGCGCTGGGGGCGCTCGCGCCGGCAGCGCTGGCCGCGAGCGCGAAGAGCGAGAGCGAAGCCGAGTTCCAGCAGCAGCTCGCCGCGAAGCAGGTCCGGGCCGTGGTGATCAACAAGCGCGAGCGCTCGATGCGGGTGACGCTGAAGGACGGGACCGTGATCACGACCCGCTACCCGAAGAAGCAGAGCGAACAGACCAAGCAGCGCATCGAAGCGAAAGGCGTGAGCGTGACGGTGCTGACGCCCGCCGAAGCCAAGAAGGAAGCGGGGCCGACGAAGAAGAAGTCACACCACAAACTGCGCTACATCGCGGGCGCGGTGGTGATCGCGGTGATCGTGCTGGTGGCCGTGGTGCTGGTGGTCAACCGTCGCCGTCGCCGCGACTAGCGAGGCGCTCAGCAGTGCAGCCGTCGCCGCGGGCGGTGCGAGCGGGCTGAGCGGCCGCGTTCGGCGATGTGGATCGCGCCGCGCATGTCGTGCGCGAGCATGTCGACCATGTCGCGGGAGAAGTTCTCCTTGACGACCATGCGCAGCACGTTGATGTGCTCGGCGTTTGGCGGGAGCGTGTAGGCGGGGACGATCCAGCCGCGCTCGCGCAACAGCTCGGAGACGAGCGTCAGGTCGATCCGCTCGGAGTCCTCGGCACGGACGACGACGATCGGGAAGCGGGCGGGGTCGTTGAACAGCTGCAGCCCGTCGATCGCGGTCAGCTTGTGGGCGAGCGCGGTGGCGTTCGCGAGCACGCTGGAGACGATCTGCGAGTAGCCCTCGCGGCCGAGGCGCAGGAAGGCGAAGTACTGCAGCAGCACGGAGTTCGAGGGTCGGGAGAAGTTCAGCGAGTAGTTGGGCATGTCGCCGCCGAGGTAGTTGATGTGGAACACGAGGTCCTCGGGCAGGTCGGAGGCTTCGCGGAAGACGACGGTGCCCATGCCGGGGTAGACGAGCCCGAACTTGTGGTTCGAGACGTTGATCGAGCGCACGCGCGGCAGGCGGAAGTCCCACTCCAGGGCGGGCTCTGAGAAGGGCGTGAGAAAGCCGCCGCTGGCGGCGTCGACGTGGATCGGAATGCGCCAGCCGTGCTCTGACTCCACCCGCGTGAGCAACTCGTCGATCGAGGCGAGGTCGTCCATCTGCCCGGTGAAGGTGGTGCCGAGCACGCCCGCGACGGCGATCGTATGCTCGTCGAGCAGCGGCTCCACCTCGGCGGCGCCGATCACGTAGCGGCCCTCCTCCATCGGCACGAGGCGGGGCTCGACCTCGAAGTAGCGGGTGAACTTCTCCCAGCAGGTGTGCACGTCGGCGCCCATCACCATGTTGGGTCGCTCGGCGGGCTTGCCTTCGGCCTCGCGCCGAAGCTGCCAGCTGCGCTTGTGGGCGAGCATCGCGAGCATGATCGCCTCGGAGGAGCCGATCGTCGCGGTGCCGGTTGACTCGGCGCCCGCGGGGGCGTGGAACAGGCGGCCGATCATCGAGACGACGCGCCGGTGGACGATCTCGGTCTGCGGGTACTCGTCCTCGTCGATCAGGTTCTTGGCGAGCGTCTCGGCAGCGAGCAGGTCGGCCTGCGGCTCCATCCAGCTCGTGACGAAGGAGGCGAGGTTGAGCGCGGGGTTGCCGTCGAGGTTGAGCTCGTCGTGCACGAGCTGGTAGGCGGCGTCGGCGCTCATGCCCTGCGCGGGCAGGCGGTACTTGGGGATGTCGTGCGAGAAGGAGCGGGCGGCGTAGGTGGGGGAGAGAGTCTCCTCGGAGTCGAGGTCGAGCTTGTGCATGTCTGACCTATTCGCGGTGCGTGCCCCGGGTCTTTTTTATTCTTATAGAAATCAATAACGAGAATCAGTCTTGGTATTGTCATGGCGATGAGTGCAGCGACGGCCCTGGAGCTGGACGGCGCGGCCGTACGCATCGGCCCACGCACGATCTGGAGCGATCTGGCGATGTCGATGCGCGGCGGCGAGTTCGTGGCGCTACTGGGGGCGAACGGCTCGGGCAAGTCGACGCTGCTGAAGGCGGTGCTGGGGGCGCTGCCGCTGGCGGCGGGCAGGATCTCGGTGCTGGGCGGCCCGCCGGGCGCGGCGGGAGCGGAGATCGGCTACCTGCCGCAACGGCGCTCGTTCACGGCGGGCACGCGCCTGCGTGGCGTCGACGTAGTGCGGCTTGGTTTCGACGGCGACCGCTGGGGCCTGCCGCTGCCCCCGCTGTGGGGGCGCGCCTCGGCGCACGCCCGCGCGGCGGCGGCGCAGGTGGCGCAGGCGATCGAGCTGGTGGGCGCGGACGGCTACGCGGAGCGGCCGATCGGCGAGCTCTCAGGCGGTGAGCAGCAGCGGCTGCTGATCGCCCAGGCGCTCGTACGCCGCCCGCGCCTGTTGCTGCTGGACGAGCCGCTGGACAGCCTCGACCTTCAGAACCAGGCCTCGGTGGCGGCGCTGGTGGCGCGCGTGTGCCGCACGGCGGGCGTGGCGACGCTGCTCGTGGCGCACGACGTCAACCCGCTGCTGCCCTATCTCGATCGCGTGGTCTACCTCGCGGGCGGTCACGCGGTGGAGGGGCCGGTGGAGCAGGTGATCACGACGCAGACCCTGACGCGGCTCTATGGCGTCCCGGTCGAGGTGCTGCGCGCCTCGGACGGGCGGCTGGTCGTGGTGGGCCAGCCCGAGCCGCCGGCGCACCACCACGACCGCCACGAGCACGCCCACGTCCACACACATGTCGGCTGAGGCCCTGAATCCGACGCTGACGTGGAACGTGGCCCACGACGTGGGCAAGGTGCTCGAATACCACTTCATGCTGAACGCCCTGGTGGCGGGCAGCGTGGTGGCGCTGATGGCGGGACTGGTGGGCTGGATCATGGTGCTGCGAGGCGAGGCGTTCGCGGGTCACACGCTGTCGATGATGGCCTTTCCGGGCGCGGCGGCGGCGGCGCTGGCGGGGGTGCCGGGGGCCTGGGGCTACTTCCTGTTCTGTGGCGCGGGCGCGGGGGCGATCGCGCGGATCTCGGGCAGCGAGCGCTTCTCCTGGAGCGAGCAGTCGGCGGGGATCGGCGCGGTGCAGGCGCTGGCGCTGGCGCTGGGCTTCCTGTTCGTGAGCCTCTACGGCGGCGTGCTCGGCGACCTGGAGAGCCTGCTGTTCGGCGATCTGCTGGGCGTGAGCGACGGCGAGGTGCTGCTGCTGGCGGCGGTCGCGACGGTGGCGTTGGCGGCCTTGGCGGCGCTGGGACGCCCGCTGCTGTTCGCCTCGGTGGACGCGGATGTGGCGACGGCGCGCGGCGTGCCGGTGCGAGCGCTGTCGCTGGCGTTCCTGCTGCTGCTTGCGCTGGCGGTGGGGGCGACGAGCCAGATCACGGGCGTGCTGCTGGTGTTCGCGCTGCTGGTGGCGCCCGCGGCGAGCGCGCAGGCGCTGACGGCGCGTCCCGCGGTGAGTCTGGCGTTGACGGTGGCCTTCGGGCTGCTGATCGTCTGGCTCGGGCTGGGAATCGCCTACTTCTCGATCTACCCCGCGGGCTTCTTCGTCACGGCGGTGGCGTTCGCTATCTACCTGCTGGCGCGGCTGGCGGCGTTCGCGCGCGGACGCTGGGGCGCGGGAGCTCGGGATGCAGTGGGCGCACGCCGGGATGGAGGAGCGGACGGCGGCGGGGCGGCGCTTGATCTTGGGGACTCGGCGGCGCAGCCCGGCAGCGTGATCGCCTGATGTTCGGCCAGGAATTCATGCGCAACGCGCTGCTGGCGGGCACGTTCGTGGCGCTGGCCTGCGGCGTGAGCGGCTGGTTCGTGGTGCTGCGGGGACAGGTGTTCGCGGGCGATGCGCTCAGCCACGTGGCCTTCCCGGGCGCGTTGGCGGCGGCGGCGGCGGGGATCGACGAGCGGATCGGGCTGTTCGTGGCGACGGTCGCGGTGGGCGCGGCGATTGGCGCGCTGGGACGTGGCGTGCTCGCGCGCGGCGGTGGTGGTGGCGGTGGTGGTGGCGGCGGTTCGACGGCGGCGGAGGACACGGCGATCGGCGTGGCGTTTACCTTCATCCTCGGGCTGGGCGTGTTCTTCCTGGCGCTGGCGGGCACGAGCTCCTCGGGCTCGTCGGGGATCGTGGGCGCGCACACGCTGTTCGGCTCGATCTTCGGTCTCGGCGCGGGCGAAGCGCGGCTGGCGGCGGCGATCGGGCTGGGGGCGACGCTGCTGACGGCGGCGATCGCGCGCCCTCTGCTGTTCGCCTCGGTGGCCCCGGAGGTGGCGGCGGCGCGGGGCGTGCCGACGCGGCTGCTGGGGATCGGCTTCGCGGCCCTGCTGGGCGTGGTGGCGGCTGAGGCGACGCAGGCGGTGGGCGCCCTGCTGCTGCTCGGCCTGCTGGCGGGGCCCGCGGCGGCGGCCCATCGTCTGGCGCGCGCGCCCTTCGCAGGGGTCGCGCTGGCGGGCGCGCTGGCGGTGGCGGCGATGTGGGGCGGGCTGGGGCTGGCCTACGCGATTCCCTCGCTGCCGCCCTCGACGGCAGTGGTGGTGCTGGCGGTGGGCACGTACGGTGCGGCGGCGCTGCTGAGTGGCCGGCCCCAGAGATAGGCGCAGACGCAGCCGAGGGCGAACACGGCGACGACGAGCAGCACGGGGCCGGAGTCCTCGCTGAGCGTGCCGACCACGCCGGCGGTGAGCCCGCCCGCGAGCGCGGCGAGCCAGCCGGGGTCGCCGCAGACAGGCGCGAGCGGGCGCTCGCGTCGCCGCAGCCCGACCCCGGCGTAGATCAGCGCGAGCGCGGTGGCGTATGGCATCGCGTGGTTCTTCAGCTCGTGCCAGGCGGCGGTGTAGCGGCGCACGATCACATCGCGCAGGTCGCCGGCTGAGCGGGCATGCAGGATGCTGCCGGTGAAGTGGCCGGAGCTGTGCGCGGTGGCGAGGTCGATCAGCGCGAGCGCGAGGAGCCCCAGCACGGGCGTGGCGATCCCGAGCAGCAGCCGCCGTCGCGAGACGCGGCCGGGGAGCAGCGCGATCGTGGCGAGCGCAAATCCGGCGGCGACCAGGATCACGCCGCCGACCCCGGCGCCGATCCGGGCGGAGCCCTCGATCGCGGCGAGCACCACGCCGACGGCAGCGACGGTGAGGGCGGCGCGGCGCGAGCGTGTGGCCGGGTAGAGCACGGCGGCGACGGCGGCGAGCGCAAGCACGGCGAGCCCGGGCTTGAGCTCGTTGCCGAAGCCGTAGAAGCGGGCGCCGAGGATCGGGTTGGGCCCGAGCAGCGAGCGCATCAGCAGTTGCGTCCCGGCGAGCGCGTCGATCACGAGCGCGAGGATCGTGAGGATCGCGGGCGCGAGCGGGGCGCGCGGCCAGGGCAGCAGCGCGTCGGTGAGCGCGGCGAGCGCGAAGCAGGCGAGCGCGATCGTGGCGTACTCCACGGTGGCGCCGGGCTCGAGCGCGGCGGTGAGCAGCACGGCGAGCGGCGCCCACAGCACGGCGAGGCCACCGACGCGCATCGCCCGGGCGCGTGCGCGGGCGCCGCGCGGGCCGCGCAAGGCGGCGGCGAGCAGCAGCAGGAGCGCCCAGACGCCGAGCAGCACGCCAAGCGCCTTCAGCCGCCTCCCGCCGACGACGTGCAGGCGGGCGATCAGCGAGCGCAGGCTCGCGGAGTGCAGCGCGCCGTCGGTTTCGATGGCTTGGCCGCGCATGTCGGCGGGCACGCTCAAGCCGAGGTGGGTGAGGATCGTGGGGGCGATGTCCACGGCGGAGATCAGCCCGCGCTGGTTCGTGGTGCTCGAGCGCAACGCGCGAGCCCCGCCCCCGGCCAGCCCGGCGGCGCCGGCCCACAGTAGTTCGTGCCCCGGCGCTTCGGGCGGGCGCTCGATCACGAGCAGCAGCTCGCCTGCGGGACGCTTGGCGTCCAGCGCGCGCAGGTCGGCGAGACCGGCGGCGCCCGCGGGTAGATCGCAGAGGACCAGGCGCTTACGGCGAGTGAGCGCGGCGACGCGAGCGAGCAGCGTGGAGGCGCTGCCGAGCGAGCCGGCGCCGAGCCGGCCGCGACGGTCGAGCGCGGCGATCACGTCCCCGCTCGGGCGCGTGATCGGCGCGGCGTAGGCCGCACCGCCGGGAATGCTTGATGCCAGCAGCCCGGGTCGCAACAGCTGCGGGGCGTCGGCGGCTCGCCTCAGGATCGCGGGCCAGCCGCTCGTCAGCGGCGGCAGCGGCGAGCCGTAGGCCGAGGAGGCGATGCGCGCGCCCTGGCCGATGTCGAGCAGCATCTGCTCGGACGAGTAGGCGCCCTGCGTGGCGGACATGATCCCGACCGAGAGCCCGGGGACGCTCGCCAGCTCGCGCTCGCCGACGGGCGCGAATGCGAGCACGACCGATCGCGGCGTGACCTCGGCGGGCGCCGCGAGGGCTTGTGGGGCGAGGCACAGGAAGGCCAGGCAGGCGAGCGGCCCGCCAAGGCGCAGATACCTCAGCCGTCGGCCCCTTCGGTCGCGACCTCCGGCCTGCCGCGACGTCCTCCGCCGGCGCCCGCGGGAGAGCCGCCGCCCTGCCCCTCGGCCTGGCCCGCGCTCAGCGTGCCCTCGACGTTCAGGCGCGGCAGCGCTCGATCCAGCCAGGCCGGCAGCCACCAGGTGCGACGGCCGATCAGATGCAGCACCGCGGGCAGCAGCAGGCAGCGGATCACGAGCGCGTCGAGCGCGACCGCGCTCGCGAGGCTGAGGCCGAACTCCTTGATCACGCGGTCTTCGCCGAGCATGAACGAGAGGAACACGCACACCATGATCGCCGCGGCAGCCGTCACCACGCGGCCCGTCAGCGCGAGCCCCTCCGCGACCGCGCGCGAGTTTTCGCGCGTGTGTGCCCAGCGCTCGTGGATGCGCGAGACAAGGAACACCTCGTAGTCCATCGACAGGCCGAACACGATCGCGAACAGCATCACCGGGATGAACGACTCGATCGGCCCCTGCTGCACGCCGATCAGGCCGCCGAGCCAGCCCCACTGGAAGATCGCCACGATCACGCCCAGCGAGGCGCCGATGCTGAGCAGGTTCATCACCGCCGCCTGCAGCGGGATCACGAGCGAGCGGAACACGATCATCAACAGCAGCGCAGACAGCAGCACGAC
>DATAVP010000004.1:0-174504 GCA_036267655.1 Solirubrobacteraceae bacterium
CGGCATGATCGGCGCCGCGCGGATCGGCGAGCGCGAGCTGCTCGCGCTGGGCGAGGAGCTCGGCTGGGAGGCGCTGCACGAGTACACCGCCGCCTGGTTCGACTACAGCGAGCAGATGATGGCCGGCGCGATCGGGCGCATGCCCGCGGGTCGCAGCGTCGCGCAGAACAAGCACGACCCGATGCCGGTCGTCGGCGCCGAGGACGGCGTGCCCGTGAAGGTCACCGTCGACGTGGACCCCGAGGCCGGGCGCGTCCAGGTGGACCTGCGCGAGAACCCCGACTGCCTGCCCTGCGGCATCAACCTGACCGAGGCCACCAGTCGCACCGCCGCGATGATCGGCGTCTTCAACAGCCTGCCGATCGTCGTGCCCCAGAACGCGGGCAGCTTCCGCAGGCTCGACATCCTGATCCGCGAGAACTGCGTCGCCGGGATCCCCGTGCATCCAGCGAGCTGCTCGACCGCCACGACCGGGGTCGCCGACCGCGTCGCCAACGCCACCCAGCGCGCGATCGCCGAGCTCGCCGACGGCTTCGGCATGGCCGAGACAGGCACGCTCACCGCATCGGTCGCCGACATCTCCGGCAAGGATCCCCGCCACGGCGATGCGCCCTTCGTGAACCTGATGATCCTCGGGCTCACCTGCGGCGCGGGCCATCCCCGCGGCGACGGCTGGCTCGTCTCCGGCGAGGTTGGCGATGGTGGGCTGATGATGCGCGACTCCACCGAGGTCGACGAGCTGCTCTATCCGATCGTGATCTGGGCCGACCGGATCGTCGCCGACAGCGGCGGCCCGGGACGCTTCCGTGGCGCACCCGCCTGCTACGTCGAGTACGGGCCCGCCGACACCGAGATCGAGGCGATGTGGTCCACCGACGGCTACGTGCACCCCGCGATCGGCGCTCGCGGCGGTTTCCCCGGCGCGCCCGCGCGCCAGTTCCTGCGCCGCGCCGACGGCGGAGTCGAGCCGCTGCCCGGTTGGGGCGAGCAACTGCTCGCGCCCGGCGAGACCGTGCTCGCGACCTGCGCCGCCGGCGCCGGTTACGGCCCGCCCTGGGAGCGTGAGCTCGCCCGCGTCGTGCACGACGTCGCCGACGGCTGGGTCAGCCCCACGCAGGCCGCCGAGGTCTACGGGGTGATCCTGCGCGACGGGCAGCTCGACGCCGAGGCCACCGAGCGCCGTCGCCGCGAGCTCGCCTCGCAGCCGCCCCCGGTCCCCGAGCTGCTCGACGTGCAGGCGCCCACCCGGAAGATCGCCGACCGTCTCGCACCCTACGTCGCTGCTCCCGCCTCCCCCGGCGCGCCGGTGCCGTCGCGGTGAGCGAGATGCCCACAGCGCGGATCACCTGCGACATCGGCGGGACCTTCACCGACGTCGTCGTCAGCGACGAGGGCGGCCGCATGACGATCGCCAAGGCGCTGACCCGGCCCGCGCGCCTGTTCGACGGCCTGCGCGCCGCGCTGGCGCGCGCGGCCGAGGAGCTCGACGAACCGCTCGCGGGGCTGCTCGGTCGCGCCTCGCTGTTCATCTTCTCCACCACGCAGGCCACGAACGCGATCCTCGAGGGCACCACCGCGCGCACCGCGTTCCTCTGCACCGAGGGCTTCCCCGACATCCTCGTGCGGCGCGAGGGCGGATCGCTGCGCCCCTACGACTACAGCCGCCCGTTCCCCGAGCCCTACGTCCCGCGCCGGCTGACGCTCGAGATCGCCGAGCGGATCGACGCCGAGGGCAACGTGCTGCTGCCGCTCGATCAGGACTCCGCACGCGCTCAGCTCTCGCGCGCGCGTGAACTAACGGCCGAGGCTGTATCGGTGTGCCTGCTGTGGTCGACCGCGAACCCCGCGCACGAGCTCGCACTCGGCGAGCTGATCGCCCGCGAGTTGCCCGGCGTGCCCTACTCGCTCTCCCACCAGATCAACCCGATCGTGCGCGAGTACCGCCGCGCCTCCGGCACCTCGATCGACGCCTCGCTGAAGCCGCTGATGCAGCGTCACCTGCCCGAGATCTCGAGTGGCCTCGAGGGCGAGGGCTTCGCGGGCGAGCTGCTTGCCGCCAGCTCGGCCGGTGGCGTCGTGCCGATGGCCGAGCTGATTCAGAGCCCGCTCTGGTCCGTGCGCTCCGGTCCTTCGCTGGCGCCAGTCGCCGCGCGCACCGTTGCCCGCGCCGAGGCGCACAGCGACGATGCGATCGTCTGCGACACCGGCGGCACCAGCTTCGACGTCTCGCTCGTGCGCGCCGGCGATCTCGTCTTCACCAGCGAGACCTGGCTCGGCGAGCCGTTCGCCGGACACCTCACCGGCCTCTCCTCCGTCGACGTGCGCTCGATCGGCGCCGGCGGCGGCTCGATCGCCTGGGTCGATCCGGGGGGTCTGTTGCGGGTCGGCCCCGAGAGCGCCCGCGCCGATCCCGGCCCCGCCTGCTACGGGCTCGGCGGCACGCGCCCCACCGTCACCGATGCCGCGCTCGTGCTCGGCTACATCGACCCCGGGCGCTTTCTCGGCGGCAAGATGGCACTCGACGTCGGCGCCGCCGAGACCGCGCTCGGCGAGCTCTCAGGCGCCCTCGGCGTCGGCTTGCGCGAGGCGGCCCACGCCGTGCTCTCGATCGCCAACGAGCGGATGATCGCCGCGATTCACGAACTCACCGTCAACGAGGGAGTCGACCCGCGCGACTCGACGCTCGTCGCCGGCGGCGGCGCCGCCGGGCTCACGATCCTCTCGATCGCCCGTGAGCTCGGCTGCCGCGAAGTGCTCGTCCCGCGCGCCGCGGGCGTGCTCTCGGCCTTCGGCGGCCAGCACTCCGACATCGTGCGCGAGATGACCGCCCCGCACGTCACGAACTCCGTCGAGTTCGACTACGAGGGCGTGCGCGCCACGCTCGACGGCCTGCGCGAGCGGATGGACGCATTCGAGTCCGAGCTGCCCGCCGGCCTCGCCGGGGCCGTGCAGCGACGCTACTTCGTCGAGGCACGCTACGCCTACCAGGTCTGGGATCTCTCGATCCCGCTCGAGGGCCAGGGGATCGAGGACGAGGCCGCGCTCACGCGGCTGATCGAGAGCTTCCACGACGCCCACGAGCGCATCTTCGCCGTGCGCGAGCCCGGCCAGAAGATCGAGCTCAGCCAATGGAAGGGGCGCGTCACCGCGAGCACCGTCAAGCCGCCGCTCGCCGTCGAGCGCTCGGAGGCCGGTGGGGCCGAAAGCGAGGTCCCCGGCGGCGAGGCCTCGGTGGACGTCGGCGCCGCGTCGAGCCGCGTCGCCTACTTCCCCGAGCTGGGGGAGGTCGAGATCGCCGTGCACGAGGGCCGCGACCTGCGGGCGGGCGGGCGCGTGCAGGGCCCCGCGCTGATCATCGAGCCCGAGACCACGATCGTGGTCTACCCCGGGTGGACCGCGCAGGTCAGCGAGCTCGGCAACTATCGACTGGAGCTGGAAGATGCCTGATCCGGCAGCGAACCCCGCACCCGCCGCGCGTGAGCTCGACCCCACGCTGATGGCCGTGCTCGCCCACCGCTTCGAAGCGATCGTGCGCGAGATGACAAACACCCTGTTCCGGACCGGGCGCTCCTCGATCATCAACATGGCCCGCGACTTCTCCTGCTCGATCATCACCGCCGACGATCAGCTGTTCGCCGCTGCCGAGGGGCTGCAGGTGCACGTGCTCGGCGCCGGCCTGCAGACGCGCTCGATGCGCGAGCTGCACCCCGATCTGCGCGAGGGCGACGCCTACCTGCACAACGATCCGATCCTCGGCAACACCCACACCGCCGACCACACGATCCTGGTGCCGGTGTTCGTCGACGGCGAGCACCTGTTCACGGCCTCGGCCAAGGCCCACCAGGCCGACTGCGGCAACGCCGAGCCCTCCACGTATGTCACCTACGTCGAGGACGTCTACGCCGAGGGCGGGCTCGTGTTCCCCTGCGTGAAGGTCCAGCAGGACTACAAGGACATCGAGGACATCATCCGCATGTGCCGGCGGCGCATCCGCGTGCCCGAGGTCTGGTACGGCGACTTCCTCGCCGCCGTCGGCTCTGCGCGGATCGGCGAGCGGCGCGTGAAGGAGGTCGTCGCGCGCTACGGCGTCGACACGATCAAGACGTTCGTGCGCGAGTGGCTCGACTACTCCGAGCGCGTCATGGACCAGGCGATCCGCAAGCTGCCCGCCCAGCGCCTGCACGCGAGCGGCAAGCACGACCCGATCCCGGGGCTGCCAGAGGGCGTCGAGGTCAACGTGACGGTCGAGGTCAAGCCCGAGCAGGGCCGCGTCAGCTTCGACCTGCGCGAGAACCCCGACTGCATTCCCTTCGGGCTGAACGTGTCCGAGTACTGCGCGCGCGGCGGTTGCACGATCGCGCTGCTGAACTGCCTGGAGGAGGACGTGCCGCGCAACGCGGGTTCCTTTCGCCGCGTCGAGGTGCTGCTGCGCGAGGGCTCGATCGCCGGCGGCCTGGTCGAGCCCTACTCGGCCTCGGTCTCGACCACGAACGTCCTGAACCGCATCATCAACGCCGCGCAGAGCGCCTTCTGCCAGCTCGGCGAGGGCGAGGGGCTCGCCGAGGGGGCCGGGGCGATGGGCGTCGGCTACGCGGTCTTCTCCGGCACCTACCCCGACAGCGGCGAGCCCTACGTCTCCGAGTTCGTGATCGGCAACAACGGCGGCCCGGCCTCGCCGCACTGCGACGGCTGGATCACCTATGCGATGCCCGACTGCTCGAAGACGATCTACATCGACAGCGTCGAGATGCTCGAGCGCACCTACCCGCTGCAGTTCCGCTCGCTGCGTTTGCTCGCCGACTCCGGCGGCGCCGGGCGTCTGCGCGGCGGGCCGGCCTCCGAGGTGATCTACGGTCCGCGCTCCACGCCGATGCGTGTCTTCTACATGGCCGACTACGCGCATCACCCCGCCAAGGGCGTGCGCGGCGGGCTCCCGGGCACGGCGGCCTCCGCGCACGAGCTCGCGGCCGACGGCAGCGAGCAGCAGGTCGAGGCGATCGGCGATTCGCTGCTCGAGCCCGGCGAGTGGATCCGCGGCATCGAGGCCGGCGGCGGTGGCTATGGCGATCCGCTGCAGCGCGAGCCGCAGGCCGTGCTCACCGATGTGCTCGAACGCTGGGTCACGCTCGCGGCGGCGCGCGATGTCTACGGGGTCGTGCTCAGCGAGCAGGGCGGGGGCGGCCTTGGCTTTGCGATCGACCCCGCCGCCACCGAGCTGCGGCGCACGGAGCTGCGCCAGGCGCGAGCGGCGAGCGGCGGCTGAGCGCCGGGCGCGCTGCTTCGCACCGCCGGCTCATCGGAATTCACAGGGCAGAGCTTGCAACCCTTGCAACCCACCGTTATGCTTGTAAACCAACCAGTCGATATGCGAAAACTGCGCCTGACACAACTGCGGCTGGACGAACCATCGCCGGGCAACCCATTCCGGCTCGTCAAGGGAGCGACGGGCCAACCACTGAAAGAGCGAGGTCGAAGTGTCTGAGGGCGAGCTGACGACGATCGAGCAGGCATATCTGGCGCGCACGCAGGATTCGGGGCGTCTGATGGAGCGCGGCAGCAAGGTCATGCCATCCGGGATCACGCGCACGCTCGCGTGGTTCGCGCCCTACCCGGTCGTGTTCGAGCGCGGCGCCGGAGCGAGCGTGTTCGACGTCGACGGCAACCGCTACCTGGACATGTTCAGCAACGGGCTGAGCCTGATGCACGGCCACGCCTACGAGCCGGTCGAACAGGCGCTGCGCGAGGCGCTTTCGCGCGGGACCGCCTGGCCCGGGTCCTCGCAGGCGCAGGTCGAGTTTGCCGAGCTGCTCTGTGCGCGCGTCCCGGGCGCGGAGCAGGTCCGCTTCGCGAACACCGGCACCGAGGCCACGATGCTTGCGGTCAAACTCGCGCGCCACGTCAGCGGGCGCTCGGTCGTGATCAAGGCCTGGGATGCCTACCACGGCTCATACGACGACCTCGAGGTTGGTCTGCAGGGTCAGGACGAGGACCCCGGCCGCGTCGCGCTGGCGACCTTCGGTGACATCGCGAGCTTCGAGGCGGCGCTCGGGCGCAACGCCGGCGAGGTCGCGGCGATCATCGTCGAGCCCGTGCAGTACACCGGCGTGGTCACGCCGCCGCCCGAGGGCTTCCTCACCGAGCTGCGTGAGCTGGCTCGGCGCGAGGGCGTGCTCTACATCCTCGACGACTGCCTGATGTCGCGCCTGGCCGAGGGCGGCTCCTCCGAGCGCTTCGGCGTCGCGGCACCCGACATCACCTGCCTCGGCAAGTGGGTGGGTGGCGGACTGCCGGTCGGCGCGATCACCTCGACCAAGGAGCTGATGAGCCCGTTCGACCTCGCGAACGAGGGCTCGCTCTACCACGGCGGGTCCTTCAACGGCAACCTGCTCGGCTGCATCGCCGGTCAGATCGCGGTGCGCGACCTGACCACTGCGAGGATCGCGCGCATCGACGCGCAGGCCGAGCGGCTGCGGGTGGGCCTGGAGGAGGCCGCACACGAGCTCGGCCTGTCGATCCGCACGCCGGGCGTCGGCTCGGCGTTCGGCCTCTACGTGCTCGACGGCCCCGGTGGCGAGATCGATTGGAAGGCCACGCGGCTGCTGCATCTGGCCGCCGTCAACCACGGCGTCTACTACGGCACCGGCGGCGAGTTCGGCATCTGCACCGCCTTCGGCGACGAGCAGATCGAGGAGGCGAGCGCCGGGCTGCGCAGTGCGCTGGCCGACCTCGCGCGCGAGGTCGCTGTCGTCGGCGCGGCCTGAGCTCTCCTCAGCCGAACAGCGTCCGCGCGCGTTCGTCGCGCATGAACCCGAGCGATTCCTCCGTTGATACGCGCGGTTCGTACTCCAGACCCACGGCGCCCGCGTAGCCGCCCTCGCTGAGCCGCTCGAGCAGGTCCCAGATCGGCAGCTCCCCGCTCCCGGGCGCGCCGCGCCCGGGATGGTCTGAGATCTGCACGTGCCCGATCCAGTCGCGGTGGCGCTCGATCGCCGCGGCGGGGTCGTCTCCGGCGCGGGCGACGTGGTAGAGGTCGAGCAGCAGGCCCAGCTGCTCTGAGTGCTCGGGTCCCGCGGCTTCGATCAGCTCGATCGCGGCTGCCGGCGTGGGGGCGAGGAAGCCGGGGTTCTCGATCGCGTTGACGGGCTCGAGCAGGATGCGCAGGCCACGCTCGCCCGCAATCGGCGCGAACGAGCGCAGCGCATCCACGATCGCCGCGCGCTGGCGCGACTCCTCAACGCCCGGCAGCGCACGCCCGACGAGCAGGTTGAGATTCGACGCGCCGATCGCCACCGCCAGCTCGACCGCTTCGCCAAACCCGCACTCGGCCTCGGCGCGGCGCGACTGGTCGTTGACGAATCCCCGCTCGCCGCTCGCGGTGTCGCCCGCGGGGCAGTTCAGCAGCGCGACCTCGAAGTCCTTGCCCTGCGCGCGCGCCGCCGAGCGTTGCTCGACCACGGCTCGCGCCAGCCCGGCTCGCTCGCGCTCATGCTCGGGCCAGGCGCTTTCGATCGTGTGAAAGCCCGCAGCCCGCGCGGCCCCCACCCGCTCGAGGTAGGGGCGCTCGCGGAACAGCCAGGAGATGTGAGCCGACCAGCGCATGTCACATGCGTGCACGATCGGGCGCCCGCGGGCGTGGCGCCCGCGCGGCTCCGCCTTCGGCCGGTGCCCCGCCCCTCCTCAGCTCGCGGGAACGAACGCGACGGCTTCGATCTCGACGCGCGCGTCGGCCACGAGGCCCGCGATCTGGACGGTCGCGCTGCTGGGCGGGAAGCCTGTGAACGCCTTGCCGCGCGCGATGTCGTAGTCGGGGTAGTGGTCGGTGCTCGTGACGAAGCCCGTGATCTTCACGACGTCCTCCATCTTCGCCCCGGCGCGTTCGACGGCCTCGCGCACACGCAGGAAGCACTGGTCGGCCTCGGCGAGGAACGTATCGTTGACCATGGTGCCGTCCTGCAGGGCGCCGATCTGACCGGAGATGTAGATCCAGCGGCCTGGTCCGTCGAAGCTGATCGACTCGCAGAAGCTGGTCCCGTAGGGACTCTCGACACGCTGCTTTTCCATTACCTCTCCCTTTCGCGTTGTTAGTCGTTGCTGGTGAGTCGCGCCACGTCGCTCATCGCGGCGAGCACGCCGTCGCGGGCATGCGTGAGGGCCTCGTCGGCGACCACGCTCGACAGCGCGATCTCGCCGCCGGGACCCATGAACACGCCGTGCGTGAGCGCCGCCAGGTGCAAGAGCTGCGTGCCTTCGCCCGCCATGAAGTTGCCGGAGTGACGCGCGAGCGAGTCGGTCAGGTAGATGCCGAGCACGGAGCCTTCGCCGACGGTCGTCAACGGCAGCCCGAGCTCTGCCGCGCCCTGCTCGAGCTCGCCGCGCAGCCAGACGGCGCGCTCGTTCATCGCGGCGATCGTCTCGGCGGTGAAGTGCTCGAGGCTGACGCGCCCCGTGACGCTCGAGAGCAAGTTGCCGTTGAAGGAGCCGCCGTGGTAAAGCGGTTGCTCGCGGTGCGGGTCGAGCACGTCCATCACCTCGGCGCGCCCGCCGGTCACGCCCATCGGCAAGCTGCCGCCGATGAACTTGCCGAGGAAGGTGAGGTCGGGCGTCAGCCCGTAGAGCTCGGCCGAGCCGCCGTATGCCAGGCGCAGCATCAGGCAGTCATCGAGCACGAACAGCGCGCCCGCGCGCTGCGCCGCCTCCTGCACGCGCCGCAGGAAGCCCGGTGGCGCCGTGGTGACCAGGCCGCTGAACAGCAGCGGCTCCAGCACCACGGCTGCAATCTGATCGCCGTGCTCGGCGAGCTTGCGCTCGAATGCCTCGGCGTCGCCGAACGGCGCCAAGTAGACGCGTCCCGGCTCCTCGGGACGGTCGTACAGGCCGACCTCGAGGTCGTCGAAGGAGCCGTGGAAGCCGTCGATCGACTTGAGCACCGCCTGGCGACCGGTGAAGGCGCGTGCGACTTTCATCGCCAACATCCCCGACTCGGTGCCGGAGTTCGTGAAGCGCACCCGCTCGAACACCTCGATCCGCTCGCACAACATCTGCGCGAACTCGATCTGCTCCTCGGAGGGGACCAGCCAGCCCGAGCCGCGACCCGCGGCGGCTCGCAGCGCCTCGACCACGGGCGGGAAGGCGTGGCCGTGGATCAGGCTGAGCCCGTTGTTGGCCAGATCCACGTAGCGGTTGTCGTCCAGATCGATCAGCCATGGGCCTTCCCCCCGCTTGGCCACGAGCGGGTAGGGGCGGTGATAGCCCCAGCCGCGGGTCAGGCCGCGCACCATGTATCGCTGCGCGCGAGCCATCGCCTCGGCGGAGCGTGGCGTGCGGGCTCGGTAGAGCTCCTCGAGCTCGGCTCGCGCGTGGGGCTTGAGCGTCAGGTCGGCCATGTCCCTTAGATTACAGTCTCGTTCGATATTCTGGTCGTCATTCCGATAAAAGATTCATACGAGTAAATTGGCCGATTCGTCCATACGCGCTTGCGGTACAACTATCCCGGTGCCAGGTGCAGTACAGCCGATCGCGCGGAATCTCCGTCGTTGGAGGACGACGCGGGAGATGACCCTCTCTGCGCTCGCCGAGCAGGCCGGCGTCGCCAAGTCGACGGTCTCGCTGATCGAGCGCGGCCAGGGCAACCCTTCGATCGACACGGTCTGGGCGCTCGCCGCGGCGCTGGGCGTGCCGTTCACGAGCCTGTTCCACGACGAGCCGCCCGCCGACGACGTGTCGGTCGTGCGCGAGGACGACGGCTCGGTGATCGCGGTCGAAGACGCGGGCCTGGAGGAGGGGCTGGTCGTGCGCCACATGCTCACGCGCACGGGCGGCGCGCTGATCGAGATCTACACGCTGGTGCTGGACGAAGGCGCGGTCCGCCACGCCGAAGCCCACGTCGCGGGTCTGTTCGAGCACATCACGATCGCCGCGGGCAGCGTCGAGATCAGCACCGACTCCTTCACCGAGACGCTCAACCAAGGCGATCTGATCAGCTTCCGCGCCGATCGCCCGCACACCTACCGCGTGCTTAAGGGGCCGGTCAGGCTCGTCTCGGTGCACGAATACCCCCAGCGCTCCGACGCCTGAGTCAGTAGGAGCGCGGCAGCCCGAGCACGTGCTGGCCGACGAAGGCCTGCACGAGGTTGTTGTTGACGGGGGCGGTCTTGTAGAGGCGCGTCTCGCGGAACTTGCGCTCGATGTCGTACTCCTGGGCGAAGCCGAAGCCGCCGAAGGCGTCGAGCGCGGCGTTCGCGGCTTCCCAGGAGGCTTCGGAGGCGAGGTACTTGGCCATGTTCGCGTCGGCTCCCGCGGGGCGCCCCGCGTCATACAGCCAGGCGGCCTTCCAGCGCACGAGGTCAGCCGCCGTCATCGACATGTGCGCCCGCGCCAACGGGAACTGCACGCCCTGGTTTGCGCCGATCGGCTTGCCGAACACGCTGCGCTCGCCCGCGTAGGCGACGGCGCGGTCCAGGAAGAAGCGGCAGTCGCCGATGCACTCCGCGGCGATCAGGATGCGCTCGGCGTTCATGCCGTCGAGGATGTAGCGAAAGCCCTCGCCTTGCTCGCCGATCAAGGCGTCGCCCGGCAGCTCGAGATCCTCGAAGAAGACCTCCGTCGTCGAGTGGTTGATCATGGTCTTGATTGGATTTATTTGAAGAGAGGACCCGCGGTGGCGCATGTCGAGCAGGAACACCGACAGGCCCCCGGTGCGCTTCTGCACCTGCGCGAGCGGGGTGGTTCGCGCGAGCAGCACCATCAGGTCGGAGTGCTCGGCGCGCGAGGTCCAGATCTTCTGCCCGTTCACCACCCAGCCCTCGCCGCGACGCTCGGCGCGAGTCTTGATCTGCGTGGTGTCCGAGCCCGCGTCGGGCTCGGTGACCGCGAACGCCTGCAGGCGCAGCTCGCCGGAGGCGATGCGGGGCAGGTAGGCGGTCTTCTGCTCCTCGGAGCCGTGGCGCAGCAGCGTGCCCATCGTGTACATCTGCGCGTGGCAGGCGCCCGCGTTCGCACCCACGGCGCAGACCTCCTCGAGGATCGCGCTCGCGGTCCCGAGCGGCAGGCCCGAGCCGCCGTAGCGCTCGGGGATCAGCGCCGCCAGCCAGCCCGCCTCGGTCAGCGCGGCGACGAACTCGCTCGGGTAGCCGTCTGGCTCGAGGCCCCGCCAGTACTCGCCGGCGAAGCGCGTGCACAGGGCGCGCACCGCCTCGCGGATCGGGGCCAGGTCCTGCGGCTCGGTGAAGTCCATCGCGTGCCCTCCTCAGACGGCGCTCGGCGCGCCGATCGCGTTGCGCAGCAATGCCTCGTCCAGCAGCTCGGTCAGCTCGCGCAGCTGCAGCCGTTCGCTGCTCTGCGTGGTCTTGATCGCGTCCTCGTACATCGTGACGTCCTTCGGGCAGGAGACCACGAACTTCTCGACGCCCTCGAGCTCCAGCGCCTCGCGGATGCGGTTCTCCGAGGGGCGTTCCTCGCCGGCCTGCTCGGCGATCCAGATCTGCCCGCCGCCGGCGCCGCAGCAGAAGGAGTTCTCGCGATTGCGCGGCATCTCCACGAGCTCGCAACCGAGCAGCGACAGCAGCTCGCGCGGCGCCTCGTAGGTGCCGTTGTGGCGGCCGAGATAGCAGGGGTCGTGATAGGTGACGCGGTAGCCCAGCGGCTCGCCGGGAACCAGGCGCCTGTCGCGCAGCAGCTCGAGCAGCAACTCGGTGTGGTGCAGCACGGGCCAGCGCCCGCCGTAGTCGGGGTACTCGTTGGCGAGCGTGTTCAGCGAGTGCGGGTCGCTCGTGACGAGGCGCTCGAACTCACATCCGTCGAGTAGCTCGACGTTGGCTTCGGCGAGCATCTCGAACAGCCCCTCCTCGCCCGCGCGACGAACGTCGTTGCCGGCGTTGCGCTCGCCCTCGTAGAGGATGCCGAAGTCGAGCTCGGCCTCGTGGAAGACGCGTGCCAGCGACTGTGTCACACGCTGGGAGCGGGGATCGAAGGAGGCGTAGTCGCCGACGAACCACAGCACCTCGACCGGCTCGCGCCGCGCGTCCTTGACCTCGAAGTCCAGTTCGGCCGTCCACTTGCCACGGCTGCGGCGGCTCTGCCCGAAGGAGTTGCCGGACTTGTGGATCGCCTGCAGCGTGCTCTGCAGGCCCCCGTCGAGCTCGCCGTCCTCGAGCAGCCGCCGACGCAGCTGGTTGATGATCGGCGCCTGCTCGATGCCGACGGGGCAGATCTCGACGCAGGCGTTGCACTGCATGCACGACCAGACCGTGTCGATATGGACGCCGTCCTCGCCGATCACGGGACGCTCTGCGACGGCGGTCGACCCGCCGACCAGCTCGCCCAGCACGCCGCCGACGTCGGCGAGCGTCGCCGCGCGCGCCTGCTCGCGCAGCTCGAGGATCACGTCGCGCGGGGACAGCGGGCGGCCGGTTGCGCGCGCGGGGCAGACCTCGTGGCACTTGCCGCACTTCGTGCAGGCGTCGAGCTGCAGCAGGTGCGTGACCGAGAAGTCCGCCAGCGTCCCATAGCCCGCGGGCTCGAGCGCGAGCTCGGGCTCGATCTTGCGCAGGCGCTTGCCCGCCAGCGGGTCGCGCAGGATCAGGCTCGCGTAGCTGCTCAGCATGTGCGCCGCCTTCGTGAACGGGATCGAGGAGACGAACACGATCGCGAGCAGGCCGTGGAACCACCAGAGGCCGTGCCGCCATGCGCCGAGCGTGGCCTGGCCCGCGCCGGTGAACAGTTGCGCCGCGATCCAGCCACCGAACTGGAAGCCGTCGTAGCCGGGGTGTTCCATCGCGATGCGCACACCCTCCAGCACGTATCCGGTCAGGGCGATCGTGAGCAGCGTCGAGACGAACACCCAGTCGCCCACGCGGTAGGCGTGGCGTTGGCGTTCGTACTGCTCCGGCGGCCGGTCGGGGCGGGCATAGTCGAGCTTGGCGGGGCGCAGCAGCGCGCGGCGCACCATCATCGCGAGCAGCCCCGCGATCAGTGCGGTGCCGAGCGCGTTGAGCACGGCCTTGCAGGCCAGGTAGAAGTCGCCGTCGTAGAAGCCACCGCCGAGGAGCGGCTGGGCGACGTCGTGGGAGAGCCCGACGATCACGGTGCCGATCGCGAGCGCGACCCAGCCGTAGAAGATGCCGCTGTGCGCCCAGCCCGCATAGCGGTCGCGCCGCCCGATCGAGGCGTGGGAGTAGAGCGTGCGGGTGGCCTTCCAGACGCGCGCGGGCAGCTCTTGCGCGGGCGGCAGCGTCGCGCGGCGCCCGCCGCGGTAGCGCATCAGCGGACGCGCCAGGCCGTAGAAGAAGACCAGCACCGATACGCCCGCCAGCGTGTACCAGAGCACCTGCAGGCCGACCGGCATGTGCCACAGGATCGGCCGCGACTTGACCGATGCGAGCGGCAGCTCCACTACCCGAACTGCCGCTCGAGCTCCGCCGCGACCTCGAACAGGTCGGCGACGGCGCCGTACTGAGCGACGCTGAAGATCGGCGCCTCCGGATCGGAGTTCACGGCGATGATCGTCTGCGCCTTGGACATCCCCGCCAGATGCTGCACCGCGCCGGAGATGCCGAGCGCGAGGTAGACCTTCGGGGTCACGGTCCTGCCCGACTGGCCGACCTGCCGCTCGGCCGAGATCAAGCCCGCGTCGACGAGCGGGCGCGAGGCGCTGAGCGTCGCGCCCATCCGCTCGGCGAGCTGCTCGAGCTCGGCGATCTGCTCCTCGTCCTCGACGCCGCGCCCGATCGAAAGCAGGAAGTCGGACTTCGTGATGTCGACGTCGCCCGCGGGCGGGTCGCGCATCTCGCGATGCTCGGTGCGCGCGCGACCCTCGAGGTCGAGTTCGACGCGCTCGGCGCTCGCGGCAGGGGCCCCCTCGACCGGTGCGAAGGCGCCAGGACGCAGGAGCAGCAGCACCGTCTCCTTGTCGGGAAAGTCGAGCTCGGCGATCAGCTTCTCGCCGTAGGCACCGCGCCGCGCGAGCAGGCCGTCCTCGCCCCAGTCGGCTCCGGTGACGTTGGAGGCGAAGCCGAGCCGGAGGCGCGCAGCGACGGCGGGGGCGAAGCCGAGCGAGTCGATCGTGTGCCCCGCCAGCACGACCGCGGGACGTCGCCGCTCGATCAGCGCTTCGACCGCCGCCTGCGTCACATGCGCCTCGAAGTGCGGCTGAGGCGCCGGGACGACGAGCACGTCCTGGACGCCCGCGGGGCCGAGCAACTGGGCGTGGACCTCGCCGTCGTCGCCGATGATCGCCACGCTCACCGGCCCCGCGCCCTGCTCGGAGAGGGCCAGCGCGGCGCCGATCAACTCGAGGCTGATCGCGCGCAGCTCTCCGCGCCGCGCCTCCGCGAGCACGAGCACCCCGCTCATGCGCTCATCGCTCCCCTCACGATCTCAACGATGCGAGCGGCGACCTCTGGTGTGGCTCCCTCGATCATCGTCGCACCGGCCGTCCTTGCGGGCTCGCGCAGCCGGATGGTGCGCGAGCCGGCATGGGCCGCGACCGCGCTCGCATCGAGGCCGAGGTCCTGCAGGCTCGACACGTGCAACGGCTTGGCGCTCGCCTGCTTGATCGCGCGCAGCGACGCGTAGCGCGGCTCGTTGATGCCGGTCTGAACGGTCAGCAGGCAGGGCAGCGAGACGTCGAGCAGCTCGACCGTTCCGCCCTCGAGCTCGCGCTGCACCGTCAGGCGCTGGCCCGTGCGCTCGATCCCGGTGACGACAGCGACGCGCGGCAGCTCGAGCAGGCCCGCGAGCGCCACGCCGGTGGCGGACTCGACGGCGTCCGAGGACTGCACGCCGCAGAGGATCAGCTGCGGCTGCTCGGCACGTGCGACCGCGGCGAGCACGGAGGCGATCGCTAGCCCATCGGCGCCCCGCAGCGACTCGTCCCATACGCGGATCGCACGGTCCGCCCCCTTTGCGAGGCAGGACCGCAGGCCCTGTTCGACCTGCTCGTCGCCGACGGTGACGACGACGACCTCGCCGTCCTCGCCCTCCTTCAGATGCTGAGCCGCCTCCAGTGAGAAGGAGTCCCACTCGTTGAGCTGCCACTCCAGCGCGTCGTCGGGCACGGTCGTGTCGTCCTCGCCCAGCGCGAAGTCCTCGTCGAGGCTCGCGACCACCTTCACTGCAACCAGGATCTTCATCGTGTCAGTGTGGCGTCACGCGGGCCCGAGCAGCATTCCGGTGGAGTCATAGGAGTGAAAGCCCTTGCGCACCGTCTCGCGGACCTCCCACTTGGCGCGCGTCCCCTCGGGTATGTAGGCGATCTCGCCCGCGCGGACTGTGACCGGCTCGCCGCCCTCCGGCGTGATCGTGACGTCGCCCTCGATCAGCGTGATCGTCTCGCCCGGGCTCGAGAGCATGAACACACCGGGCGTGCAGTGCCAGACGCCGTTGTAGAGCTTGCCGTCCTCGGTGCGCCACAGGACCGCCATCGTCGACTCCGGCTCGCCGGAGATGATGTCCTCGGGCGGGATCGGCGCGGGCTCGACGGGTGCGTCGCGGACGGAGTACTTCGTGATCTGGGTGGCCACCTCTGGCATCTGTGCTCTCCTCGTCGTTCGTGGTTGCTCGGGCTCGGTGCTCGCTTGCGCCGTCCCGCTCAGTCGCCGGCCCTCGTGGCGGCGAGCGCCGATCTCGCGATGTCGGCTTCGGGCAGCTCGCGCAGGTAGGGCAGCGCGACTGCCGGGTCCGGCGAGTCGATCTCGCGCGCGAGCCGGTGCCCTTCAAAGATGCTGTCCGCGGGCATCCGCGGCGCGACGCAGTCGCCGACGCGGTAGACGGCCTCGATCCCCTCCCGCTCCAGGCGCGCGGGGTCCGCGGTCAGCTCGCGGTAGACGCCGTCGACCGATTCGCGTTGCGTCACGAGCACGACGGCGTCGGCGTCCCAACTCGCCTCGCCGCCCCATACGCTCGCGCCGCGCATCGCGCCGGGCGCGATCTGCCCGAGCGTGTGCTGGAGCGCGATCTCGGTGCCACGCTCGCGCAGGCTCACGTTGACGGGGCCGAACTCGCCGGTGAACGCCATGAAGGGGGCGACGTTCGGCTGTGGCGTGACGAACGTGACGCGCTTGCCCGCGTTCAGCAGCAGCTCGGCGACGCCGACCGCGGCGAAGTAGCCCTCGGTGTCGTAGACGAGCACGTGCTCGCCCTCGATCTGCCCCTTCGCCGCGGAGACCTGCTCGGGCGTGTAGGCGCAATCCAGCCCCGCGCCGGGGATCGTCTCCAGCGTGGTCCCGTTCAGGCCGTCGGAACGCCAGCGGGCGCCGGTGGCGACGACGACGATCTCGGCGCCGTACTCGAAGATCGCATCGGCCTCGAGCCGCGTCTTGAGGATGAGCTCGACGTTCTTGCACTTCTCGAGCTGGATCTGCCGGTAGTTGATCACGCGAGCCCACTCCCCGAGGTTGGGGTAGGCGCTGATTTCGCGCATGCTGCCGCCAAGCGCCTCGCGCTCGTCGACCAGGTGCACCGCGCTCATGCTGCGCTTGCCGAGCACCATGGCGCACTCCATGCCCGCGGGTCCCGCGCCGAGCACGAGCACGGTCTTCTCGGCGTTCGCGGCCTTCGAGAAGCGCTCGGGATGCCAGCCGCGGCGGAACTCCTCGCCGAGCGTGGCGTTCTGCGTGCAGACGATCGGCAGCGCCCGCCAGAAGCGCGAGGCGCAGACGTTACAGCCGATGCACTCGCGGATGTCCTCGTAGCGACCCTCTTCAATCTTCTTCGGGATGAACGGGTCCGCGATCGAGGGCCGCGCCGCGGCGATGATGTCGATCACACCCGAGCGGATCGCCTCGGCCATCGTGTCGGGGTTCGTGAAGCGGCCGACCGCCGCGATCGGCTTCTTCGTGGCGGGTCGCACCGCTTCGTAGTAGGAGCGGTGGTTGAACTCACCCGCGACGCGCGAGGCGGGGACGTTCTTCTCGGGCCAGTCCATCGAGCTCCAGCCGCCGGCCTGGAAGTCCCAGAAGTCGACGAGCTCGTCGGCGAGCTGGATGAACTGGAAGGCCTCCTCGCCGGCACGGATCCCCAGTGGGCTGTCGTTGAGCGTGTCGATGCAGAGGCGCGCCGTGATCGCGCAGTCCGCGCCGACGGCCTCGCGCACCATCTCGATCGTCTCGAGCCAGAAGCGCGCGCGGTTCTCGAGCGAGCCGCCGTACTCGTCGGTGCGCTTGTTCAGCTTTGCCATCAGGAAGTGGCCGGTGATCGCGCCGCCCTCGGAGCCGTGGACGTTGATGATGTCGAAACCGACGTCGCGGCCACGCTTGGCGGCCGCGACGTAGTAGCCCTGGATCTCGCGGATGCCCGCCTTGTCCAGCTCGAAGCAGGCGGCCGAGGCGAGCGCCTCGTCGCTGACCTGGCTCGCCGAGGGCGCCGGCAGCCGCGACTCCTGGTTGCCCGACACGTAGCCCCCGTGCCATAGCTCCAGGCCCGCGAGCGCGCCGTGGTCGTGCGCGAGGTCGACCATCGCTTTCAGGTTGCGGGCGTCCTCGTCGTCCCAGATGCGCGCCGAGATCACGGGCCGTGCGTCGCTGGAGGGATGCACCGAGCAGAACTCGGTGTTGACGGCCGCCCAGCCGCCCTCGGCCTTCATCCCGCGGATGCCCGCCTGCGAGCCGGGCACGTCATCGCCGAAGCTCGTGCAGTGGGGGCTCTGGTAGAAGCGGTTGCGGAGTGTCTTCGGCCCGATCGGCACGGGCTCGAAGAGGATGTCGTGCCGTGGATCGCGGGCCATCAGTCTCTCCTTACCTCATCTGCATACCGATCAGTCGATATAGCGTACATGGAAGCCTCCGGCGGGGTCAACGCCCACCTCGTTCCTGGCGCAGCTCGGCGGCCAGCGCCGCGTCGCGGCGCTCGCGAAGCGCGGCCAGCCGGGTGGGGTCGGTGGGCACGTGCGGCGCAAAGCCGCTGCCCGACTTCGCCTCGGCGAGCACCGGGAACAGGTTCTCGGCGATCGCGTCAAAGGTCTGCGCCCCGCCGAGCCCCACCGTCTCGAAGGGGCCGGTCAGCCGCCAGCGCCGCGCCAGCCCGTCGCGCATCACCTCGTCGATCGTCTCCGGCGTGGCGATGCCGTGCTCGACGAGCCACAGGCACTCGCGCAGCACCGCGAGCTGCAGCCGGTTCCAGAGCAGACCGTCGGCCTCGGCCTCCAGCACCACGGGCCGCTTGCCGATCGAGCGCAGCAGCGCCACGACCCGATCGCGCAGCGACCGCGGCGTGTCCTCGCCGGCGAGGACCTCGACCAGCGGCATCAGCAGCGGCGGATTCCAGTAGTGCGTGCCGAGGATTCGCTCAGCCACGCCCGCCGCGCGTCCGAGCGCGCCGATCGAGATCGAGGAGGTGTTCGTGGCGATGATCGCCTCGGGGTGCCCGGCCGCCAGCGGCGCGAGCACCTCGCCCTTGAGCGCGAGATCCTCCGGCAGCGACTCTACGATCAGCTCGAACGGGCCTTGATCGGAGCAGCTCATCGAGCTGCGCGCCCGCTCGACGCCAAGCTCGTCCGCGAGCCCGTGGCGCAGGACCAGCTCCAGCGCCCGCTCGACCCGCTCGCGCGCCCGCTCCTGATCGCGCGCGATCAACGCCACCGTGCAGCCCCCGAGGGCGTACTCGACCCCGATCTGGGCGCCCATCAGCCCGACCCCGACGACCGCCACGGAAGTCGCCGCGGCAGGCTCTCGCGCGCCGGCCGGGGCGGGCGCCGGCGTCTGGCTCATGCCGGCTCCTGCGGATGCAGCCGCGCCAGCTTGATCGCCAGCTCCAGCGCCAGCAGGTCCGCGTCCGCGAGCTCGAGCCCGCTCAGCTGCTCGATCCGCTCCAGGCGCTGGCGCAGCGTGTTGGGGTGGATCCGCAGCGCCCTCGCGGCGCGGCTCACGCTGCGGCGATCCGCGAGGTAGGCCTCGAGCGTGGCGATCAACTGCGTGCCGCGGCGGCCGTCGTAGGCGGCGACGGCGCGGATCGCGGTCAGGTAGGGGTCCTGCGGCGCATCGCCCGCGGCGGCGTGCACGAGGTAGCGGTAGGCGCCGAGCCCGCCGTAGGCGATCGTGCCTCCGCCGGGCTCGAGCGCGCGCACGACCGTGGCCGCGTCGGCGGCCTCGCGCAGCGCGTCGACGCCGCGTTCCGCGCCGCGTCCCAGCTCGCTGCGCCCGATCGCCGCGCCACCCTCGCGCGCGAGCGTGGCGAGGCCGTCGTCGAGCGCGCGCAGCTCTCGCGCCGAGCCGCTGGACAACGGCAGCAGCGCCCGCAGGCGCTGCTCGCCGGCGTCGCACACGGTTCCCGGCGCCAGCCGTCGCAGGGCGGTCTCCGCGCGCTCGCTCAGCGCCGGCCACGACAGTCCGGCGAGCGAGCGCGCGGCGGGGTGCAGCTCGATGATCAGGTGCGTGCGCTCGATGTCGACGCGTGCGTCCTGCGCGCGTCGTGCCGCCGCCTCGGGGCGTGCCTCTTCGAGCGCGATGAACAGCTCGCGCACGATGTTCTCCTCGGTCAGCCGCTCGATCAGCTCGGCCTTCTCCAACGCGACCGCGAGCTGGCTGGCGATCAGCGCGAGCAGCTCCTCCGGCGCGTCGTCCTTCATCGGCTCGCGGCCCGCCCCGACCAGCACCCCGAGCTGCTCGCCACCGGCCGCGACCGGGACGGCCCGCAACTCCCAGTCGCCCTCGCCGAGCCCGAGCTCGGCACCGGTCAGGGCGCGGGCATCCTCGCCCGGGGAGCGTCGGCGCAGCAGCTCGCGCAGCACGGACGTCGTCTGCGCCGAGGCCGGCAGCGGCGCCTCGCCCGGCGGGCTCGACGCGACCAGCTCCAGACGCCCGCTCGCCGCGTCGAGCTCGTAGATGCGCGCCAGCTCGCAGCCCAGCAGCGCACGCACGCCCTCGCCCGCCGCGCGAAGTACGTCCTCGCGGCCCGCCATCGCGGCGATCCGCTGGGTCAGCGCCGCCAGCTCGGTCAGCGCCTGCACGCGCCGGCGCGCGCCCTGGTAGAGCTGCGCGTTCTCGATCGCGCCCGCGAGCAGCGGCGCCGTGTTCGTGAGCAGGCTCAGCGTCTGCTCGTCGAACTCGCGCGGAGCGACCGTGTGCAGCACGATCACCCCGATCGCCGGCCCTTCGCGCGAGCGCACCGGCACTGCGGCCATCGACTGAAAGCGCTCCTCCTCGAGCTCGGCGACGTAGTACGTGCGGGGATCCTCCAGCGCCTTCTCGCGGATGAAGGCGGGCGTGTTGCGCTGCGCGACCCAGCCCGCGAGCCCCTGCTCGGCGCCGAACTCCACCTTGCCGACCAGGTGGGCGTATACGTGCGAGGCCGCCCGCAGCCGCAGCCGCTCGCCGCTGCGCAGGTAGACGAAGCAGGCGTGGCAGTCGGTCGCACGCGTGAGCAGGTCGACGACGCCGCCGAGCACGCGCTCCAGGTCCGGCGAGGACGTGACGAGGCCGATCACCGCCGCGAGCGCCTCGCTCTCCAGGCGCACGCGTCGCAGCTCCCCGCGCAGCCCCTCCGCCGCGGCGCCCGCGCCCGGCGCCGTCCCGGAGACTCCTAGTACAGCTGCAGGTAGCGCTCCAGCTCCCAAGCCGTTACCTCCTCGTGGGCGCGGCGCCATTCGCTCTGCTTGACGCCGACGAAGTAGTCGGCGTAGTCCTCGCGCTCGCAGTGACCCAGCGCCTCGCGCAGGACGTCGTCGCGCGCGAGCGCGCGTGTCGCGTCGAGCAGGTTCGCGGGCAGCAGCTCGATGCCGAGCGCCGCGCGCTGCCGCTCGTCGAGCTCGTGCAGGTTCAGCGAGCCCGTCGGCTCGCCCGGGTCGAGGCCGCGTTCGATCCCGTCCAGCCCCGCCGCCAGCAGCGCCGTCGCCGCCAGGTAGGGATTGCAGGAGCCGTCGACCGTGCGGTCCTCGACGCGACCGGGCCCCGGCACCCGCAGCATCTGCGTGCGGTTGTTGTGGCCGTAGCTGATGTACACCGGCGCCCACGCGCTGCCGCTGCGCGAGCCGATCGTCAGCCGCTTGTAGGAGTTGACGGTCGGCGCCGTCAGCGCGATGTAGGCGCCCGCGTGCGCCTTCAGCCCGCCGATGAAGCTGTACGCCTCCGGCGAGAGCCCCATGCCGCGCGGGTCGTCGCTCGCCGGGTCGGCCTCGAACAGGTTGCGCCCCTCGCGCCACAGGCTGACGTGGAAGTGGCAGCCGTTGCCCGTCAGGTGCCCGAACGGCTTGGGCATGAACGTCGCGATCAGCCCGCGCTCGGCCGCCAGCGACTCGACCATGTAGCGGAAGAAGATCGCCCGGTCGCAGGTCGTCAGCGCGTCCGCGAACGCGAAGTTCTGCTCGAACTGGCCGTTGGCGTCCTCGTGGTCGGTCGCGTAGTTGTCCCAGCCGAGCGCCGTCACGTGCTCGGCGACCTCGCCCACGAAGTCGAGGCTGCGCGTCAGCGCGCGCATGTCGTAGCAGGGCTGCGCCAGCGTGTCCCGGCTGTCCGCCGGCTCGATCGAGCCGTCCTCGCGGCGGCGCACCAGGAAGTACTCGAGCTCCGCGCCGAGCTTCAGCTCGTAGCCCAGCGCCCGCGCCCGCGCGAGCTGGCGCCGCAGGATCGTGCGCGGGCAGTACGGCCACGGCTCGCCCTCGACGTGCACGTCGCAGGCCAGGCGCGCTACCTCCGGGCGCCACGGCAGCGGCGTGAAGCTCGCGGGGTCCGGCATCGCTTCGAGGTCGGGATCGCTCGGGCGCTGGCCGATGTCCCCCGCGGCAAAGCCCGCGAAGCCGGCGCCCTGCTCGAACAGGTCGTCGAGATGGTGCGCCGGCACGAGCTTCGCGTTCGGCTTGCCGTGCATGTCCACGAACTGGGCGAACAGGAAGCGCACGCCCCGCCTGCGCACGTACGTGTGGATCTCCTCGATCGTCTGGGGCAGGCGCGCTTCCGAGCCCAGCGCGGGCGCGGCGCCGGCCGGGGATTGCGCTGGGATCTCCTCGGTCTGCGGCAAGCTGCTCGCTCCTTCTGCGGTGATGGGCGGCACGGCCCGACCGGGCCCGGCCGGATTGTCGAGCACATCAAACGCCACCGCCCGACCTCAGACAATGTGTCAGATGTCCATGTTCGGCGCGGCCGGCATGGCTATATGTCCCATCTCTGCCCGCGACGGGCGCGTGTGTGTGGAGAAAGTCCACATATCGGCGGTCGTGTATGCCGTCCTGGTCATGGAAACGGGCCTCGCGCGGGCCTAGCCTCCGGGCGGTGTGTGGAATCGTCGGTATCTTCGCCAAGTCGGACGCCGTCCGCGCGCGGCTCGGGCTCCATATCGGCGCGATGCTCGCGCAGCTCGGCGACCGGGGCCCCGACAGCGCTGGCATCGCCGTCTACCGCGACCCCGTCGGCGCCGAGCACACGAAGCTCTCGCTGCACGCCCCTCGCGGGGCCGACTGGGATGCGCTGGCGCGGGAGCTGGACGCGGCGCTCGGCCTCGAGCGCATGCACGTTGCGGGCGAGCGCCACGCGCTGCTGGTCGTCCGCGCGGACGCCGCGCTCGCGGGCGAACGCCTCGGTGAGATCGCGCCCGAGCTGCACCTGATGAGCGCCGGCCGCGAGATGGAGATCTACAAGGAGGCGATCGCCCCGCGCGAGTTCGTCGCGAGCTTCGCGCTCGAGACGATCGCCGCGAGCCATGCCCTCGGACACACGCGGATGGCGACCGAGAGCCGCGTCAGCACCGACGGCTCGCATCCCTTCTCCACCGGCCACGACCTGTGCCTCGTGCACAACGGCTCGCTCTCCAACCACAACCGCCTGCGCGAGCGGCTGCGGGGCGAGGGGATCGCGTTCCGCACCGACAACGACTCCGAGGTCGCCGCCGGCTACCTGACCTGGCGCCTGCGGGAAGGCGCCGATCTGACCGCCGCGCTCGACGGCTGCCTGCACGACCTCGACGGCTTCTACACGTTCGCGGTCGGCACCGCCGACGGCTTCGCGGTGCTGCGCGACCCGATCGCCTGCAAGCCCGCTGTCATGGCCGAGACCGAGGCCTGGGTGGCGATCGCCTCCGAGTACCGCGCGCTCGCCGTGTTGCCGGGCGCGGCGGGAGCGGAGCAATGGGAGCCCGAGCCCGGGCGTGTGTACAGCTGGAGCCGCGCGCGATGAGCGAGGTGGAGGTGCTCGACCTGGCCCGCACCGACCTGCGCGAGTGCAATGCGCGCCTGCACGCCGCCGCCGAGGACGAGCGGGCGCCGCGCGCCTGGCGCGTGCTGAACCCGGGCGGGCGCCACAACCTCGCGGTCGGGCTCGACGGCGAGCTGACGGTCGAGGTCGAGGGCCACGTCGGCTACTACTGCGCCGGCATGAACGAGCTGGCGCAGGTGCGGATCGACGGCAACTGCGGCGTCGGCATCGCCGAGAACATGATGTCCGGCACCGTGATCGTGCGCGGCGACGCCAGCCAGTCGGCCGGCGCCAGCGCGCGCGGCGGGCTGCTCGCGATCCATGGCCAGGCCTCGGCGCGCTGCGCGATCTCGCTGAAGGGCGGCGACGTCGTGGTGCGCGGCTCGATCGGTCACATGGGCGCGTTCATGGCCCAGCGCGGCCGGCTGGTCGTGTGCGGCGATGCGGGCGACGCGCTCGGCGACTCCCTGTACGAGGCGCGCATCTACGTGCGCGGCGCGGTCGCGAGCCTCGGCGCCGACTGCGTCGAGCGCGAGCCCTCACCCGAGCAGCGGGCCGAGCTGGCGCGACTGCTGGGACGCGCCGCTGTGGACGACGTCGAGCCCGGCGACTTCCGCCTCTACGAATCCGCGCGCCGGCTCTACAGCTTCGAGGTCGACGACGCCGGGGGCTACGCGTGAGCGACCGCGTCGATCCGAAGGCCGCGGGCCTGCGCGAGTCCGCGACGTTCGACCGCGCCACGATCCGCGAGATCCAGCGGGCGGCCCGCACCGGCGTGTACGACATCCGCGGCGGCGGCGCGAAGCGGCGCGTGCCCAGCTTCGACGACCTGCTGCTGCTCGGCGCCAGCGTCTCGCGCTACCCGCTGGAGGGCTACCGCGAGCGCTGCGACACGAACGTCACGCTCGGCACGCGCCACGCCAAGCGCCCGCTGCGGCTGGAGATCCCGATCACGATCGCGGGCATGAGCTTCGGCGCGCTGTCGGCCAACGCCAAGCAGGCGCTCGGGCTCGGCGCCTCGGCGACGGGCACGAGCACCACGACCGGCGACGGCGGCATGACCCCCGAGGAGCGCGAGCACTCGCGCACGCTCGTCTACCAGCTGCTGCCCTCGCGCTACGGCATGAACCCCGACGACCTGCGCCGCGCCGACGCGATCGAGGTCGTCGTGGGACAGGGCGCGAAGCCCGGTGGCGGCGGCATGCTGCTCGGTCAGAAGCTGTCCGAGCGCGTCGCCGAGATGCGCGACCTGCCGGTCGGGATCGACCAGCGCAGCGCCTGCCGCCACCCCGACTGGACCGGGCCCGACGACCTCGAGATCAAGATCGAGGAGCTGCGCGAGATCACCGGCTGGGAGAAGCCGATCTTCGTCAAGGTCGGCGCCTCGCGCCCTTACTACGACGTCGCGCTGGCGGTCAAGTCCGGCGCCGACGTGGTCGTGCTCGACGGTATGCAGGGCGGCACCGCCGCCACGCAGGAGGTGTTCATCGAGCACGTCGGGATCCCGCTGCTCGCCGCGATCCCGCCGGCGGTGCAGGCGCTCAAAGAGCTGGGCCTGCATCGCGAGGTGCAGCTCGTCGTATCCGGCGGCATCCGCTCCGGGGCCGACGTCGCCAAGGCACTCGCGCTCGGCGCGGATGCCGTCTCGATCGGCACCGCGGCGCTGATCGCGCTGGGCGACAACGCCCCCGAGCTCGATCGGGAGTACGCGGCGCTCGGCTCGGCCGCGGGCTTCTACGACGACTGGCAGCAGGGACGCGACCCCGCGGGCATCTCCACCCAGGACCCGGAGCTCGCCGCGCGCCTGGACCCGGAGCTGGGCGGGCGGCGCCTGGCGAACTACCTGCGCGTGCTGACGCTCGAGACGCAGACGCTCGCGCGCGCCTGCGGCAAGTCGCACGTGCACAACCTCGAGCCCGAGGATCTCGTCGCGCTCACGATCGAGGCCGCCGCGATGGCGCGCGTGCCGCTCGCCGGCACCGGCTGGGTCCCGGGCCGGCTCTAGCGCGATGTCGTTCCTGCTCGCCTGCCCCAACTGCGGCGCCCGCGAGGTCACCGACTTCGGTTACGGGGGCGAGGTCTCGCGCCGCCCGAGCGGCGCGGTCGCGCCTCGCGAGCTGAACACCTACAACTACTTCCGCCGCAATGTCGCGGGCGTGCAGCGTGAGTGGTGGGTGCACCGCTCCGGCTGTCGCGCCTGGTTCCTGGCCGAGCGTGACACGCGCACGAACGAGGTGCTGTGGACCGCGCTGCCCGAGTCCGCGCCCGCTCCCGGAGGCTCGACGTGAGGCGCCTGGCGCCCCAGCCCGGCGAGCGCATCGACCGCTCGCGGCCCGTCGAGTTCAGCTTCGACGGCGCCGGGCTCCACGGCTACGAGGGCGACACGATCGCCTCGGCGCTGCTCGCGGCCGGGCACGGCGTGCTCTCGCGCAGCTTCAAGTACCACCGCCCGCGGGGTGAGCTGTGCGGCTGCGGGCGCTGCGGCAACTCGCTGGTGGCGGTGGACGGCGTCCCGGGCGTGCGCGCCTGCGGTGAGCCGCTGCGCGCGGGCATGCGCGTGCGCCATCAGAACGCCTGGCCCTCGCTGGGCTTCGACGTGATGCGGGCGACCGACCTGTTCGGGGGCCCGTTCACGCCGGTGGGCTTCTACTACAAGACGTTCATCCGCCCGCGGCGGCTGTGGCCGCTGTACGAGCGCGTGCTGCGCAGCGCCGCCGGGCTCGGGCGGCTGCCGCTCCGCCAGGCCGAGCGCGAGTGGCGCACCGAATACCGCCGCCGCCACTGTGACGTGCTCGTGCTCGGCGGCGGCGTCGCGGGTCTCGCCGCGGCGCTGCGCGCGGCGCAGCTCGGCGCGGACGTGGTGCTGTGCCACGAGGACGTCGAGCCCGGCGGCGAGCTGCTGGCAGAAGGACGGCACGAGCAGGCGCGCGCGCTCGCCGCCCAGGCGCGTGCGGCGGGCGTGGAGATCCTCGCGCGCGCCTCCGCGCTCGGCTGGTTCGACGGGCTCGTGCCGGTCTGGCAAGGCGACGTGCTGCACCAGGTTCGCGCGCGGGCGCACGTCGCCGCGACCGGGACGATCGAGCAGCCGCTGGTGTTCCCCGAGAACGACCTCCCCGGCGTGATGCTCGCGGGCGGCGCGCGGCGGCTCGCCGCGCTGTACGCGCTGGCGCCGGAGAAGGCGGCGGTCGTCGCGACCGTGGGCGACGACGGCCTGGAGGCGGCACGCGCGCTGCGCGAGCGAGGCGTGCGCGTCGCAGCGGTCGCCGACCTGCGCCCCGATGCCGCCGAGCGCCCCGCGGGCGCACGCCTGGCGGCGCTCGGCGTGCCGCTGATCGCGGGCGCAAGCGTCGTGCGTGTGATGGGCCGTCGCGGCGTCGAGCGCGTGCGTTTGGCGCGGCTCGATCGCGAGGGCACGGCGATCGCGGGCAGCGAGCAGGAGCTCGCCTGCGATCTGCTCGCGGTCAGCGGCGGGACGATGCCGGCGGCATCGCTGCTCGCGCAGGCCGGCACGCACACGGGCTATGACCAGGCGCGTGGGGGCTACCGCGTGCAGCCCCCTGGCGCCGATGCAGGCGCGCACGGCGCGGTGTTCGCGGCCGGCGCGGTCGCCGGGCATCGCGAGCGCGTGGCGGCCGAGCGCTCGGGCGCGCTCGCGGGCGCCGAGGCCGCGCTCGCGCTCGGGCACGGCGCCGAGGCCGAGCGCCGCGAGGCGGCGGCGGAGCGCGCGCTGCTCGACGCCGCGCTCGCGGCGGAGCCCGAGGATCACGACGCACGCGCGCCGGCCTACGCGCGCGATCGCCGCCGTGGCGGCCGCGCGTTCGTCGATCTCGACGAGGACGTCACGGTCAAGGACGTGCGCCAGGCCGCGGCCGAGGGCTTCGACGCGATCGAGCTCAGCAAGCGCTACACGACCGCGACGATGGGCCCGACGCAGGGGCGCTACTCGCAGGCGGCGCTCGCGCGAGTGCTGGCTGAGGAGACGGGCACGACGCTGCAGCGCGTCGGCCTGACGACGGCGCGCCCGCCCTGGACGCCGGTGCCGATGGGCGTGCTCGCCGGGCGGCCGTTCGAGCCTGCGAAGCGCTCGGCGATCCACGCGCGCCACCGCGCGCTGGGGGCGAGGGTGCGCTGGGCGGGCGACTGGCGCCGCGCCTACGACTACGGCGACGTCGAGGGCGAGACGCTCGCGGTGCAGCGCGACGCGGGGCTGATCGACGTCTCGACGCTCGGCAAGCTGGTCGTGCGCGGCCCGGACGCCGGCGAGCTGCTCGACCGGCTCTACCCGAACCGCTTCTCGAACCTGAAACCGGGCCGCATCCGCTACGGGGTGCTGTGCTCCGACGCCGGGAGGATCACCGACGACGGCACGGTCTGCCGCCTGAACGAGGAGGCCTTCTACGTCACGACCACCTCGGGCGGCGCCGCAGCGGTCGAGCAGTGGTTCTCGTGGTGGCTCGCCGACTGGCGCCTGGACGCGCACCTCAGCGACGTGACGCAGGGCGTCGCGGCGCTCAACCTCGCGGGGCCCCGCGCGCGGGAGGCGCTGCAGGCCGTGACCGAGCTGGACTGCTCGCCCGAGGCGTTCTCCTACCTCGACGCGAAGCACGCCGAGGTCGCGGGCGTGCCCTGCCTGCTGATGCGGATCGGCTTCGTCGGCGAGGTCGGCTACGAGATCCACTGTGCCGCCGCGCACGGCGAGCACCTGTGGGAGCGCCTGCTCGAGGCGGGCGCCGAGGCGGGGGTCAGGCCCTTCGGCCTAGAGCCCCAACGGATCCTGCGCCTGCAGAAGCTGCACGTGCTCGTCGGCCAGGACACCGACTCCGAGTCGACTCCCTACGGCGCGGCGATGCCGTGGATCGTGAAGCTCGACAAGCAGCAGCAGTTCATCGGGCGCTTCGCCCTGGAGCGGGACGGGGCCGCACACCCGCGCGAGACGCTCGTCGGCTTCACGACGCCCTCGGGCGCCCTGCCGACCGAGGGCGCTGTCGTGCTCGACGGCGGCCGGCCCGCGGGGCAGGTGACGAGCGCGCGCCGCTCGCCGAGGCTCGGGCGTACGATCGGCCTGGCCTGGGTGCCGAGCGGGCTCGCGCGGGAGGAAGCGCGCTTTCAGATCTCCGACGCGGGCCGCACGCTGGAGGCGCTGGTGACGACCCGCCCCTTCTACGACCCCGAGGGCGAGGTGCTGCGCTCGTGACCGCGCTCGACTTCCTCTCGCCGGACCTCGCCGGCGCGGGCCTCGCGGCGCGCAGTCCGCTGGCGCCCGAGGCGCTCGCCGCCGGCGCGCGCGTCGAGGTCCGTGACGGCTGGGAGGTCGTCGCCGGCTACGGCGAACGCGAGCTCGAGCTGCGCGCGCTGGGCGAGAGCGTCGCGTTCGTCGACAGCTCGCAGCTCGGCGCGATCGAGCTGCAGGGGCCGCAGTCGCCGCTCGGCGAGCTGCCGATGCTGCCGCGTCTCGGCGAGCCGGCGATTCGCGCCGACGGCGCGTGGTGGTGCCGCGTGACGCCGACGCGTGCGCTCGTCGTGTGCGAGGCGCCGGCCACCGCGAAGGTCCGCCGTGCGCTCGACAGCGCGACGGCCTGGAGCACGCTCGACGTCACCGCCGCATACGCGGGGCTGACGCTCGCCGGCCCGCTCGCGCGCGAGGCGCTCGCGCGCTTCTGCGCGCTGGACCTGCGGCCCGGCGTCGTGCCGGTCGGCGGCTTTCGCCCCGGGTCGGTCGCGCGCACGCCCGGCGCCCTGCTGCGCGAGGCCGACGCTCGTTACCTGCTGCTGTTCGGCGCGGCTTACGGGGGTTACGTGTGGAGCGTCGTCGCCGACGCCGTCACGCGGCTCGGTGGCCGCCCGGCGGGCCTCGACGCGCTGGCCGAGGCGGCGCCGCTGCACGCGGGTCCCGGCGTCGCGCCGGGCGAGGAGCCGGGCGATGCGTGACCTGTTCCGCACCCGCCGGATGTGGCGCTCGCGGCCCGAGCTGAAGGACTCCTACGACGTCGTGATCGTCGGCGGCGGCTCGCACGGCCTGGCGACGGCCTACTATCTGCGCGAGCACGGCATCACCGACGTCGCGGTGCTCGAGCGCGGCTACATCGGCTCGGGCGCGGCGGGGCGCAACACGACGATCCTGCGCTCGAACTACAAGACCCCGGAGGGCGCGCGCTTCTACGACGCGAGCATCGAGCTCTACGAAGGGCTGGGGCGGGAGCTGAACTTCAACCTGCTGTTCTCCCAGTGCGGGCACCTGACGCTCGCGCACTCCGACCGCGCGATGTTCGTGATGGCCAACCGTGCCGAGGTCAACCGCCTGCAGGGGATCGACTCGCGCCTGATCGGGCCCGAGGAGGTGCAGGCGCTGGCGCCGGCGATGTACGTCGGAGAGGACACGACGTATCCGATCATGGGCGCTCTCTATCACCCGCCGGGCGGGATCATCCGCCACGACGCGGTCGTCTGGGGACTGGCGCGCGGGGCGGGCGAAGGCGGCGCGGAGCTGCACCCGCAGACAGCCGTGACCGGGTTCGAGCGCAGCGGCGATCGGATCGCCGCCGTGCACACCGACCGCGGCACGGTGCGCGCGGGCACGGTGCTGAGCTGCACCGCGGGCTGGAGCTCGGAACTGTGCGCGATGGTCGACATCGAGCTGCCGATCACGACCCACATCCTGCAGGCGTGCGTGACCGAACCGGTGAAGCCGCTGCTCGACGTGGTCGTGGTCTCATCGCAGATGCACGTCTACATCAGCCAGTCCGATCGCGGCGAGTTCGTGATGGGCTCGGAGATCGAGCCGTGGACCACCTACCGGATGCAGAACACGCTGAACTTCCTGCAGGACCTGACGCGCCACACGCTGGAGCTGTTCCCGCAGCTGGAGCGCGCGAAGATCCTGCGCGCGTGGGCGGGCCTGTGCGACCTGAGCCCCGACTACAGCCCGATCCTCGGTCGCACGGAGCTGGAGAACTTCCACCTCAGCGCGGGCTGGGGCACGTATGGTTTCAAGGCGGCGCCGATCGTCGGCAAGACGCTGGCGGAGCTGGTCGCGAGCGGGCGCACGCCCGAGTTGATCGCCCCGTTCGCGCTCAAGCGCTTCTACGAGGACCGGCTCGTCTCCGAGCTGGCGGCCGCCGCGGTGAGCCATTGACGGTTAACCCTGAGCCGCGCCGGGCCGATAAGCGAGCAGACACCACGAGATGACCGACACGAGAGCCTCATGACGACCGACACCGGCGACCCCGCGGCGCCGCCGATCACGCGTCTGCTGATCGCCTGCCCCGACCAGCCGGGGATCGTCGCGGCGGCCTCGCGCCTGCTCACCGAAGTCGGCGCGAACATCGTGCACTCCGACCAGCACACGACCGACCCGCGCGGGGGCACGTTCTTCATGCGCATGGAGTTCGACCTGGCGCTCACGCCCGAGCAGCGCGCCGACCTCGAAGCCCGCTTCGCGCGCGAGGTCGGCGAGCCGCTGCAGATGCAGTGGAGCATGTGGGACGCGAGCAAGCCCAAGCGCGTGGCGCTGCTGGTCTCCCGTCAGGATCACTGTCTGCTCGATCTGCTCTGGCGCCGGCGGCGCGGGCAGCTGCAGATGGACGTGCGCCTCGTCGCCTCCAACCACCCCGACCTGCGCGCGGACGTCGAGTCATTCGGCCTGCCCTACGCGCACATTCCCGTCGAGCAGGACAACAAGCCCGAGGCCGAGCGCGAGCTCTTGGGCCTGCTGCGCGCCGAGGACGTCGACCTCGTCGTGCTCGCGCGCTACATGCAGATCCTCAGCGGCGAGTTCCTGCGCGAACTGGCGGTGCCGGTGATCAACATCCACCACTCGTTCCTGCCCGCGTTCGCGGGCGCGGCACCCTACGTGCAGGCCAAGGAGCGCGGCGTGAAGCTGATCGGCGCGACCGCTCACTACGTCACCGAGGGCCTGGATGAGGGGCCGATCATCGAGCAGGACACCGTGCGCGTCACCCACCGCGAGGACGTGCCCTCGCTGATGAGCCTCGGCGCCGACATCGAGCGCACGGTGCTGGCGCGCGCCGTGAAGTGGCACTGCGAAGACCGCGTCGTCGGCACGGGTCAGACGACCGTCGTGTTCTGAGCCGCCGGGTCTTACGACTCCAACTCTCGACTCAGCGTCTCAACGGTCCAGGTCGGACAGCCGCGTCCGAGGAAGTCATTGTCGCCCGTGAGGATGGCGGCGTCGAGGACGATTGCAAGCGCCACCGTGGGCCAGTCGCGGGGATCGCGGGGACCCGGCGAAGCGCCGTCTGCTCGACCGAGGCGTATGCGTGCGCGGCGCGATCTCGATTGCTCTCGCCTCTACCAAGCTGTGTACCGAGCGTTCCAAAGCCTCCCGCTGCACAGCCGTAAGGATCGCCTTCGATTCGAGGATGTCCAGTCGCCTCGCGAGCTCGTGCTCGGTCTCTTCCCAGTGATCCTCGGCGACGATGACACGGGGGCCGGGGTGGAGAAGAAGCTCTCGGCCTCGCTTGCGCAGAAGCTCGCCGACGAGCACACTCGCGTCCGCGACGACAATCATTCCCGAAGCGGTCGCCTCAGATCCAAGAGCGGGGGGACAGCTCGTCCTCGCTCATCCCAGTCTCCTCGAGGACCCGCTCAACGGCCTCGCCGAGCTTGACGACAGCACGCCGCGCCTCGTCCTCGTCGCGCTCCAAGGGTATGTAGAAGCCGATGACGTGGCCATGCTTGCTTACGGCCAGTGCATCCGTCCCCGAGAGGTAGGTCGTGGCGTGATCTCGGAACTCCCTGACTCCGACGCTCTTCATCCTGGTCCTCGCGTAGTGGTCACCATGTGGTCACACTTTAGCGAGCCTACGAAGTCCCGAGCACCATCAACGTCTTCGTCCCCGTGACGCGCCCGCTTCGGCGCAGCAGGTCGATCACGCGCTTGAGGTCCTCGACGTCGCGCACGCGGATCCAGGCCAGCGCGTCGGGGTCGCCCGCGGTCGTGAAGATCGTCTGCACCTCCGGGATGCCCGCAGCGATCCCGGCGATCTGATCGACCGGCAGGTTGCCCGCGAAGCGCAGCTCGGTGAACGCCTGCAGCGGGCGCCCCAGCAGCGCGTGGTCGACCTGCACGGTGTAGCCCGTGATCACCCGCTCGCGCTCGAGCCGGTCGATGCGCCGCTTGACCGCGGGCGCCGAGAGCGAGACGCGCGCGGCGACGTCGGCGAGCGTGCGGCGGGCGTCGGCGCGCAGCAGCTCGATGATCTCCAGATCCGTCGCATCGAGCTCGGTCACGCAATTATTTTAATCGATTAATCACTAAAAAGAAGATCCGTTGCGTAGAAAGCGCTCAAGGCAGTGCTTGGCGCGTAGTTGGGCCGACAACGGTCTTGGATGTGCTCGTGGACGTGCTCGACTCGATTCAGCGGCGCGTGCTGTGGCTCGCGATGAGCATGGTCCATCACGCCAACAAGGTGCGTGCCACCAGCTCGGGCGTCAAGGTCGGCGGCCATCAGGCTTCCTCGGCCTCGATCGTCTCGATCATGTGCGCGCTCTGGTTCGAGCACCTGCGCGCTCCCGATCGCGTCTCGGTCAAGCCGCACGCCGCGCCGGTGCTGCACGCGATCAACTACCTGCTCGGGACGCTCGACGAGTCCTACCTGACGCGGCTGCGCGAGTTCGGCGGACTGCAGAGCTACCCCAGCCGCGCGAAGGACCCCGACCCCGTCGACTTCTCCACCGGCTCCGTCGGGATCGGCGCTACCGCCACGATCTGGAGCGCGCTCGCCCACCGCTACGTCGCCGGTCACTTCGAGGTGCCCCAGGGCGGGCGTCAGGTCGCGCTGCTCGGCGACGCCGAGCTCGACGAGGGCGCGATTTGGGAAGCGCTCGTGGACCCCACCGTCGCGCGCCTGGGCGAGGTGCTGTGGATCGTGGACCTCAACCGCCAGTCGCTCGACCGCGTCGTGCCCGACATCGCCGCGGGGCGCATCGGCGCGATGTTCGAGGCCGCGGGCTGGCAGACGATCACCGTCAAGTACGGTCGGCGGCTGCGCGAGCTGTTCGAGCGTCGCGGCGGCGAGGCGTTGCGCGCGCGGATCGATCAGATGCCGAACGAGGAGTACCAGCGCCTCCTGCGCGCCCCCGCCGCCGAGCTGCGCGAGCGGCTCCCGGGGCAGGGACGCGGGCGACGCGAGCTGCAGCGGCTGCTCAAGGATCTCCCCGACCCCGAGCTCGCCGCCGCGCTGCGCGACCTCGGCGGGCACGACCTCGCCGATCTGCTCGAGTCCTTCCGCCGCGCCGACGAAGCACCCGATCGCCCGACCGTGATCTTCGCCTACACGATCAAGGCCTGGAGCCTGCCGACCGAGGGCCACCCCGGCAACCACTCCGCCCTGCTCACCGAGCAGCAGTGGCGTGAGCTCGCCGGCGAGCTCGGCGCCGACGCCGAGGCGCCCTGGGCGCGCTTCGAGCCCGGCTCGCCCGAGGCCGAGCTGTGCGAAGCCACCGCCGAGCGGCTGCATCGTGAGCCGGTGCTCCTCAGTGCGCCGCCGTCGCTGCCCCTCGATCTCGACCGCCCGCACGCGGGCGCCGAATCCACGCAGCAGGGCTTCGGGCGCTTCTTCATGGACCTCGCCCACGCCGCGCCCGAGGCCGCGGCGCATGTCGTCTCGCTCAGCCCGGACGTCGCCTCCTCGACCAACCTCGGCGGCTGGATCAACCGCGTCGGCGTCTGGAACGTCGGCGACCGGATCGACTGGTTCGCCGACGACTCCGACACGCTCGTGCGCTGGCGCGAGTCAGAGCACGGTCAGCACATCGAGCTCGGCATCGCCGAGGGCAACCTCGTCGGGCTGCTCGGCGAGCTCGGGGCCACCTTCTCGCGCGACGGGATGCCGCTGCTGCCGATCGGCACGCTTTACGACCCGTTCGTCAACCGTGCGCTCGAGCCCTGGTCGTTCGGCATCTACGCGGGCGGCCAGTCGATCCTGGTCGGCACGCCCGCCGGCGTCACGCTCGCCGCCGAGGGCGGCGCGCACCAGTCGATCATCACGCCCTCCGTCGGGATCGAGCAGCCGCGCTGCACCGCCTGGGAGCCCGCCTTCGGACAGGACCTCGAGTGGACGCTGCTGCACGCGCTCTCCCAGCTCGGGCACGAGCACGGCAGCTCCTCCTACCTGCGCCTCTCCACGCGCCCGATCGAGCAGGCGCTCGCCGCCGTGCCCGCCGATGCCGCCGCACGCCAAGTCCGTCGCGAGCAGGTCCTGCGCGGCGGCTACCGGCTGCGCGAGGCCGCCGGGTCCGCCGCGCCCGCCGTGACGCTGCTCGGCATCGGCGCGATCATGCCCGAGGTGCTCGCCGCCGCCGAGGAGCTCGGCCGCGCCGGCACGCGGGTCGACGTCCTCTGCCTGACCTCCGCCGACCTCGTGTTCCGCGCGCTGCAGGTGCGCCGTGGCTTGGCCGAGGGCGATGACCGCGTGATCGAGGAGCTGTTCCCACCCGAGCGCGCCGCCCCGCTCGTCACCGTGCTCGACGGGCACCCGCACGCGCTCGCGTTCCTCGCCGCCGTCGACCGTGAGCCGATCGCCTGCCTCGGCGTGCAGGACTTCGGGCAGTCCGGCGACGTGCAGGACCTCTATCGCCACTTCGGCATCGACGCCGAGACCATCCTCGGCGCCGCGCTGGACCTGATCGGGTGAAGGGAGCGGCATGAGCGACACACCCACCGGCGCCGCGAGCCGCCGCGAGATCGCGATGCCGCGGCTGTCGGACTCGATGCAGGAGGGGACCATCCTGCGCTGGCTGATCGGCGAGGGCGAGCGTGTCGAGCACGGCGCCGAGCTCGTCGAGATCGAGACCGACAAGGCCGGCATGACCTACGAGTCAGACCTCGAGGGCGTCCTGCAGATCCTCGTCCCCGAGGGTGAGACCGTCGCCGTCGGGATGCCGATCGCGCGGGTGGGGGAGAGGGTCGCGGGCGCTTCGGGCGGGCCACGTCCCGAGCACGCGGCCGTCGCGGTCGTTGGAGCAGCGGCAGACGCCGAGATCGCCGCAGACGCCGAGTCCGCGGTGGCGCCGGGGTCCGAGTTGCCCGCCACGCCGCTCGCGCGACGAGTCGCACGCGTGCACGGTGTCAGCCTGAAAGGGCTGTCGGGCTCCGGTCCGCGGGGACGGATCCTGCAGGCCGACGTGCTCAGGGCGGCGGGCGTCGCCGAGCCTGCGCGCGCGCCCGCGCCGGAGAGGCCCGCAAGCGCGCCGGTCGGACCCGAGCCGGTCGCGACCGGCAAGGGCGGTGCGACACGCGTCGAGCCGACCCGCACGCAGCGTCTGATCGCGCGGCGGATGGCCGAAGCGAAGGCGACGATCCCCGACTTCCAAGTCCAGGCCGAGGTCGCGATGGACGCCGCGATCGCCTTCCGCGCCGAGCTGAAGGGCATCCTCGAACTGCAGGCGCCCTCGCTGAACGACCTGATCGTCAAGGCCAGCGCGCTCGCGCTGCGGGGCCACCCGCGCGCGAACGGCTCCTACCTCGACGGCGGCTTCGAGCTGCACGAGCGCGTCAACGTTGGCGTCGCCGTCGCGGCCGAGGAGGCACTCGTGGTGCCGGTCGTGCCCGACGCCGATCGCAAGGCGCTCGCGCAGATCGCACGCGAGACGCGGCGGCTCGCCGAGCGCGTGCGGCTCGGCGAGGTCACGCCGCCCGAGCTGTCCGGCGCCACGTTCACGGTCTCGAACCTCGGCATGTATGGGATGAGCGCGATCGTCCCCGTGATCAACCCGCCGCAGGCCGCGATCCTCGGCGTCGGGGCGATCCGCGAGGTGCTCGCACGGGTAGGCGGCGAGATCGTCGAGCGTCGGCTGATGACGCTGACCCTGAGCTGCGATCACCGCATCCTCTACGGCGCCGACGCATCGCTGTTCCTCGCCGAGGTCAAGGGCATGCTCGAAGCCCCGCTGCAGCTCGCTCTCTAGCCGGAGGCTAGTGGGACTGAAAGACTCAGGGTCCGATGCCGCTGCCTTCCGGCCTGTACTTCTCACACCCCTCCTCGCTGCAGCACGATCCGCGCGAGCTGATGCCCGGCCACCCCGACGTGCCCGAGCGGCTCGTCGCGATCGAACGGCTGCTCGCGGCCGAGGACTGGCTCGGTTGGGAGCGGCGTCCCTCACCCGCCGCGAGCGAGCGCGAGCTGCGCCTGATCCACGACGCCGAGCACGTCGCTCGAATCCGGGAGCTGGCGCAGGCGGGCGGCGGCGCCGCCGATCTCGACACGGTCGTCGGGGCGCGCTCCTACGAGGCCGCCCTGCACGCCGCGGGCGGCGCCTGCGCGCTCGTGGGGGCGCTGCTCGGCAACGAAGCGCCGCGCGGCTGCTCGGTCGCGCGCCCGCCCGGGCATCACGCCGAAGCCGACCGGGCCATGGGCTTCTGCCTGTTCAACAGCGCCGCGATCGCCGCCGCCGCCGCGATCCGCGACTGGGAGCTCGAGCGCGTGCTCGTGCTCGACTGGGACGTGCACCACGGCAACGGCACCGCCGAGTCGTTTCGCGAGCGCTCCGACGTCCTCTACGCAAGTCTTCACCAGGGCAACTTCTACCCCGGCACCGGGGCGTTGGAGGACGCGGGCTCCGGCGCGGGGGAGGGCTTCACGATCAACCTGCCCGTGCCCGCGGGCGCGGGCGAGGAGCTGTGGCTGTCGCTGCTCGCGCGCGTCGTCTTGCCCGCGGCGCGCGCCTTCGCTCCGCAGCTCGTGCTGATCTCCGCGGGCTACGACGCCCACCGCGCCGACCCGCTCGGCGAATGCAGCTTGGAAACCCGCTCATTCGGCGAGATGGCCCGCCACGTACGCGATCTCGCGCGCGCCTGTGGCGCGCCGGTCGGCGTGATCCTCGAGGGCGGCTACGAACCGCTCGCGCTGGCCGAGTCGCTGCGCGAGACGTTGCTCGCCCTCGGCGACGATCGCCCGCCGCGCTCGCTCGCCGGGGAGGATGCGCTGACAGCGCGATCGCTGGCGCATGTCGGGCGTTTCTGGCCGCTCTAAGCCGTTCACCCGCGCGATCGGGCGCGTGAACATCTTCGCAAGCGGTCACGGGCTTCGGGCAGGGCGAGCGTAGGATGGGCTGGTGCCCGACGAGCAGCCACCTCAGCCGAGCGCGCAGCAGCCCGGCAAGGGCGCGAGCCGCACCGACGCCCACCCGCCGATGCCGCGCGACAAGCGCGGCTGGCAGGTCTCTCCCGCGCCCGATGGGCGCGGGATGCCCGAGCAGACCCCCAGCGGTCCGCCGATGCATCGGCGCACGGGCTTCCTGGTGTTCGTGATCGTGCTGGTCGCGATCAACTGGCTGACGCTGCTGCTGTTCCAGCCCAAAGTCGGCGAACCGCGCGTGACGGTCCCGTTCAACCCCTACTTCCTCACCCAGGTCCAGGGCGGCACCGTCAAGTCGATCTCGACCAAGGGCGACACGATCGAAGGCGACTTCAACAGCAAGCAGCGCTACCCGAGCAGCGACAAGAAGGCCACGCCCACGAAGCTGTTCGCGACCGAGATCCCGACGTTCTGGAACGACGAACAGCTCACGGCGCTGCTCAAAGAAAAGAACGTCCAGATCAACGCGAAGCCGACGGCCGAAAGCAAATCGGTGCTTGCCGAGCTTCTACTCGGCTTCGGTCCGACGCTGTTGATCATCGGCCTGTTCGTGCTGCTCGCGCGCCGCGCCGCCAAAGCCGGCGGTGGGATGGGGGCGCTCGGGAACTTCGGCCGCTCCCAGGCGCGCCGGGTCGATCCCGAGAAGATCCGCGTCACCTTCGAGGACGTCGCCGGGATCGACGAAGCCAAGGCCGAGCTGTCGGAGATCGTCGACTTCCTGCGCGACCCCGAGCGCTACGGACGCCTGGGCGGGCGGATGCCGCACGGCGTGCTGCTCTCCGGTGCGCCCGGCACCGGCAAGACGCTGCTCGCGCGCGCCGTCGCCGGCGAGGCGCACGCGGCGTTCTTCTCGATCTCGGCCTCCGAGTTCATCGAGGCGATCGTCGGGGTCGGCGCCTCGCGCGTACGCGACCTGTTCGCCAAGGCGCGCGAGGCCGCGCCATCGATCATCTTCATCGACGAGCTCGACGCGATCGGCCGCTCGCGCCAGGGCTCGGTCGCGGTCTCGGGCGCCAACGACGAGCGCGAGCAGACGCTCGACCAGATCCTCACCGAAATGGACGGCTTCGAGAGCTCCGAGGCGGTGGTCGTGCTCGCGGCCACGAACCGCCCCGACGTGCTCGACTCCGCGCTGCTGCGCCCGGGCCGCTTCGATCGTCGCGTCGCCGTGCAGGCCCCAGACCGCGCGGGGCGGCGCAAGATCCTCGAAGTCCACACGCGCTCGATCCCGCTCGCCGACAGCGTCGATCTCGACGCGATCTCAGCCAGCACGCCGGGGATGGTGGGCGCCGACCTCGCCAACCTCGCCAACGAGGCCGCGCTGCTGGCTGCCCGCCGCGGGCACGAGAAGGTCGAGATGAGCGACTTCACCGACTCGCTCGAGAAGATCATGCTCGGCTCGCCGCGCGGGATCCTGCTCTCTCCCTCCGACCGCGAGCGCACCGCCTATCACGAGTCGGGCCACGCGCTCGTCGGGATGCTGACGCCGGGCGCGGACCCGGTGCGCAAGATCTCAATCATCCCGCGCGGGATGGCGCTGGGCGTGACGCTGTCGACGCCCGACACCGACCGCGTGTCCTACTCGCGCGAAGACCTCGAGGCCAAGATCCGCGTCGCGCTCGGCGGCCGCGTCGCCGAGGAGGTCGTCTACGGCTCGATCACCTCCGGCGCCGAGTCCGACATCCAGCAGCTCACCGCGATCGCGCGCCAGATGGTCGGCCGCTGGGGCATGAGCGACGCCGTCGGCCCGATCGCCGTGCTGCCCGCCGAGGGCCAGGGACCGCTGCTGCCGGGCGCCAGCGAAACCTCGCCCGAGACACAGCGGCTCGTAGACGATGAGGTGCGCCGGCTGGTCGATCGCGCGCACGAGGACGTGACCCGCATCCTCACCGAGCACCGCGACCAGCTCGAGGGCCTCGCGCAGGCGCTGCTGACAGCCGAGACGCTCGACTCGATCGACGCTTACGCCGCCGCGGGCGTGCCCGCGCGAACCGCCGAGGCCGCCGCGAGCGAGGAGCCCGCCGTCGCGCTGCATCCGCGCACGGCTACGTAACTTCGCGTACGCGCCAACGGTCGCGTCTGCACTCGGGCCTGCGCCGTATAGCGTTATCTGTGCTGGTCGGAGGAACAAATCGAGCAAGGGGGATGGCGGCATGGCGAACGCGTACGTGGACAGGGATAGCGCTCCCGGCGGAGCCTGACAGCGACGAGCCTCAGGAGCCGGCGACGCGCCATCGCGGCAGCTGCTCGGCCTGCCTGCGCTGGCCGGCGCAGGCGGCGTCGACGATCGCGCAGATCTCCCGAGGGTCGTCGCTGCGTCGCAGCAGCGCCATGTCGTGCTCGCCCACGCGCCCGTCCGCCAGTGCGCGCTCGCGCAGCCAATCGAGCAGGCCGTCCCACTCCTCGGTGCCGGTCAGGATCACCGGGAAGTGGTGGATCGTCCCGGTCTGGATCAGCGTCAGCGCCTCGAAGCACTCGTCCAGCGTGCCGAAGCCGCCGGGCGCGATCACGAACGCGCAGGCGTAGCGCACGAACATCACCTTGCGCGCGAAGAAGTGCTCGAACGTCAGCCCGATGTCGAGGTAGTCGTTCAGGTGCTGCTCGCGCGGAAGCACGATGTTGCAGCCGACCGAGCCGGCGCCCGCGTCGCGGGCGCCGCGGTTCGCGGCCTCCATCAGGCCGGGGCCGCCGCCGGTGATGATCGCGTAGCCCGCGTGCCCCAGCGCCGCGGCGATCTCGCGCACCAGCGTGTAGTCGGGGTGATCGCGGGGCGTGCGCGCCGAGCCGAACACGCTCACCGCCGGCCCCACCTGCGCGAGCGCATCGAAGCCTCGCGCGAACTCGCCCGTGATCTCGCGCAGGCGCATCGCGTCGGCCGCGCGTACCTCCGGCGACTCGTCGCCCAGCCACAGCAGCAGCTCCTCGTCGAGGGCGAGGCTCGGCGCGGCGCCGGCGTCCGCTCCGCCGGCGGCTTCGGGACCGCCGGCGCCCGGAGTCTCCGTGCGCTCGTCCTCGGCCCCGCTCATCGCGCAAGCGTACGCGTCGGCGCGTGTCCGCGCTCGCGCCTGAGCAGCAGCTCGACGCCGAGCGTGCAGACGCCGAGGCTGACGAGCGAGGCGGCCACGATCGCGGCGGCGACTTCGCCCGAGAGCACGCCCTGAGAGAGGCCGAGCGAGGCGACGGCCGCGGGCACGCCGAGCTGCGCGCTCGCCGCCAGGCCGGCGCCCGGGGGCAGCCGCCACAGCAGCGCCGCCGCCAGGTGAAGCGCCACGTTCAGACCCGCCAGCGCCGCGGCCAGCGCGAGCATCGCCGGGTGTTCGACCAGGCCGCTGAGGTCCAGCTCGGCGCCGAGCACGACGAAGTAGAGCGGCACGAAGAAGCCGTCGGCGACGCCACGGATCTGCGTCGAGAGCCGTTCGGGACCGCCGATCAGCGCGACCGTCCCGCCCGCGCCGAAGCCCGCGATCAGCACGCTCGTGCCGCTGCGCTGGGCCAGCCAGGCCAGGAAGAACAGGACGAGCAGCGCGACACGCAGGTCGAGCGCCCAGTGGCGCTGCTCGGAGAGTCGTCGCGTGCGCCCGACCCAGTCGCTGTGCGCGAGCAGCCGCGCGGCGCCCAGCAGCAGCAGCGCCGCCGCCGCGACCAGCGCGCCGCCGAGGATCGCGTGGCCGGTCCGCGACGGCTGCAGCACGATCGGCACCGAGACGATCGTGACGATGTCGGCGATCGTCACCTGCGCCATCACCGTGAGCACCTCGCGCCCGCCCGCGCCGGTCTCCTGCAGCGCGGGCACCAACACCGCAACCGATCCCGAGGCCAGCACGACCGCGTAGATCGCGGCGTGGGAGGTGCCCGCGATCGCCGCCGCGGCCATACCCGCCGGGACGGCCAGCGCACCGCACAGGACCGCCAGGCCCGCGCCGCGGCGCAACGATGCGAGCAGCCGCCGGTCGCGCAGCGGCAAGTGCATGCCCGCGGTCAGCATCAGCATCGCGAAGCCGACGTTCGCCAGGAAGGCGAGCGTCGCGCCGTGCGGCGCGATCGCGCCGAGCCCGGTGTTGCCGATCAACACGCCCGCGAGCACCTCGCCGATCGTGACCGGCACGAACCAGCGCCCGGACAGGCCGAGCAGCGGACCGCCGAGGCCCGCGAGCGCGATCACCAGGAGATCCCCGAAGCTCATCGTCGTGGGATCATGCCGCTATGCCAAGCACGCGGCGCCTCAGCGCCAAGCAGTACGAGAAGGAGCTGCTGCGCTTGCAGACCGAGCTCGTCTTCATGCAGGAGTGGATCGTCGCCGAGGGCCGGCGCCTGGTGGTGCTGTTCGAGGGTCGCGATACCGCCGGCAAGGGCGGCGTGATCAAGCGCATCACCTCCTATCTGAACCCGCGCACCTGCCGCATCGCCGCGGTGCCGACGCCGAACGAGCGCGAGCGCTCGCAGTGGTACTTCCAGCGCTACGTCGAGCATCTCCCCGCGGCCGGAGAGATCGTGCTGTTCGACCGCAGCTGGTACAACCGCGCGGGCGTCGAGCACGTGATGGGCTACTGCTCCCAGGAGCAGTACGAGGAGTTCCTGCGCTTCTGCCCATCCTTCGAGCAGGCGCTGCAGAACGAGGGAATCATGCTCGTCAAGTACTGGCTGTCGGTCTCCGACGAGGAGCAGGAGCGGCGCTTCGAGAAGCGGCTGGCCGACCCGCGCAAGCGCTGGAAGTTCAGCCCCACCGACCTGCAGGCGCGCGCCCGCTGGGTCGACTACGCCGAAGCGAAGGACCGCATGTTCGCGCGCACCGACTCCGAGCTGAGCCCTTGGTACGTGGTCGAGGCCGACGACAAGCGCACCGCCCGGCTGAACCTGATCAGCCACCTGCTCTCGGTCGTGCCCTACGAGCGCGTGGACCCCGGCAAGAAGGTCAAGCTGCCCGCGCGTCAGCGCCGCAAGTACAAACGCCCGCCGCGGCAGACCGAGCGCTTTGTGCCCGAGCGCTACGCGGTCGAGTGAGCGGGCGCCGCTCGCGCGCTCGATAGGCTTCCGCCATGCCTCCCGCACCCGCTTTCGCAGAGAAGCTCAACGAGCAGATCGCCAACGAGTTCGCCGCTCATCAGCAGTACGTCGCCTGCGCGGTCTACTACGACGCCGAGGCGCTGCCGCAGCTCGCGCGATTCTTCTACCGCCAGGCGCTCGAGGAGCGCGGGCACGCGCTGATGATGGTGAAGTTCCTGCTCGACACCGGAGCCGAGGCAACGACGCCCGGGGTGGACGCGCCGAGCGCGCGCTTTGCCAACGTGACCGAGCCGATCGCGCTCGCCCTGGAGCAGGAGCAGCGCGTCTCCGAGCAGATCAACGCGCTCGCCGCGACCGCGCGCGAGGCCGGCGACTACACCTCCGAGCAGTTCATGCAGTGGTTCATCAAGGAGCAGGTCGAGGAGATCTCGACGATGGGCGAGCTGCTGCGCGTGGCCGAACGCTCGGGCGAGAACCCCGCCGCGATCGAGGAGTACCTCGCGCGTGAGCATCCAGGGGGCGAGGGCGCAGACCCGACCGCCCCACAAGCCGCCGGCTCGGCCTAGCGCGGGCGGGCGGCTGTGGCGCTCGACGCGGATCGGAACGTCGATGCCGGGCGATAGCTCATTGCAGGAGCGGCGGATCGCGCTCGTGCGCGAGCACATGCAGTCCGAGAACGAGCTGCGCTTCGAGGACACGCTGCAGACCTTCGACCATCCGCGCTACGAGCTGATCGCCACCGGCGAGGTCTACGACGGCCCGGAGCAGGTCGCCGAGTACTACCGCTCCTCACGCGCCGCGTTTCCCGACCAGCGCAACGAGAACGTGGTCATGCACGTTGCCGAGGACTCGGTGATCGTCGAGTTCGACCTGCTCGGGACGATGCACGGCGAGATCCAGGGGATGGCTCCGACGGGCAAGAGCTTTCGCTGCCGCATGTGCGCGCTGTTCCTGTTCGAGCCCGGCGGCGAGAGGATCGTCGGCGAGCGCGTCTACTTCGACCAGGCCACGATCGCCAAGCAGGTGCTGGGCGACGGATAGCTCGTGAGCGCGGGGCGACCGTCACGCCCCGAGCCATCGGCGAGCTAGAGGTGCAGCACGACGCCCTGCGCGGCGACGCTGACCGCCGGGGAGCGCCCGCCCAGCCGCGCCGCCAGTTCGTCCAGCGCATCGTCGGTGCGGTCGAGGCGATGGTGAAACAGCATCACCGCCTTCGCGCCCGCACGTTCGGCCAGCGCTACCGCGTAGTCGGCCGCGGCGTGGCCGAAGTTGGCTTCGGCCGCCAGCTCCTGCGGCAGCAGCTGCGCGTCGTGCACGAGCACGTCGACGTCGCGGGCCAGCTCCAGCGCCGCGGCGTGATACTCGCCGAGGCCGTCCTCGCCGGGTCCGAACGCGGTCGGGTTGTGATCGGGGACGTAGGCGATCGTCGCTTTCCCGTCGCTTACGCGATAGCCGTAGGTGCGCCCGCCCTTGTGCGGGACCTCGCGCGCGAGCACCGTGAAGCCCTCGACCTCGCGCGCGCCGGGGGGGATCGTCTGGAACGTCCAACGCCCGCACAGCTGGTGCGGACCGATCGGGAAGTAGGGCGGTGACATCACTCCGCCCAGCGCGCTCGCGGCATCGGCGCCGTCCTCCTGCTCGGGCAGCAACACGTCCACGCGCGTGCTCTCATCCTCGTGGACCGCGAAGAACGGCAGCCCGATCACGTGGTCCCAGTGCAGATGGGTCATCAGGATCGTGCCGTCATAGGCGGCGCCGCTCAGCAGCGGGAGCGCCTCGAGCAGTCCGGTGCCGGCGTCGAGCAGCAGCGACGGCGTGCTCGCGCCGTCGGGTGTCAGAGCCAGGCAGGAGGTGTGCCCGCCGTAGCGGACGAAGTCCCGTCCCGGCGCGGGCAGCGAGCCCCGCACGCCGCAGAAATGGACCTGCAAGTCAGCTCGGCCCCGGCAGGGTTCTCCAGCGGCGCATCACGTTCATTATCTGTCAAGCACGCTGCGCTGTCCAGGCGGCCGCGTGCCGGGTCCTGCGGGCCGCTTCGTAGAGCGGCGCGAGCGCAGCCGGCGCTCGCGCTGCTCTGCGGCGGAGCTCAGGCCGCGACGAGCCTGTTCAGGTCGTAGTCGAAGCCCGCGCGACGCAGGTGCAGCAGCAGCTTCGGCTGCCACGTGCCCGCGAGATCCAGGCGCACGTGGGAGACCCCGTCCAGGTCACAGGGCAGCTCGACGCCGTCCTCGTAGAGCACGCACACGTGGCCCGGGCTCAGCGCCGCGACCAGGAAGCCCATCTCGAACACGACCTGCTGATGGGCGCGTGTCGTGAAGTACGGCTCCTCCTCGGACTCCAGGCGCGCCCCGCCCACGTCATCCGCCGTCAGCAGCACGACCGCGTAACGGCCCTCGGAGGCGTGCTCCCCGAGCAGCTCCACCAGCCGCCCGCGCTCGCTCGCTCGCTGCTTCACGATCCGGATCTCATGCTGACCGGTCTGCTCGAGCAGATGCTCGACCGCCTGCTTCCAGCGCTCGTCGCGGCCGTGCGTGACGAGGACTTCCCGCATCGGCGACTGCGCCGGGGTCGAGGCCGGCTCGCGCTCGCCCGGCGCCGCCACGTCGGCCTGTGGAGCCAGCTCCGCGCCGAAGCGCTGGGCCGTCGCGAGCTCCGCGCCGAGCTCGCGCTCGTGTTCGCGCTCGGGCCCGCGGTCGTGCTCACGGGCAGCCTCTCCGCGCTCCGAAGTCTCACCAGGCTGCGGGACCTCGATCGCCGGCGTTGGGCGCTCGTCGGCCGCAAGCGCCGTCTCGGGGGCGGACCCGCCGTTCTGGGCCATCAGCTCCCCGGCAGCTTCGGTCGCGGGGCGGCCGCTGCCCTCGAAGGCCAGCTCGCCCTGCAGCACGGTCAGGAAGTCGATCGCCCCCTCGACGCACTTCAGATCCGCGGCGTACTGCTCCTGCCAGCGCTTGGCGCCTTCGGGGCAGGAGACCGCGTCGGCGAACTCGCGGGCCTCGCGGGGGGCGCCGTACATGTGCTCGAGCGCCTGCACCGTCGGGTCGATCCACTGCTTGCGCGCCGACTTCCAGCTCTCGTAGTCGCTGAAGTCGCCGACCAGGCTCGCGCGCTGGACGAGCGCCTGGCCCTGTTTGATGCACTGCGCCAGCAACTCGTGGGCGATTGGGATCGAGACCTGCAGCATGGGCGCTACATCAACCCCAGGTGCGTCGCCAGGCGGCGGCGCTCGGGCGGGCGTTCCAGCGTGCACGGCCTGAACGAACGCGCGTGCGAGCTCGGGCGGAACGAGCGCACGCGGGCAGCTCGCTGTGCGCGCGGGTCGTTGCGGAACGCCGCCTCGCCCACGAGGCGTCGCGCTACGGCACGCGCGAGGATCGCGTCTGCCACCTGGTGCTCGTCGATCACGTACTGGGAGTCGAGCACGAGCTGTCGGATTAGTTGTGCTCGCTGCATTGACAATCTGCTCGACGTATCGGCGCAGAGTCCCAGGGCCGTTCGTCCCGGGGGCAGTCTTAGACGAGCATATGAATCGCCTCCCGAGCGCTGCTTTGGGCGCAGCGCTCGATCCGGCTCGGTCCTAGACTCTGCGCGTGGATTGGGATCTGGGCAGTTATGAGGCGATCGCCGCCCAGCTCGAGCCGGCGGCCGAGGCGGTCGTCGAGCGCGCCGCGCCGCAGTCCGGCGAGCTGGTGCTCGACATTGGCTGCGGGACCGGCAGCGCCGCGCTGCTCGCCGCCCGGCGCGGGGCGCAGGTCGTCGGCGTCGATCCGGCCCCACGGTTGCTCGATCTCGCGGTCGAGCGGGCCGAGGACGACGAGCTGGACGCGCGCTTCGTGCTCGGCCAGGCCGAGAAGCTGCGCTTCGACGACCGCTCCTTCGACGCGGCGGTCTCGAACTTCGGCGTGATCTTCGCCGCCGACGCGTCCGTCGCGGCGCACGAGCTCGCGCGCGTGCTGCGCCCCGAGGGCCGGGCCGTGCTCAGCGCCTGGCTGCCCGAGGGCGCGCTTGCCGAGGTCGCCCGCCTGCGCGCACGCCTGCTGGCCGAGGCGGACGCCGCGCCGCCCGTCGATTCGCCGCCGCGGCCGCCGTTTGCCTGGCACGACCCCGACGCGCTGGCCGAGCTGTTCGGCCCGCTCGGGTTCTCGGTCGCGGTGCAGGAGCACGAGCTGGCCTTCACCGCCCCCTCGCCGCGCGAGTTCCTCGACTCCGAGCTCGGCGACCATCCCGTCTGGGTCGGCGCGCAGCCGCTGTTGCAGGCGCGCGGGGAGTGGGAGCAGGCGCGTGCCGAGGTGCTCGAGATCTTCGGCCGCGCAAACGAGCGGCCCGAGGGGTTTCAGATCACGAGCCGCTACGCGATCGCGACGCTCGGCCGCGCGGGAGGTCTCGCGTGAAGGCGGCAGTCCTGCACGAGCTGGGCGTGCCGCGCGCGGACGAGTTCCGCGAGCCCACGGTCGATGCCGCGACCCAGGACGGAGGTCCGGTCAGCGCCGATGGCGCCGAGCGAGCCGTGATCGGCGTGCTCGGCCAGATCGCGGTCCAGGCCGCAAAGCTGCTCGGCGCCGCGCGGGTGATCGCCGCCGCGCGCTCACAGGAAGGCTTGGAACGATGCCTCGCGCTCGGCGCCGACGCCACGGTGCGGCTCGACGGCGGCGATCATCTGCCGCAGGCGCTCGCCGATGCGGCCGAGGGGCGGATCGACGTCGTCCTGGACCCGGCGCCAGGGCCTGGCGCCGTTAGTCAGGCGCCCGCGCTCGCGGTGGTGCGCGGGCCTGCGAGCATCTTGATCGCAAGCACCAGGTCCATCATGTCGCCGAGGCTGCGCGGCTCGCAGCCGGTGCGCTCGGCGATCCGCGTCAGCCGGTAGCGCGCGGTGTTCACGTGGATGTGCAGGCGCTCGGCCGTGCGCGACAGGTTCATGTCCGCCGCCGCGTAGGCGAGCACCGTCTCCACGAGCGCCCCGTCGCGCTGTAGATCCTCCGAGATGAAGCTGCGCACCGCTTCGGGCACCAGCCGCGCGGCGACCTCGTCGGCGTGCGAGGCCAGATAGTCCGCGGGGCTCAGCTCCGACAGCGAGAGCACGCCGCCGTCGGCCCCGGTGCTCTGCGCCGCGCGGTGGGCCTCGGCGTAGGCGTTCGGCACCCGCGCCCGTCCCGCGTGCTCGGTGCTGATGCCAAGGCGCAGCGGGATGCCCCGCTGCGCGAGGTCGAGTTGCGCTGCGCCCAGCCGCTGCGAGAGCTTGGCGAGATCGTGCGCGCGCAACGCGCGCACGATCACGAGCTCGTCGTGACGCGCCACGCTCAGCGGACGGACCACGCCCGAGGCCGCCTGGATCAGCTCGTTCGCCGCCGCCCGCGCCTCATCCGGTTCGGGTGGGCCCGCCTCGCTTGCCATCGCGACCACGACCGCGCAATGCGTGTGCTCCTGCAGCCCGGCCTCCGCGGCCAGCGAGCGCAGGCGCGGGTTGCTCACCGGCCTGCCCGCCAGCAGCTGCTCGAGCAGGTCGCGCCGCGCGCCCGCGCCCTCGGCCGCGAGCGTCTCCTGCGCCTCCAGGTAAGCCGCCGCCGCCTGCGTGCTCGAGGCGTTCAGCGACTCCAGGAACGGCCGCGTGGCCGACAGCGCCGCCGCGCGCGCCTGCACGTCGGTGCCGGTATCCGCCACGACCGTGTCCCACAGCACGCGGATGCCGAGGCGGAAGGCGTGCAGGAAGGTGGAGAGCGGCACCCCGTCGCGTGCGCGTCGCGCCGCGTGCGGGGCGATGAAGTCGTAGTCCGAGGGCTCCAGGCGCCGCCCGCGGACCGTCGCCGCGAGCGCGTCGATGTGCGCCGCGATGTGCTCGGCCGCCTCGCCCGGTGGCGAGCGGTACTCGGGGATCTCGCGCTTGACCTGCAGGACGATCTCGCTCGCGAGCGCCCTGCGGCGCGCGATCAGCATGTCGGCGATGTGCTCCAGGCGCTCCTGCACGTCCGCCGCGCGCGAACGGCCGCGGGTGATTTGTAGGGTTGGCACAACGCCCGCGGCCGAAGTTCGTGCCTCCGTGCCAATGAACTCCTCCATCCCATCCAGCAGGCTACCGGACGACATTGGCGCGAGGTGTCTGTAGAAGTCATTCACGGTCACTGCGCGCTGGACCGGACGAGGGGGGGACGTCGTGCCTGGAAGGCTGCTGCGTAATGGATTGCGTGTTGGGGGAACCGGAATCGAATCGCGTCGGCCGACCGGGCGCGGCGTCCGGCTGGCGGCGGCGCTGTGCGCGCTGCTCGGCGTGCTGCTCTGCTGCGCGGGCGGTGCATCCGCCTACGACGCGACCCTGACCCGCACCACCGGCGGCGTCGCCAACATCGAAGCCTCCTCGCTCGCGGGCGCGGGCTTCGGCACCGGCTACGCGCAGGCGCAGGACGGCATCTGCACGCTGGCCGACGTCTACCTGACCGTCAGCGGCGAACGCTCCGTGTTCTTCGGGCCAAGCGCGACCGTCAAAGACGAAGACACGAAATCGGTCGACACCGACCTCACCTCGGACCTCTACTGGACCTCGCTGATCGACAACCACACCGTCGAAGGCCTGCTCGCGCTGCCCTACCCGAAAGGCCCCTCGCAGGCATCGAAGGAAGTCGTCGCGGGCTTCGCGGCCGGATATGACAAGTACCTCTCCGACGTCGGCGGTCCCGGCGGCGTCACCGACCCCCGCTGCGCAGGCGCGGCCTGGGTGCGGCCGATCAAAGCGATCGACGTGTGGCGGCGCATGTATCAGCTCGACACGCTCGCCGGCGGCGCCGCACGCGCCTCGCTGATCACGCCCGCCGCTCCGCCCGCGGGCCAGCCCAACGCGCGCCGCGCCGCGATCGTCAAGGAAGCCGAACCGGCGGGCGAAGACCTCGGCAACGCCCTGGAAGACTCGAGCACGGTGTCTGGCTCCAACGGCATGGGCATCGGCGGCGAAGACGCCACCAGCGGCGGCGGCGTGACGCTCGCCAACCCGCACTTCCCCTGGCTCGGCGACGAGCGCTTCTGGGAGTCGCACGTCGACGTCCCCGGCACCTACGAAATGATCGGCGCCAGCCTGTGGGGCGTGCCGCTCGTGACGATCGGGCACAACCAGCACGTGAGCTGGACGCACACGGTCTCCACGAACGTCACGACCTCCAGCTTCAAACTGACGCTCGCACCGGGTCACGACACCGAATACCTCGTCGACGGCGCGGCCGTGCCGATGACGCACACCGACGTCACGGTGCAGGCGCTGGAAGGCGGTGTGCTCGTGCCGCACTCACACCGCTTCTACTACTCGAAATACGGCCCGATCGTCGCGAGCCCCGCCTGGTCGACGACCAGCGCGACCGCGTTCGACGACGCGAACTTCACGAACCTCCGCGGTGCGGACCAGTGGCTGAAGATGGGCGAGTCCGAAAGCGCCCAGGAACTGCTCGCCTCGCAGAAAGAAATCGACGGCGTGCCCTGGGTCAACACGATCGGCGCCGACGATAAAGGCAACGCCTTCTACTCGGAGATCGTGGTCACGCCCGACGAGCCGACCTCCTACCTGAACGGCCCCTGCAACCTCAACGGCTCGCACTCGACCGCCGGTCCCTTCGACGGCTCCAAGAGCGAATGCGAACTGCCCTCGGACCCCGACTCGGTCTCGCCGGGCGTGTTCGGCGCTTCCAGCGCACCCCAGCTGATCCGCAAAGACTACACCGAGAATTCCAACAACTCGTTCTGGCTCGCGAATGCGAACCAACCACTGACGGGCTTCTCGCCGGCGTTCGGCAACGAAGTCGCGAACCCCGGCATGCGCTCGCAGACCGGCATCGACATGGTCAACCAGCGCGTCGGCACGTTCAACGAAGGCGTCCCGACCGACGGCCTCGGCGCGACCCCCGGCTTCACGGCCGAAAACCTGCAGGCATCGTGGTCCTCGTTCCGGGCGATGCCCGCCGAGCGCGCGCTGCCGGGCCTGCGCGAAATCTGCCACAACGCCGTGAGCAACTCGGGTGGCGTGATCAACAAAGTCAACGTCAGCGCCGCCTGCCCGATCCTCGACGAATATGACGCCACCGCCAAGCTCAACAGCCCCGGCGGCTGGCTGTTCAACCGCTGGTGGGCGAGCGCGCCCACGACCAGTGGCTCGTTCTGGGTACACCCCTGGAGCGCGAGCGAACCCGTCTACACGCCGAACACGCTCAACGCCACCCTCGCCACGAGCCAGAACGCGCTCGCGAGCGCGGTCAGCGACCTCGAAACGAGGGGCATCCCGCTGAACGCGAGCTTCGGCCAGGTGCAGTACACCCAGCGCGCCACGAAGATCCCGATCCCCGGTTGCGGGGACGGAAGCAACTGCTTCGCGGTGATCAACTCGACCTATGACAACTCGACCGCGAAAACCTCTGCGGTCAACGGTTCGAGCTCGAGCATCGTGATGTTCACCGAACTGAACCCGAGCACCGGGCCGCTGGCGAAAGGCCTGTTGACCTACTCGCAGTCCGAGGACATCTCATCGCCCTTCTACGAAGACCAGACCCAGCGCTTCTCGAACAACGAATGGATCACGCTGCCCTGGACGCCCGCCGACGTGAGCGCCCAGCAGATCTCGGCGCCGCAGGCGATCGTCAGCCTGCAGCCGACCGTCACGCAGATCTCGCCCTCCAGCGGCCCGCAGGTCGGCGGCACGAGCGTGACGATCACCGGCACGCTGCTCGGCGAAGCCTCGAGCGTGCAGTTCGGAGCGACGCCCGCGAGCGAATTCACGGTCAACTCCGAAAGCTCGATCACCGCGGTGGCGCCCGCGGGCACGGGCACGGTCGACGTGACGGTCACGACACCCTCCGGCACGAGCGCCGCGAACCCGAGCGACGAGTTCAGCTACCTCGTGCCGCCGCCCGCGCCAAGCATCAAGAAGATCGCGCCTCGCAAGGGATCGACCGCGGGCGGCACCGCGGTCGAAATCACCGGCGCCAACTTCTCCGGCGCCACCTCTGTGAAGTTCGGCTCGGGCGAGGCGGCGAGCTTCACGGTCAACTCCGCGACCTCGATCACGGCGGTCGCGCCGGAAGGCACACCCGGCCCCGTGGACATCACGGTCACGACCGAAGGCGGCACCAGCGCTACCAGCAACAAAGACCGCTTCAAATACGAAAAGCCGAGCGTCAGCTCGATCTCCCCGAGCAGCGGCTCGGTCGCGGGCGGGACGAATGTGACGATCACCGGCACCGGCTTCGCGCCCGGCGCCACGACCGTCGAGTTCGGCACCAAAGAAGCCGCCTCGGTGAACTGCAGCTCGAGCACGACCTGCACCGCGCTCGCGCCCGCGCACAAAGGCGCGAGCGCCGTCGATGTGCACGTCGTCTCGGGCGGCAAGCACAGCCCCTCGACGGCGGCTGACGAATTCACCTACACCAAGCCCTGACCCTCCCTCGACCGCGAAGCGGCGGGGCGTCTTGAGACGCCCCGCCGTCAGCGGCTCGCGGGACGCGGGCTCGCGGGGCGCTACTTGCGCTTGGCCTGGTGGGCGAGCACTTTGCCGAACGCCTCCTCCAGCTGCGCGGTCATCCGCAGCTTGAACAGCGCCAGCAGCGCCTCGGAGGCCAGCGGGCGCAGCGCGTCGACGCTCTCGATCAGCTCGTCCCAGCCCTCCTCGGGCTGGCCGGCCTGATCGAAGGGCTCCCACAGCTCGCGCAGGAACAGCTTCGTGAAGGCGCGCGCGATCGAGTCCGCGTCGTGGCTGACCCTGTCGCTCAGCGACAGCGCCGCATGCAGCGGGATGCCGAGCGCCGTGACCTGCTCGGCCGCGCGCAGCAGCGCCGGGCTCGGCGCTTCGAAGCGCCCGTCGCCCAGCGGCACGAGCAGCTTCAGCTTGCGCACGCGCTCGAGGTCCTTGCCGCTCAGCTCGCCGAAGCGCTCGCCCAGTTCGGCCGCGGTGATCAGCTCGGGCTGCTCCGGCTCGAACGGCGCGGTGACCGCCTCGCGCAGGCCGAGCAGGCGCTTGGCAAGGCCACCCGAGCCGCTCACCAAGCGCTCGATCGCCGCGAGGTTGAAGCCATCGGCCTGCATGTCCTGGATCAGGCGCAGGCGTGCGACGTGGTCTGAGTTGTAGTAGCCGACCCGCGCACGCACCTCCGGCGGGGGCAGCAGCCCGCGCGTGTGGTGGTTGCGGATGTTGCGCACCGACATCCCCACTTCGCCCGCGAGTTGCTCGATCGTGAGCCCGGCGGGCGGGTCCTCGCCATTGCCGTTGCCGGTGGGGCGCGGCGTCAATTTCGTCTTTGCGGCCGTCTGTGCCATCCCTCACACAAAGATACCATGTTTGATGTAACCTCAAACGAGGTAACATCAGTTCACGTCATGCTTTTGCCCTGCTTCCACACCCGCTTCCGCGCCCAGGCCGATGGCTGAACGCGGCGCGGTCCCGCTCGTCTCGCCGAGGCGCAGGCGCGCCCTGCGGATGATCAGCTCGTTCACCTCGCCGCTGCTGCCCGACGACTACCTCGAGCTCGTCAACCCGCTGTGGTCCACGCGCGAGCTGCGCGGGCGGATCGTGCGCGTGCAGCGCGAGACCGCCGAGGCCGTGACCGTGCTGATCAAGCCGGGCTGGGAGTGGCCCGGGCACCGCCCGGGTCAGTACGTGCGCCTGGGGATCGCGGTCGACGGCGTCCACCACTGGCGCGCCTACTCGCTCACCTCCGAGCCTCACCGCCCCGACGGGCTGATCGCGATCACGCCCAAGCTCGTCGAGCGGGGCAAGGTCTCGCCGTTCCTGAACCGCCAGGTGCAGCCCGGCACGATCGTGCGCCTCGGCGGCGTCGAAGGCACGTTCGTGCTGCCGGACCCCACGCCGGAGCGGCTGCTGTTCCTGAGCGCCGGTAGCGGCATCACCCCGATCGCGAGCATGCTGCGCGGTCTCGAGCACGAGGGCGAGCTGCGCGACGTCGTGCACGTGCACTGCTCGCGCGAGGCCGAGGGCGTGATCTTCGCGCGGGAGCTCGCGCGGCTGCGCCGCGAGCAGGGCGGCTATCGGCTGCACCTGCGCCTGACCGGCGCGCACGGTCGTCTCGGCCCGCGCGAGATGCAGGCGATCTGCCCGGATTGGCAGCGGCGCGAGACGTTCCTGTGCGGCCCCTCCGGGCTGCTGGAGACGATGGCCGAGCACTGGCGCGAGCGGGGCGATCCGCAGCGCCTGCACACCGAGCACTTCCAGCCCGACGCGCGGGTCGGCGAGGGCGAGCGCGGCTGCGGCGGCACGATCAGCCTGTGCCGTAGCGGCATCGAGGCCCGTAGCGACGGCGAGCAGCCGATCCTGCTCGCGGGCGAGGCCGCCGGGGCCGAGATGCCCTTCGGCTGTCGCATGGGCATCTGCCACAGCTGCGTCGGCAAGCTGCGCTCCGGGCAGGTCCGCGACCTGCGCACCGGCCGTGTCCACGGGCAGGTCGGCGAGATGTTGCGCACCTGCGTCAACGCGCCGGAGGGCGCGGTCGAGATCGACCTCTGAGATCGCCGCCCAGCATCCAATCTCTCAATCAATTAATTGAAAAGGACTCCAAGATGTCAGCCACCCTCACAGAGCCTCACACGCCCAACGGCACCGCCCCCGCAGGCGCGCTCGAGGGCGAGCCCGAGAGCCCGCTCGCGCGCTTGAGCGCCGAGCAGCTCGAGCAGCTCGGACGCGAGTTCGACACGATCCACGACGAGGTCTTCGCCGAGCTCGGCGAGCGCGACGCGCGCTACATCCGCAACACGATCAAGCTGCACCGCCGGCTGGTGCTGGCCTCGCGCCTGCTGCTGCTCGGCTCGCGCCGTCGCGAGCTGTGGGTGCTCGGCACGACCGCGCTGTCGCTCGCGAAGATCCTCGAGAACATGGAGATCGGGCACAACGTGATGCACGGCCAGTGGGACTGGATGAACGACCCCGACATCAACTCCCAGAGCTGGGACTGGGACACCGCCTCGCCCGCCGACGCCTGGCGGCACTCCCACAACTACGAGCACCACACCTTCACGAACATCCGCGGCAAGGATCGCGATCTCGGCTACGAGATCATGCGCATCGACCCGCACCAGAAATGGCACCCGGTCTACCTGTTGCAGCCGCTCTACAACTTGCTGCTGATGGGCTTCTTCGAGTGGGGCGTCGCGCTGCACGACCTCAACTTCGACGCGATCCGCTCGGGCGAGAAGTCAAAGCGCCAGGCGCGCGAGGAGCTCAAGGCGATCGGGCGCAAGGCGCGCGCGCAGATCGTCAAGGACTACATCGCCTTCCCCGCGCTGTCCGCCGCCGTGAGCTCTGCGGCCGTGGGCCTGCGCGGTGGGCGCCGCGGCGAGGTTTCCCGCGCCGCGCGCGAGACCTTCGCCTCCACGTTCAAGGCCAACTTCGCCTCGAACATCGTGCGCAACCTGTGGGCCTACTCGATCATCTTCTGCGGGCACTTCCCCGACCAGACCTACACCTTCAGCGAGGAGGAGGTCGCCGATGAGTCGCGCGGCGGCTGGTACGTGCGCCAGCTGCTCGGCGCCGCCAACATCGACGGCCGCGCGCCATTTCACTTCCTCAGCGGCAACCTCAGCTTCCAGGTCGAGCACCACCTGTTCCCCGACATGCCCTCCAGCCGCTACGCCCAGGCCGCCCCGCGCGTGCGCGAGGTGTGCGAGCGCTACGGGCTGCCCTACAACACCGGCCCGCTGCGCAAGCAGCTCGGGACCGTGCACCGCACGATCCTGCGGCTCGCCTTTCCCGGCGGGCGCACGCGGCCGAAGCCCGGCCCCTACCGAGCCGCGGCCGGCGCCGACTGAGCCCGACGCGCCGGCTGGCGATCAGCGCTCGGGCGCGCGCAGGCCGTGGACCAGCTCGGCCGCGTCGACCTCGAGGCTCTCCGCCAGTCGCAGCAGGTTGTGCAGGCTGAGGTTGCGTCTGCCGCGCTCGACCTGCCCCACGAACGTCCAGTGCGCACCACAGCGGTCGGCCAGCGCCTCTTGGCTCAGCCCCAACGCGTGACGGTGGCTCCTGATTCGTTCGCCGAGCAGCTGTGTCGCGGGCGACCGTGGCTCCGGCATGACGACAGCACATACGCACCGACTGCATATGTCCAGAGCAAGAAAGCCTAGTGCGTATAAATCCCAATGATTTGTAGCTTGCCAAGGGTCGGTTTCGTGGCGGGCCGTGTGGCGCTCGGCGGCCGCGTCCGCGCGCGCTCAGCTCGCCGCGCCCGAGGCCTCTCCCCACAGTGTCGCCACCAGCGAACGCGGCCCCCCGTGGTCGCGGTGCTCGCAGAGGTAGATCCCCTGCCAGGTCCCCAGCGCCAGGCGCCCGCCCGCGACGGGAATCGTCAGCGACGGACCCAGCAGCGACGCCTTGATGTGGGCCGGCATGTCGTCGGCGCCCTCGAGCGTGTGCGTCCAGTAGCGCGCGTCCTCCGGCACCGCCGCGTCGAAGAAGGAGGAGAAGTCCGTGCGCACGTCCGGGCTCGCGTTCTCGTTCAGCGTCAGCGAGGCCGAGGTGTGGCGGATGAACAGGTGCAGCAGGCCCACCTCGACTTCGGCGATCCGCGGCACCGCCGCCAGCACCTCGCGGGTGATCAGGTGAAACCCGCGGGGGCGCGGGTCGAGCCGGATCTCGCCTTGCGCCCACATTGCCCGCAACCGTAGCGCTCGCACGGCTCGAATCGTGGAGAATAGATCGATCGATCTATCAACAGAGGGGACGTGGCGCGCATGCAGCAGCTCACCTACACCGCACCGAACCGACTCGAGTGGCAGGCAGCGACCGAGCCGAAGCTCGACTCCGACGCGGCCGCGCTGGTGCGCCCGCTCGCGGTCGCGACCTGCGACCTCGACGCGCTGATCCTCGCGGGCGAGTCGCCGTTCCCGGCGCCGTTCCCGATCGGGCACGAGTGCGTGGCCGAAGTGCTCGAAGTGGGCGACGGGGTCGGCTCGTTTGCGCCGGGCAGGCTCGTCAGCGTGCCGTTTCAGATCTCCTGCGGCGAGTGCGTGCCCTGCCGTCGCGGGCGCACCGGCAACTGCGCGAGCGTCGATTTCATGTCCACGTACGGCTTCGGCCCGGCGGTCGGGCGTTGGGGCGGGTTCCTCTCCGACATCGTCTGCGTGCCATATGCCGAGCACATGCTCGTCCCGGTCCCCGAGGGCGTCGAGCCCGCGGCGGTCGCGAGCGCCTCGGACAACATCTCAGACGCCTGGCGCGCGGTCGCGCCGCCGCTGGCCGAGGAGCCCGGCGCGCCGGTGCTCGTCGTCGGCGGCGCGAGCTCCGGCTCGATCGGGCTTTATGCCGCCGCGCTCGCCCGCGCCCTGGGTGCGGCGTCGGTCACCTACGTCGACGCTGACGCCGGGCGTCGCGGTGTGGCCGAGGCGCTGGGCGCGGAGACGCTCGCGCTCGCCGAGGCGCCGCCGCGGCTGGGGCCGTTTCCCGTGACGGTCGACGCCTGCGCCGAGCCCGACGGCCTCGCGCTCGCGCTGCGCTCCACCGCGCCCGACGGCACCTGCACGAGCACGGCGATCTACTTCGGCGAGCAGCCCGCGCTGCCGCTGCTGGAGATGTACACGAAGTGCATCACCTTCAAGACCGGGCGCGCCCACGTGCGCGAGGCGATGCCGCAGGTGCTCGCGCTCGCCGCCGAGGGCTCGCTGCAGCCCGAGCGCGTCACGACCCGCTCCGTGGGCTGGGCCGACGCCGCCGAGGCGCTGTTGCAGCGGGACTGGACCAAGCTCGTGATCGAGCGCTGAGCGTCGCGCGGCTGTCATGCTGGCGGCGATGAGCGAGGAGCGACCCGCGGCAGACCGCACGAGCGGTGTTCGGATCGACGAGCTCGTGCTCGCCGACGAGCCCGCACGTTGGGCTGCGCTCGGCTTCGCCCTGGAGGGAGATCGCCTGCGTCTGGGCGATCTGTCCCTGCGAATCGCGGGCGAGGATGCGGGCCGGGGCATCCTCGGCTGGTCGCTGCGCGGGATCTCCTGCACCGAGCTCGACGGCCTGCCCACGAGCCTGTCCGACGCCGGCTTGGAGTCCCCGGCCGCACCCGCGCCCGCGCATCCGAACGGAATCGTGGCGATCGACCACGTCGTCGCAATGACCCCCGCGCTCGATCGCAGCATCGCGGCTCTGCAGGCGGCGGGCCTGGACCTGCGCCGGGTCCGCGAGCAGCCCACGCCCGCGGGCGCCCCGCGCCAGGCGTTCTTTCGTCTCGGCGCCGAGATCCTCGAGCTCGTGCAGGAACCCGAGCAGGCGATCGCCGCACGCGAGGACGGCGCGCAGCGGGGGGCGCGGCTGTGGGGCCTGGCGTTCGTCGCCCCCGACCTCGACCGGACCGTCGCGGCGCTCGGCGAGCAGGTCGGCGAGGCGCGCGAGGCCGTTCAGCCCGGGCGCCGGATCGCCACGGTGCGCCGCTCCGCCGGGCTGGCGGTGCCGGTCGCGTTGATGAGCCCCAAGCAGCAGCCGCGCTGACGCGCCTGTGGGCGCGGCCTCGGTGTGCGCTAGCCGCGTGCGGGCACGCGGCGCGGAGAGGTGTGCGCCATCGCGATGCGCGCCGCCTCCTGCCCGCCGAGGAACGGCGCCAGCGCGATGTAGGTCGCCGAGGGCACCAGCTCCGGCAGCTCGCGGATCCTGCCCGTGAGCCCGTAATGCAGGCACAGGTCGAACAGGCCGCCCGCGATCGCCTCGACCGTCACGGCCCCCGGCATGATCCCGCGCATGCGCTCCGTGCCCGGCGCCAGCATCCGCGCGAAGGCGCTGACGCCGTCGTTCGAGCGGTCGGCGGAATGGGGCGTGGCGATCAGCGCGTCGACCAGGCCGATGTGAGCGAAGGAGGGCTCGCTCGCTAAGAAGCCGAACAGTGCCTCGATCCCGGCGCGCACCGCCAGTCGCCAGTCGCTCTCGGCGGCGTAGGCGCGTTCGACCGCGGCCAGGCCCTTGCCGTGGCCGACCTCGTAGGCGACCAGGAAGGCGTCCTCCTTGTCGGCGAAGTGCTCGTAGAAGGCGACCAGCGAGACCGCGGCCTGCTCGGCGATCTCTTCGACCTTCAGCGAGGCGTAGCCGCCGCTGGCGGTGAGGTTCGTGACCGCGTCGAGGATCCGCGCCCGCTGGTTCTGCACCACGAAGCTGCGGGAGACGTTCTGATCGCCGCGCGCCAGCCCGCGCCGCCCGCCGAGCAGCGGATGGGGAGCGAGCGTGCCGGGCGCGCGGCCCGCCTGCAGCGCGATCGCCGTGCGCCGCGCGCGCGACAGCGGCACCGGCTCGGCCAGCAGCGGCGCGGGCGTCGGATAGTAGGAGGTCGCCCAGGCCGCGAGGTCCGGCACCAGCGCGCGCAGTTCCTCGGCGTCGGCGCGCAGCACGCGCCGGTAGAGCACGCGGTTCAGCCCGCCCGCCACGGCCTTGAGCATCACATCGGAGACCTCGCCTTCACCCGGCGCGAGCTCGAGCGCGTCGCGGATGAAGCTCTCATAGCGCTCGATCGAGCGCTCGCGCCGCGCGATCCCGGCCGGCCCCACGGCCGCGATCTCCAGCAGGCTCAGCCGCAGCGCGCCCGGATTCTCGATCGCAGCCTCGAACAGCGCGCGGATCGCGGCTTCGACGCGACCGGGCCAGCCCTGCGCTTCGCGATAGGCGCTCTCGACGCGGCGCATCGCCTCCTCGGAGATCAGGTCGAAGGTGGCGAGCAGGCAGTCTTCCTTGTTGTCGAAGTGCTCGTAGAAGGTCTTGCGCGAGACGCCAGCGCGGGCGATCACGTCGGCGACGCGGGTCGCGCGATAGCCGTCCTCGGCGACGCACTCGATCATCGCCGCCGCCAGGCGCAGCCGCTGCCGTGCCCGTGCCTGCTCGCGCGCCACCGGTCCCGAGGGCCGGCGCGAGCGCTGGGGCTCGGGGGGCTGGGGGTTCGGGACAGCGGTCAGCATCGGACGCGCGGGCGCGTCCGCGTCGGCCTCCTGCGAACTCGGCGTCTGGGAGCGATCGGGCTCGGCGGCCATCAGCCCTCGGCGACCCGTCCGGCCCGGCCGGAGGCCCTGTCTGCGGGCGCGTTTTCGCACCGTCGTCCTATAGTCGGAAGATGCGCCAATGCGGATTGATTTGAATTAAGTAAATCGATCATTTGGTATGTAAACAGTAGCCTACTTAGCCCTTGACAGGCTTCGATTGCTGTGCGATGTTGGGATTTCGAGAGTGACCTCCCTCGTCCGGTCACCTTGAGTAAAACGCCCGACGCCGCTCCCTCCCTGGCGCGGGCGTATGTGCCGGGGGGCGTCGTGACCTGGCTCTGGTCACGGCGCCCAACGGTTCACTCCGGCGCCCCCGCATGCCGCCGCCGTGGAGCTGTTCGAATTTGGAACACGCGCCTGGCGATGTCTCCGATGCCCCCCTGGAGGCGCCCTCGCGCGCGGCCTGCATCGGCGTAGGCTGTGTGCAGAGCCGCCGCCACCGCAAGGCAAGATCGAAAGGACGACGCCGATGAGCTGGGACTTCTCCACAGACCCCGACTTCCAGGAGCAGCTCGACTGGATGGACGGGCTGGTGCGTCGTGAGATATGGCCGTTGGAGGCGATCTGGCACGAGCTCGGGATCGACGGCCTGAACGAGGCGATCGCGCCGCTGCAGGAGCAGGTCAAGGAGCGCGGCCTGTGGGCCGCGCATCTGCCGCCGGAGCTCGGCGGTCAGGGCATGGGCCAGGTGCGCCTGGGCCTGATGCACGAGATCCTCGGCACCTCGCCGATCGCGCCGCTGGCGTTCGGCAACGCCGCGCCGGACTCGGGCAACTCGGAGATCCTCGCGATGGCGGGAACGCCCGAGCAGAAGGACCGCTGGCTGCACCCGCTGCTCGCGGGCGACCTGCGCAGCGCGTTCAGCATGACCGAGCCGCACACTCCGGGCTCCGACCCCACGCAGCTGCAGACGCGCGCGGTGCGCGACGGAGACGAGTGGGTGATCGACGGCAAGAAGTGGTTCTCATCCAACGGCTCGATCGCCGACTTCCTGATCGTGATGGCCGTGACCGATCCCTCGGCGCGCGGGCCGCAGCGCGCCTCGATGTTCGTCGTGCCGCGCGATGCCCCCGGCGTCGAGGTCGTGCGCGACGTGCCCACGATGGAGCACCCCTGGGAGCAGTTCGGCGCCTACGGCGGGCACTCCGAAATCCTCTACGAGGACGTCCGCCTGCCCGCTGACGCGCTGCTCGGCGGCGTCGGCGACGGCTTCCTGCTTGCCCAGCAGCGGCTCGGCCCGGGGCGCATCCACCACTGCATGCGCTGGCTCGGCGTGGCTCGTCGGGCCTTCGACATGATGTGCGAGCGCGCGACCTACCGCCAGGCGCACGGGTCGCTGCTGGCCGACAAGCAGACCGTGCAGAACTGGATCGCCGACAGCGCCGCGGAGATGCAGGCCGCGCGGCTGATGACGCTGCACGCCGCCTGGGTGATGGACACGCAGGGCGCGAGCGCCGCGCGTGTCGACATCGCGCTGATCAAGTTCTTCGGCGCGAAGGTGCTGCACGACGTGGTCGATCGCGCTCTGCAGGCGCACGGCTCGCTGGGCTACTCGACCGATCTGCCGCTCGAGCAGATGTACCGCTTCGCGCGCGCCGCCCGGATCTATGACGGCCCCGACGAGGTCCACCGCCAGACCGTGGCGCGTCGCATCCTGCACGGCTACTCCCCGCCCGCCGACGACCTGCCGAGCGAGCACCTGCCCACCCGCCGCGCCGAGGCCCGCGAGCGCTTCGCGGATCTGCTGGGCGCGCTTACCGCGAACGATTAGCAGCGGGCAGCAGGCAGCGGGCAGCGCGCACGGGCGAGCGCGCACGGGCGAGGCCACCAGACGGCCCGGATGGCCGTCCTGTAACGGTCGTGGCGAGCGGAGCGTTCTCGAGTTCAATAACGGAGCGGAGCTCGGCTCGACGAGGAGGCTGGATGCCGTTAAAACGCCTGGTTCTCCCCATCGCCCAGGCGGTCGCGTCCAGGCATCGCGCCCAAGCCGTCACTCACCGAGGCTGATTCAAGTTCCACTCGACCCAGCCGAGGCCCGTGCGCCCGTCGGCGCAGCGCACGGCGCACATCGAGCGGGGGAAGTGCGAGACGCGGCCGTCCTCGGCGATCAGCAGCAGCGGGGCGTGGGCCAGGGGTTTGACCTCGACGTCGAGCCCCAGCGGATCGAGCGACAGCCGCGCGTCCTCGATCAGCCCGTCGGCGCCGACGCTCTCCGCGGCGGCGACGCCGCTGAGCTCGAGCAACTGCGAGCCGGGCGACTGGGCGTAGCCGACGCCGAGCGTCGGCATCCCCGGCAGGCGCAGCTCGACCGCGTGCAGGTGCGTGCCGTCCTGCAGGTGCGCCGCGCTCCAGACCCAGTCCATCGACCACCAGTCGCGTGCCCCCCAGGAGTGGTCGCGCTGGCCGACGGCCTCACGCAGCTGCAGGCTCTCCTCGCCGACGTGGATCGTGCCCGAGACAGTGCAGGGAATCTCATATCGCGTGGTCAGCCGATAGGCGTAGGGATCGCCCGCGGTCTCCCAGGTCAGCTCGAGGCCCAGCGGTTCCGGGCTGCCGGACTCGCCGCGCAGGATCGCCGACGGGTCCGCGTGGGACTCGCCGAGCGCCTCGAGCGTGAGGGCGAAGCGTTGCAGCGGCGCCTCGCAGCGGTGCTCGGCGCGCAGCGCCTCGGTCTGCAGCGAGAGGTTCGCGCCCGAGGGCAGCGGCGCCGCGAGGTCGATCGCCGCGACCGTCGGGCGGCCGGGTCCGCAGACGAGCGCCGTGTACCAGCACACGCCCAGCTTCGGATAGAGCCCGATCCGCACGTAGGCGCCGATGCTGCCGTCGGGCGCGATCGCGTCGAAGTACCAGCTCTCGTTCCACAGCGGTTCGCCGCCGGGCTCGTGGGGGGCCTCGTCCGCGGGCGTGGGGCGAAGCGGCGCCATCGGCGCGCTGTGGGCGTCGGGCAGCAGCTCCTCGGCCGAGAGGTCGAGCACGTGCTGGCTGTGACGGGCCAGCATCGTCATGAACATCAGATCGCCGCGCTCGGTGCGCTCGACCAGCATCGGCGCGATGATCGCCATCAGCACGCCGCCGAAGGTGTGGCGGCGGTACTCCTCCCAGCAGAGCTCCCACGGCAGCGAGTCGACGCCCTGCGCCAGCAACGCCTCGTGGTAGGCGCCCAGCAGCTCCCGCTCGTGGCGGCGGCGGTCCTCGACCCTGAGCCCGCCCCCGAGGAAGTAGGCCGCGTCGGTCACGGCCCCGCCCCAGCCGACGGTCTGCCAATCCACGACCGTCAGCGGCTTGGTGGCGCCCGGCGAGCCGAACAGCAGGTTGTCCAGGCGAAAATCGCCGTGCACCAGGCCCTGCGGTCCGCGCCGGTCCGCAAGCCAGGCGTCGAGGCTCATCACGAAGCGTTCGCACAGCGCTCGGTGCGCCGGCTCGATCTGCTCGCCGTAGCGCTCGAGGAAGCCCGGCAGCAACTGCGAGACGAGCGCCTGGCTGATCGGGCTCGGGCGGTTGAGCCAGTCGGTGCCCGCGAGCGCGTCGTCGCCGAGCACCGGCGCGTGCAGGCGCGCCAAGGCGCTCATCGCGACGTGTGCCTGGGCCACGTCGCAGCCCGCGATCTGGTCCCCGGGGGCGGCGTCGGCCGCGTCCTCCAGCAGCAGCGTGAACCAGCCCTCGGACTCGTCGAACAGCGCCAGCGTGCAGGCCGGCAGCGGCCCGCCGATGCGCGGCGCGAGCTCGTCGTAGAAACGCACCTCGCGCGCATAGATCCCCAGCCCGACGCCGGTCGCGCGGCTGGCGGTGTCCGAGGCCGCGAGCTTGAGCACGACCGTCCGCGGCGCGTCGCGCTCGGCCGCGGGGTTCGCGTAGGCGAGCGTGATCCGGTGGCTCTCGCTCATCTGCCCCGTGCCGATCGGCTCGCTGGCGAAAGACTCGATCGGTGCGCCGAGCGCGGCGCTCAGCCAAGTCTCGTCGAGGTCGTCGAGCGTCCGTACGAGCCGCGGCTCCTCCCAGGCCATGGGAAGTCAGCCTAGTTGCTCGCCGGGCGCTTGCCGGGGTGCTCGCCACCCGTGGCTTTCGCCGCCACGTTCCGAGCCCGAATCGCGGGCGGCCGCCGGACGTATTCGGGACGCGGGCTGGTGCCTCGATTGCCCGAACCCGGGCCATCGCCGGGTCGCGAAACGAAAAGCACCAGGTTTACAGGCGCTTTCCGCAGATTAGGACAGGTGTCCAAAAAAGTGGAACGCTCGAACGAAAATGCCCTTGTCGGCCGAAAAGGACGACATGAGTTGCCCGATAGGAACGCAAAGGACGACAGGATGTCGCCCCGAGGGGGCAGATCGAACGGGAGGCGCCACGATGGGTGTTGAAGCCGATGTTCTGAGGATGCCGCTGCGCTGCGTGTGGAGCGGCTCGCACGACGGTTGCTCCTGCAAGGCGCGGATCGGCCGCGACGTGGTGGCCGACGCCTGGCAGCGCGAGCTGGAAGTCAGTGGCAACGAGGAAGCGCGCTTCTTCCACTTCATCTGGGAGGGCGGCGTGTGGATGGCCTACGGCCTCGAGAGCGGCGAGGTCCGCGGCGTCTACTGCCCCGGACACAACAGCCGGCGCGCCGAGCGCTCCCGCGCCGCGCTCTGCAGCGCGGGCGACGTCGTGCTCGAGCTGCCGCTCGCCGCGTAGGCGCCGCTCACATCCGGGCGCGGCGGGCGGATACGATCAATGCTTGCCGCCGAATCAACTCACCGACAGGCCCGCAAAGGTCCCCGAGCGCCCGACGCTCGAGGGGCTCGAGCAGAAGTGGAGCGACGCTTGGGAGCAGGACGGCTGCTACCGCTTCGATCGAGCCGCCGCGCGCGAGGACGTGTTCTCGATCGACACGCCGCCGCCGACGGTGAGCGGCTCGCTGCACGTGGGACACGTGTTCTCCTACACGCACACCGACGCCGTCGCGCGCTACCAGCGGATGCGCGGGAAGGCGGTCTTCTACCCGATGGGCTGGGACGACAACGGCCTGCCGACCGAGCGGCGTGTGCAGAACCACTTCGGCGTTCGCTGTGACCCATCCGTCGCCTACGACCCCGACTTCGAGCCGCCGGCCGAGCCCTCGGAGAAGGAGCCGGTCTCGATCTCGCGGCCGAACTTCGTCGAGTTGTGCCTGCGCCTGACCGAGACCGACGAGCGCGCGTTCGAGGAGCTGTGGCGCCGGTTGGGCCTTTCGGTCGACTGGTCGATGACCTACACGACGATCGGCGCGCGCGCGCAGCGCATCTCCCAGCGCTCGTTCCTGGGTCTGCTGGAGCGCGAGGAGGCCTATCAGCTGGAGGCGCCCACGCTCTGGGATGTCGACTTCCAGACCGCGGTCGCGCAGGCCGAGCTCGAGGATCGCGAGCGGCCCGGCGCGATGAACCGCGTGCGCTTTCGGACAACGGCCGGCGCCGACGCGCTGATCGAGACGACCCGCCCCGAGCTGATCCCGGCGTGCGTGGCGCTGCTCGCGCACCCCGACGACCAGCGCCAGCGCGAGCTCGTCGGCAAGGAGGTGGTGACACCGCTGTTCGGCACGCGCGTGCCTGTGCTCACGCACCCGCTGGTCGACCCCGAGAAGGGCACCGGCCTGGTGATGGTGTGCACCTTCGGCGATCTGACCGACGTCGTCTGGTGGCGCGAGCTGAGCCTGCCGGTGCGCTCGGTGCTCGGCCCCGACGGTCGCCTCGCCGAGGTGCCGTGGGGGGCGAAGGGCTGGGAGTCCGAGGACGTCGAGCGGGCGCGTCGCGAGTACGAGGAGCTGCAGGGCCGTACGGTCAACCAGGCGCGCAAACGGATCGTGGAGCTGCTCGAGCAGGCCGACGACATCGTCGGCGAGCCCACCCAGATAACGCGCGCGGTGAAGTTCTTCGAGAAGGGCGAGCGTCCGGTGGAGATCGTCACGAGCCGCCAGTGGTTCGTGCGCACGATGGCGCACACCGAGGAGCTGATCGCGCGCGGTCGCGAGCTTCGCTGGCACCCGCCGTTCATGCGGGCGCGCTACGAGGACTGGGTCAACGGGCTGACCGGCGACTGGTGCGTGAGCCGCCAGCGCTTCTTCGGCGTGCCATTCCCGCTGTGGTATCCGCTCGACGAGAGCGGCGCCGTGCTTTACGACCAGCCGATCCCCGCGCGCGAGGAGCAGCTGCCGGTCGACCCCTCGACCGACGTGCCCGAGGGCTACAGCGCCGAGCAGCGGGGGCTGCCCGGCGGGTTCGCGGGCGACCCCGACGTGATGGACACCTGGGCGACCTCGTCGCTGACGCCGCAGATCGCGGGTGGCTATGGAGCCGGAGCCGGTGCCGAGGCCATGGATGGCGAGCGGGAGGAGCTGTTCGCAAACGTGTTCCCGATGGACCTGCGCCCGCAGGCGCACGACATCATCCGCACCTGGCTGTTCTCGACGGTGCTGCGCTCGCAGCTCGACCACGACGCGCTGCCGTGGGCGAACGCGGCGATCTCGGGCTGGGTGCTGGACCCGGATCGCAAGAAGATGTCGAAGTCCAAGGGCAACGTCGTGACGCCGATGCACCTGTTGGAGGAGTACGGCGCCGACGCCGTGCGCTACTGGGCCGCGAGCGGGCGCCCCGGCACCGACACGACCTTCGACGCCAAGCAGATGAAGGTCGGTAGACGGCTGGCGGTCAAGCTGCTGAACGCCTCGAAGTTCGCGCTTGCGGACCTGCCCCCCGAGGGCGAGGGCTTGAGCAGCCCGCTCGACCGCGCGATGATCGCGCGGCTGGCGAAGGTCGTCGAGGAGGCGAGTGCCAGCTTCGAGGACTACGACTACGCGCGCGCGCTCGAGCGGGTCGAGGTCTTCTTCTGGTGGTACTGCGACTACTACCTGGAGCTCGTCAAGGGACGGCGCTACGACGCGGGCGAGTCGCCGCAGGCGCGGCAGGGGGCCGCGTCGGTCAGTCGCGCGCTGCGGCGCTCGCTCTCGATCTTCCAGCGCCTGCTCGCGCCGTTCCTGCCGTTCGTCGCCGAGGAGGTCTGGTCCTGGTGGCAGGAGGGATCGGTTCACCGCGCGAGCTGGCCCGACGCCGCGGAGCTCGCGAGCGCCCGCGGCGATCTCGGCGGCAGCGACGAGTCCGGCGACGCGCGTGCGCAGGCGCTCGAGGACGAAGCGCTGGCCGTGGCGGCCGACGTGCTGAAGGAAGTCCGCAAGGCCAAGTCCGAGGCGCGCCGCCCGATGCGCGCGCCCGTCGCGCGGGTCGTGGTCCACGATCTGCCGACGCGGCTCACGGCGCTGGCGCTCGGGCTGGAGGACCTGCGCGCAGCGGGCGCGATCGAATCCGTCGAGGCGCTCGAGGCCGAGGAGTTCGCGGTGCAGGTCGAGCTGGCCGAGGAGACGCCGGAGGGCGCGTAGGCGGGCGAGCCCGCGTGCAAGCCCGAGCCCGCGCAGGATGCCGGGTTGGCGCGTGGAATATCCGCGCATGACAACTCCCAAGCATCATCTCCTCTCTGCGGGCGCACTGCTCGCCGCGGCGATCGCGATCGCCGCCTTCGCGATGTCCGCCTCGGCGGCCTCGCCCCTGAAGATCACGAACTGCAACAAGACGGCGAGTAAGCCGAAAACGCTGACGCTGACCTGCGGCGACGCGAACACCTACCTCAAGGGCTTGACCTGGTCGAGCTTCGGGGGCGCGACCGCGGCGGCCAAGGGCACGTTCGTGATCGACCTCTGCGAACCGAACTGCGCCGCAGGCAAAAACGCGAGCTATCCGGTGAGCGTGACGGCGACGAAGTCAAAGAAATGCAAAAGCACGAGCGTCTACACGAAGCTGGCGCTGACGTTCACGGCACGCAAGCCGAAGTCGGCCGACCGTCTCACGAAATGGGAGCTGGGCTGCCCGACCTAGACGTTCGACCAGTCTGAGTACCGTCCGCTCGAGCGCTCATGGCGGGATCGGACGGGGCCGGGGCTCCGGCGTCCTACGCGGGCGTCGGAGCCGCGAGCTCGCCCGCGAGCGGGTTCGCGCCGTCCCACACGCCCTCGGCGCGGTAGGGGCGGAAGCGGATGAACGCGGAGGCGTGGTGGAACGGGCGCTCGGCGTGGGCCTTGACGGCGTCGCGGTGCTCGGCCCCGGCGAGGCCGCCGGCGTAGGCGCGCATCGCGCGCGTCGTCTGCCACAGCGAGAACGTGGCGACCAGGGCGGGCGGGCGCGCGAGGCCGGTGCCGCGCAGCATCGCGGGGTCCTTGATCGCCAGGCGTTCGGCGGCGGCGCCCGCTTTCAGGAAGCGCGGCGTCTGTGTGATCCGCAGGCGCCCGATCGTCAGCGCGGCCGCGGGCTCGTCCTCGGCGATCGGCGGCGGCTGCTCGCCGACGAGCCCTGCGAGCGGCGGCCAGGCGCCGAATATGTGGGTGGGCTGCAGGCGCGTGTGCCAACCGTCTCGCATGGTCTCGGCCAGCGCATCCTCGGCGAGGAAGCGCTCGAGCGCGTGGTCGTCGTCCCACGCGGCGATCAGGGCGATACGGCCGGGATCGGGACGCGGCAGGAGCTGCTCGCTCAAAGGCGCCGAGAGGGTGAGTGCGGCGTAGTAGAGCCCCGGCGTGTCCCCCGCCCTGGGCGGACGGGCCAGCAGGCGCAGGCCCTTGGCCTTGCCGAGGTCGGCGAGGTGGAATGAGGCGATCACGCGGGCGAGAGCTGTCCCGAAGTCATGTTACTATTCAGTATACCAGATGGTAACTTCAGATATGGTCGAGCAGCAGGCGGCGGTTTCGGGAATCTCGGGGGTTTCGAGGCCGTCGACGACGGTGCGGCGGCTCCCGGCGGCGGAGCGACGAGAGCTGATCGAGCGTGCGGCGGGGCGGCTGTTCGCGACACAGGGCTATGAGACGACGACGGTCGAGGAGATCTGCGCCGAGGCGGGCGTCACGAAGCCGATGCTCTACCGCCACTTCGAGTCCAAGCGCGATCTGTGCATGCGGCTGATGGAGCGGCGCCGCGACGAGCTGGCGGCGGCGCCGCTGGGCACGTTTCTGGAGACGGAGGGCTCGGTGCTCGAAAGGCTCGAAGCGATGATCGACGCCTGGTTCGCTCACGTGGAGGAGCATCGGGACACGTCCCGCCTGCTGTTGCGGGACATCACCGGCGATGCGGCGCTGAGGGAGCTCCAGCGCGATCTGCGAGGCCGTCAGCGCGCCGCGGACGTAGCGCTGCTGCGCGAGTTCGGCCCGCCGCTGCCGGAAGCGGAGCTCGAACCGCTCGGTGAGATCATCCGCAGCTCGCTGACGGGTCTTGCCCTGTGGTGGCTGGAGCATCCGGACACGCCCCGCGCGGTGGTGGTCGCGGCGATGTTGCGGATGCTGCGCGGGATGCTCTCCGAGGCCTGAGCGCGGCCTGAGCTCGAGCGCTGCCCCGCCCGGGACCCGGCGCTCGTCTGCGCGGCGCACTGTTGCCGCGCAGACGAGCCGGTTGAAAAAGGCCCTAGAGGTTGAGGGAAGCCATCCCGGCCTCGTCGTAGCGCTCGCCGGCGACTGCGGGAAGTTCGGCGTCGATCCGTGCGAGGTCCTCCTGGGTCAGCTCGACATCGGCGGCGCCGGCGTTCTGTTCGAGGTAGCCGCGGCGCTTGGTGCCGGGGATCGGGACGAGATCCTCGCCCTGGGCGAGCACCCAGGCGATGGCGAGCTGCGCGGGCGTGACGCCCCTGTCCTCGGCGATCTCCTTGACCTTCTCGGCGAGCTTCAGGTTCGCGTCGAGGTTCTCGCCGGTGAAGCGCGGGCCTTTGCGGCGGAAGTCGCCCTCCTCGAGTTCCTCGGGCTTGGTGAAGCGCCCCGAGAGGAAGCCGCGCCCGAGCGGCGAGTAGGGCACGAAGCCGATGCCGAGCTCGCGGCAGGTCGGCAGCACCTCGGCCTCGGGGTCGCGGGTCCACATCGAGTACTCGGTCTGCACGGCGGTGATCGGGTGCACGGCGTGAGCCCGGCGGATCGTCTCGGGCGCGGCCTCGGAGAGCCCGATGTGCAGGATCTTGCCCTGCTGCACGAGCTCGGCCATCGCGCCGACGGTCTCCTCGATCTCGACGTCGGGGTCGACGCGGTGCTGGTAGTAGAGGTCGATGCGATCGGTTTTCAGGCGCTTCAGCGAACCCTCGACCGAGCTGCGGACGTACTCGGCGGAGCCGTCGACCGGGCCGACGGTGGACATGTCGCCGGGGGTGGCCTCGTCGATGCGCCGGGCGAACTTGGTGGCGATCACGTAGTCGCCGCGATGGCCCTCGATCGCGCGCCCGACGAGTTCCTCGTTGGTCAACGGCCCGTAGAGCTGTGCGGTGTCGATGAAGTCGATGCCGAGCTCGAGCGCTCGGCGGATCGTGGCGATCCCCTCATCTTCATCGGTGCTGCCGTAGAAGGCGGACATTCCCATGCATCCGAGCCCCAGGGCCGAGACCTCGAGGTCCGCCAGTTTCCGTCGCTCCATGTCACTCCAGCCTTTCGCGGTCGTGCTCCGTGGACCCGCCTCGCCCCGGCTTCCGCGCCATCACGATAGGACGCACCGCAGCCCGGCCCGGTGTGTTGCCGCGTGCCCGGCTTGGATAGGGTCCGGCGCGTGGAACGCACGCCGATAGCCGAGCTGCCGCAGAAGATCGACCAGCAGGTGAAGCTCCGCGGTTGGGTCAACGCGCTGCGCGACCAGAAGCGGGTCCAGTTCATCGTGCTGCGAGACGAAACCGGCATGGCGCAGGTGGTGCTGGCGAAGGGAGATCCGCCCAGTGAGCTGAACGAGCAGGTCTCGGCGTTGACGCAGGAGTCGGCGGTGACGCTGGTGGGGACGGTGAAGGCGGACGAGCGCGTCAACCTTGGCGGCTTGGAGCTGAAGCTCGAGGGGTTGGAGGTGGACTCGCCGGCCGAGCCGGAGCTGCCGGTCGCGCCGGACTCGGCGCTGGACAAGCGGATCGACTGGCGCTACGTCGATCTGCGCCGGCCGGACCGCAAGCTGATCTTCGAGGTGCAGACGACGACCGAGTGGGCGATGCGCGACTTCTGGCGCAAAGAGAGCTTCATCGAGATCCATACGCCGAAGCTGATGGGCTCGGCGAGCGAGTCGGGAGCCGAGCTGTTCAAGGCGGAGTACTTCGAACGCACGGCCTACCTGGCCCAGTCGCCGCAGTTCTACAAGCAGATGGCGATGGCGGCGGGCTTCGGCAAGGTGTTCGAGGTGGGGCCGGTGTTCCGCGCGAACCCCTCGTTCACCTCGCGCCATGACACGGAGTTCACGAGCGTGGACGTCGAGATCTCGTGGATCGACTCGCACGATGACGTGATGTCCTTCGAGGAGCGTTGGCTCGCGCACGTGCTGACGGTGGTGGCCGAGCGCCATGGCGAGCAGATCGCGGAGACCTTCGACACGGTGCTCGTGGTCCCGGAGCTGCCGTTCCCGAGGATCACGCTCGAGGACGCGAAGCAGATGCTGCGCGACGCGGGGCACGGCGCCCCGGGCGAGGGTCACGACCTCGACCCACCGAGCGAGCGCGCCCTGTCGGCGCTGGTCAAGGAACGCGACGGGCACGAGTTCACGTTCGTGACGGACTACCCGACCTCGGTGCGGCCCTTCTACCACATGCGCTACGAGGACCGGCCGACGGTGACCAGGAGCTTCGACCTGCTCTGGCGCGGCATCGAGCTCACGACGGGGGCGCAGCGCGAGCACCGCTATGACCGGTTGCTGGCGCAGGCGCAGGAGAAGAAGGTGGAGATCGACTCGATCCAGTACTACCTCGACTTCTTCCGCTTCGGCGCGCCCCCACACGGAGGCTTCGGCTTCGGCCTCACGCGCCTGCTGATGCAGATGCTGGGGCAGGAGAACGTGCGTGAGGTGACCTTCCTGTATCGCGGTCCGCATCGCTTGGAGCCCTGAGCCGCGGGCATGGCAAGTTGGGAGGACGTCCGGCGCCTCGCGCTTGTCCTTCCGAGGGCGGTGCGGATGGTGTCAGGGCCCGGCGAGGCAGGCGTGCTCAGGTTCTGCAGCTAGGCGGGCGGGAACCAGGCGTGAAGGCGGCGGGCGAGCGAGTCGATCGCCTCTGAGGTCAATGGGCCGGAGGCGTTGAGTTCCTTGGCGAGCGCCCGGCGATGGCGCAGCAGGTAGCCGTCTATCTGCATACGGCCGAAGAGAGGGAAGTCGGCCTCGGTGAAGCAGAGCACTCCGGTGAGCGGGACATCGCTGTGTCCGCCGGCGTCGAGCTTGGCTCGGACGGCGTCGACCTGTCGGGCAAGCCCGAGCACGAGCCGGTTGCGAGTGCGCCCGTTGACCTGGAGCCTGGAGGTTCCGGCGGCACGCGGCTGCACCCTCACCTTGCCCCTGATGGCCTTGGCATCGATCACGTAGACGCCGCGAGGGGCGACGGCGAGATGATCGATGTTGCCGTGCCCCTCGGGCATCCGGCGGTCGTGCAGGAGCAGGGCGGGTCCCTGGGCAAGGCGCCGTTCGAGCGAGTGGGCGACGGTCTCCTCGCCGATGCTCCCGCGCTCGAAGGCGCGCTCGTGCTGCGGGGAGCCGCCGAGGGCCAGAAGCAAGCCGCCGATGTAGGGGTGGCGCCCGCGCACGCGGGCTTCGCGATTGCTCCTGCGACGACGGTACTCGCGCTGGGCGCTGGCCCCGGGTCGACCCCGATCGAGCGCAACCTCGGCGGCGGGCGGGGCCTGGCGAGGCGCTGAACCAGCCGCCGGCCCGAGGCAGTCTGTGCAGGTTACGAGGTGTGTCTCGGGGTCCCAGAAGGCGCGGGCTCCCCGGGCGAGTGGGCAGCCACAGATGCTGCATTGCCCAGGCCAGCGAAGTTTCAACATGCGGGATGGCACGCGGATAGGTCGTCAGCGCGAGGCTCGAGCTTGAGCCCTGCGAGGAGGTATTTGGCGGATCCGACGCGCAGGGCGCAGCCGGGACGGGTCCGCGGGTCAGTCGAGGAAGGCTTCGGCGAGCAGCTCGTAGGATCGCCGCCGCGCCTGGTGGTCGTAGAGGATGTTGACGGCGAACACCTCGCGGGCACCGTATTTCTGGGCAACGTCCTCGAGCTCGCGACGGACGGTCTGAGGCGAGCCGACGACGGTCCGGCGCTGCGCGCGCTGCTGCCGGTCGGCGATCCCGGAATCGCTGGTCGGCCCGCGCGCCTCGCGCGCCTGCTCCTCCCGGGCGAGGAACTCGAGCGCCCGCTCGGGCGGCGGCACGGCGACGAGTTCGCCGCGTCGCAGCAGGGTGAAGGCCATACGCCCACTGGCGGCAAGCCGCTGCGCCTCCTGGTCGCTGTCGGCGCAGATGGTCCAGACGGCGACGGCGGTCTGCGATCGGAGCTCAGCGGGGTGTTCGTGTTCGGCGAAGCGCTCGCGGTAGAGCGCGGCGATCTCGGCGCCGCCGGCGTTGATGAAGTCGGCGAAGGCATAGGGCATGCCAAGCTCGGCGGCCCAGATGGCGCTCTGCTGTGAGGAGCCGAGCAGCCAGCGCTCGGGCGTTTGCGGGCGGCCGGGCAGGGTCTTGGCGAGACGCGCGAAGGGATGGTCCTCGGGCATGCGGTCATCGAGATAGGCGAGCAGCTCGGCGAGCTGCTGGGGGAAGTCGTCGGCGGCGGCATGGCGGCGGTCGCGCTGCAGGGCGAAGGTGGTCATGGGGTCGGTGCCGGCGGCACGCCCGATGCCGAGGTCGATGCGATCGGGGAACAGCCCGGCAAGCAGGCTGAAGGTCTCGGCGACCTTGAAGGGGCTGTAGTGCGGCAGCATGACGCCGCCGCTGCCGACGCGAATGCGTGAGGTGGCGCTTGCGATCGGGCCGATCAGGGCCTCGGGGCTGGGACCGGCGAGCATGGGACCGCCGTGGTGCTCGGCGACCCAGTAGCGGTGATACCCGAGCCGGTCGCAGAGCTGGGCGAGATCGATGGTGTTGCGCAGCGCCTGCGCGCCGCTGGAGCCCTCGGCGATGGGCGACTGGTCCAGGACGGAGAGCAGGAAGGGGGGCGGCATGAGGCGGGTTGAGCTTTAGCAGAAGGATCGCCTGCGATCGCGAGAGCCCTCGGAATCGGAGTCCGCTGGACATGCGCTGCAGGTTGCGACTCACGTCGCGGCCTAAAGCCATGGTTGCCGCTGTCCGAACAGATCCTGATGAGACTTCACGGCACGACGGCGGCCGCAGTCGATGAGCGCATGTGCATCCCCTTGACGATCGCGGCGCTGATGGTGATCCCGGACCTGATCCTGGAGGAGCAGCCGCTGACGCACACGTGGCACACGGTGGCGGTGCTGGGCAACTGGGCGATCTGGCTGGCGTTCCTGGTGGAGTTCGTGGCGATCCTGGCGCTGGCGAAGGACTGGCGCGCGTGGATGCACCAGTTCCCGCTGGCGCTGCCGATGATCGTGCTTACGCCGCCGTTCGCGCCGGCGGCGATCCAGGGGTTGCGCGCCTTCCGCCTGCTGCGCCTGCTGCGGGTGGCGCGCGGCTTCCAGTTCCTGTCGAAGGGCCTGCTGTCGCTTGAGGGCGTTAGGTACGTGGCGGCGCTGGCGGTGTTCCTGGTGCTGGGCGGCGGGGTGGCGCTGGCGCAGGTCGAAACGACGGCGGCGAAGTCGGTTTCGGACTGGGACGGGATCTGGTGGGCGATCGGGTTCGTGACGACGAACGGCGAAGGCTCGCACGTGCACACGAACGCGGGCCGGGCGATCGCGATCGTGCTGATGCTCACGGGAATCGGCGTCTTCGCGGTGCTGACGGCGGCGGTGGCGCAGCGCTTCGTCGCCAGCCGCGAGGAGCCCCAGGCGGCAGCGGAGGCGGCCCGGATCAGCGAGGGCGAGCAGGCGATCATGGCGCGCCTTGACGAGATCTCGACGCGGTTGCGAGAGGTCGAGCCGGCCCTCGGAACGGCACCCCGGCGCTGAGTGCCCGCGGGCTTGGCAGGGGAGCGTCCCGTCCGCACCCCCATCTACTTTCAGGACATGTTGGTGAACGAGCTGACGGACGGCATGGAGATCGACCAGGTCCTGCTGGTCCGCCAGGCAGAGCGGCGCCGGCGCAAGGACGGCGGGGACTACCTGCGCCTGCAACTCGGCGACCGCACGGGCGCGCTGGCGTGCATGGTCTGGGACGAGGTCGCGGAGATCGAGCGGCTGGCGAAGGCGGGCACGCCGATCCACGTGCGCGGCCGCTACAACATCCACCCGCGCTTTGGGCCGCAGATCAACCTGCACGGATTGGAAGAGGCGACTCCCGAAACCTTTTCTCTTGATGATTTGATGGATGGACCGGTTCGTGGCGTGGAGCAGATGGAGCGTGAGGTGCGCGAGCTGATCGGCACGGTCCAGGAGCGCCACCTGCGCGTGCTGCTGGAGCAGGTGTTCGGCGAGGGCACGGAGCTGTGGGCGGGCTACCGCGTGGCCCCGGCGGCGAAGTACTACCACCAGGCATACGAGCACGGTCTCCTGGAGCACTGCTTGGGCGTGGCGCAGGCGGTGAGCGCGATCAGCGCGACCTTCCCGGGGATCGATCGCGACGTGGCGGTGACGGGCGCGCTCTTGCACGACATCGGCAAGCTCGAGGCCTACACGGAGGACCCGAGGAACATCGACCTGACGGATGCGGGCAGGCTCCAGGGCGAGATAGCTCTGGGCTACTACCGGATCCGCCGCACGATCGAGGAGATCGAGGGCTTTCCGGCGGATCTGGCGCAGGCGGTCTGCCACATCATCCTCTCCCACCACGGCTCGCTGGAGCACGGCAGCCCGGTGCTGCCGTGTACTCGAGAGGCGACGCTGGTGCACATGATCGACAACCTGGGCGGGCGCCTGGGGAGCTTCGATCGGATCGAGAAGGAGCTCGCGCCGGGTGCATCCTGGTCGAGCTTCGATCGGGCGATCGGCGGCAGCGCGTTCTTCGGCGAGCGCGACGGCGCGAGCGCCGATTCCCGGGCCGACTCGGAGCGGGAAGCGCAGGAGCCGCAGCGAGGCGGGCTCCAGCCGGGGCATGCGCAGGTGGCGCCACAGCCGCGAGAAGCGGAGCCCTCGGCGCCGGAAGTCGGCACGCAGATCGCGCTGACGGACGAGCCGACGCGCGAAGCCGCCTAGCCTCGCGGCTGAAACGTCGCAAATAGCGGGGCGGGTCGGCGTCGACGCGATAATCGTCTCCCCGTCAACTTCTATGGTGTTCGTTCATGGCAAAGGACACCGAGAAGCTGATCCGTCAGCTGTCGCTGATCTCCTATCTGATGGCGGAGCGCCGGCCGGTCACGGCGCTTGAGATCCGTCGCGACGTGGAGGGCTACAGCGGCATGAACGAAGACGCGTTCGCACGCCGCTTCTACGCGGATCGCTCGGAGTTGGAATCGCTGCGGATCCAGCTCACGGTGGAGCGCCCGGCGGACGGCGCGGCGGAGCAGGAGAACTACTCGCTGCGCCCGGAGAACTTCCATCTGCCGCCGATCGCGTTCACGGACGCGGAGCTGGCGGCGCTGCAGACGTCGTTGAGCTTGCTGGACGGCGAATTCGCCTACGCGGAGCCGCTGCGCCTGGCGCTGCAGCAGATCACCTGGGGGCGTCCGAGCCCGCTGCGGGCGCCGGAGCAGCGCTCGGTGGCGCTGGGGATCACGGCCTCGGCGGGCGGCCACGAGCTCTCGGCGCGCCTGGCGAAGGTGGAGACGGCGATCTTCCGCAACAAGACGATCTTGTTCGAGTACTACACGATGGAGCGCGACGAGGTGGGGCCGCGGCGGGTGGACCCCTACCACCTGCTGTTCCAGGGCGGGCAGTTCTACCTGCTGGGCTACTCCCACGAGCGCAAGGCGATCCGTGTGTTCCGCCTGACGCGAATACGGGGCAAGGTCTCCTACGCGACGAAGGCCGAGCACGACTTCCGCCGTCCGGCGGACTTCGATCCGCGCGCCTACGCGAACCGCGCGGACTGGCAGCTCGGCGACGAGCTGGGCGTGGCGGAGATCCTGATCTCGGAGCGGATCGCGTGGCAGGTGGAGCGCCACTTCGGCCGCTACGGCGAGGTCGAGGAGGCGGCGGGCGTCTCGGGTGCGGCGCCGGGCGACATGCTCTTCAGGACGAGCTACTCCAACCCGCGCGGAGTGATCTCCTGGCTTTTGGGGCTGGGTGCGAACGCGAGCCTGCAGGGACCGCCGGAGCTGAGCAAAGAGCTGGCGCGGAGGCTGAAGCTGTTGAAGGACCGCCACGGGCGCGCGCTGCCGGGCGCAGAGGCGAAGGCGACGCCGGCAAACGGCGCGGTGCCCAGCCGCACACGCGCCTCGGGCAGGCGCGGGGCGGCTGCGGATGAGGGCGAGGATGGCCCGGGCCGTCCGGAGGCGGCTATTCGCCCGGAGCGCTTCGCGCGGCTGGTGACGTTGGCGAGCATCCTGATTCGTGCGGGACGCGCGGGCGAGCGCGTCTCGATCGCGGAGGTGCGCGAGCGCCTGCAGCTGAGCGAGGAGGAGTTGCACGAGGACGTGAACGTGCTGAACGTGGTGAACTTCGGCGGCGGCTCCTATGTGCTGTATGCGGAGATCGACGAGCAGGCGGGTGAGATCGAGGTCGATCCAGAGCCCTACAGCGACAACTTCGACCGTCCGGCACGTCTCCTGCCGGTGGAGGCGAAGGCGCTGGTGGCGGCGATCGACCTGATCGGCGAGCACATTCCGGAGGGCTCGCTGGCGAGCGCTCGCGAGAAGATCGTGGCGGCGCTGGGCGAGGATCCGATGGAGCAGGGTCTGCAGGTGGCGAGCGCAAGCGGCGACGACTCGGGCGTGGCGCGTCAGGTATCGGAGGCGATCGTGGAGAACAAGCTGGTGGAGCTCGAGTACTACAAGGAGAACGAGGACGACCTGGTGAGGCGCACGGTCGAGCCGTACGCGCTGACGAACGGGCGGGAGGGCTGGTACGTAGCGTCGTTCGATCCGAAGCGCGACGGCATGCGCCACTTCCGCCTGGATCGGATCAAGCAGGCGACGGTGACCGAGGAGACCTTCGTGCCCCGCCCGGAGGTGGACCCGGCGGCAGAGGTGGACGGCTGGCTTCGCACGGGCGAGGTCGAGGCTTCGCGCAGCGCGCGAGTGTGGGTGGCGCCGGAGCGCGCTCGTTGGGCGCGCGAGGCGCGGCGAGTGGTGGAGGAGCGCAGCGACGGTGCGGTGGTGGTGGAGCTGAGCTTCGCGGGCGTGGACTGGCTGGTGCGGGAGATCCTCAGGGAAGCGGGCGACGCGGCGGTGTTGGAGCCGGCGGACGCGCGCAAGGCGGTGCGCGAGGCGGTGCTGCGCGTCGCGGAGGCGCAGGGCAAACCGGCGCGACGACGGCCGACGAGCAGAAAGCCGAAGCTCCAGCCCGCATAGAAGTGGACTGGTAGCGGGTAAGGCCCTGGCATGAGCAGACGCGAGCAGATCAAGATGACGGCCGCGGAGGTGGCGGGCTTCTTGGCGGAAGAGCGCACGGTGACCTGCGCGACGGTGGGACCTCGCGGATGGCCGCACCTGATGCCGCTCTGGTACGTGCTGCGCGGCCACTCGGCGGGCGAACCGGGACCGCGGATCTGGTCGTGGACGTACGGGTCCTCGCAGAAGGTGCGCAACATCGAACGCGAGCCGCGGGTGACGCTGCAGGTGGAGGCGGGCGAGGAGTACGCGCAACTGCGCGGGGTGATGCTGGAGTGCGACGTGGTGGTCCACCGCGAGATAGCCGAGGTGGTACGGCTGGGGGCGGAGATCATGATGCGCAACGCGCTGCCCCGGGGTGAGACGCCTCCGCAGGAGCTGCCTTCGGAGGCGCGCGACGCGGTGGCGGCGCAGGCAGGCAAACGAGTGGGCCTGGAGTTCGTGGAGCTGCGCCGTACAAGCTGGGACCACCGCAAGCTGGGCGGCGTCTACTGAGCACCCCCCGCTAGGCTCCCGGCATGGAGCCGCTGAAGGGACTGATCCTGTCGGGGGGCAAGGGCACGCGCCTGCGCCCGATCACGCACACAAGCGCGAAGCAGCTTGTGCCGGTGGCGAACAAGCCGGTGCTGTTCTATGGCATCGAGGCGATGGCGCAGGCGGGGATCGAAGAGGTGGGGATCATCATCGCGCCGGAGACGGGGCCGGAGATCGAAGAAGTGGCGGGCGACGGCTCGCGCTTCGGGGTGCGGATCTCCTACATCCTGCAGGACGAGCCGCTGGGCCTGGCGCACGCGGTGCTGACGGCGGAGCGGTTCCTGGGGTCGAGCCCGTTCGTGATGTATCTGGGGGACAATCTGCTACAGGGCGGGATCGAGGATCTGGTGGCGGCATTCCGCGAGCACGAGCCCGAGGCGCTGATCCTGCTGACGCCGGTCTCGGATCCGGAGAACTACGGCGTGGCAGAGCTGGCGCCGGCACCGGCGGGTCAGACGGGCCGGGTGGTGCGCTTGGTGGAGAAGCCGACACAGCCGGCGACGGATCTGGCGCTGGTGGGCGTCTACATGTTCACGGGCCAGGTGCACGAGGCGGCGCGCGCTATCGAGCCCTCGGAGCGTGGCGAGCTCGAGATCACAGACGCGATCCAGCACCTGGTGGACAGCGGCATGCGGGTGGAGCCGCACATCGTGCAGGGGTGGTGGAAGGACACGGGCCGCCTGGAGGACATGCTGGAGGCGAATCGCCTGATCCTGGACAACCTGACGGAGCGAATCGAGGGCGAGCTGATCGATTCGCGCGTGGACGGGCGCGTGGTGATCGAGCCGGGCGCGCGACTCGAACGCACGACCGTGCGCGGCCCGGCGATCATAGGCGCGGGAGCGCGGCTGACGGATTGCTATGTCGGTCCCTACACGGCGATCGGGGAGCGCTGCGAGGTGAGGGCGTCCGAGGTCGAGCACTCGATCCTGCTGGCGGGCTGCGTGGTGTCGGACCTCGACGGGCGGATGGAGTCCTCGCTGCTGGGACGCAACGTAACGGTGCGCCGGGGCGAGCGCCAGCCGCGGGCGTACCGCTTCATGGTGGGGGACAACTCCGACATCTCGATCCTGTGATCGAGATCGGTATCCAGCCTTCGAGGTCGTGTCGGGCTCTGCTCGAAGAGTGCGGGAGAACGCTCCGCCCGCGACGACAGGTCACGGAGGCGGGCCATCCAGGCCCGCCTCACGCATGAGGATCCTGGTCACAGGCGCGGCGGGCATGCTGGGTCACGACGTGCTTCGCGCGGGCGAGCGCGCAGGGCATGAGATGGTGGCGGTGGACCTGCCGGAGCTGGACATCACCGATGAGGTGTCGGTGGCTGCGCTGCTGGAGCGCCTACGGGGCGAGCCGGGCTCGCTGGGGGCGATCGTGAACTGCGCGGCCTGGACGGACGTCGACGGCGCGGAGGCCAAGCGCGAGCAGGCCCACGCGGTGAACGCAGTGGGGGCGGGCGTGCTGGCGCGCGCGGCGGCGCGGTCGGACGTTGCGATGCTGCATCTCTCGACGGACTACGTGTTCGACGGCAAGGCGCGGCTCGACGCGAGCGGCAGCCCCCGACCCTACGTGGAGTCGGACCCGACGGGCCCGCGCTCGGCTTACGGCTCGACGAAGCTCGAGGGAGAGCGCGAGGTGCTGGCGGCCTCACGGGCTCACACTGTGGTGCGCACGGCCTGGCTGTACGGCGTCGAGGGCAAGAACTTCGTGGAGACGATGCTGCGGCTGGCGGGCGAGCGCGGGGCGGTGCAGGTGGTGACGGACCAGATCGGCTCCCCGACCTGGTCGGGGCACCTGGCGCCCGCGCTGATCGGCCTGCTCGAGCGCGAAGTGTCGGGGCTGGCGCACATGACGGGCTCGGGCGAGGTCTCATGGAACGGCTTTGCAGAGGAGATCTTCCGTCAGGCCGAGGTCGAGTGCTTGGTGGAGCCGGCGAACAGCGAGCAGATGGCGCGTCCGGCGCCCCGTCCGGCCTGGTCGGCGCTGGCCTCGGAACGCGAGGATGTGCTGCCGATGCCGGACTGGCGCGACGGGCTGGCGGGGTACCTGGCGGCACGGGCTGGGAGAATCAGGCGATGACTTGGAGAGAGAGCGCATGAGGCTGCTGGTCTGCGGCGGCGCGGGATTCATCGGCTCGACGTTCGTGCGCCAGCGCCTGCTGGAGCATGGCGATGAGATAACGGTGCTCGACAAGCTGACCTACGCGGGCCGCGAGGAGAACTTCCACGACTTCTCCGAGCACCCGTCGTTCAGCTTCGAACGCGGCGCGATCGAGGACGCGGCGGCGGTGGAGAGGGCGATCGAGCAGGCAGCGCCAGAGGCGCTGGTGAACTTCGCGGCAGAGACGCACGTCGACCGCTCGATCGCGGAGCCGGACGCGTTCGTGAGAACTCATGGGTTGGGCACGTACGTGCTGCTGGAGGCGGCGCGCGGGCGCGGGCTGCGATACGTCCAGGTCTCGACCGACGAGGTCTACGGCTCGATCGAGTCGGGCTCGTTCACGGAGGAATCGCCGCTGCGTCCCTCCTCGCCCTACTCGGCGACGAAGACGGGCGCGGACCTGTTGGTGCAGAGCTACTTCCACACCTACGAGCTTCCGGCGGTGATCTGCCGCGGGTCGAACAACTACGGCCCCTACCAGTACCCGGAGAAGCTGATACCGCTGATGATCCTGAACGCTCTGCACGGCGACGCGCTTCCGGTCTACGGAGACGGGATGCAGGTGCGCAATTGGATCCACGCGACGGACTTCGCTCGTGCGATCGGCCATGTCCTGGAGCACGGCATGCCGGGCGAGGTCTACAACGCGGGCGGCCCCGACGAGGAGGCGAACATCGAGGTGGTCGAGCGAATCGTGGCGGCCACCGGCGCGAGCGACTCCCAGATCGAGCACGTGAAGGATCGCCCGGGCCACGACCGCCGCTACTCGCTCTCCTCGGAGAAGGTGCGCGCCCTGGGCTGGAGCGCGCAGGTGCGCTTCGCGGAGGGACTGGAGCAGACGGTGGCCTGGTATCGGGACAACGCGTGGTGGTGGGAGCCGATCCGCTCGGGCGATTATCGCGCGTACTACGAGCGCCAATACGGCCGCTCGTTGACCTAGCCGACGGACTTCGCGCCGGCCACGAGGGTCGCGCCGCACCGACTCCATGATCTGCGTGTCGATCGGTCCCGCACGCCGATGTCAGATGGCACTCCCCGGAATGTTTTGTCTGTTGAGGGTTTGTCCGTCATACGTGAGAGTGCAGCGATGGCAACGGCACGTGAACAGTTCGCCGAGAACCTCCGTCGCGCTCGCGACCGCTCGGGTCTCTCTCAGGAGGCGTTGGCGGATGAGTGCAACCTGCATCGCACCGAGATCAGCCTGCTCGAGCGCAGCAAGCGCTCACCGCGTCTGGAGACGATCGTGATCCTGGCGAAGGGTCTGGGTCTCGGCTCGGCGGGCGAGCTGATCGACGGAATCAGCTAAGCGGCTGTTGGGCTGCGAGACGCTCCAGGCGACTCAGCGCAGCGGCGCTGGGCAAGGCCGGCACGGTGCTAGGCGAGCGCTGAGATCTTCCACTTGCCGCCTTCCTTGACGAGCGAGAGGGTCCCGGCTTTGCTCTTGCCGGAGTAGATGCTCTTGACTTTGGCGGTCGCGGCGCCACCGGCGGCCTGCACGGTCTGGATCGTTACTTCGAAGGAGTCGACCTCGGTGAGCTGGTCCTTGATCGCCTTCTCGCAGCCGCCTTCGGCGGCGTCGAGCTTTGTGACGAGCGCCTTGGCGAGGTCGTTCTGACAGATCTTCTTTTCGTCCCCGGCTGTCACGTCGCTCTGCAGGTTTTTGATGGTTTCAGCGGCGGCCTTGGCTTCGCCCTTGAGCCCGGAGGTCGATACGGCCTTGGCGCAGGCGGACAGGCCGACGGCGAGCAGGGCCACGCAGGCAAGCGTTGCCAGACGCTTCGGCCAAGCTGGCCTCGGCGCGGAGGGATCGGGCGCGGGGACTGGCATTCGGTGGCAGAGAGTACGCGACCCGCGCGCGGAGCGACCCGTCCTCGCACCGGCCGTCCACGATGCGCGGGCGCCGCGCCGGGCACCCGCGCCTACGAACTTCGGGCGCGCTAGCCTTGCTCGTCGTCGCGGCGGAAGCCGAGACGTGCGGAGATGCGGTCGGCGGTCGAGACGAGATGCGGTCCCAGCGCGTCGACCAGCTCGCCGATCGTGATCATCGAGCTGGGCACGGCGATGTCGACGGCGGCGACGACCTGACGCGCCTCGTTGCGCACGGGCGCAGCGATCGAGTAGAGATCCTTGGCGAGCTCTTCGTCATCGACGGCGAAGTTGGCCTCGCGCACCTCGTCGAGCTCCTCCCGCAGCGCCTTCTTGCTGGTGATCGTGTTGGGGCCCTGTTTGGCGAGCTTGATCGAACCGAGCAGCTCGCGCAGGTCGGTCTCGGGCAGGTTCGCGAGCAGCAGCTTGCCCAGCGCGGTGCAGTAGGCGGGCAGGCGTGAGCCGGTGCGCACGTCGGGGCCGGCCTGCCCCTGCCCGCGACGGAAGCTGCGGGCGCGGTCGACGTAGAGGACATCGGGTCCGTCGAGTACGGCGAGCGAGACGGTGTATGAGGTCCGCTGGCGCAGCTCCTCGAGATATGGCTGGGCGTGCTCGCGCAGCCCGGTTGAGTTGAGCGCCGACATGCCGAGGTCGGTGACGCGCAACCCGAGGCGGTACTTGCGCGAAGCACCTTGCTCCAGGTAGCCGAGGGCCAGCAGCGTGATCACGTAGCGATGCGTGGTCGAGCGGCTCATCCCCAGCTCGTCGGCGATATCGGCGATGCCGAGCACGGGGCGCTTCGGGGTGAAGCAACTTAGGATCGCGAGTCCACGCTCGAGCGACTGCGAGTAGCGTGGCTCGCGCAGGCTTGGAATCGACCACGCCGGCTCTTGCGTGGAAGCTGAGGCTTTTGGAGCTTTTGAACTTGTTCTGGGCATGTGTACTTGTTCCCTGTCCGTTTTGATGGGGGCTAGGGGGCTCTTCCTCGTCCTGGAAAAATCCCGGCTTTCAGGTGCCATCGGGGGGCCCGTTGGCACTAGACGATCATAAACAGTCCGGTTCACAAGGATGATCGACCGGACAATGGTCGCTTATTTCGTACGTAAAGGCAAATGCCCTTCAACGTTGCGAAAAACCGAACAAATGCACCAGTTCGAGTATTAGGCAGATGCTTCGCCGGCTCGCGCCAGGAAATGCTTGCTCAGCATCGTCTGCTGGCCCTGATAATTGGAGCCCACGTCGGTTCCGTAAAGCACATCTGGCTCCTGGGCCATGCGTTCGAAGGCGAGCTTGCAGACGGGCTGTCCGTGCTCGACCATGAAGGACACGTCGCGCGCGCGAACCTCCAGCGCAGCGCGGCTGCCTCCGGGCGTGCCCTCGCGCGAGTATCCGAAGCCGGGGTCGAAGAACCCGGCGTAGTGGGTGCGCAACTCGCCTGCGGTCGGATCGTAGGCGAGCATCTCGGCGGCGTAGGAAGGCGGGATGCTGACGCCCTCGGCGGAGAGCAGCAGATAGAAGACCTCGGGCTCGAGCACGATGCGCTGCTTGGCCTCGGGATGTACCGGCTCCCAGTAGTCCTGCCAGCGCAGGGCGCCCACCCTGGTCAGGTCGATCGGCAGGCTGTTCTTCTTGGCGCGATAGCCGACGATGCTCTCTGGGCCGCCGGAGGCGTCGAGGCTCAGGAAGAGACCGTCTCCCAGCGAGAGCGAGGACTGCGGGAGAGGCTGGGCGTCGCGGAACAGCAGCGGCACCTGCCGATGCAGGTCGAGCAACTGGGCGTCGGCGAGGCGACCGTCGCCGTCGGCGAGGCGGACTTGGTTCAGAGGCAGGCCGGTCTTGACGCGGATCGCGTACGTGCGGGGCACGATCTCCAGGTAGAGCTTGCCCCGATATCCGGCGGCGATCTCATCGAAGCGGTGGCTACGGTCGGTGAGCACGCGCGTGAACACATCGAGCCGCCCGGTCGAGCTCTTGGGATTGGCCTTCGCACGGATGTGATCGGGAAGCGCCAGCTCCTCGATCAGCGGGACCAAGTAGGGGCGGTCGCGCTCGAGCGTGGCTCCGTCGCGCAGGTCGATCTGTTCGAAGGCGAGATCCTCGACCTTCTGCTCGACGGTCGAGTCGCTGTCGGGCAGGAAGCTGCACCGCAGCGCCCAAGCCCGCTCGCCCAGGCGCAGATCGACGCTGGCGGGCTGCACGGACTCGTTGGGGATGCGCCAAGCGCCGCCGAGGATCCAGTCCTCGGCGATCGCCTCGCGCAGGCGCTGCGCCGGCAGCACGCCCGCCGCGTCGCGCTCAGGCGTAGCGTTCACCGCCGTGGCACCTGCGGACTCATGCATGGCTGGAAGTCTATGGACGCGCGGCGCTGGACTCTATTGCGACCCGCATGGCGCCGCGAGCGAGGCATATGGGCCCCAGTACTCGGACGTATCAGGGCAATTGGTCGACGAAGCCCGAGCTCACGCGGCAGAAGTAGGAAACGCATATGGCGCCAACCAATATGTGGAAGTAGCGTGCCCAGCAGAACCGCCGGGGGTCAGAAACATTCAGGCCATAATTTCGTTCACGATCGATTTGCGAGAGAAGGGGGCAAGAGCTTGGGCATCGTCAACCCTCTCCGACGGTGCCTGAGAAGGAGATCGAGGTGTCACCCCCTCGATACCGGGTCTCCGCGGACGCCGTAGCTTTTCGCCCGGCCGCGGTGTCCGTGAAGACCCAGTATCAGCATTCCCGTAGCTCCGGCCGATTCGCGCATAATTAGATCGCTGGGCCGGCCGACCTCGGCGACGCGGTTCTCGCGGTCACGCCCGCGAGCAGGAGATTCGCTAGGCCCGGCCCTCGATCAGTTCGCACACCGATGAGAGCTGCAGGCCACGCGCCAGGCTGGCGATCGTCTCCAGCCGCGGAGAGCGCATGCGCCGCTCGAGCAGGCTGATCTCGGTTCGATGCAAATCGCAGAGGTCGGCGAGCGCTTCCTGGGAAAGGCCCAGGCGCTTTCGGTGGCGCCTGAGGTTCGCGGCGAATTGGGCGTGGATCGAGTCCATGGCGGGCTATCTGTTCGGACGCAGACGAAGCGTCTACAGATGATTGTTGCGCCTGACGGGTCTGTGTGCCGCCGGGGGCGCTGGGGGGCCGCCTTCGGGCACGGGCGCCACCATCCTCGTGCCGCCCGTGCCCAATGCTCAGTGCATAGGCTCGCTGTCAGGTGGGGCGGATGGCGGGTTTCCCGAACCATCCCCTGTGGTGTGGCCTGTGCGCTTCTGGGTTGAGCTCTCCTGGCCACTACCGCCGCTCCCGCCTCCGCGACTTGCGTTCTCTGCGTCGGGCGAGCCGACGCCGGGGACTTTCCCTGGGAGGGTCAGCTTGCCGTCGCGCATCGAGGCCACGCTCCCTGCGGGCACATGCGCACGTGGAAGCGAGTCGAGGATGCGAGCCGCGAGGCGCCGCTGACCGGCTAAGCGCAGGCGTGAGCGATCATGCGTGGGCCCGAGCGCTGCGATCCAAGCATCCTCGTCGCCCTCGATCTGCGTGGTCGCTCCTGCGACGCTGCCGGGGCAAGCGTGCAGACGGCCGCCGGCTACCTCGAACCTGTGAGCTACGCGCTCACCGTTCGCCTCGACAATCGCCTCCAGGATTCCGTCGGGCAGGTCGTGCTCCTCTTCGAGCAGGGCTGGGAGCTGACGCAGCACGGCGTCTGCGCAGGCGCGCTGGCTCCCCCGAGGCGTGGGCCATTCGTTGCGCATGCCCCAGCGAGCGAGGGCAGCTGCAATCGGCAGCAGTTCGCTGCCGGCCTCGGTCAGCGAGACTTCCACCCTCGGTGGCATCTCGCGGAAGCGCCGGCGTGAGAGCAAGCCGAGCGCGGTCATCTGGCTCAGGTGGTGATCGAGCACCCCGGAGCTGACGCCGGGAAGCCGCGCGCGCAGAGCGTTGAGCCGCAGCGTCTCGTGATCCAAAGCGAGCACAATCAGCAGGGTCCATCGATCGCCTGTGGCCGTAAGGGCCCGGGCGAGCGGTGTCCATTGGCGATGCCCCCGAATTTGGAGCTTCGGATAAGACCCACGCTCCATGCCTAGGAGCCTAGTCCTCGATGCTGTTCAGATAGTGGTTACGAAAGGAACACTCGGAATTTCCGGCTCAAGCCGCCCGAATACGCGCGGATCATCGATAATTCGGGTAGTCCGATTTTCGCACAGAAACTCCGAAATGTTTCCAACTTGCCCGCTTGGATTTGAGCATGTCCATACGCGGGAGTCGAGCGCACATCTGTCGAGAGGCGTTCTTGGTCGTGGAGCCGGGCCTCGATTGATCCGCGATGCCCACGCGTCGCGTGAGCTTCGTCCTGCGGTTCCGAAACCCGCTACCCGGCGCAAGGCCTCAGCGCAGCTCCCGCAGCGTGGGAAACGGAACCACCTCACGGATCGACTCCGCTCCCGAGAGGATCATCAGCAGCCGATCGACGCCGATCCCGCCCCCCGAAGTTGGCGCCATGCCGTACTCCAGCGCGCGGACGTACCCCTCGTCGTGGGGATGCGGCTGATCGCCGTCATCGCTCGGGCGCTCGTTGCGCTGTTTGACGAAGCGATCCCACTGATCGACGGGGTCGTTCAGCTCTGTGTCGCCCGAGAGGATCTCCATGCCGCGGATCACCGTGTCGAAATGCTCGCCGAGGCGTGGGTTCTGGCTGTGGCGCTTGCACATCGGGAACAGATCCAGCGGGAAGTCGAACACATGCGTGGGCTGGATCAGGTACGGCTCGACGTGCTTGGAGTAGACCGCTTCCACCAGCTTCGGCCAACTCTTCTGCTGCTCGGCCGGATCGTCCAGGTGCTCGAGGAGCTGCTCGCGCGTGGCCTGCAGGTAGTCGAGCCCGACGGCCTCTTTGATCGCGTCGAGCAGCGTGATTCTCGCCCAGGGTTTCGCCAGCTCGATCACCCGGCCGTCGTGCTGCTCGACCTTCGTGGTGCCGAGCGTGCGCAGCGCGACCTGCTCGGTCACCTCTTCGCACCACACCGCGATGTCCATGTAGTCCGCATAGGTCTGCATGCACTCGAGGATCGTGAATTCGGGGCTGTGCCGATGGGAGATGCCCTCGTTGCGGAACGCACGCCCTAGGTCGTACACGTTCTCCAGCCCGCCCACCACGCAGCGGTTCATGTAGAGCTCGACCGAGATCCGCAGGTGCAGGTCGACGTCCAAGGCGTTGTGGTGTGTCGTGAACGGGCGCGAGGAGGCGCCTCCCGCGAGCGTCTGCAGCATCGGCGACTCGACCTGCGTGAAGCCTTTCTCGCGCAGCACCGCGTGGATCGCCTCGATCACCTTCGTGCGTTTGAAGAACATCTCGCGCGTCTCCGCGTTCGCGAGCAGGTCCAGCTCGCGGTAGCGATAGCGCGAGCCCACGTCCTCCATCCCGTGGTGACGGTCCGGCGGTGGGCGCAGCGCCTTCGCGAGCAGCGTGCAATCGCTCACGCCGACGGCAAGCTGGCCGCGCTGGGTGACGTACACGTCACCCTCGACGCTGACGATGTCGCCGATGTCAAGGCCCGTCGCGCGGTCGTATGCCTCTTGGCCGAGCGCGTCCAGGCGCGCGAGCGCCTGCATCGTCCCCGACTGGTCGCGCACGTCGAAGAAGGTCGTCTTCGCGTGTCCACGGCGCGCGATCAATCGGCCGCAGATGCGGTAGGTAAGTCCTGGGTGCGAGCCCGGCTCCATGGCCGCGGGATCGTGTGCACCCAGCAGGTCGGCGATCCACGTTCGTGGCACGTCCGTGCGCAGGTGCGGGTAGGGCTCGATGCCCTCGCTGCGTAGGCGCTCCATCTTCAGGCGCCGCTCGTCGGCGCCGACCGCCTCCTCGATCTCCTCCACGCTCACCGCGCACCCCCGTTCTGGGCTGCGCCAACCTGTACGGCCTCGTCGTGTTCCATACGAGCCGCCACCTCGCGCACCAGGAAGCTCGCGAGGTGGACGGGATAAGTGCCACGGGAGAAGCCCGCGTCGAAGCCGAGCTCCTTCGCCAGCTCGTTCGATACGCGCGAGCCGCCGCAAGCCAGGATCGTCTGCTCCCGCCGGCCCTCGGCTTCGAGGATCTCGACCAGCTCGGTCAGGTTGTGGATGTGCAGATCCTGCTGGGTGACGGTCTGGGAGACGAGGATCGCGTCGGCGTTCAGCTCGATCGCCTTCGCGACCAACGCACCGTTCGGTACCTGGCTGCCCAGGTTGTGGGCCTCGAACGCTCGGTAGCCTTCGAGCCCCCGGTTGCCGTGAAAGCCCTTCAGGTCGAGCATCGCGTCGATCCCCACGCTGTGGGTGTCCGATCCCGTGCAGGCGCCCACGACCACGATCGGACGGCCGATCCGGGCCTCGGCGTAAGGGTCGATCTCGTCTTCGCTCATGTACTCCATGTCGAGCTCACTGACCTTCTGGGCGGTGTAGTCGACCGTCTGCAGCACATGCCCGTAGACGAGGAAATGCGTATAGCCGTCGAGCAGCCGCTGGTGGTGGACGACCTCGGGCCGGTCGAGGCCTAGCCTGCCCGCCAGCTCGATCGCCGTCTTGCGCGCCGCCGGCCCGTGCGGCACCGGCAGCGTGAAGCTGAGCTGCACGATGCCGTCGCCCAGGTGGTCGCCATAGGGCCGTACCTTCGTGAGGTCGACCGGCTGCAGGTGATCAGCCAATGCTCACTCCCTGCATCAGCTCCAGCGCCGGGTTGTAGTACCGCTCGTCGGTCGCCACGATCCCGTCGATGCCGCGGCCCTCATCCACGCGTCGCCGCACGTCACCGAAGGTCCCGTCTTCGATCGCCCCGAACATCCCTACCTCGGCGATGCGCTCGAGCAGCTCGTGGGCTTCGCGCAGCACCCGCTGCGCGCGTGTGTTGATGATCCCGCCCGGCTTGAACTGGATCTCCTCGCCGAGGTCGTGCGCGTAGTTGAACACGTAGTCCACGCACTCCAGCCCCACGACGCGGTCGTGCAGGTGCGGTGTGAACACACCCTCCGTCGGCACCCCCGCCGTCTGGATGCCCTGGCCCGTGGCGATCGTGATCAGGTTGAACAGCGTGTCGCAGGCATGCGTGCGGAACAGGTTCCCGTCCATGTGCCGCGTCGGCGGCATGTACTTGATCGGGCAGTTCGGGAACAGCTCGCGCGTGAGCTGCGCCTGCGCCCACTCGTACAGCAGGCCGTTCTTCGTCGGCGGATCGATCTCGAACGCGTCGCCGAGCGCGATCTGCTCGTCGCGCATGCCCGATGCACGCGCGAGCTGATGGTTGATGAACTGCGAGGCCGTCACCGAGGGAGCGGCCTGCAGTGCGTCCGCCGTGCGCAGGTAGTTGTCCTCGCCCGTGTTGATCACGATCCCGAAGTAGCCGGTGATCGTGCGAGAGACGCGTTGGTCGATCATCGTCCGCACCGGGTTGATGTCGCGGTAGAGGATCCCGTAGAGGGCGTCGTTCACCATGTTGTCCAGGCCCTCCATCGCGCCGAGCGTCGCGAACTCCGTCATGCACAGCCCCGAGCAGAAGCTCGAGAGGCGGATGTAGCGTCCGTTGTGCTCGCACCAGTCATCGAGCGCCTCGCGCAGGATGCGGAAGTTCTCCTGCGTCGCAAACGTGCCGCCGAAGCCCTCGGTCGTCGGGCCATAGGGGACGTGTTCGAGCAGGCTCTGTGCCGTCGAGCGCGTCATCGACACGACATCGCCGCCGGTCTCGGCCACCGCCAGGGCGTGCACCACGTCGTCGTATACGTTCCCCGTCGCGCTGAGCACGTAGCGCAGCGGCGGCGGCCCGCTCAGCTTCTCGCGCTGCTCGCCACGCGAGCTCATCCGCCGACGCACCTCGCCCATGCGTCGCGCGCACTCGCGGTCGACGAGCTCGCGAACCTGACCCTCCTCGGCCGGCGGCAGCGCGAGCAGATCGAGCTCTCCGGCGCCGACCGCCTCCGCGATCTGCTGCGCCTCGCGGTCGGTCTGGATCATCGCGTTGCCGAGCCAGAGCGCGATCCCCCGCCCGAGCGCGCCGCGATCGTGGACGTGCTCGACCAGCACGTTCGGCAACGGCACGTCGAGCTCGGTTATGCCGTCGACCCCGAGGAAACGCGTGACCGCGCGCTCGACAGAGAGCGTCGTGCGGTCGGCGGTTTCCTCCGCGAGCCGCTCGGCGATATCCCTCGCCGTCTGACGGCACGCCTCCACCACGCCGATGTCCAAATCGAGCTTGCAGTCCATCGTGCGGCGAGCCTAACCAGTGAATTGCGTCCCCTCGCCAACCGCGTGTGAAAGGCGACAATCGCCCGCCCACGCGTCCCGGCCGCTCACGTAAATGTCTCTCTTTCACCACCGGACACGATCGCCCGATCTGTTTCCAAGTCCGCACGGCGGCTGACCCCCAGGGTTTGCGCGGTTTTCATCGTTCTTCCCGGCCGGCCCATCGCCACGACCTGCTCGCGCCGGTTGACTTCTCACCGCCTCTGACTAGCCTCGCCGCACCGTCATGGCCATCGACATCGCACACATCGACGCCCCGCCGGACCTGCTCTTCGCAGCGCCTTCGATCCCGCTCGAGGACTCGCGAGTCGGCGAGCTCGGCGCGCGAGGGACAGGCCGGCGGATGCTCCCCGCAACGAGGGACTTGCTCAAGGGCGCGCCCTTCGTGGTCGACTTCTGCGATCCCAGCCCGACGACTGCGCTGCACGCCGGCTACCTGCGCAACATCGCGCTCGGGCATGCGCTGGCAAGCATCCTCGAGGCCGCGGGCGCCCACGTCGCGCGGCAGACGCAGATCGCCGACGCCGGGCGCGACATGGCCGACGCGATGGTGGGATACCTGCGCTTCGCCGACGAGTCCGATCCTGCCGCCGCAGGTGAAAAGAGCGATCGCTTCGTCGGGCGTCTGTACGCGCACCACACGCAGGGAGCGCAGCAGGAAGACGGTCTGGCCGACTTACTCCTGGCCCTGCTCGGCAGAGGCGACCGGCAGACCTACGAGCTGTGGCACGCCGTTCGCGACTGGGCCGTCAGCGGGCAGAACGAGACGCTCGCGCGCCTCGGCGTACGCTTCGAGCGGACGATCTTCGACTCGCAGTACGTACCGCGGATCGAGCCGCTCGCGCGGCTCGCACTCGCACAGGGAGTGATCGGGGGCTCGCTGCAGGGGCCGCTGGTGTTCGAGACCGACGGCCGCAGCCCGGTGCACCTGCCCCTGATCGAAAACGACGGACAGCCCACGAAGGACCTGCGTGCGCTCACGATCTGGCGCTCGCTGATGACCGAGATGACCGACGTCACCTTGATCCGGCTGACCAGCGAGGAACGGCGTGACAACCTCGATGAGATCCTGCGCGGGCTTGCGCCCAGCTCGAAGGTCTACCCCACCGCGGTGCTGCACGCCGAGGTCGTCACCGACCGGGACGACGGTCCCGGGGGCGAGAGCACGCTGCTGATCGACGACCTGCTCGACATGCTGCTGGAGCACGAGCCGCTCGGCTCTCTGGCGATCGAGGAGCGCGCAGGCTGCGCGACCCAGGACCTCGCGGCGATGGTGCTGATGGGCATGTGCCTCGACCACCCGCTGCACGAGGCCCTCTCGATCACTCCCGAGCGCGTGCTCGACGGCCAGAACACCGGGTGGACCTTCGCAAGGGCGTGGATGAAGGCTTGGGACCCCCGCAACGACGGCGGGCCGCTGCCGCTGGCCGATGACGAGCACTATCGCTCGCTGGTCGCGCAGTCGCAGCTGCTGCCGCTCGTCGACCGCGCGGTCAAGGGCTTGGACGGACTGCGTCTCGTGCGCTTCCTGGCACGGATCGGGAATTGGTATCTGGACACGGAGACCGACCCCGCGGTCGGTCGCATCATGCGCTCGCTGCTGTCGAGTGGCCTCGGCAGCCTCGGCCTCGTGCGCATGCAGGAGGTGAATGGCTGATGGCGACGCTCGACACGACCACGCGCTACGAGACCTCGATCGCGGATCCCAACGCGCTCGAGAACGATCTGCGCTCCTTCTACCTGACCGGCAGCGAGGAGATGAGCATCTTCGAGGAATGGGAGCACGGGATCGCGCGGGGCGATTCCACGACGCCCTCGATCTGCTCGCCCACCTACCGCTGGTGGATCCTCGAGCACCTGCGCAACGCGCTCAACCGCGACCGCAAAAACCTGCTGCTTAGCCTCGGATCGGGCAACGCGTTCGTGGAGCGCGTGCTCGGGCGCGAAGGCTATCCCGTGCTTGCGGTAGACGCGCTCGAGGAGGCCGTCGAGCTCGCGCGCAAGGCCGGGGTCCCCGCGATCTGCCAGAACCTCTACTCCTGGGACGCGCAGCCCGAGTATTGGGACGTGGTCTACGCCGATGGGCTGCTCGGGCACCTGCACGACGGACAGGACGGCGCGCAGACCGCGCTGCGGCTGTTCCGCAGCTGGCTGAAGCCAACGGGCGGAACGGTCGTGATCTCAAACGACGCGCCCAAAACGCAGGAGGCGGTGCAGCAATCGGCGAATGTGCCCGGCTTCTATTGGCTGTCCGAGCGCTGGATCGCCGGCGAACTCAAGCGTGCCGGGTTCACGCGCGTCTCGACTGCCACGCTCAGCTACAGGCGACCGCTTTCGGGGCCGCGCACCAGGGCGATCATCACCGCGCACCGCAGCGCGTAAGGGGGCAGCGGGGATGCCTGCGAGCGAAGACTTCGAGCGCCGCTTGGAGCGGATCCTGCCCGAGGTGGCCGAGCACTTCGGCACGCCGTTTCACATCTATGACGAACAGGGCATCCTCGCGACGGCCGATCGTCTCATCGCCGCCTTCGGCGGACTGCCGTTTCACGAGTACTTCGCGGTCAAGGCGCTGCCGAACCTGACGATCCTGCGGATGCTCCGCGAGCACGGACTGGGCATGGAGTGCAGCTCGATCGCCGAGCTCGAGCTCGCGGCCGACAGCTACGCGCGCGGAGAGGAGATCTTCTTCACCTCCAACAACACCACGCGCGAGGAGTTCGCGGCCGCGCTGGCGCTGGGCTCGATCGTCAACATCGACGACGTCACCCTGGTCGAGAAGCTCCCCGGCGTGCCGGCGGTCTGCTCGTTTCGCTTCAACCCCGGCCCCGAGCGGGTCGGCGACAAGCTGATCGGCGCGCCGGTCGAGGCCAAGTTCGGGTTGCGCCGCGATCAGCTCAGTGAAGCCTTCGCCGCCGCACGCGAGCTCGGCGCTGAACGCTTCGGGCTGCACGCGATGATCGCCTCCAACGTGCTCACCGTGCAGCCGCTGCTCGCGACGATCGCGATGCTGCTCGCGCTCGAGGATGGCCTGTACCGCGAGCTGGGGATCGAGCTCGAGTTCATCAACGCGGGCGGCGGTCTCGGGATCCCCTACCGGCCGGGCGAGCAAGCACTCGACCTGCACGCGCTCGGACTCGGCGCCGGGCAGCTTTTGCGCGCCCACGAGCAGCAGACCGGACGGCGTCCGCGGCTGCTGCTCGAGTCGGGTCGCTACATCACCGGACCACACGGGGTGCTCGTCACACGGGTGATCAACCGCATGAGCAAGTGGCGCGAGTATGCCGGGGTCGACGCGGGGATCGCGGCGCTGATGCGGCCGGCTTTCTATGCCGAGGCCTACCACCACCTGACGCTCCTCGGCGATCACGGCGAGCGGCCGAGGCAGAAGATCGACGTCGTGGGCTCGCTGTGCGAGAACAACGACAAGTTCGCGATCCAACGCGAGCTGCCCGAGCTGCGCATCGGTGACCTGCTGCTGGTCCACGACACCGGCGCGCACAGCCTGGCGATGGGCTTCAACTACAACGGCCGCTTGCGCCCGCAGGAGCTGCTGCTGCGGGGCGACGGCAGCGTCGAGCTGATCCGCCGTCGCGAGGAGGTGCGCCGTGACTACTTCGCGACGCTGGAGTTCGAGCCCGACGTGATGATGCCCGGTGACGGCGCCGAGGGCGGGCGCTCGACGGAGCCGCTGACGGCTGGGCAGGTCGGTTGAGAATGGCGACGCTCGCGAGCATCGCGGACTTCGGCGGGCTGGACTCGCTGCGCGAGCGGATCGCCCAGCTCTGGGAGCGCCGCGCCGAGCTCGACGACGGCGACCCGCGTGTGCAGGCGACGGTTCTGAGCGTGATCGACCTGCTCGACCGCGGGCGCGTGCGCGTCGCGGAAGTCGATCGCAGTGGAGAGGTTGTCGTGCACGAGTGGCTCAAGCGCGCGATCGTGCTGCTGTTCCGCGTGTGCCCGATGGAGCACACCGAGGCGGGTCCGATGCTGTTCGCCGATCGCCTGCCGCCCAAGCGCAGCAGTCCGAACGTGCGGGTCGTCCCCGGCGCATACGCGCGCTTCGGCTCGCATCTGGCTTCCGGCTCGATCCTGATGCCGAGCTTCGTGAACGTCGGCGCCTACGTGGGCCACGACACGCTCGTCGACACCTGGGCCACCGTCGGCTCCTGCGCGCAGATCGGCGATCGAGTGCACCTCTCGGGCGGCGTCGGCGTGGGCGGTGTGCTCGAGCCCCTGCAGGCCAGCCCGGTGATCGTCGAGAGCGATGCCTTCATCGGTAGTCGCTGCATGCTGATCGAAGGTGCGCGCGTCGGCGAAGGCTCGGTCGTGGGAGCGGGCGTGATCCTCTCGCCGACGATCCCCGTGATCGATGCCGACAGCGGCGAGGAGATCTCCCGCGGGCACATTCCACCGTGGAGCGTTGCGATCGGCGCCACGCGCCCGCGTCCCTTCGCGGGCGGCGAGTTCGGGCTGCCCTGCGTGCTCGTGGTCAAGCGCCTCGGCAAGGGCGAGCGCCACGACAAGGTCAAGCTGAACGAGCTGGTCCGCGATCACGGGGCCGCGCTCTAGCTGACGCGCCTCAACACCTTCCGAACAGCTGAGTAGAGGCATCCGGGTCACAGCCGACGCTGTGGGTCCTTCCAAAGATCCGCGACGAAGGAGGACCCGGATGCTGGACAAGCGTAGGTGGCTGCCCTGCTGGCAGCGCGTGGAGCTGGTGCAGATGTGCCTTGCGCAGGGCATGACCCGCCGAGAAGCCGCAGCATGGCGGCGAGTGTCGGTCTCGACGGTGCAGTACTGGATCGAGCGCTATCGCAGTGCGTGCGATCAGGACCGGATCTCCGGAGCGTGGGCAGAGGATCGCCCGCCGGTTCCCCGTCGTCAGCCTGCTCTGAGCTCAGAGGTTGTGCATGACCGTGTCTGTGAGAAGCGCCGGCGCACAGGCTGGGGGCCGCGGCTGATCGCCTCGGAGCTTCAGATGTCCCACGCCACCGTCTCGCGCTGCCTTGCCCGGCGCGGGCTCTCACGAGCGCCGAAGAGCCCCCGCGAGACAGTGCGCCGCTTTGAGTGGCCCTGCCCCGGAGACCTCTTGCAGATGGATCAAGCGCTTTGCGCGCTTTAGTCGTCCCGGGCACCGCGTCACCGGTGATCGCTATCGCTCAGGCAAGGAGAAGCGCGCCAGGGTCGGCTGGGAGTTCGCGCACTCGATGATCGATGACCACAGCCGACTGGTCTACACCGAGCTGCTCGGCGACGAGCAGGCGACCACCGTCACTGCCTTCGTGGGGCGAGCGTTGGTGTTCTACGCCTCCCACGCCATCAGCGCCACGCGCCTGCAGACCGACAATCACTTCTCCTACGCCAAGAACCGCAGCCTGCGCGAGCTGCTCGCCCGCGAGGGCATCCGCCACCGCTTCATCCCGCCGCGCACACCCAAGCGCAATGGCAAGGTTGAGCGATATCAACAGACCCTCGCTCGCGAGTGGGCCTATGGGCAGCGCTACCGCTCAAGCACCGCTCGAGCGAAGGCGCTGCCGATCTGGCTGATGCACTACAACACGACCAGGAACCACAGCGGGATCGGCAACCGGCCACCGATCAGCCGTGTTCGGGAGGAGTCGAGGCACAACAGCTAGGGCGCGAGCCGCTCGACCAGCCAGCCCCCGTCCCCGCCCTCGTGGCGGTAGCGCAGTCGGTCGTGCAGGCGATCCTCGCGCTGCTGCCAGAACTCATAGGTCTCGGGCTCGAGGCGAAAGCCGCCCCAGCTCTCGGGCACGGGCAGCTCGCCCTCGGGGTAGCGTCGCTGCAGCTCGGCGACACGTCCCTCGAGCGCGTCGCGGCTCTCGATCACCCGGCTCTGCGGAGAGGCCAGCGCGCTCAGCTGGCTGCGGCGCGGGCGGCTGTGCATGTACTCGGCGGTCTCCTCGGCGCCGGTGTGCTCGACGGCGCCGGTGATCCGCACCTGACGACCGAGCGGGTCCCAGTGAAACAGCAGCGCCGCGCGGGGGTTGGCGTCGAGCTCGCGGCCCTTGCGGCTGGAGTAGTTCGAGAAGAACACGAAGCCGCGTGCGTCGAAGCCCTTCAGCAGCACCATTCGCAGCGAGGGCGCGCCCTCGGCCGAGGCGGTGGCGAGCGCGACGGCTTCGGGCAGGCGCAGATCGGTCGCCTCGACCTCGCGGTACCAGGCGGCGAACTGGCTCAGCGGGTCGGGCGCGAGGTCCTGCTCGCGCAGCGGCTTGGCGTGGTCGGCCATCCGCCCATTGTGCACTGCGCAGGCTGGATAGGATCGCGCCGCGTGCCGTTCGCGGACCCCTCGCCCGCAGAGCCAGAGCTCCCCTTGGAGCTGGAGCGGCTTGCGTCGGTGGCGCTCGCGCACGACGCGAGCCTCGCGGAGGTCGAGCTCGTGGAGGTTCAGCTCGCGGACGCGCAGGCGCGGGGCGTCTCGATCAAAGGGGCGAGGCTCGCGGACGTGGACCTGTCGGGCGCGCGCCTGGAGCACCTGGCGATGACGCACTGCGCGCTGAGCGGCTGCAACCTCGCGAACATGCAGGCGCGCGGCGCTCGCCTGGAGAAGCTGAGCATCGAGGCCAGCCGCCTCACGGGCACGGTCTTCTCGGAGGCGACGCTGAGCGATGTGACGCTGCGCGGCTGTCGCGTGGACCTGGCCTCGTTCGGCTTCTCGCAGCTGACACGCGTCGACTTCGAGGACTGCCTGCTGGTCCAGAGCGACTTTCTCGACGCGCAGCTGGAGCGGGTTCGCTTCACGGGCTGCGAGCTGACGGGGGCGGACTTTCGCGGCGCGCGGATGCGCCGCTGCGAGTTCCGCCGCAGCGACCTGAGCGAGCTGCAGGGCATCGCGGGCCTGCGCGGCGCGGCGATCGAATGGCCGGGGATCGTCGAGCTGGCGGGCGCGCTCGCGGCCGAGCTGGGCATCGGCGTGCTCGACGCGGACTGACGCCGCGAGGCGATCATGCGGGCGGGACAGACGCCGAGCGAGATGCCCGTTTCACGTGGCGATCGGTCTGAGCACGCCGCTCTGAGATCGATTTATTAATCAATAGAAGAAGTAGGTCTCGCGCCTCGAGCCGCGGGCCCACCGCCGCAGGGGGCTAGGGAGGGCGTGGGAGCCCTCCACAGGCCGGACCGGGCGACTGTGGAAGCGTCCGGCGCGGGCTGCGCGACCCCGCGTGAGGCGCCAGGGGTGCGGTCTATGCTTGAGGCGGGATGGGAGAGCGAGTCGATGGACGTCGGTTGCGCTACCAGCACCGGCGGGGGGAGCTGCTCGATGCGGTGGGCGACTACGTGCTCGAGCAGGGGGTCGCGAACCTCTCGCTGAGGCGGATCGGCGAGGCGGTGGGCGTCAGCCATGTGACGCTTCAGCACCACTTCGGCTCCAAGGAGCAACTGGTGGCCGAGATCGTGGAGCACCTGCTGGAACGCACGTTCATGCCGCCGGGCGTCTACACCGACGGCACGCCCGACCCCGGGCTCGACCTGGAGGCGCGCTTTCGCGCGTTGTGGGCGCACCTGAGCTCGCCCGCGGGCCGGCGCGACGTGCGCCTGTTCGTGGAGGTGCTGGGCCAGAGCCTGTACGCGGACCGCGATTACGCGCCCGCGGTCGCACGTTCGATCTCCCACAGGGTCGAGCTGATCACGGCGAACGTCGTGAAGCTGGGCTGCCCGCCGCAAGAGGCCCCCGCGCACGCGACGCTGCTGCTGGCGCAGTGGCGCGGCCTGGTGCTCGACGCGCTCGCGACCGACGACCGCGCGCGCGTCGAGGCCGCCTTCGAGCTGGCACTGCAGAGCGCCCTGCGCCAGGCCGAGGCCTGGTCGACGGCGCCCTCGTGAGCTGAGCATGGCGCCTGGATGAACGAGCGCTCGGACCATCGCCGCGGGCAGGCGTACGCGCTCGCGGCGGCGCTGGCCTGGTCGACGGGCGGCATCCTGCAGCGCCAGATCCACGCGGGCGCCGCAGACCAGATCGTCGGACGCGCGATCTTCGCCTGCGCGGCGGTGCTGGGGTTCGTGCGCTTCGGCGAAGGCGTCGAGCTGCGGGCGGCGCTGCGCTCGGTGCTGAGCGGGGCGGGTCTGCTCGTGGCGGCGGGGATTGCCGCGGCGTCGGCGACGTTCATCGTGGCGCTGAACCACACGAGCGTCGCGCACGTGCTGGTGATCCAGGCGATCACGCCGATCCTCGCGGGACTGTTCGCCTTCTGGACGCTGCACGAGCCGCTGTCGGCGCGCACCTGGGGGGCGATGGTCCTGGCGGTGGTGGGGATCGCGGTGATGGTCGGCATCCCCTCGGGCGGCAACGCGCTGGGCGAGCTGATGGCGTTCCTCTCGCCGCTGTCCTTCGCGGTGGTGATCGTGGTCGCGCGCCGCCACCGCCACCTCTCGATGACGCCCGCGACCGCGCTGGCGCAGCTGCTGCTGATCGTCTTCGGCCTGCCGTTCGTGCACGTCGGGCAGCTGCACACGGGGGACATCGGCTGGCTGGCGCTGCTGGGGCTCGGCCAGCAGGGCTTCGGGCTGGTGTTCTTCACGATGGGCGCACGCCTGATCCCGGCGGCGGCGATGGGGCTGATCCTGCTGCTGGAGTCGGTGCTGGGCGCCGCATGGGGCTGGCTCGGCACCTCGGAAAAGCCGAACGTCACGACCGTGGTCGGGGGCCTGATCGTGCTCGGCGCCGTGGCGCTGAAGCTGCGCGAGGACAACGCGCGCCTCGCCCGCGAGCAGCTCGGCGTGGCTACAGTCCCTTAGCAATGAACCGCATGCATGGCGTGATCTGCTCGTCGAGTTGGTGGGGGCACAAGGTCGAGTCCGAGCTGCTCCCCTGGAGCCTGTCGAAGCTCGAGCTGGGCGATGAGGTGCTGGAGATCGGCCCGGGCTTCGGCGCGACCACGAAGGTGCTGGCGAAACGCCCCGGCGCGCTGACGGTGCTCGAGCTCGAGCCGCACTACTGCGAGCGCCTGCGCAGTGAGCTGCCCTCGGATGTGACGGTCGTGCAGGGGGACGCGACCGATATGCCCTTCGCCGACGGGCGCTTCTCGGCGGTGGTCTGCTTCACGATGCTCCACCACCTGCCCTCGCCGCAGGCGCAGGATCGGCTGATGGCGCAGGCCGCGCGCGTGCTGCGCCCGGGCGGCGTGTTTGCGGGCACCGACAGCCTCGGCACGGGGCTGCTGTTTCGGCTGCTGCACGTCGGCGACACGCTGGTCCCCGTCGGCCCCGACGGTCTGCCGCAGCGCCTGGAGCAGGCGGGGCTCGCGGAGCTTCAGATCCGTCGCGGCGGGCGCTCGTTCAGCTTCCGGGCGCGCAAGCCGGCCTGACGCGGACCGGAGCGCCACTGGAGACACGGCCGGGCTTCTATAATGCTTGCTGGCAAGCAAGTATTTATTGATAGGAGCCCGCCTTGGCCGCGTCTCGAACAGCGCCCGCAGCGAACCCCGAGCTCGACGCCGAGGACACGGCGCGGCTGCGGATGGTGCTTGGCCGTCTCTCCCGGCGCCTGCGCCCGACGCGCGCGGGCTCGGGGCTGACGGCCTCGCAGATCTCGGTCCTGTTCACGGTCGTGCGGCTCGGCCCCCTGCGGCTCTCCGAGCTGGCGGAGATCGAGCAGCTGAATCCGACGATGCTCTCGCGCATCGTGGCGCAGCTCGGCGAAGCGGGCCTGATCCGGCGCCTGCCCGATCCGGAGGACGGCCGCGCCGCGCTGGTGCAGGGCACCGCGTCGGGGCGGCGCACGCGCGAACGCATCCATCGCGAGCGCGCCGAGGCGCTCGGCGCCCACGTGCGCGAGCTGGACGAGGCTCAGCGCGCGGCGCTGTGGCGGGCGCTGCCGGTGCTCGAGGAGCTGGCCGACCGGCTGCCGGGAGGCAGGCCGTGACGCGGCTGCGCGGTATCGGGCGCGTGACCTTCGCGGCGCTGGCGGTGCCGAACTACCGCCGCTACATCGGCGGGCAGTCGATCTCGCTGGTCGGCACCTGGATGCAGATGGCGGCGCAGTCGTGGCTGGTGCTGACGATCACGGGCTCCTCGACGACGCTGGGGCTGATCGTGGCGCTGCAGACGCTGCCGGTGCTGCTGCTCGGCCCCTACGGCGGCGTGATCGCCGATCGCGTCGACAAGCTGCGCCTGATGATCGCGCTGCAGATCGCGATGGGGGTGCAGGCGCTGGTGCTCGGCGTGTTGACGGTGACCGGGGCGGTGCGCCTGTGGGAGATCGGCGTGCTGGCCGCGCTGCTCGGCCTGAACAACGCCTTCGAGAACCCTGCGCGCCAATCGTTCATGCTCGAGATGGTGGGTCCCGAGAGCCTGCGCAACGCGGTCAGCCTCAACTCGGTGCTGGTGAACGTCGCCCGCGTGATCGGCCCGGCGGTCGCGGGCGTGTTGATCGCGACGGTCGGCGAGGGCGTCTGCTTCCTGGTGAACGCCGCAAGCTTCGTCGCGGTGGTCGCCTCGCTGACGATGCTCGACCGCACGGCGCTCGCGCCGAGCCCGCCGAACCCGCGCAAGCCGGGTCAGTTGCGCGAGGGCTTGCGCTACGTCAGGCACACCCCCGAGCTGGGCGTGCCGCTGCTGATGATGGCGCTCGCGGGCGCGCTCGCCTACGAGTTCCAAGTGACGCTGCCGGTGATGGCGCGCCAGGGGCTGCACGCAGGCGCGACGGCCTATGGCTTCATGACCGCGGCGATGGGCGTCGGCGCGGTGGTGGGCGGCCTGTTCGTGGCGAACCGGGGTCGTACCGGCCTGCCGCCGCTGGTGCTGGCGGCAAGCTGCTTCGGCGTCGTGCTGCTGTTCGCCTCGCTCGCGCCGAGCCTGCCGGTCGAGATCGTCGCGCTGACGTTGGCGGGAGCTGCGAGCATCTCGTTCATGTCGACCGGCAACTCGACGCTGCAGCTGACCGCGGCACCGAACATGCGCGGGCGCGTGATGTCGCTGTGGTTCGTGGCCTTCCAGGGCTCGACCCCGATCGGCGGCCCGATCGTCGGCTGGGCGATGGCGATGGCGGGCGCGCGCGCGGGTCTGGGCCTCGGCGGGGTCACCTGCCTGCTGGTCGCGCTGCTGGGTCTGCTGGCGCTGCGGCGCATGGGCGCGGGGCCGCTGCGCTCGCGCCTGGCGACCGGCCGCGAGGCCGAAGCGGCCGGATGAGCGCCAGGCGGTGAGCGAGCTCGAGTTCCTCGGCGCGCTGCACGTCGAGCTGCTGCGCCACGCCGAGCTGACGGCCGCGCACCCCGAGCACGAGCTGTTTCAGACCTCGACCGTGCAGGCGCTGCTCGCGGGCGACTACGACGGCGACGTCACGCTCGCGGAGATCCTCGAGCACGGCGACCTCGGCCTCGGCACGCTGAACGGCCTCGACGGCGAGCTGATCGTGCTCGACGGCGAGGTCTGGAAGGCCAGGCTCGACTGCACGCTGGAGCGGCCCGAGCCCTCGGCGCGGACGCCCTATGCCGTGGTCGTACCGTTCTCGCCCGAGCGGCCGCTGAGCCTGCGCGGGCCGTTCGGCGAGTCAGAGCTCGAAGCGCATCTCGGCGAGCACGTCACGAAGGCCGAGCGCCCGACCGCGGTTCGGATCGACGGCCGCTTCGCGGAGGTGCACGTGCGCTCGGTGCCGCGTCAGGCGAGGCCCTACCGGCCGCTGGCCGAGGTGATCGAGCAGCAGCAGGTCAGCGCGCTGGGCGAGGTGAGCGGCACGATGATGGGCTTCTGCTTCCCCGACGCGCTCGACGGGATCGAGATGGTCGGCGCGCACCTGCACTTCATCGACGAGACCCGCACGCGCGGCGGGCACGTGCTCAGCTACACGCTGCTGGAGGCGACCGCCTGGCTCGACGGCGCCACGCGGCTGCACGTCGAGCTGCCCGAAGCCGTCGCGACACCGCGCCACGGCGCGGCGCTCGACCAGGCGGCGCTGCACCGCCTGGAGAGCGACCGCTAAGCCTCGGCGGGGCCCCGCGCGAGACGAGCGCCGCGAGCTCGGCGCGGTCGCGCACCGCCCGAGCCGCGCTACGCTGCGCCAAGTGAGCTACGCACGGCCCACCCCGACGGCTCGTCAACTGCCGACCGCACCCGTGGCGGCAGGCTCACTGATCGCGGGCTACGCCGTCGCGGTCGGCAGCGGCTCGCGTCCGCTCGGCGGGCTGGTGCTCGCGGCGGGCGGGCTGTGGTGCGTGCGCGAGTGGCTGCGCCGCAACGACGCGCGCACCGCGGCGACGCTCGGCTGCACGGGTCTGGCCGCGTTCGTCGCCTCGCATCTACTGGCGCTGGCGATCGGCGCCTGGCCCTCGGTGCTGCTGCTCGCGGCCGCGATGGGCGCCGTGACCTGGGTGCGCGCCGACGCGCCCGCGCTCGCCGCGGCTGCGTAAGAAATCTCTGAGGTTCGCCACACCGAGCGCTAAGGGTCGCGCCCGATACTCGCTCGCATGAGCGCACGTCTGGCCGGCATCGAGGCAACCGCGGTGGCTCCGCACATCTATTGGATCGCCAGCCGCGCCGCGGGCAGCGCGGCGCTGCTGCTCTCCAGCGTGTCGGTCTGCCTCGGCCTGTCGGGCAGCATGCGCCTGCTCAAGGGCCGCGCCTCCGATCTGCGCGTGGCCCACGAGGCGCTGTCGCTCGCGACGATCGTCGCGCTGGTCGTGCACGTGCTGACGCTGCTCGGCGACGGCTTCCTGAAGCCCAGCATCGGGGAGCTGACGGTCCCCTTTCTCAGCGGCTACGAGACGCTGTGGACGACGATCGGGATCGTCGCCTTCTGGGCGATGCTCGCGCTCGGGCTCTCCTATTACGTACGCGGGCGGATCGGCGTGCAGCGCTGGCGCATGCTGCACCGCTTCAGCGGGCTGGCCTGGGTCCTGGGCCTGGCGCACTCGCTCGGCGAGGGCACCGACGCGGGGCAGGCCTGGTTCCTGGCGATGACCGCGATCGCCGTGCTGCCCGCGCTCGCGCTGCTGGTAGCGCGCTGGGCGAGGGCTTCGACGGCCGCGCCCGCGGTGGCCTCCCCTGCCGCCGCCGGCCCGCGGCGCATCGGGGCCGCGCGATGAGCCCGCGCGAGGCCAGGGACCTCGCCGCAGGTCGCCGCGCCCGGCTCCGCCGCCGCGTGCGCCGCATCCGACGGTCGGTCGCCGCGGGCGCCGCGGCGCTGTTCGTGACGCTGTTCCTGGTCGTCTACGTACAGCTCGCCTCCGGGCACGACCCCGCCCTCTCGCACTCCGCCAAAGCAAGTGCCACCTCGGCCACGCACAAGTCCTCCGGCACCGAATCGAGCACCTCCGAATCGAGCACCGAAAGCAGCACGCAATCGAGCGAAGCCGAAGTCGAATCGACAGCGGTCGAAGCCGAAGACATTGAATCGGAGCAGACGAGCGAATCCAGCGGCGAAAGCGCCTCGCAGGGCAGCGAAGCCACGAGCCCGATGACGACCTCGCAGTCATGAGCGCGCCCGCCGAGCAGATCGAGCGCTTTCCCTGCTTCGGCGGCTCCTGCGCGGTGCTGGTGAGCGGCGCCGACGGCGTCTGCTCGGCGAGCGAGGCCGCGCTCGACGCCCGTCGCTCGCTGCTGGACTGGCATCGGCGCTTCTCGCGCTTCCTGCCCGACAGCGAGCTCTCGATGTTGAACGAGGAGCCGCGCCGCGAGGTGCCCGCGAGCAGGCTGCTCGTGCGGCTGGCGGCGTCGGTGCGGCCGGCGGGCGAGCTCTCGGGCGGTCTGGTCGACGCGACGCTCGCCGAGGAGATCGAGATCGCGGGCTACGCCGAGGACCTGGGCGAGCCGCTCTCGCCGGCGCTCGCACTCGCGCTGGCCCCGGCGCGCAAACCCGCTCGCTCCGCGGCGGGACGCTGGCGCGAGGTGCATGTCGACGCGCGCGCCGGTCTGATCGTGCGGCCGCCCGGCCTGCGGATCGACGGCGGCGGTCTGGCCAAGGGCCTGTTCGCCGATCTGCTCGCCGAGCGCCTCTCGCGCCACGACGCCTTCGCGGTCGACTGCGCGGGCGACCTCGCGCTCGGCGGCGCGGCCGGGCTCGTGCGCCCGATCCACGTCGAATGCCCGTTCCGCGGTCAGACCCTGCACACGTTCGAGCTGATCGACGCCTGCGTGGCGACCAGCGGCATCACGCGTCGCAGCTGGCTGGACCACGCGGGCCGCCCCGCGCATCACCTGCTCGACCCCGCCACGGGCGCGCCCGCTTTCACGGGCATCGTCCAGGTGACGGCGCTCGCGCCGAGCGCGCTCGAGGCCGAGGTCAGGGCGAAGGCCGCGCTGCTCGCGGGACCGCAGGCCGCGCACGGGCATCTGCCGCACGGCGGAGCCGTCGTCTATGACGACGGCTCCCACCGCGTGTTCGAGCCGCAGCGGATCGTGACGGTGGCTCGGCTCTCGGGCTTCGCCGGGGCGGGCGCTCAGGTCGAGCGGAACCGCGCCGCCTCGTCGGAGCCGCCCGTGGCGTCGCCCTCGCTGTAGGCGTGCGCGCCCGCGCCCGCGAGCGCGCCGCCGTCGACGATCAGGTACTCCTCGCGGATCGGCCGACCCTCGAAGTGGCACTCCAGGATCTCGCGCGTGCCCGCCGCGTAGCGCGCCTGCGCCGAGAGGCTCGTGCCCGAGATGTGTGGCGTCATCCCGTGATGGGGCATCGAGCGCCAGGGGTGGTCCTTGGGAGCTGGTTGCGGGAACCAGACGTCGCCCGCGTAGCCCGCGAGCTGTCCGCTCTCGCAGGCGCGAGCGACCGCGTCGCGATCGCAGATCTTCCCCCGGGCGGTGTTGATCAGGTAGGCGCCGCGCTTCATCTTCGAGAGCATCCGCTCGTCGAACAGGTTCTCGGTCTCGGGGTGCAGCGGAGCGTTGATCGTCACCACGTCGCACACCCCGACCATCGAGGAGGCGTCCTCGTGGAAGGTCAGGCCCAGTTCCTGCTCGACCTCGCTCGGGAGCCGGTGCCGGTCGGTGTAGTGCAGGCCCACCTCGAACGGCTTCAGGCGCCGCAGCACCGCCGTGCCGATCCTGCCCGCCGCGACCGTGCCCACCTGCATGCCCTCCAGGTCATAGGAGCGCGCGGCGCAGTCGGCGATGTTCCAGCCGCCGTCGACCACCACCTCATGGGAGGGGATGTAGTTGCGGACCAGGCCCAGAATCATCATCACGACGTGCTCGGCGACGCTGATGCTGTTCGAGTAGGTCACCTCGGCCACCGTCAGGCCGCTCGCGATCGCCGCCTGCAGGTCGACGTGGTCCGAGCCGATCCCCGCCGTCAGCGCGAGCTTCAGCGCGGGTGCCTTCGCGATCCGCTCCGCCGTCAGATAGGCGGGCCAGAACGGCTGGGAGATCACCACCTCCGCGTCGGGCAGCTCGCGCTCGAAGGTCGAGTCGGGCCCGTCCTTGTCGGAGGTCACCACCAGCGTGTGTCTGCGGTCCTCGAGGAACTTGCGCAGCCCCAGCTCGCCCGAGACGCTGCCGAGCAGCTCGCCGGGCGTGAAGTCGATCGCCTGCGGCGTCGGCGCGGTCTGCCCGTCGAAGTAGCGCTCGATCTTCGGCACGTCGTCACGCGCGTAGGACGGCGGGTAGCCGTCGATCGGGTCGTCATAAAGCACACATAGAACCTTCGCCATCTCATGCCCTCTCTCGGTCGGCGTGTCGTGAGCCTCCACCTTCGGACATAATCGCAGCATGAAAGCGATCCAGATCGTCGAGGAAACCGGTCCCGACACCGCGCTGCGCGTGGTCGAGATCGACGAGCCCGAGCCCTCGCACATGCTTACCCCCGGTGAGGGCGTGCTCGTGGACGTGCACGCCGCGGGCGTGTCCTTCCCCGAGGTCCTGCAGACGCGCGGCATGTATCAGGTCAAACCGCCGCTTCCGTTCGTCCCCGGCAGCGAGGTCGCGGGCATCGTGCGCAGCGCGCCCGACGGCGCTGCAGTCAAGCCCGGTGACCGCGTCGCCGCCTTCTGCGCGCTGGGCGGCTTCGCCGAGACCGTGGTCGCGCCGGAGTACTTCAGCTTTCCGCTGCCCGACGCGCTCGACTTCGCGCAGGGCGCGAGCCTGATCCTCAACTACCACACCGCCTACTTCTGCCTGCTCACCCGCGGGCGCCTCACCGCCGGGGAGAGCGTGCTCGTGCACGGGGCCGCGGGCGGCGTCGGCACCGCCGTGCTGCAGGTCGCCAAGGCGCTCGGCGCCGGCACGATCGCGCTGGTCTCCAGCGAGCAGAAGGGCGAGGTCGCCCGCGAGGCCGGCGCCGATCAGGTCGTGCTGCTCGGCGAGGGCTGGAAGGACCAGGTCAAGGAGCTCTCGGGCGGCGGCGTGAACATGGTGCTCGACCCGGTCGGCGGCGACCGCTTCACCGACAGCCTGCGCTCGCTGCGCGAGGGCGGACGGCTCGTCGTGGTCGGCTTCACCGGCGGCTCGATCCCCGAAGTCAAAGTCAACCGGCTGCTGCTTGGCAACACCGAGGTGATCGGCGCGGGCTGGGGCGCCTACGTGATGAACAAGCCCGAGGTCAACCGCGAGATCGGCGCCGCGATCGAGAAGATGATCGACGACGGCTTCGTGCGCCCGATCGTCGGCGCGCGCTTCGGGCTCGAGCGCGCCGCCGAGGCGCTGCACGCGATCGATCAGCGGCGCGCGACCGGCAAGGTCGTGCTCGACGTGCGGGCCGACTAGGCCAAGCCACGCCGCATCCGGCGGGTCCGGCGCCGCGGGCGCCTAGGCTCAGTGCTGGATGTTCCTGCTGCTCCTGATCGCGGTGCCCGTGCTGGAGGTGTTCGTCTTCGTCGAGGTCGGCCACGCGATCGGCTGGCTGCTCGCGCTAGTGCTGCTGCTCGGCGCCTCGCTGCTCGGCGCACGGCTCCTGCGCGTCGAGGGGCGGGCCACGATCGAGCAGGTCTCGCTCGCGGTCTCCGAGCGCCGCGCGCCCAGCCGCTCCGCGCTCGACCACGCGCTCGGGTTCCTCGGGGCCGCGCTGCTCGCACTGCCGGGGTTCGTGACCGGCGCGCTCGGCGCGCTGCTGCTGCTCCCGCCCGGCAGGAGCCTCACGCGCCGCTGGATCTCGCGACGCTACGCCGGTCGCGTGATGCGCTTCGCCGCGCGCGGTGGACGCTTCGCCCCGGGCGGGCGCGGCGCGCGCCCCGCCGACGTCGAGTCGACCGCGGTCGACGACGACGATCTCACTCGGCTCGGCCGCTGAGCGCCCGGCGTTCGAGGCCGGGCGGTCGCTCGCCGGTCGTGCGCGCCGCGACGCTTAGCGATCCTCGAGCAGCCGACGCCACTCCTGCGCGTCGACCGCCGCGGGCTCGGTCTGCTCGATGAAGTCCACGAGCACCTCGATGAAGCGCTCGGGCTCATCGAGCTGGGGGAAGTGGCCCGAGGCCGAGAACACCTCCAGGCGACTGCCGGGGACGTGCTCGTGCGCGATCCGCCCGTGCTCCACGGGGATGATCGAGTCGTGCTCGCCCCACATCAGCAGGAACGGGATGCGCTCGGCGAGATACAGGCGGTTGGAGGCGTCGACGCGCTGTCCCCCCGGCTCGACCACCGAGCGCAGCGTGTGGACGAACGCGGCGCGAGTCTCGGCGTCCGACAGCGTCGCGTGCCCGCGGGCTATCTCCTCCAGATCGGTGCGGGCGCGTAGGCCGAAGCGCCCGAGCAGTCGTCCCGCGGCCTGGCCCGCGTCGAGCAGCCGCGCCGCCGCCAGCAGCGGCAGCACGAATTCCGAGCCGGGCAGCGTCGCGGCGCGCAGCAGCAGGTTGACGTCGCGCCCGAGCCCGCCGCTGTCCACGAGCACGAGCCGCTCGCAGCGCTCGGGGAACTGGTAGGAGAACTGCAGCGCGATGCCGCCGCCCAGCGAGTGGCCCACGATGCTCGCGCGCTCGTGCCCAAGCGCCAGCAGCAGGTCACGCACCCCGCTGGCGTGGGCGCCGAGCGAGTAGTCGCCCTTCGGCTTGGCCGAGTCGCCGTGACCCGCGAGGTCGGGCGCGATCACGGTGTAGTGGCGCGCGAGCGCGGGCAGCACGCGCTTCCAGGTCGCCGAGTTCGAGGTGATCCCGTGGATCAGCACGACCACCGGGCCGCTGCCCGCCTGCCGGTATGCGACCCGATTGCCGTGCAAGGTCAGGTGCTTGCGCTCCAGCGCCGAGGGGTCCTGCGGCGGGGCGTCGCCGCTCGTGGCGGGCTTCGGGTCCTTCGCTGCGCGTCGTTGGCCCATCGTCGCCTCCAAGTCCGGCCGGGGGGCGAACCGTAGCTGTAAGAGGATCGTAGGAGTCGGCCCCCGCCGCCGGTCCGCGCGCGGACGGTGCGCAACAATCCGAACATGAGGGTTCTCGTCGTGGATGACGACCGCGCCGTGCGCGATGCGCTGCGGCGGGTGCTGACGCTCGGCGGCTATGAGGTGCAGACCGCGGAGGGCGGCGCCGAGGCGATCGAGGCCGTCGTGCAGTCGGTGCCCGATGCGGTCGTGCTCGACATCGGCATGCCCGACATCGACGGGCTCGAAGTCTGCGAGCGCCTGCGACGGCTCGGCAACCGCGTGCCGATCCTGATGCTGACCGCCCGCGTCGAGGTCTCAGACCGGGTCGCGGGGCTCGACGCCGGCGCCGACGACTACCTCGTCAAGCCGTTCGACGTCGACGAGCTGAAGGCGCGATTGCGCGCGCTGTTGCGCCGCTCCGGTCCCGAGGGTGACCCCGACGACCTGTCCTTCGCCGAGGTCCACCTCGACCGCTCCCGCCACGGCGCCAGCGTCGACGGCCAGGTCGCCGAGCTGACCCGCACCGAGTACCAGCTGCTCGAGCTGTTCCTGCGCAACCCGCGCCAGGTGCTCCCCCACAGCGTTATCTACGACCGTGTCTGGGGCTATGACTTCGGCGCCGCCTCAAACGCGCTGCGCGTCTACGTCGGCTATCTGCGGCGCAAGCTGCAGGAGATCGGCGCGCGCGATCTGATCCATACCGTGCGCGGCGTCGGCTACGTGATGCGCGAGCCGTGAGCCTGCGGCTGCGCATCGCCGCCGCCGGCGGCGTCGCCGTCGCGCTGGCGGTGCTCGCGGCCGCAGTTGCGATCTACCTCGCCGTGCGCTCGGACCTGCGCGGGCAGATCGATCAATCCTTGACGCAGCGCGCGCAGGAGTTCGTCCGCGTGGCGCCGCTGGCCGCGGGCGCCTTCCCCGGCGGCGTCGGCCCCGTGCTGCGCGCCCGCACCCGCGCGAACGGTCAGGGGCCGCTGCCGAAATCGGTGCAGCCCGGCCGCTTCGGCGGCGCGGCGGGCTACGTGCAGTTCGTCTCCGCCAAGGGCGCCGTCGACGCGCCCGGCGGGCAGGGTTCCACGCCGCAGATTCCCCCCGACTCCCGCGACCGTCAGATCGCCGCGAGCGGGCACGGCAGCACGCTCACGGACCGCACCGTCAAGGGCACGCATCTGCGCGTGCTCACGCTCGGCACCCCCGGCGTGCCCGCCCGGGCCGGCGGCGGCTCCGGCGGCGCGACCGGCGGCTCGAACGCGAGCGGCGGCAGCTCGAAGGCAGTCGCCGGCGGCTCCGGCGGCGACAGCTCGCAACCGCCGGGATCGACCCCCGGCGCGAGCCCCGACACCACGTCGGTCCCGGGGGGGCTCGGCACCCGCGGCGCGGTGATGATCGCGCGACCGCTGACCGAGGTCGATCACGAGCTGCACCGGATTCTCCTGATCCTGCTGATCGTGGGCATCAGCGGGATCGCGATCGCCGCGGTGCTCGGCGCCTTCGTGGCGCGCACGGCGCTCGCGCCGATCGCCCGTTTCACGCGTCGCACCGAGTCGCTCGCCGGAGAGCTCGACCTCTCCGAGCGCCTCGACGTCAGCGGCGGCGAAGAGCTCGAGCGGCTCGCCACGAGCTTCAACACCACGCTCGACGCGCTGCAGCGCTCGCTCGCCTCCCAGCGCCGCCTGATCGCCGACGCAAGCCACGAGCTGCGCACGCCGATCGCCTCGCTGCGCGCGAACATCCAGACGCTCGAGGACGCCCACCGGCTGCCGGTGGGCGAGCAGCAGCGCCTGCGCGCCGACATCGTCGACGAGCTCGATGAGCTCACCACGCTCGTCGGCGACGTGGTCGAGCTCGCGCGCGGCTCGCGCGCGCCCGCCGAGCGCGAGGACGTGCGTCTGGACGAGCTCGTCGCCGAAGCCGTCGCTCGCACCCGCAGGCGCGGCGACCTCCAGTTCGAGCTCGAGCTCGCGCCGACGGTCGTGCGCGGCGAAGCCGACCGCATCAACCGCGCGATCTCGAACCTGCTCGACAACGCACGCAAGTGGAGCCCGCCCGGCGGCACGATCGAGCTGACGCTGCGCGAGGGCGTGCTCTGCGTGCGCGACCACGGCCCCGGCTTCGCCGAGGCCGATCTCGAAAAGGTGTTCGAGCGCTTCTATCGCTCCGCGAGCGCTCGCAAGCTGCCCGGCTCCGGCCTCGGCCTCGCGATCGTGCGACAGGCCGCCGAGGCCCATGGCGGCTACGCGCGTGCCGCGAACGCCGCGGGCGGCGGCGCGCGGCTGGAGGTCAGCTTCGGGGCCGCGCTGCCCTTCGCACCGCAGGCCGGACCGCCAGCGGCTGCGACCGGCGATTAACACCACTCGGAAACGCCCGAGCCGCCGCCGAGCATCCAAATCAATTAATAATTATCGAAGAAAACCCGAGAAAGCCCTGCAAATGGGGATTTTGCCGGAATCAACGGGAAATCGTTCCGGTAGTCTCGGAGGTGTGAAGAAAGACAACGCCGTCGGCCTTCTGGCCGGCTTGAGACTGATGGTTGGCCTCGCCTCGTGGACCACCCCGCGACTTGCCGGAAGGCTGTTCGGGTTGGACGCCGAGGCAAATCCGCAGTCGCCTTACCTGGCCAGGCTGTTCGGCGCGCGCGATGTCGCGCTCGCCTGGGGCGCCCTCGGCGCCGAGGGTCAGGCCCGCAGGCAATGGCTGATCGCCGGTCTCGCGTGTGACGTGTCCGATGTCCTGGCGGGGATCGCCGGGGGACGTCGCGGATACCTGCCGAAGCTCACGAGCGCGCTCGTGAGCGGTACGGCGGTCTCGGCAGTTGTGCTCGGCGCGGCTGCGCTGAGCGAGCAGTGAACCTGAACCCGGACAGAAGGGGCTAGACATGAAGCTGATTGGCGCTGGACTTCCGCGCACCGCCACGACGACGCAGATGTTCGCGCTGGAACAGCTCGACTTCTGCCCCTGCTACCACATGCGCGACCTGCTCATGGACCTCGAGACGGGGCTGCCGCTGTGGGAAGCCGTGCAGGACGGCAACCCCGACTGGGAGGCGATCTTCGGCAGCGGCGAGGGCGGCGCGAAGTCGACCGTCGACTGGCCCTCGGCGCGCTGGTACAAGCAGCTCGCCGACTACTACCCCGAGGCCAAGGTGCTGCTCAGCGTGCGCGAGGCCGAGGGCTGGGTGCGCAGCATGCGCGGAACCGTCTGGGGCCTGTTCCACGCCGACTCCGTGATGCGCCACGTCTCCGATGCGCGCGCCGTGCTCGACCCGCTGTGGCGCCGCTACCTCGACCTGATGACGAAGTTCAACTGGGACCCCGAAACCGGCGCGATGGCCGGTGAGCACTTCTCAGACGATGGCCTCGCCGCCGCGATGAACCGCTGGAACGACGAGGTCAAGGCGACGATCCCCGCCGAGCGGTTGCTCGTCTGGAACCCCGCCGAAGGCTGGGAGCCGCTGTGCGAGTTCCTCGAGGTCGAGGTTCCCGAGGACCCGCTGCCGCGCCTGAACGACACGAGCTCCTTCCGCGAGGGGATCACCGGCGGTGCGCTGGAGATCGTCAATTCCTGGTGGGAGGACCGCGAGCGCCCCGATCACGGCCTGCACGGCGCCGCTCTGAAGGAGCCCGCCGTCTAGCAGCTCGGTCGGCTCGGGCGCCTAGCCCGAGCCGATTGCCGACGCCGGCAGGCGCGCCGCCTCCGCGGCGCGCTCCGGCCCCACGAACGGGCTCAGCGTCAGGTAGATCAGCTGCGGCGCCGCGTCGCACAGCTCGGGCAGGCGCTCGTGCTCGATGTAGTGGTGCAGGATCTGCCAGATTCCCCCGGCCACCGCCTCCGGCGCGATGTCGAGCACCTCCACGTCGGCCGGGGCGTGCTCCATGCCAGGGCGCAGATGGGCCGTGAACGCCTCCAGTGCGCTCTCCCGGATCTCGATCGCCTGAGGGCTCGCGCCGAAGGTGTCGACCAGCGTCAGGTGCGCGTGCGAGGGCTCCGAGCAGACGAAGTCCATCAGCGCGTGCAGGCCCGCCGCCACGCTCTCGGGCCAGTCTGCCGCGCGCGTGTCGTATGCCTCGGAGGTGATCTGCAGCGCCTGGTGCAGCCCCACCTTCTGCGCGCCCAGGAAGGCGTCGTGCTTGGTCGGGTACATCTCGTAGAAAGTCTCGTGCGAGACGTTCGCGCGCGAAGCGATCTCCGGGATCGTCAGCCCCGCAAAGCCCTTCTCCGCCACGATCGCCGCCGTCGCGTCGACGATCCGTTCGCGCTGGCTTTTCACGACCTCCTCGCGCGCCAGATCGTGGCGCCCACTCGGCAGGCGCCCCTCGGCACGGGCGCGGCCCCCGCGCATCGCGCTCGACGCCGGCTCCTCGCCCGAGGCGCGGCGCTGCACGCGGCGCGGACCCTCCAGGCCCAGCGGCAGATCCTGCGGATACACGCCCGCCCACGCGCTCAATTCCAAGGACAGCTCCGGCAGCTCCTGCGCACGCCCCTGGCGCAGGCGTGTCGCCGACACCTCGCGGATGCCGCCGATCAGGAACTTCACCGTCAGATCGCGCGGCTGTTCGCTCCAGGTGTGCGCGCGGCCCGCGCTGACCGTCTGCTCGAGCGCCGTGATCGTGTGATTGCGCCGCTCCAAGGCGCGCGGCCCCGCGCCGAAGGTTCCCAGCAGCGCCAGCGTCATCGCCGCGGGCTCGCGCGCCGCCAGCTCCGCGAACGCCTGCAGCGCCAGCAGCAGGCTCTCATCCGTCGAGGCCCCTTCCTTGAAGGCCTCCGCCACGCGTACCGTCGTGCGCCCCGCGATGTCCTCGTAGGCGCTCAGCAGCAGCTCTTCCTTGTCCGCGTAGAGGTTGTAGAAGGTCGGGCGCGAGACGTGTGCGAGCTGCGTCAGGTCGAGGATCCGCACCGCCGGATAGCCGCGCTCGGCGATCAGCTCGATCATCGCCGAGCGCAGCCGCTCGCGCTGGTCACGCTCGACCTGCTCGCGCGTCAGCCCGTGCGCCCCCGTCGGCAGGCGGCGATAGCGCGCGGCCTCGCGCCCGTCGTTCGCCTCGCCTCGCTTCGCCGGGCCGTTGTCGCCGTCAGCAGAATCCTTCGGCTTGCCGGATTTGGAGCTGCGGGGCTTCGTGTTGACCTTGCGCGCCGTCATATCCGCATTCCCGCCGGTTGAAAACCCCTCCTTGACGCCAAACGAGCCAAGCCTACCAGCCTCGCTTCGGCTCGTCTCCGAGGGTCAAGCGCTGTGTGCTCAACCACGTATCGTGCGCGAGCTGCCGAGGACCGCTCCCGAGGCGTCGAGCGCCTGCACCGCCACGTAGGAGGCCGCCGCCGGAGTCGTGACCGCCGTCTCGAAGCCCTCGCGCGGGACGCTCGCAACCGGCGCGAGCGTCTGCGCCGAGCTGCCTGCGAGCAGGCGCCAAGTCGCCGTGCGGGTGTCGCCGTTCCAGCTCGCATAGACCCTCGCTCGGCCGCCCGAGACCGCTTTCGCCGCGATCGCCGGGGCGCCGCCGGGGGAGCCGGTCCAGGGGAAGCGATAGGTGCGGTAGGACTCGTATGAGCCGTGCATGTGCGCATCGAACAGAAGCTGGCCGCCGGCGCTGTACTCAGAGAAATATGGCTCCGATCCCCATCCGACGAACATGTCCCCGTTGGCCAGCGCTTGGATGTTGCCCTGGCTGCCGGACGAGAGCGAGGGGCTGTGCTCGTACTGGGCCAGCACGCTCGCCGAGTCGCTCTGCGGGTTCACGGCCAGCACCAGGCCGCGCGACTGCGGGTGCACCTTCGGCACCGCGCCGTTGTCGAACACGCTGATCGTCCCGTCCGGGAGCGTGTTCGCGTCGTGCTGGTAGGCCGTGCGGGCACCGGACCCGAGCTTCACGCCCGAGTGGTGGCCGCCGATCGTGTTCTGCAGGCGGCCCGTGGTTGTATTCAGCTCATACATCGACCAGGTGTTGCGCGCCGAGATCAGCGTCGTGCCGTCGGCGCGCTGGTCGATCGAGTTGATGTGGAAGTAGTCGAACGGCCACTTTTTGCTCGCGTGCGTCGCCAGGCTGTAGGAGTCGCCCAGCGGCACGTGGTCCAGGCTGTGCCACTCGCGCCGCACCAGCCCGGTCTGCATGTCGATTTCCTCGAACACGCTGTCGGTGACCGCGCCGCCGCTGGGTCCGCCCACGACCGAGAGGTTGCAGTCGATCGGGTTGAACACCGTCAGCAGCGCCGTGCCCTGCGGGGTGATTTTGAAGTCGTGCAGGTCGGCTTTGTAGCCGTTGCCCGCGCGCACGCGTCCGATTCGCTGATAGGAGGAGTTATCGATGATCTCTTCGCCCTCGCCGAAGCCCTGCGGCGGGATGTAGCCCTGCCACCAGCTCAGCACCGGCTGCCCGCCGAGCTGCTGCACCTGCAGGTTCGTCGCCGCCGCCACGCCCTTCGGCAGCGGTTCGAACCACACGAGCTTGCCCGAGCCGTCGAAGATCATCGGCCCCGGCGGGCCCGGTCCCGTGTAGGGCGCCGCGAAGATGTCGCCCTGTTCGGCCTGGGGCGTGTGGGTCGTCACGACGATCCCCGGCGGTTCGAGGTCCGGGCGCGAGCGGAAGTGCTGCTTCTCGTTGTAGTCCCGGCCCGAGGGCGAGGACGGTTTCGAGTAGGGCAGCACGTCCTGGGTCGCGACCGCGAAGTGAAAGGCGAAGCGCTGCGAGCGCGATCCGACCCTGAGCTTGCCGCGCACCGTCACCGTCTCGCCGGGCTCGAACGGCTTGCTCGGCACGAAGCTCGCGCCGTCGCCCTGGGAGTAGGACTGCAGCCGACCGTCGTGCGAGCCGCTGTCCGAGCCCTTCGCGCTGACGCTGCTCAGCGAGCTCGCCGGCACGCCCAGCAGGCTGATCTGCGTTCGGGCCGAGGCATCGTAGGAGTCGGGCAGCGGCGAGACCGCCAGGCTCGTGCCCGGCAGCGTCGCCGAGCGGTTGAAGGTGCTCGGGTAGCAGCGCGCCGCGGTCGGCGCGCGGAACGCCGCCTGCTCGGCTTTGATCCGGCGCGAGGCCAGCGCCAGCGTCGCCGCGCAGCCAAGCGCCACCACGATCCCGCCGAGGATCAGTCCTTTGCGCAGGCGGCCGTGGCTCACGAAGCTCTGAACACGCTCAGAAGACGGGCGTCTCGGTGTAGTCGCCGAACACCTGCTGCAGCGACTCGATGATCTCGCCCTCCGAGGCGTGCGCACGGGCGCAGACGAGCAGCGGCTCCATCAGGTTGCGCTCCGCGTGCGCCGCGTCCTCGCGCAGCGCGGCCAGCGAGGCCTCGACCGCGGCCCCGTCGCGCTTGGCGCGGGCGCCCTGCAGGCGGTCGAGCTGCTTGCGCTCGAGCGCCGGGTCGATCCGCAACGTCGGGATCGGCTCCTCGTCCTGGGCCACGAAGCGGTTCACGCCCACGACCACGCGTTCGGCGCCGTCGATCTCCTGCTGCAGCGTGAAGGCCGCGTCGGCGATCTCACGCTGGGGGTAGTTGCGCTTGACTGCCTCCACCATCCCGCCGAGCTCGTCGATCTTCGCGAAGTACTCGTAGCAGCGCTGCTCCATCTCGTCGGTCAGCGCCTCCACGAAGTAGGAGCCGCCGAGCGGGTCGACCGTGCCGGTGACGCCGCTCTCGTGCGCGATCACCTGCTGGGTGCGCAGCGCGATCGTGACCGCCTCCTCGGTTGGCAGCGCCAGCGCCTCGTCGTAGGAGTTCGTGTGCAGCGACTGCGTCCCGCCCAGCACGCCCGCCAGCGCCTCGATCGTCGTACGCACGATGTTGTTCAGCGGCTGCTGAGCCGTCAGGCTGACGCCCGCCGTCTGCGTGTGGAAGCGCATCTGCCAGGACCTCGGGCTCTTCGCGCCGAACGTCTCTTTCAGCTCGCGTGCCCAGATGCGCCTTGCCGCGCGGTACTTGGCGATCTCCTCGAAGAAGTCGATCTGGGCGTTGAAGAAGAACGACAGCCGTGGGGCGAACTCGTCTACGTCGAGGCCCCTTTCGACCGCCTGCTCGACGTAGGTGAGGCCGTCCTTCAGCGTGAAGGCCAGCTCCTGCTGCGCGGTCGAGCCCGCCTCGCGGATGTGGTAACCCGAGATCGAGATCGGGTGCCAGCGCGGCATCTTGCGAGTGCACCACTCGATCATGTCTCCGCACAGGCGCATCGCCGGGTCGATCGGGAAGCACCACTCCTTCTGGGCGATGTACTCCTTGAGGATGTCGGCCTGGATCGTGCCCGACAGCTGCTCGGCCGCGACGGGGCCGGAGGCGCTGGTGCCTGCCTCGGCGGCCGCTACGTAGAACGCCAGCATGATCGCCGCGGGCGCGTTGATCGTCATCGATACCGAGACCTCGCCCAGGTCGATGCCGCCGAACAGGGTCTGCATGTCATCGAGCGTGTCGACCGCCACGCCCTCGCGCCCGACCTCGCCCAGCGAGCGCGCGTGGTCGGAGTCGTGACCCATCAGCGAAGGCATGTCAAATGCGGTCGAGAGCCCGGTCTGGCCGTGTTCGAGCAGGTAGGTGAAGCGCTCGTTCGTCTCCTCGCTCGTGCCAAAGCCCGCGAACTGGCGCATCGTCCACAGCCGCCCGCGATACATCGACTCGTGGATTCCGCGCGTGAAGGGGTAGGCGCCCGGTACGCCGATCGGGTCCTGCGCTCCGCCGATGCCCTCCGGCAGGTCAGCGGGGGTGTAGAGCTCGCGCACCGGCTCGCCCGAGAGCGTGCGGAAGCTCGTGCCCGCCTCTTGCGAAGGCGGCTTTGCGCTGACTGCCATGACGGAATGCTACCCCGCGCCGCCCCCTGCGCTCGCGGTTCGCGCTCGGCTAGGGGACGCGCGTGGCGAGGCCCGCGGCGCTGAGCTTGACTGTCCAGGACTGCTGGGCGATCACCAGTCCGCCGGACTGGACCACGACCACGACGCGCACACGCATGCGGCCGAGCCGGTGCAGACGCTTTGCCGCCTGGCGGGAAAGGGGGATGTGCACGTGTGCGCCTTCGCCGCCACGCAGCTGCCTCAGCCCGGTGCCGAGCAGCGCCGGGCTGTGGCCGAGGCCCGCCGCCGAGATGTGCGGGGCGTCGCCGGGGAGCAGGACGCCGAGCGCTTCGCAGCTCTGGGTCCCGGCGGGGCACTGCACGTCGGCGCCGGGGTCGAGTGTCGCGTGCCCGAGCAGGCTGTAGAGGCGCGGCGGGCGCAGCGCCGTGAGCGCGGGCGGCGGGGTCGGGGCAGGGCCGCCGGTCGTCGCGGCCGGCGTCGCGATCGGAGTCGCCGGGGAGGCCGCGGGCGCCGAGGAGCCGTGCGAGGAGGGGAGCGGCATCGCGAGCGAGGGCGCTACCTCGCTCGAGCTCGCCACGCCGATGCCGTCGATTCCGGCGACGTTGATCGCGGGGGTGTTCGTGATGAACAGCAACGACGCGCTCTTCTCGCCGAGCGCCGTCGGTTCGAAGGCGACGTTGATCGCGCAGGATTCCGCGGGATAGAGGATGTGCCCGCTACAGGAGTCCGAGCGCACCGGAAACATCAGCGGCGTGCCGGAGACCAGGAAGGCGCGCTGGATCGCGAGCGGGTAGTCGCCGCTGTTGCCGACGGTGAAGGTCTGCTGCACCGAGGATCCGAGCCGCACGTTGCCGAGCAGCGCCTGGGCCGTGTCGAGCGTCATCTGCGGGCCGTGCAGGGCGAGGCCCGACAGCGCAACGACCAGCGGGCCCGAGGCGGAGTCCTCGTTCAGGATCAGCGAGGCGCTCGTGGCGCCCGGCGAGGAGGGGGCGAAGCGGACGCCGAGGTTGCAGCTGTTGTTGGTCGCAAGCAGATCGCCTTCGCAGCCGTTCCATTGGATCGAGTAGGAGGAGGCGCCGGGGCCGGCGATCGTCGCCGATTCGATCAGCGTGCTCGCGTCGGAGCTGTTCTGGACGTTGATCTGTTCGGTCTCGTTGTATTCGCCTTCGAAGCCCTGGGCCGGCGTGTAGGGGATCGGCGAGAAGCTCAGGGGGTTGGGGCTCGCGGAGGGCGTGCCCGTGACCGCGCTTGCCGACAGCGGCGCTTCGACCACGCCGATGCCGGTGTCGAGCAGCAGCTTTGCTGTGAACGAGCCGCGCACGCTGGGTGCGAAGGCGATTTCCACCGAGCAGTTTTCACCTGCACCCACGAAGCTCGCGTTGCAGGAGTCGCCGACGATCTGGAAGCGCGCGGCATCGGCGCCCGCGATGCCGTCGGCGATCACGAGCACCGGTTCGGAGGAGTTGTTCGTGAACTTGACGTTTTGCTGTTGGGTGCCGCCGAAGTGCAGGTCGACGTTCCCGAATTCGACCGCTGCGGGCACCGGTTCGAGCGCGGGTTCGGCCCAAGCGGGCGTGGCGCCGATCGCCATCACGGCGAGCATCAGCACCGGTACGAGTGGGAACGGCAGTGCGGCGCTTCGCTTGAACATCGAGGACCCCCGATTCGATTTGCCGGAACTCCGGCTCGACAGGAAGTCTCGACGCATGGGCCGATTAGTTGAGCGCTGCACGGGAGTTGGCGGTGCGCTCGCGGCTCGTGGCGGGAAGCGTGTGCTGTGATGTCGAGCGTGGGGCCGGTGAACGAGGATGCGTGACAGTCCGATCCATCGTGAGCTTCGCGGCCTGCTCGGCGCCGAGCACGTGCTGGACGCGGACGACCCGCAAACCTCGCCCTACAACGGCGACTCCGCCCGCCGTCGCGGCGTCGTGGGCCGGGCTGACGCGGTTGCGCTCCCGGGCAGCGCGCACGAGGTCGCGGAGGTGGTGCGCTGGTGCTACGCGCACGAGCTGCCGATCGTCGCGCGCGGCGGGGGCAGCGGGCTGCTGGGCGGGGCGGTCCCGAGCGAGGGCGGCGTCCTGCTCTCGCTGGAGCGGCTGCGCGCCGTGCGCGAGCTCGAGCCCGCGCTGTGGCGGATGCTCCCCGAGGCGGGCGTCCGCACCGGCGACGTGCAACGCCTCGCGCGCGAGAACGGCCTGTTCTTCGGGCCGGACCCCGGCGCCTCGGAGCAGTCGCAGATCGGCGGCAACGTCGCCACGAACGCGGGCGGGCCGCACGCCCTGAAGTACGGCGTCACCGGGGCGTGGGTCACGGGCCTCGAGGTCGTGCTCGCGCCCGGCGAGCTCGTGCAGATCGGCGGCTGGGCGCGCAAGGACGTCGCGGGCTATGACCTGAAGGACTTGCTGATCGGCTCGGAGGGGACGCTCGGCGTGATCACGGCCGTGAACCTGCGGCTGCGGCCTGCGCCGGCGGCGACGTTGACGGTGGTCGTGCTGCTCGGCTCTGCGGGTGCGCAGGGCGGGGCGCAGGCGGGCTGCGAGGCGATGCTCGACGTGCTTGGGGCGGGCATCGAGCCCGCGGCGCTGGAGTTCATCGACCGGGCGACGCTGGCGCTGGTGGCGGGCGGCTACCCGGGCGAGCCGGCGCCGAGCGGGTCGGGGTTCGCGCTGCTGGTGGAGCTCGACGGCTCGCGCGCCGACGTCGCACGCGAACGCGAGGCGCTGCGAGAGGTGCTCGGCGGAAGGGCCGCCGCGATCGAGGAGGTGTCGGATGCGCGGGCGCTGTGGCGCTGGCGCGACGGCTTCAACGGCGTGGTCACGGGTGCGCGGGGCGGCAAGGTGAGCCAGGACGTCGCGTTCCCGCCCGAGCGGCTGGCCGAGGGCTTGTTGGGTTTTGCGGAGATCGCGGAGCGCCACGGGCTTCGGTCGTGCGCGTGGGGGCACGGGGGCGACGGCAACGTTCATGCCACGGTGCTCGTAGACCCGAGCGAGGAGGCCGAGCTCGACGCGGCCGATGCAGTCGAGGCAGAGCTGTTCGAGCTGGTGCGCGAGCTGGGCGGCTCGATCGCGGCCGAGCACGGCGTCGGCCTGTTGAAGTCGGGGCTGCTCGAGGGGCAGTGGGACGCGCGGGCGGTGCAGATCCACGAAGCGATCAAGCGCTCCTTCGATCCGAAGGGGCTGCTGAATCCGGGCAAGAAGCTCGGCGGGCTGAGAGGATGAGCCGACGATGACGCTCGTGAGCGAGCTGGAGCTGCCGGCCTTCGACCACACCGACACGGAGATGCGCGGAGCGCGCTTTCACGCCGCGATGGCCGAGCTGCGGGCGCAGGCCGCGGCCGGGGAGGGGCCGGACTGGCTGGTGCGCTCGCCGTTCGGCTACATGACGCTCGATCGCGAGGCGGGCGAGTTCTTCCTGCGCACGCGGTCGGCGATCTTCCCGGGAATGAAGATCGCCGAGATCTTCGGCGTCGGCGAGGGGCCGCTGTACGAGCAGATGCGACGCAACATCCTGCACGTCAACGGCGCCGATCACACACGGCTGCGCAGCCTCGTGAACCCGGCGCTGTCGCCGCGCGCGGTCGAGCGCTACCGGCCGGTGATGCGGGAGTTCCTCGAGCAGTTGCTCGCGTCGGCGGTCGAGGCCGAGGGCGCGGGGGAGGAGATCCGCTGCGACTTCGTGGAGACGTTCGCGAAGCCCTATCCCTCGCTGGCGATCGCGACCGTAATGGGCGCGCCGCTCGATGACGCGCCGCGCCTACATCACTGGTCGAACGTGATCCAGCGCCAGTTCGACGCGGTCAGCATGTCGAGCGAGATCGAGCTGATCGAGCAGGCGGTCGAGGAGTTCTACGAGTACGCCCAGGCGCTCGTGCGCGCGCGGCGCGAGGACCCGAGCGACGACCTGATCTCGAAGCTGATCGCGGCGACGGCCGCGAGCGAGGACGGCGAGCAGGTTGAGCGGCTGTCGGACGTCGAGTGCATCAACCTGGTCTTCAACGTGCTGGTCGGCGGCGTCGACACGAGCCAGAGCCAGCTCGCGCACGCGATCAGGCTGCTGGCCGAACACCCCGAGCAGCTCGCGCTGCTGGCGACCGACCGCTCGCTCGCGGACGCCGCGGTCGAGGAGGCGCTGCGCTACGAGCCGATCACGCCCTTCACCGCGCGAATCCTGGTCGAGGACGTCGAGTACGACGGGATCGGCTTCCCCGAGGGCACGGTCGTAATGGTGTGCGCCTTCACCGGCAACCGCGACCTCGACGCGCAAGACGCGGGCGCCGCGGGCGCCGAGCGTTTCGACATCACTGCCGAGCGAGGCCGCGCGCGTCCGCTGACGTTCGGCGCCGGAGTGCACTACTGCCTGGGCGCGAACCTCGCGCGGGTCGAGCTGCAGGAGGGTCTGGCCTTCCTGAGTCGGCGCCTGCAGGGCTTGCGCCTGGCCGGCGAGCCCGTGTTCGAGGGCGTCTCCGGCATCTACGGCCTCGCCGAGCTGCCGATCGCCTTCAGCGTCTGAAGCTCCCTGACGTTGAGAGGACTCCCTGCGTGGGAGACACGTTCGCCCGCGCCTGCCCCGCCGTTGAGGGCGCCTACCGCCGCCACGGTGGTAGGCGCGGCTGCGATGGGAGATTGGGGAGGGGGTCAAGGGGGCTCCCGCACCGACAACCCACCAGATGCTCGTACGCACGTTCAAAGCCGCGCTCGCGACAGGCATCGCAATCGCGGTGCTGGTCGTGGCGCAGGAAGTCGCCCGCGCCGGGCAGTACCACGTCTACTCGTGCCGGATGCCCGACGGGCAGGCCGCGCCTGCGGATGGGTGGAGCGGGTCGAAGACCGGGACCTACAGCTACACGGAAGACACGTGCTCGCTGCCCGGCGGGGGGTTGGTCGCGGCGCTCGGGGATGAGCCGAGCCGGGAGGCGAATGCTGATGTCGCGACTTGGGGGTTCGGTGCTCTCGCGGGAACGACGATCTCCGGTGCGACGCTCTGGCGGGCCGCGGACGCCGACGGGGGCGGTGGGATTAACGCTTCGTACGAGACGTGGTTTGCCGCGCCGCTTAACTCAACCAACGTCTCAAGTGCTTTTGGCTGGTGCGTGAGTGGCCAGGAATGTCCGGTGGGTGTAGGGGACACGGCACACCCCCTCGCCGAAGCAAACCGATTGGAGGTGCCGAGCTCCAATCTCGGCTTCCAGATGTTCTTCAACGCGTCCTGCATTGGCGAATCTGCGTTCAAATGCCCAGCCGCCACCGGCGACTCCAACGGCTACGCCGCAGCCGTCTACCTCTACGCAGCGGACCTGACCCTCGAACAACCGGCAGGTCCGCACGCGAGCAACGTCAGTGGCGAACTGACAAGCGCGCCGACGGTGCGCGGCGCGAGCGACGTCGCGTTCGACGCGACAGACCCCGGCGCGGGTGTCTACGAGGCCCTGTTCAGCATCGATGGCCGGGTGGTCCAGCGCACGGTGCTCAACGACAACGGCGGGCGCTGCCGCGACGTGGGCGAGTCGAGCGACGGCCTGCCCGCGTTCCTGTACCTCCAGCCGTGCCTGCAGTCGCTCAGCGCGAATACCCCGTTCCAGACCACTACCGCGAGCAACGGGGCGCATCGCCTGACGGTCAGCGTGATCGACGCCGCAGGCAACGCGGCACCGGTGTTGGACAGGCTGGTGACGATCGACAACCCGCCGCCGCCGGGCCTGCCAAACGGAACGAACGCCTCGGCGCAGGCGACGTTGTCGGTCCGTTGGAGCGGCACACGTAGATCGAGCCTCTTGAGCGGTTTCGGCCGAGCACGAACGCTGACGGGACGTCTGACGACGGCGAGCGGCGCCCCGATCGTCGATGCGGCGATCGACCTGCGTGCGACGCCCTCCTATGCCGGGGCGAGGCCGGTCGCGATGATCAGCCCACACACCGATGCCGATGGCCGCTTCACCATGCGCGTCCAGGCGACCTCCTCACGCACGCTCCGCTTCGCCTACCGTGCGCACACCGGCGATCGGCTGCCCGCTGCGACCCGCACCTTGAAGCTGAGCACCCGTGCCGGGATCGAGCTGCGTGTGCGCCCGCACGTCACGAGCGTGGGACACAGCATCCTCTTTCGGGGACGCTTGCGCGGTGGACCGATCCCGCGAGAGGGCAAGCAGCTCGTGCTCGAGGCGCGCTCGCCGGGCAGCGGCTGGATCGAGTTCAAGGTGGTGCGAACCGACGGGCAGGGGCGCTACCGCGCGAGCTATCGCTTCAAGTTCGCCGGTCCCGCGAACTACAGCTTCCGCGCTCGTTCCGAAGCCGAGTCGGACTTCCCGTTTGCGGCCGGTGCCTCGAACTTGGTGGGCGTGCACGAGCGCTGAGCGCGCCTCGCGACATCTGCCGGGCTCGGACTTCGCGCAGATTCTTTATCCGCCGCGCCAGCAGCGACGCTACCTGAGCGCTCCAGCGGGGTTATCGCCTGCGACCCTCGTTGCGCGCAGCGAGGAAAACCCCTGCCGAGGAGAGGAATGGACCGCCAGAACTGGACTAGACGAGGTCGCTCGCTGAGCACTGCGCTGCTTGCGAGCGGCGCCCTGCTGGCGGTGAGCGCCTCGGGGGCGATGGCGGTCACGCTCTCGCCGCTGAACGGCACACCCGACGCCTCGCCCGACAGCCAGATCAGCTTCCTGGGCGCCCCGGCGAGCCAGATCTCACACGTCTCGGTGGTCGGCTCGCGCAGCGGCAGCCACAGCGGCAGCCTGCGCTCCTACGCGAGCGCCACCGGCGCGAGCTTTCTCCCGGCACGCGGCTTCACCGAAGGCGAGCGAGTCACCGCGACGGCGACGGTCGGGCGCAGTGGGCATGCCGCGCGCGTGGGCACGACCTTCTACATCGCGCGGCTCGTCCACTATCCGCTCCCGGCGGGGCGCCCGCCCTCGCCCACGAAAGCGGGCACTACCCAGAGCTTCGTCACGCAGCCGAAGCTGCAGCCGCCGACCGTGCGCGTGACCACGAGCTCGCCGACCGCGGCGCCGGGAGACATCTTCCTGACGGCCAACTCGCACAGCGGCCAGAACGCGGCGATGATCGTCAACGGCGCCGGTCAGCTCGTCTGGTACCAGCCCGCGGCAAAGGGCAACTCGATGACGAACCTGCAGGTCAGCAGCTACGAAGGCAAGCCCGTGCTGGCCTACTGGCAGGGGCACATCGACCTCGGCGTCGGCTTCGGCTCCGACCAGCTGCTGGGCACGAACTACAAGCCCGTCGCCCAGGTCCACGCGGGCAACGGCTACTTCGCCGACCTGCACGAGCTGCAGCTCACGCCGCAGGGCTCGGCCTACCTGACGGCCTACACGCTCGTGCGGGCCGACCTCTCCTCGGTGCATGGGTCCAAGGACGGAGCGCTGCAGGACGCCGTGGTGCAGCAGGTCGACGTGAAGACGGGCCTTGTGATGTTCGAGTGGCACGCCTACGGTCACGTCGCGCTGAACGACTCCTACGCCAGCGACCCGCGCGACCCGAACCGACCGTGGGACTTCTTCCACATGAACTCGATCTCGCCGGACCCGTGGGGTGACGGCAACTTCCTGATCTCCTCGCGCAACACCTGGGCCGCGTATGAGATCAACCACTCGAGCGGCGCGGTCGAGTGGCGGATCGGCGGCAAGAAGCCGAGCTTCCACATGGGCGCGGGCACCGGCACGGCCTTCCAGCACGACGCCCGCTGGCAGCCCGACCACACGATCACGATCTTCGACAACGGCGCCGTGCCGAAAGCGCACCCCTACTCGCGCGCGATCCACGAGCGGATCGACTTCGCCCACCACAGCGTCAGCCTGCTCAGTCGAGACGTGCGCACTCCGGCGCTGCTCTCCGGCAGTCAGGGCGATAACCAGGTGCTCGCCAACGGCGACTGGTTCGTCGGCTGGGGCGAAGATCCGTACTTCACGGAGTTCAACGCCGCGGGACAGATCGTGTTCGACGCCCACCTGCCCTACCCGGTGCAGGTCTACCGGGCATTCCGCTTTGAATGGAACGCGGTCCCCGCGACGGTGCCGTCGATCGTGCTGAAGGCCGCGGGCGCCGGCACGACCGTCTACGCGAGCTGGAACGGCGCCACCGGCGTGACGAGCTGGCGCGTGCTCGGTGGGCCAACGCCGGCCGCACTGAGCGCCTTGGCGGTCGCGCCGAGCGCGGGCTTCGAGACGGCGGTCGCCCTTCCGAGCGCGGCGCCCGTGTTCGCGGTGCAGGCGCTTGGCCCGGCCGGTGAAGTGCTCGGGACCTCGCACGCCGTCTCCCGCTGATCGGCACGGGCCGGGCGTTCAATAACCTGCGCGCGGTGAAGGCCGTGATCCTGGCGGGCGGCTTCGGCTCGCGACTCAGCGAGGAGACGGCCGTACGTCCCAAGCCGATGATCGAGATCGGCGGCAAGCCGATGCTGTGGCACGTGATGAAGCTCTACGCCGAGCACGGGATCGAGGATTTCGTGATCTGTCTCGGCTACAAGGGCTATGCGATCAAGGAGTACTTCGCGAACTACCACCTGCACACACGCGACGTATCGGTCGATTTGGCCGGCGGCGAGATGCAGGTGCACGGCGCGAGCGCCGAGCCCTGGCGCGTGACGCTGGTAGAGACTGGTGAGCAGACGATGACCGGCGGTCGGCTTCGGCGTGTTCTCCCCTATATCGGGCAGGAGCACTTCTGCTTCACCTACGGCGACGGCGTGTCAGACATCGACATCGGCGCGTTGATCGACTTCCATCGTGAGCAGGGCACGCTCGCGACCGTCACCGCGGTGCAGCCCCCCGGTCGCTTCGGCGCGCTCGACATCGAGGGCGAGCGTGTGCGGGAGTTCGAGGAGAAGCCCCATGGCGAAGGCGGTTGGATGAACGGCGGCTTCTTCGTGCTCTCCCCCGAGGTCGGCCGCTACCTCGACGGCGATCAGACCGTCTGGGAGCAGCAGCCGATGCGCTCGCTTGCGCGCGAGGGCGAGCTGGCCTGCTATCGACACGAGGGTTTCTGGCAGACGATGAACACGCTCAGCGAGCGCCACCAGCTCGAGGATCTGTGGAACTCGGGCGCCCCGCCGTGGAAGACATGGGCCTAGCGGAGATCCACACATGAGCATGAGCGCATCGACGATGGCCGAGCCCGCACGCGTGGACCCCGAGTTCTGGCGCGGGCGACGCGTGCTGGTCACGGGCCACTCGGGCTTCAAGGGGGTCTGGCTGACGCTGTGGCTGGTGGCGATGGGTGCACGCGTCAGCGGCTTCTCCGGTGCACCGCCGAGCGCACCCTCGCTGTATGAGCTCACCCGCTCGGCGCAGGACCTCGAGGGCTTCGAGGGCGACGTACGCGACGCCGAGGCTGTCGCCGAGGCCGTCGCGGCGAGTGCGCCCGAAGTCGTGATCCACATGGCCGCCCAAGCGCTGGTCCGTCGCTCCTTCCAGGCCCCGCGCGAGACGTATGAGATCAACGTGATGGGCACCGTCAACCTGCTCGACGCCGTGCGCCGCCACGCCGACGGTGTGCGCGCCGTGGTCGTCGTCACCTCTGACAAGTGCTACGAGAATCGCGAGTGGGATTGGGGCTATCGCGAGGAGGAGCCGATGGGCGGCCACGATCCCTACTCGAACTCCAAGGGTTGCGCCGAGCTCGTCACGAGCGCATTTCGCAGCTCGTTCTTCGACGCCGACGGTCCAAGGGTCGCCTCGGCGCGCGCGGGCAATGTGATCGGCGGCGGCGACTGGGGCGCGGATCGGCTCGTGCCCGACGTCATGCGCGCGGCGCTCGCGGGCGAGCAGGCGCAACTGCGCAATCCGAACTCGGTTCGCCCCTGGCAGCACGTGCTGAACCCGCTGAGCGGCTACCTGCTGTTGGCGCAAGCGCTTTGCGTATCGCCCCAGCACGCAGCCGGGTGGAACTTCGGGCCGCGCGAGGAGGATGCGCGTCCGGTCGGCTGGATCGTGCAACGGCTCGCCGAGCGCTGGCCCGAGGAGCTGCGTTGGGTCGCGCAGGAGGGAGAGCATCCGCACGAGGCGCGCTATCTCAAGCTCGACTCCTCGCGCGCCCACTTGCGGCTCGGCTGGCGCCCGCCCGTAGAGCTGTCGGATGCGCTGGCGAGCATCGTCGAGTGGTACGTGGCGCTGCGCGAAGGAGCCGACATGCGCGAGGTGACGCTCGCTCAGATCGAGAGCCTGCAGCCGGCGTGACCGAGGAGCTGCCGAGCCGCATCGGGATCAACGCGATGTTCCTCGAGCCGCGCATGGGCGGGCTCGACACCTACGTACGGGCGCTCGTGCCCCAGCTCTGCCGCCTCGCGCCGGATGTGCGGTTCATCGTCTACTGCAGCTCGGGCGGGCGCGAGTACCTGCGCCAGGAGCCGAGCTTCGAGTCGCTCGAGCTGATCGTGCCGCCGCTGATCGGGCGCCGCGGGCTGAAGGCGCTCGGCGAGCTGACGCTGCTCGGGGCGATCGCCGGGCGTCGGGTGGACCTGCTGCACAGCGTCGCCCTGACCGCTCCGCTGCGCACGCGTGCCGTCAACGTCGTCACGCTCGCCGACGTGACCTGGATCCTGGCCCCCGATCCGGGCGAGGCCGGGACGACGCGGCTGTGGCGCACCGTGGTGCCGCCCGTGGCGCGCCGCGCGGATCGCGTGATCGTGCTCGCGCAGGCGGGTGCGCAGGACGTGGTCGAGCACCTCGGCGTGCGCGCCGAGAACATCGACGTGATCCCACTTGCCGCACGCGGCGATGACCTGCCCGCGCCGACGCCCGGCCCGGATCTGCGCGAGCGGCTCGGGCTGCGCGAGGGTCCCCTGATCCTGACGGTCTCCGCGAAGAAGATGCACAAGAACCTCGAGCGCCTGGTCCGCGCGATGGCGCTCGTGGCCGAGCGCTGGCCCGAGGCGATGCTGGTGATGCCCGGCAACCCCACCGCGCACGAGCAGGAGCTGCGCGCGCTCGCCCGCGAGCTGGGGATCGCCGAGAACGTTGCCTTCCCGGCCTATGTCGATGCCGCCGATCTCGAGGGCCTCTACGCGCAGGCGAGCTGCTTCGTGTTCGCCTCGATCAACGAGGGCTTCGGTATTCCCGTGCTGGAGGCGATGCGGCGCGGCGTGCCGGTGGCCAGCTCGAACGCCTCTGCGCTGCCCGAGGTCGCAGGCCAGGCCGCTCTGTACTTCGACCCCTACAGCGTTCGTGGAATCGCCGACGCGCTCGGCGAGCTGATCGGCGATCCGCTCGTCGCCGAGCGGCTGGCGGCGGCCGGTCGCGAGCGTGAGCGTCAGTTCACATGGGAGGCGACCGCGCGCGCCACGCTCGAGAGCTACGCGCGGGCGTGGCGGGAGCGATGAGCGCTCCCGAGCCGCCCATGCGCGAGCATGAGGACCCGGCCGAGGCCGTGTTCGACGAGCCCTCCGACGTGCTCGACAGCACGGCCGCGGGCGGGCGCATCATTCGCGGCGGGGCGCTGCGCCTCGGCACCTACGTGCTGACCGTCGCGCTCTCGATCCTCTCCGCCGCGCTGCTGACCCGCCACCTCGGCGTCACGCGCTTCGGCGACTACACGACCGTGCTGTCGCTCGTCGGCGTCCTCTCGGCTGTGACCGATGCCGGCATGTCGATCGTCGGCCAGCGTGAGTTCGCCGTGCGCGAAGGTGCCGAGCGCGATGAACTCATGCGCGACCTGCTCGGCCTGCGCATCGTCCTGACCGCCGTCGGGGTGCTGCTCGTGGCGGCCTTCGCGATCGCCGCCGGATACGACACGGCGCTTTTGATCGGCGCTGTGCTCGCGGGGCTCGGCACGGTCGCGCTGGTCGTGCAGCACACGCACACGATCCCGCTCGCGGCCGCGCTGCGCCTCGGGACGCTCTCCGCACTCGACCTCGCGCGCCAGGTCTTGACCGTCGCGGCGATCGTCGCGCTGGTCGTGGTCGGGACCGGCGTGCTGCCGCTGCTGGCCGTGGCGCTTGCGGTCAACCTCGTGCTGATCCCACCCACCGCAGCGCTCGCCCGCGATCAGATCTCGCTGCGCTTCTCCTTGCGGGTGCGCCGCTGGGCGGCGCTGCTGCGCCTCACTGTCTCGTTCTCGTTGGCCGCGGCGGTTGGGACGATCTACGTGTTCACCGCCCAGATCCTCACGAGCCTCGTCTCCAACGCGAACCAGAGCGGTCTGTTCGCGGCCTCGTTTCGCGTGTTCATCGTCGTCGGCGCCGTCCCCGGCCTGCTCGTCGGCGGCGCGCTGCCGCTGCTGGCGAGAGCCGCGCGCGACGACCGCGAGCGGCTCTCCTACTCGCTGGAGCGGATCTTCGAGGTCTCGCTGATCCTCGGCGTCGCCGCCACGCTCGGCGCGCTCGGCGGCGCGCACTTCATCATCGAAGTCGTCGCCGGCGCAAAATTCGAAGGCGCGACCGAAGTGCTGCAACTGCAGGGCGTCGCCTTCATCGCCTCGTTCATCGTCGCCGGCTGGAGCTTCGCGCTGCTCTCGCTGAAGCTCTACCGGGGCGTGCTGCTCGCGAACTTCGCCGCCTTCGTTGTGAGCTGCACGCTGACGATCGTGCTCGCCCGCGCCGACGGGGCCACAGGCGCCGCGATCGCCACCATCTGCGGAGAGAGCGTGCTCGCGGTCGGCTCGCTGCTCGTGCTCGTCCGCGGTCGGCCAGAGCTGATGCCAAAGCTCGGCATCGTCCTCAAGGTGGCGCTCGCGGCGGCTCCCGCGGTCGCGGTTGCGCTACTGCCGGGGCTGTCCTCGATCCTGCGCGCGCTGCTCGCACTGCTCGTCTACGGAGCGCTGATCCTGCTCACGCACGCGGTTCCCGAGGAGGTTCTGGAGCTGCTCCCCTCCCGGCTGCGGCGCGCGGGCTGAGAGTGCCACCACGGCGCCGCAGCATTTGCCGGGCTGCGGGCGTCGGTGGCGAGCATTCGCGACAAATTCAATCTGATCAAAAAAGGGGGAATCCGGGCAATCGTGAAATATCTCGGAGATGCAAGCGATCAAGACACGGTCGTCCCTTGGAGCTGAGAGTTGAGAACGGCAATCGCCAACTGGCGAATTCAGGTTCAGATCCGTGCCACACGAGCCGCCACGCGGGCGATGCGTGCGCTCGGCGTGCGCAACAGGATCCTCAGCTGGAAGCTCGCCCGTGTCCGCGCCCGCAGGGAGGCCGCCGAGACCGTCGGGCAGGACCACCTCTCAAAGCCCGCCCTGCATCAGCTCGACGTCAAGCTGAACGCGATCATCGACCGCGACGGCGGGTTCTTCATCGAGGCCGGGGCCAACGACGGGTTCACACAGTCGAACACCTACTGGCTCGAACGCTTCAGGGGCTGGCGCGGCCTGCTGGTCGAGCCGATGCCCGAGCTGGCGGCGGAGGCCCGTCTGTCTCGACCGCAGGCGACCGTCGTGCAATGCGCGCTTGTCTCGCAGGAGACCGGTGAGAAGGTGCGAATGCGCTTCGGCGATCTGATGTCGATGGTTGACGGCGCGCGCGAGTCGGGCTGGACCGACTTCGGAACCGCGCTCGGGTGGCGCGATCAATACGAGCTCGACGTGCAGGGACGGACGCTGTCCGCGCTGCTCGATGAGATCGGGGCGCCTGAGATCGATCTGCTGTCCTTGGATGTCGAGGGCTTTGAGGGGCCTGCCTTGCGCGGCCTCGATCTTGGCCGCCACGCCCCCCGCTACATACTCGTCGAGATTCACGATCGCGAGCGCGACCGGCCGCCGGTGGAGGAGGTGCTCGCCGAGCGCTACGTCGCTCACGAATGGCTCTCGGAGTGGGATCTGCTCTACATCCGCCGGGACACCGCGAGCGGCGCCGCAGGCTAGCCTGCCCCGGTGCCCGTCGCCCCCGATATCGCGCTGCTGGTCCTCAACTGGAACGGGGCCGATCTGCTGCGCCGCCACCTGCCCGCGGTGATCGCGGCGGCGCGGACCGCGAGCGTCGGTGCCCGCGTGTACGTGATCGACAACGCCAGCGAGGACGACTCGCTCGAGGTGATCGCGGGCTTCCCCGAGGCCGAGCCGATCGCCTTCGCCGAGAACCGTCGCCTGCACGCCTACAACGAGGCCGTGCGGATGCTCGATTGCACCGCCTTCATGATGCTCAACAACGACGTCAGCCCCGAGCCGGGCGTGATCGATCCGATGTGGGAGGTCCTTGACGCCGACGAGAGCGTCTTTGCCGTCGGCGGCGAGGTGATCGACACCGCCTCCGGCGAGATCGACTCCGGGCCGACCGGCGCGCGCTGGGAGCATCAGTGGGTGCTCGAGCCCACCTCGCTGGCGGGCGCGGTCGAGCCGATCGACGTGGCCTACGTCTCCGGCGGCGCCGGCCTCTACCGGCGCAGCATGTTCCTCGAGCTCGGCGGCTTCTGGGACCTGCTCCCCGGCCTCTACTGGGAGGACGTCGAGCTGGGGCTGAACGCGGCGCTTCACGGCTGGCGCTCGGTGTTTCACCCCGCCGTGCGTTTCGACCACGCCAGCGGCTCGACCGTGCGTCGCTCGCTGAACCCCCACGTGCGCGAGTTCCGCACCTACCAGAACATACGCCTGGCGCACTGGAGCCTGCTGCTCGACGGCGCCGACCTGCGCGACTACCTGCTCGGCGAGCTGCGCCGCAGCCTGCGCAAGCCCTACTACTACCCGGCGGTCCTGACGCTCGCGAGCCGCCTGCCCGCGGTCGTGCGGCGCAGGCGGGCGCTACGCCGCCGCTGCGGGCGCGTGCGCGTGGCCGAGCTGCAGGCGCGCTGGCTGCGCCCCGACCGGAGCACGCCGACGCACTCCTGAGCGTCCGCTGACGTCCTAAGGAGCGGGCTGCTGTGCTCGTGCCACGACCGTGAGCTGCTGGCGCAGGAAGTCGTTCGCCAGTGGCTCGCTCAGCCTGGCAAGCAGCCTGCCCCTCAGCGAGGCCGAGGTCACCCAGCGCTGCGGCTCCCAGTCGCTTGCCTGCAGCATTCGCGCGAGGCTGCGGCGCGTGAACCAGCGCAGGTGCGTCCAGTCGCGCACGCCGTAGCGCTCGTACTCGAACTCCCCGCGCGTCACGAGGTTGCCGACCAGCCGGTAGAAGCGCATGTTCGGCACCGACACCGCGAGCAGCGCGTCCGGCGCGGCCCAGGCGCGCAGCGTGCGCAGCGCCTGCCACGGGTCGACCAGGTGCTCGAGCACGTCGGCGACGATCAGCACGTCGAAGCGCTCTCCGCCGAGCTCCTGCAGCGTGGCGCCCTCGATCGTTCCCACGACCGCGGCGTCATAGCGCTCGCGGGCCGTCGCGATCGCCTCGGCCGAGGGGTCGAGCGCGACGAGCTCGCGTGCCCCGGCCTCGCGCAGGCGGGGCGCCCACGAGCCTTCGCCGCAGCCGACGTCGAGCAGCCGGCCGGAGATCGCTCCGAGCCCGCGGAGCACGTCCTCGTTGTCGTTGCCGCCGTACACGAAGCTCTGTTGCAGCGCAGGCTCTGACACGGCGGGGAGCCTAGTCGAATGCCCCCGCGCCACAGCTCGCTCTCGGGACTCACTCGTCGTCCCCCGCTCGTGCGCGCCCCGATCCGCCTCCTGCCGCAGGCGATAGCCTGCGCGGCCGTGCCCTCCGTCCTGATCGTGCGCGGCCACCTGGCGACGCCCTGGGAGCTGCGACCGTGGCTGGAGCTGCCAGAGCGCTTCGAGGTCTCCTACCTGCTCACGGGCTCAAACGGCTACTCGCCGCCTGCCGGGCTGCGCGCCGTACGCGCGCGGGCGCTGCGCGACCTGCTGCCGCGCGGGCCGCTCGGCGAGCTGTCGGCCGGGGTGCTCGGCGACCGCTACCTGTCCGCCGGCGAGGCCTTCGCCAAGGCCGACATCGTCCACGCCGCCGAGCTGAGCTTCTGGTTCGCCGCCGACGCCGCACGGCGCGGGCGCGGCGGCGGTTTCCGCCTGGTGCAGACGGTCTGGGAGACGCTGCCGATGCTCGCCGCCTACCGCAATCGCCACGCCCGACGCTTTCGCGAGCAGGTGCTCGAGAGCACCGATCTGTTCCTCGCGGCCACCGAGCGCGCCGCGCTCTCGCTGCAGCTCGAGGGGGTCCCCGAGCAGCGCATCGAGGTCTGCTCGCCGGGGATCGACACATCCCGCTTCGCCGACGCCGCCGCCGTCGCGACGCCCGCGCTGCACACGATCGTCTCGCCGGGGCGGCTCGTCTGGGAGAAGGGGCACCAGGACGTGCTGCGCGCGCTCGCGCTGCTGCACCGCGGGCTCGTCCGTCCGCCGTCCGGCGAGGTCGTCAAGCCGCGCCTGCTGATCGTCGGCTCCGGTCCCGAGGAAGCGCGTCTGCTCGCCCACGCCGCCGACCTTGGCCTCAGCGAGGCGGTCGAGATACGCAGCGTGCCCTACGAGGAGATGCCCTCGGTGTTCGCGGGCGCCTCCGCGATGGTGCTCGCCAGCCAGGCCGCCGCGATGGCGGCGCTGCATCCGTTCGACATCCCGCACGCCTTCTGGGAGGAGCAGTTCGGTCTGGTGCTGGCTGAGGCGATGGCCTCCGGCCTCGCGATCCTGACGACCACAAGCGGCGCGATCCCCGAGGTCGTGCGCGGCGCGCCGGTCGAGCTGCTCGCGCCCGGCGACTGGCCCGCGATCGCGCGGGCACTGGCCGACGGGCCGCTCAGCCGACCCCCCGGCGAGCGCGTTGCCTACCCGCCCGAGCTGGTGCGCCACTACTCGACGGGCGCTGCCGCCGAGCGCCTGACCGCCGCCTACGACCGCCTGCTGACCGACTGAAGCAGCGCGAGCGTCCGCTCGGCGAACGCCTCCCACGAGAACTCGGCCGCGCGTCGCGGACCCGCCGCGTGGAGCTGTTCGCGACGGGCCTCGTCGCAGAGCAGGCGCTCGATGCCCGCGGCGATGCTCCCGACATCGAAGGGGTCCACGTACTCGGCGGCCTCGCCGCCGACCTCGGGCAGCGAGGAGAGGTTGGAGGTCACGGTCGGCGCTCCCGCCGACATCGCCTCGAGCACCGGCAGGCCGAAGCCCTCGCCGAGCGAGGGGTAGCAGAACACCCCGCAGCGGCGGTACAGCTCGGCCAGCGCGGCATCCGAGACGAAGCCGAGCATGCGCGCGCGCGGTCCGAGCGAGCGCAGCGCCTCGAGCGTCTCGCCGGTATCCCAGCCGAGCGCGCCGACCACCACGAGCGGATGCTGCAGCTGGAGCTCCGGCGCGAGCGTCGCGAACGCCTCGACCAGCCGCGGCAGGTTCTTGCGCGGCTCGAGCGTGCCGACCGCCAGCACGAAGCCCGGCGGCGGCAGCTCGGCGGCCTGCTCGGGCACGAGCGCCTCGACCGAGGCGGGCGCCGCGCCGAGGTGGACCACCGCCGTGCGCTCGCGCGCCGCCGGGAAGCGAGCGCACAGCGCCTCGGCCGTCGCCTGTGAGATCGCGAGCAGCGCCGCCGAGCGGCGTACCGCGTGGCCAAGGGTCAGGCGCTCGATCACGGCCGAGCGCCGGTTCGGACGCATCGTCGGCTCGAACGTCGCGAGGTCGTAGACGATCGGTACCGCGGGGATTCGCAGGAACCACACGGTCAGGTAGGAGTTCGTCGAGAGGAACACGTCGCACTCGCGATTGGCCCGTCGCGCCGCGAGCAGGTGCCACCAGGGGTCGGGCGCCGCGATCGTGCGCCAGGTGAAGCGCTCATCGAGCTCGACTCCCTCCCAGGGTCTGCGCGCGTAGAGCAGGTAGCGGTGCCCGTCGCGCTCGCGCTCGCCCAGTGCGCGCAGCAGCTCGCGCACGGTGCGCCCGCGCCCGGCCGGCACCTCGGCCGCGGCGCGCGCGTCGATTCCGATCGTGAGTTCTCGCTGGCTGGTCATGTTCGGCTGGCGCTGGGAGACGGGCCGCTACTGTACGGCCCGTGCCCGGTCTGCGAGGTCCGCTCGGCCGCTTGGTCGATCCTCATCAATACGACCTGCTGCCGACGGCTCCCGGCGCGATCCTCGACATCGGCTGTGGCTCGGCCAAGACGCCCGGCGCGGTCGGCCTGGACATCTCGTCCTCGACCGCGGCCGACATCGTGCACGACCTCGACGTCTTCCCCTACCCGATCGAGGACGCGAGCTTCGACCAGATCCTGCTCCAGGACGTGATCGAGCACGTGCGGGAGCCGATCAAGGTGTTCGAGGAGCTGCACCGGATCGCCCGTCCCGGCGCGAAGATCCAGCTGCGCACGCCTCATTTCTCCTCGGTTCTCGCCTACGGCGACCCCACCCATCGCCACTACTTCTCGGCGCTTGCGATTCGCTCGCTGGCCGAGCCGCGCTTCGCCCACTACACCGACGTGCGCTTTCGCACCGTCCACGTGACGCTCGACCTTTGGCTGCCGTGGCGGCTGCTGGGCATCGGCGCGTTCGCCCGGCGCTTCCCCGACGTCTACGAGAAGTACCTTGCGTTCCGCTTCCCGACCATGAACATCCGGGCGGCCTTCGAAGTGCTCAAGTAGCTCGGTGCACGTCGGCCTGAACCTCGTCTTCCTGGTGCCCGGCGAGACGGGCGGCATGGAGGTGGCCGCGCGCGAGCTGATCCCGGCGCTGCTGGCCGAGGCGCCACGGGGCACCCGCTTCACGGCGTTCATCAACCGCGAGGCCGCGGAGGCGGGCGACGGCCCATGGGGCGAGCTGCTGCCCGCGGTGATGGTGCCGGTGTCGGCGCGCAACCGCGTCCAGTGGGTGCTCGGCGAGCAGCTGCTGCTGCCGCGGCTGGGCGCGCGAGCGGGCGTCGAGCTGATGCACAGTCTCGCCAGCACGGCCCCGCTGGGCGGGCGCTTCCGGCGCGTGGTGACGATCCACGACCTGATCTACGCCCGCTTTCCCGAGGCCCACGCGGGGATCCGCGATCGCGGCATGCGCGTGCTCGTTCCCGGCGCCGCCCGTCGATCCGATCGCGTGATCGCCGATTCGCAGAGCACGCGCGACGATCTCGTGCGGCTGCTCGGGCTCGAGGCCGGGGAGATCGACGTCGTGCCGCTCGGTCTGGGCGCGGTGCGCCGGGCCGCGCCGATGCCCGAGCGCGAGCTCAGGGAGCGTCTGCGCCTCGGCTCGCGCGAGATCCTGCTCAGCTTGTCGGCCAAGCGCCCGCACAAGAACCTGCGCACGCTGCTCGACGCGCTGGCGGAGATCGCCGCGGAGGATCGCCCGCTGCTCGTGCTGCCCGGCTATGCCACCGCGCACGAGGCGGAGCTGCGCGAGCACGCGCGGGCGCAGGGGATCGAGGACGACGTGCGCTTTCCCTCCTGGATCTCTGCCGAGGAGCTGGAGGGGCTGTGGTCGATCGCGCGCGCATTCGTGTTCCCCTCGCTGTATGAGGGGTTCGGACTGCCGGTGCTCGAGGCGATGGCTCGCGAGGTGCCCGTCGCCTGCTCGCGAGCGTCCTCCTTGCCGGAGGTGGCGGGCGACGCGGCGCTGCTGTTCGACCCCGCCAGCGCCACGCAGATCGCGACGGCGCTGCGGAGGCTGCTGAGCGACGGCGCGCTGCGCGAGCAGCTGCGCGAGCGCGGTCGTCTGCGCGCACGCGAGTTCACCTGGCAGCGCTCGGCGCAGCTGACGCTCGACAGCTACGCGCGGGCCCTGGGGCGGCCCGACGCGGCGGCGGCGCCCGGCTCCTCATAGCCCGCGAGCACCACGCGCAGCGAGGACTCGAGCGAGAGCTGCTCGGCATGCCGCGCGTACCACGCGCTCGTGGACTCGCGGATGGCGCTGCCCGCGTCGTGCACCCGGACTATCGCCTCGGCGATCGCCTGCGGATCTGAGCGCGGCGCGATCGTGCCGTTGATGCCCTCCTCGATCAGCTCGGTCGCGGCGTTGTCCTCGCCCGCGACGACCACGCTCGGCGTGCCCTTGGCCGCGGCCTCGACCACGACCATCCCGTAGCCCTCGCGGCGCGAGGGCAGCAGCACGCAGGTCGCCTCGCGCATCTGGCGCTCGACCGTCTCGGCATCCGCGAAGCCGGGAGCCGAGACCCGCTGCTGCAGGCCGTGCTCGGCGATCGCAGCCCGCAGCGCCTCGCGCTCGGGGCCGTCGCCGAGGAACTCCCCGCGCAGCTCCGGCAGGCGCTCGGTGGCGAGCGCGATCGCCGCCACGGCGAGCGTCGCCTGCTTCTCGGCGATCAGCCGCCCGACGAACAGCACCAGCGGGTGCGTGGCGCCGCTCGCTGGCGCGGGGCTCGTCGGCGTCGCTGAGGCGGTCTGCCCGGTCGGATCGACGTACAGGCCGCGCAGCACGGTGATCGCGCCGTTCAACCCCTCCTCGCGCAGTCGCGCGGCGTGCAGCTCGGAGAAACAGAAGGCGCGTTGGCGTACCCGCGCGCACAGACGTTGGACCAGCTCGCCGACGCGCCCGCCGAGCCCGCCGAGGTAGTCGCGCCAGTAGTGGCGGCTCCACACCTCGAACCAGTCGACCTCCAGCTCGTATCCGCGCGCCGGGCGAACGAGCGCGGCCGCGAGCAGCGAGAAGTAGGGGAAGGCACAAGCGTGGACGACCTCGTAGCGGCGCCCGTGGCGCAGCAGGTGCACGAGCACCCCGAGCCCGAACACGAGCGGCGGCAGGATGCGCCGACGGCCGCCCGATGTGTAGAGCGCCATCCGCGGCCCGGCGGTGACCACGCGCACGCGCGCGTCGATGTCCAGCCGCTGGCCCCGGTCCCACTGGCGCAGCGTCAGGTAGGTGACCTCATGCCCCTCGGCGACGAGCCGCTCGGCGAGGTTGCGATACCACCGCTCGCCGCCGCCGATCGTGTAGGGATACAGGCAGTCGTAGACGATGCAGATCCGCATAGCGGGTAGCATCATCCGCGAATCCGCCACTTTCCGCCCGCTCGGGCGTTATAACCGCAGGATCGCCCGGCGATTCGGGAGTACAGGCGTCGAGCCACCGCTCATGAGCACAGCTGTCGAGATAAAGCCCCCCGCCCGCGTGGACGTCGAGGATAGTTCGGCGCCGCTGGTCTCGGTCGTGATCCCCTGCCTGAACGAGTCGGAGAACATCGAGCTTTGTGTCAGCGCCGCGCTGCAGGCGCTGCGCGAGATGGGCGTGCCGGGCGAGGTGGTGGTCGCCGACAACAACTCCGAGGACGACTCGGCGCGCCTGGCCGAGAAGGCCGGAGCTCGCGTGGTGGTCGAGCGCCGTCGCGGCTACGGCAGCGCCTATCTGGCGGGCTTCGCTGCCTCGCGCGGGCGCTACATCGTGATGGCCGACGCCGATCTGACCTACGACTTCAACGAGATCCCCCGTTTCGTGGCCGAGCTGGACGCGGGCGCCGAGATGGTGATCGGCGACCGCATGGACAACATCCAGCCGGGAGCGATGCCGTGGCTTCACCGCTACATCGGCAACCCGATCCTGACCGGGCTCTTGAACCTGTTCTTCCGCACCGGCATCAGCGACGCCCACTGCGGCATGCGCGCGCTGCGTCGCGACGTGCTGCCGCGCCTGGATCTGCGCACGACCGGCATGGAGTTCGCCTCGGAGATGGTGATCAGAGCCTCGAAGGAGAACCTGAAGATTGCCGAGTTCCCAATCGAATACCACCCGCGCGGCGGCGAGAGCAAGCTGTCGAGCTTCCGCGACGGCTGGCGTCATCTGCGCTTCCTGCTCGTGCACAGCCCGAACCACCTGTTCATCGTCCCGGGCGCCGTGCTGGCCGGGCTCGGAGCGCTGATCATCGTGTTCGTCGGCTCGGGCCTCGACCTGTTCGGCCGCGCCTGGGGACTGCACGCGACGATCGGCGGCGCGCTGCTGATGATCGTCGGCGTGCAGGTGCTCGCCCTCGGCCTGTGCGCGCACGCCTACGGGACCTACTTCATGGGCGAGAAGGACCCCTGGTTCGATCGCATGCGGGCGCGCTTTCGCTTGGAGCACGGTCTGCTGCTGGGCGGCCTGTTCACGCTGATCGGCCTCGTGCTGGGCGTGATCATCTTCGTGAGCTGGATCTCCCACGGCTTCGGCTCGCTGGCATACGAGCACATGGCGGTGATCGCCGCGTCGCTCTTGATCGTTGGCATCCAAGTCTTCTTCTCCTCCTTCCTTCTGTCGATCCTCGGTCTGCGCCGCAATTCATAGGCCGACGAGAGCGCCGGAGCCGCCGTGCGTTACGACCTGATGGCCGTGATCGGGGCGCTCGTGGCGATGTGGCTGAGCAGCCTCGGCTGTGGCCTCGCGCTGGAGCGTGTGTTGCGCGTGCGGATCGGCAACGCGCTGCTCTTGCCGGCGGGTCTGTGCGTCTCGCTGGTGCTGGTGCTGCCCGGCTACACGGCCGGGGCCGGCGATGCGCTGGCGATCGTGCTGCTGGTCGCGGTCTCGCTGGCCGGGCTCGTGTTCGCGCGTGAGGGGCTGCCCGCACGCCTGAACCCGGGCTGGCCCGGCGCCGCCGGCCTCGGCGTCTACGTGCTCTACATGCTGCCCGTGATCGCGCACGGGCACTGGACCTGGTCGGGCTATGACTTCGTCAACGACTCCGGCTTCGAGATGCTGCTCGCCGAGCACGTCAAGGGCTTTGGCACGACGCTCGGGAACATCCCCGAGACCAGCGAGCGCGAGTTCATCAGCTCCTATCTCTCGAGCGGCTACCCGCTTGGAACGCAGTCCCTGCTCGGAACCTTCAGCGGGCTGACCGACACGCCGGTGGCGGTGATCTACCAGGGCTTCATCTCCGGGCTCGCCGCGAGCGCGGCGGTGGCGCTCTCGACGATCAGCTCGGGTCTGCTGGGGCGTCGGCGCTCGGCGCTCGTGGCGTTCGTCGCGGTCGCTGCGAGCCTCAGCTTCCAGTACGCGCTGCAGGGCGGGATCAAGGAGATCGGCCTGATGGCGACGCTGTGCGCGACCGTCGCGCTTGCCTGCGAGGCGATCTCGCTCGCGCGGCCCTATGCGGGTGCGGCGCTCGTCGCGGTTGGCGCCGCCGCGGCGCTGGCGACCTACAACGCGGTCGCGGCCACCTACCTCGGCGCGCTCGCGCTGCTGATCGTGCTCGTGCTCGTGTTCGTCAAGCACGTGCGCCCCGGACGCGCCTGGCTCGGCCCGGCGGCATTCGGCCTCGGCTTGACCGCTGCGCTCTCGGTGCCCGCGCTGATCACCTTCCGCACGTTCTTCAACGTCGCGCAGACCGGCCAGGGCGCCTCGGGCGTGGGCGCCACACAGCTCGGCCAGCTGCTGCGGCCGCTGCCGCTCAGCCAGATCAGCGGCGTGTGGCTGGCGGGGGAATACCGCGTGCCGGTGATCCCCGAGCCCGCCGGGACGCTGACCGTGATCGCGACGGTCGCGATCTTCGTGCTGATCGTCCCGGGCGTGCTCTGGTCACTGCGGCGCTCGAGCCCGGGACCGTCGCTGCTGCTTGGCGCGGTGGCGATCGTGATGCTAGTCGTCTACCCCCGCGTCAGCCCGTATGCACAGGGCAAGCTGCTGGCGATCGGCGGGCCCGCGGTGCTGCTCGCGGCGCTCGTCGCACTCGCCGCCGTGCGCGGGCGCCTGGCGCCGCTGGCGCTCCTGATCGCGGGCGCCCTGGCGGTCGGAGTGATCGCCTCGGATCTGCTGGCCTACAGCTTCCAGCACGTGGCGCCGACGCGGCGCATGGAAGCGATCGAACGGACCGGCGACCACTTCAAGGGCGAAGGGCTCGTGCTGTGGAACGAGTTCGAGGAGTTCGCCAAGTACTTCGGGCGCGCCGCGAAGATCAGCGTGCCGTTCGAGGCGCTCACCCCGCAGCAGGTGCAGTTGCGCAACCCGACCTACTTCTACGGCCACTACTTCGACCTCGACGAAGAGCTCCTGTCGTTCGTCGAGGGATATCCGATCATCGTCACGCGCCGCTCGCCCTCGGCCAGCCGCCCGCCCGCGAACTACCAGCCCGCGTATGAAAACCAGTTCTACCTCGGCTGGCGTCGGCGTTCGCGCCCGCAGGTGCTGCGCCATCTGCCGCTGCAGGGGCTCTACTCGCCCTCGGCGCCCGCGCCCTGCAAGGACCTGCGGGCGACCGTCGCGCAGGCGCCGAGCGGCAGCGAGCTAGTGGCCGCGGTGCCGCCGGAGCTAACCTACTTCGAACCGCTCTACTCGCGCGACCGCTCCTACGGCTGGGGCCTTGACCCGGCCGAGCATGGCGCCGTGCTGCCGAACACGCCGGGGCATGCCGGCGGCCGCCTGAGCGTGCTCGGCGGCAGGTACGGGGTGTGGGTGCAGGGCGACTTCCCGAGGCGCGTCTATGTCGCCGTCGACGGGCGGATCGTCGGCTCGGTCGCGGGAGCGAACACGCCGCGCCAGTGGCTGAAGGCGGCGAGCATCGCGCTCACCCCCGGCAAGCACCGAGTCGAGGTCTTCAGGAAGGCCGGGCGAAATCACCTCGGCCCGGGCGAATGGGGGATCGGCACGATCGGCCCCGCGGCCCTGCAGCGCGAATCGCCCGAGCGGCTGCGCACGCTCCCCGTGAGCGCCTGGCGCACGCTGTGCGGACAGCGCCTGGACTGGGTGGAGCTCGTCCGTCCGTGAGCACTGGGGGGCCAGCCGTGGCCGAGGACGGGGCTGCCCCGCGGCTGAGGCGGATCTTCACGCCGGTGCGCTTGGTCGTGGCGATCGGCCTGCCGGCGATCACAATCGCCGCGATCGCGATCCTCGCCGGGAGCGCGCCGCGACGCGCGGGCACGAACCTGACCGCCGACACGGGCTACGTGCTGCCGCTCGATCCGGGCCGGCAGCTGTGCGAGCCCGCCGAGCTCGTGCCCGGCGACACGGCAGCGCTGCGCCTGAACATCAGCAGCGGCGCGCCGCAGGGTCCGCGGCTGGACTTGACGATGAGCAACGCAGATGGCCCGGTCGGGGTCGGCGGCCTGGCGGCGGGATGGCGCTCGGGCGTGCTGAGCATCCCGGTCTCGCGCGTACGCACGACCAAGCAGGCGGTGATGATCTGCCTCGTCAACCGCGGCACCACGCGCGTCGCGTTCGGCGGCTCGGTGCCCGACTCGGGCTTCTACGTCGTGATCGGCGGCAAGCCGCTGAGCGGGCGCATGCGGATCGAATACATGCGTCCCGGCAGCGAAACCTGGTTCTCGCTGCTGCCGACGCTCGTGCATCGCTTCTCGCTTGCGAAGGCCGACCTCGTGCGCCACTGGGCCGCGGGCGCGGTGCTCGTGCTGATGCTGATCGCGATCGGCTTGGCGGCGCGCACGATCGTGCGTGAGGAGTCGCCGCGATGAGCGGGCTGCGAGGCGCGCTGCGCGCGGTGCCGAAGGCGGCCTGGGCCTGCTTCCTGGTCGCGCTGGCCAACGGCCTTGCCTGGTCGCTGATCGTGCCGCCGTTTCAGGTGCCCGACGAGAACGCGCACTACGCCTACGTGCAGCAGGTGGCCGAACGCGGCACGCTGCCGCGCCAACTCGCCGTCGAGGGCTCGCTCTCGCCGCGTGAGGACCAGACGATCAGCGCGTTGCTGACGTTTGGGATCGTCGGCCACCGCGACAACCCGGCCCCCGAGACTGAAGTGCAGCAGCGGGCGATCGAACAGATCGCCCGCGAGGAACTGCCCGCGAAGGGCACTGGCGACGCGCTCACGGCGACCCCGAACCCGCCGCTCTATTACGTTCTGCAGGCGATCCCCTACAAGCTCGTGCCGAGCGGCAAGGTGCTCGACAAACTCGCGGCGATGCGATGCCTGTCGGCGCTGATGGGGGCGCTGACCGTGCTGCTGGTGTTCATGTTCCTGCGCGAGCTGCTGCCCGGCACGCGCTGGGCGTGGCCCGCCGGGGCGCTGCTCGTGGCCTTCCAGCCGCTGTTCGGCTTCATGTCCGGAGGTGTCAACAACGACAACTTGCTCTACCTGACGGCGGCGGGCGTGCTGTGGGGGCTCGCGCGCGCCTTCCGCCGAGGCCTGACGCCAGCGCGGGGTGCGCTGATCGGCGGCTTTCTGGGCGCCGGGCTGGTCACGAAGTTCACGATGCTCGGGCTGATCCCGGCCGCGCTGCTGGCGGTGCTGCTGCTGGCGTGGCGCGGGCGATCGCACGAGCGGACGAGGGCACTGGCGGGGCTGGCCTGGGCGGTCGGTCTGGCGGCTACCCCCGCGCTGATCTACATCGCGCTCAACCACCTGGTTTGGAACCGCAGCGCGATCCCCGGCGGGGTGGGTTCGGTGCCTGCGGCGGGCGGTCGTGTGTTCAGCCTGCACGAAGAGATCAGCCACGTCTGGCAGCTGTTCCTGCCGCACCTCTGGTTCTACCCGCAGTTCACCTACTCGCCGTTGTGGGAAACCTGGTTCAGGGGCTTCGTCGGTCGTTTCGGCTGGCTGGACTACGACTTCCCGTCCTGGGTCTACGACGTGGCCGAGTACGTCTCGTTGCTGGTCTGCGCCCTGGCGCTCGCCGAGCTGGCTCGTCGCCGAGACGCGCTGCGGCGCCGGTTTGCGGAGCTGAGCGTGTATGCGCTCGCGCTCGTCGGCGTCTGCGTGGAGATCGGCGTGCAGTCCTATCGCTTCTTCGTCGCGAACGGCGGCGTCTTCGAGCAGACCCGCTACTTGCTGCCGCTGCTGTGCCTGTACGCGGCAGTTATCGCGCTCGCGGTCCGCGTCGGCGGGCGCCGCTGGGGGCCGGTGATCGGCTCGGCGCTTGTCGTGCTTGCGATCGGTCACGACCTCTTCGCCCAGGCGATCACGATCTCTCGCTACTACGCATGAGCCGCCGATGAGCGAGGTCACGGTGGCGATCCCGGTGCGCGACGGCGGCGAGCTGCTCGCGGGCACGTTGGCGGCGCTCGCGCGCCAGACGGTCGCGCACGAGCTGCTGGTGTGCGACTCCGGTTCCAGCGACGGCTCGGCCGAGCTGGCGCGCGCGCACGGCGCGCGCGTGATCGAGATCGCGCCCGCGAGCTTCAGCCATGGCGGCACGCGCAACCTGTTGATGCGAGAGGCGAAGGGCGCGCACGTGGCGCTCTTGACCCAGGACGCCGAGCCCGTCGACGAGCGTTGGCTGGAGCGCCTGCTGGGCGCGTTCGAGTTGGCGGAGGACGTCGGCATCGCATTCGGGCCATACCGCCCGCGACCCGACGCCTCGTCTGCGGTGCGCGTCGAACTGGAGCGGTTCTTCGGCTCGCTCTCGCCCTCGGGCGAGCCCCTGCTGGAGCGGCTCGCGCCAGAGCAGCGCGGGCTGCCGGCGAGCGCCTTCCTGGGCGGTCTCGGCTTCTTCACCGACGCCAACGCCTGCATCGCGCGTGTGGTGTGGGAGCGGGTGCCCTACCGCGCCGTGCCCTACGCCGAGGATCGGGTGCTCGCGCTCGATGTACTGCGGGCCGGCTATGCGAAGGCGTTCGTACCGGACGCGCCGGTGCTGCACTCGCACGAGTACACCGCGCTACAGGAGCTCGGGCGTTGCTTCGACGAGTGGCGCGGGCTGCTCGAGGTGTACGGCTGGCGCGAGCCGATCGCGCCGCGGCGGGTGCTGGGCAAGCTCCGCGGCGAGCTGTCGGCTGACCGCGCCGCGGCGAGCGCCGACGGGCTGAGCGGCGCTGCCCGCCGCGCTAGGCTGCTCGCCGCAGGCCGTCACCACGCGCTCCGTCTCACGGGCGCGCTGCTGGGCTCACGAGCCGACAGGATGCCTGCGCCACTGCGCGCGGGCCTGTCGCTGGAGCGCCGTTCGAGCTTCGCGCCGCTCGATCCCAAACACCCATGAGCAAGCAACAGGACCAGGACCCCAAGCCCCCGATCGCCGCGCGCCAGGAGATCGCGGCGCATGCGCTCGACGGCGAGTTCAGCGGGCCGCTCGCGGGTCTGCGCCGGCGCATCTACCTGACCTATCGCTATCTCGGCTGGCGCACGCTGCTGTTTCGCGTGTTGAGCTTCCCGCTGCGCTTCACGCCGCTGAGGCACCGCCTGCGCCTGCGCTCGAGCAGCAGCGAAGACGCCTACCGCCGCGCGGTCGCCTGGTACAGGGACCATGGCGAGCCGGTCGACATCGTGATCCCCAGCTATCGCGACGCCGAGCTCGTGGCGTCGTTGGTGAGGAGCATCCAGGCGACGGTGCCGGAGGGCCTCGCGCGGATCATCGTCGCCGACGACGCGAGCGGCGCCGAGCACGTGGCGGCGCTCCACGCGATCGCGGGCATCGAGGTGGTCGAGGGCGCCGAGAACTCGGGCTTTGCCGCGAACGTCAACCGTGGGCTGCGGGCGAGCAGTCCCGAGCGCGACGTGGTCGTGCTGAACTCCGACATCGAGGCGCGGCCGGGGTGGCTGGCGTGTCTGCAGTACGCCGCCTCGCAGGAGGACGACATCGGAATCGTCGGCGCGCGTCTGCTCTATCCCGACGGGCGCATCCAGTTCGCGGGGACCGTGCGCAATCTCGGCGCGCCGGAGTGGTTCGACCACCGCTACCGCTTCAAGCCGGCCGACTGGGGCCCGGCGGGGCTGGCGAGCCCGGCGCTGGCGGTGACCGGCGCCTGCATGTACGTGACGCGCGCGACGATCGAGCAGGTCGGGCTGCTCGACGAGCGCTACCCGATGGCCTACGAGGACGTCGACTGGTGCCTGCGCGCGTGGCAGGCGGGATTCCGCGTGCTCTACTTCCCGGCCGCGAGCCTCTACCACCACGAGTCGGTGACGCGCGGCAAGCAGGTGGGCGAGCGCGAGGCCGAGTCCCAGCGCGTGTTCTGGGAGCGCTGGGGGGACTTCTTCGATGCGCGCGAGGTGCGCACGCCGGAGGGCAAGCTGCGCATCGCCTACGTGACCGAGGGCACCGGCATCGGCGGCGGGCACCGCGACATCTTCGAGCATCTGAACCGGCTGCTCGAGCGCGGCCACGAGGTCTCGCTGTACACGCTGGGGGAGCAGCCGGACTGGTTCGACCTGCGCGCGCCGGTGCACAGCTTCGAGTACTACGACGACCTCGTGGCGGCGCTCGCGCCGCTGGAGGCGATCAAGGTCGCGACCTGGTGGAACACCGCCGCGCCGGTCTGGCAGGCGAGCGTGCTGCGGGGCGTGGCGGCCTACTTCGTGCAGGACATCGAGACCTCCTACTACCCCGACGACGAGCGCACGCGCCATGCGGTGATCGACTCCTATCGGCCCGAGTTCCGCTACATGACGATCTCGGCCTGGAACCGCGAGCGCCTGCGCGAGCTCGGCCTCGACGCCGAGCTGATCCCGCCGGGGATCGACCTGGAGAACTTCCGCCCGCTCGCGAACGTCGCGCGACGCGAGGAGATGGTGCTTGCGATCGGGCGCACGAACCCGCTGAAGAACCTGCCGCTGACGCTCGACGCCTGGCGGGCGCTGGCCGATCGTCCGGAGCTGTGTCTGTTCGGGATCGAGCCCGAGCTCGCCGCAGATCCCGGCATGCGCCACGTGCAGGCGCCGAGCGACGAGCGGGTCAACGAGCTGTTCAACGAGGCCACGGTGTTCATCCAGACCTCGACGCACGAGGGCTTTGCGCTGCCGCCGCTGGAGGCGATGGCGGCGGGCTGCGCGGTCGTCTGCACCGACGCCCACGGCAACCGCGACTTCTGCGTGGACGGCGAGAACTGCCTGATGCCCGTGGCCGGCGTGGAGCAGGTCTCAGCGGCGCTGGCGCGCCTGCTCACGGACCCAGAGCTGCGACAGCGGCTCGGCCGGGCCGGCATCGAGACGGCCAAGCCGTATGCGTGGGAACGACGGATCGACGCCTTGGAGCAGTTCTTCGAGGGGCTCGCGCAGCCGCGCTCGGGGCAGCTCGCCGCGAAAGCCGACGCCTAGCCCGACTCTGCCGGGGCGGCGGGCCGGTCGAGGTCGCCGGGTGGCGGCGCCGAGCCGCCCGCGAGCTGCTCGCGCATGTGCTGCTCGTTGGCCCAGGCGAAGTGCAGCTCGAAGTCGTGTGAGGAGGTGGGGGGAGACTGCGGTGGCGCGGGTGCTCGCCCCCGGCGGCGGGCTCGCTGCACGAGCTGTACGGGTCCGAGCAGCAGCCGCCGCAGCAGCGGGCGCTTGACGATCGCCGCGAGCGAGCGCTGGGTGGCGGGGTCCAACGGCGTGCCTGGCCCCGCGAGCGTGCGTGCATCGGGCGTGAGGCTCTGCCAGAGCTCGGTGTACTTGCGCTGCAGCTCGTCGCGCTCGGCCTCGACCACGAGCAGGTTCTCCGCCATATGCGCGGCCTCACGCGCGGGCGAGGCCGCGGTCGCGAAGTACACGTCGAGCAGCGCCTCGGCGGTCGACTGCCAGGTCAGTGGCTCCGCGGCGCGGCGGATCGCCAGCACGTGCTCGCGCATGGCATCGGGCTGCCCGAGCAGCCCGCTCACGCGCCTGGCGCTCTCATCGGGGTCCCACGGCACGAGCGTCGCGAGCTCGGCGGGCAGCAGCTCGGCCAGCGCGGTCTGCGAGGCGAACAGGCAGGGGCGATCGTGATCGGCGGCCTCAAACGGCATCAGCCCGAAGCCCTCGTAGGTCGTCGGGTAGAGGACGGCGAGGCAGTGCTCCAGCAGCCACGCCTTCTCGGCCTCGTCAACCGCCGGAAGCGTGATCACGGCCTGGGCGAGCTCGGGACGCGTCGCCAGATAGGTCGCCTCTTCGCCGGCTGAGGACCCGTCGCTGACGCGCGGACCCGCGAGCACGAGGCGCCCCTGCCAGCCGTGGCGCTCGCGCAGGGCCTCGAGCAGGCGCAGCGCGAAGACGCGGTTCTTGTGGCGGAAGTCGGTGCCCAGGCAGAGCAGGAAGGGCTGCTCTGCCGGCGAGCCCAGGCCCTCCGGCGGGCGTGGGTCCACGACGGCCTCGGTGTGGTCGACGCCGATGTATACGACCCGCGCCCGGTCCGGTTCCACGAGATCCTCGCTGAGCGCGTCCTTGAGGGCGTGGTGGGAGAAGAACACGACGTGGTCCGCGAACGTCAGCGCCTCACGCGTCAGGCGCCGGTGGCGGTCCCATTGCGGGAAGCCCGCGAAGTAGCCGGGGTTGCGGTAGGCGATCAGGTCCTGGTGGGTGATCACTTGCCGTTCGCCGGTGCAGCTCAGCATCAGCAGGTCGTTGGCGTTGCTGACCTGGTAGGGACGGTGGGCGACGTCGGTCTTGTCCATCTGCGGATGCACCGCGGTGTGGGGGAGGAGCTGTACGCGTGGCATCTGGGCGAGCTCGCCGGCTGCGTAGGCGCCCATGTCGGGCTGCACGATCACGCGCACGCCCGCTCGTTCGGTGGCGTTGAGCGCCTTGATCAGCTGCAACGTGTGTACCTGGGTGCCGGTCATCAGCGGCCCCAGGCAGCGTCCGTCGATCGTCACGGTCAGGCCGTTGATCGCGCGCCTGGCGGAGGAGATCGCGCGGGGCAGGCGCCCGAAGATGGTCTCCGCAGCCGCGGCGGTGCTGCGGGTGTAATAGGGGTAGCGGGCCTCGACGATGAGGTCGTGCTGTTTCTGCACGGGGTTGGCCTCGCCGTCGGAGCCGAACGAGCCGCCTGCGTGGTGGAGCACGAAGACGTCATCGGCGGCGACGTGCACGAGACCCTGAAGCACGCAGCGCTGGGAGAAGTCGACCTCCTCGCCGTAGCCGGGCGAGAAGGCCAGATCGAACTCGCCGACGAGGTCGAGCGCCTGGCGGCGGATGTACATGCAGTGGCCGATCGCCGTCGGCAGGTGCGGGTAGAAGCGCAGCGACAGCGAGTGCACCGCGCCCGCGACGTGCGCGAGCGACTGGTCCTGCGGGATCCCGGGCCGGGGCCGGTTGCGCTCGGGGACCGAGAGGATCGTCCCGTGGTTCGTCAGCGCGCTCGCGGTGGCGACCAGCGCGTCGGAGTAGGCGGCGCGACGCAGCCCGTCGAGCCAGCCCTCGGCGACGACGCAATCGCTGTTCAGCACGACCACGTCGGCCGGTGCGGCGGCGGTGAAGCCGGCGTTGACGTTGCCGGGGAAACCGAGGTTGCGCGCCTGGCGCAGGTAGAAGACGCTGTGCTCCAGCGTGTTCTCGAACGACTGCACCAGCTGCCCGATTGCGGGGTCGGGGCTGGCGTCGTCGGCGATCAAGATCGGCACCTCGACGGGCGTGTGGGCAAGCACGCTGGCCAGGCACTCGGCGAACAGCTCGGGTGCGCCGTAGACCGGGATGCAGACGACCGCTTCGCCACGGCGTACGTCGAGCCGTTCCCCGGGCTGGAGCTCGCGCAGCCCTCCCTGCCGTTGGGGGCGATCGAGCGTGGACAGCAGCCCAAGCACGCCGCGCGGCTCGCGCTCCGCCTGCTCCTGCGCCCACCCGAGCAGCGCTTCGCGATCCTCTCCCGCCGGCTCGGGAAAGCGTTCACGCAGCTCGTCGTCGGCTCCGTGCAGTACGTGCAGGTAGCGGTTGATCGCGTGGTCCTCGCCGGACTCTGGTTCGGAGAGCCAGCGCAGGAACTCGCGCTCACCTTCGTGGGTGAACGGCGTCTGGGTCACGGCGCCGCAGTCGTGGGCGCGGTCCCAAAGGTCTCTCAGCGTGGCGTCGAGCTTCACTCCGCTCGCGGTGGTCGCGAACTCGTAGGGCCAGCCGCTGGCCTGCTCGTGTCCGAGCGCCGCGAGGCGGCCGGCGAACTCGGCGCACAGCTCGGCCAGCACCGGCTTCTCGGGCAGCGAGGTGCGACTGTCGAATGCGCTCAAGCGGTCGGAGCGCTCGGGCTGGAATCCGGTGAAGTGAAGGCTGCGCAGCGGCTCGCCGTCGACGGTGATCTGACCCTCGCTGCGCTCGAATCGAGCACTCGCCGCGCGCCAGTAGCCGAAGTTGACGCCGGGATCGCGCCACAACCCGACCTGTCCGAACATCCCTGGCATCAGGTCGGCCCAGCGCTGGTCGAACACCATTCCTCGCGCGGGGTCTATCCGTGAGCCCTTGCGCAGGCGATCGGCCCACCAGTGAAGCAACGCCTCGACCGACGGCGTTCTGCGCGCCGCCGCGAAGCCAAGGTTGTTCGAGCCTGCCAGCAGGATTGCCAGCTCGTTCGGCTCGTGTCCATCATCCTCGAGTGGCGCGAGCAGATGCGGCGTCAGCAGGAACGGATGCTCCGCCACGGCCTGCCGCAGCCCATCGAGCGGCGCGAACAGGCGCACGTCGCTGTCGAGGTAGATGGCGATCTCGTGCTCATCCAGCAGGTGGGCGAGAATCGCGGGCTTCAGCGCGCAGCACAGCTCGATCACGCTGTAGCGAGCGCTCATCGCGGCGAAATCCTCGATCCCGAGCTCGTCCGGGGAGAGCACGTCGAACGGCTCGGCCTGCGGATCGACGAAGCCTTCGATCGAGTCGACGATCAGGACCGACAGTCGCGCGTCCGGCTCATGCGCCTGCAGCGACTCGGCGAGAGCGCGCGCATGGGCGATCCAGGCCTTGTTGATGACCGTGCAACAGCGCAACCGGCGGGACTATAGCCGCGCCGCAACCTGGCTCCTGCGTTGTGCGGAAGACCCCACGGGTACCCTGTATCCCATGCCCGATGGCCCGGCGATCGTGGTAGACGGGGTCAGCAAGACCTTCCGTGTGCCCGAGGAACGAACGCATACCTTCAAGGAGCGAGCGCTGCATCCGCTGCGTCGGCTGCGCAACGAGTCCTTCGCCGCGCTTTCGGATGTGTCGTTTGCGATCGAGCGCGGGGAGTTCTTCGGCATCGTCGGACGAAACGGGAGCGGCAAGAGCACGCTGCTGAAGTGCCTCGCCGGCATCTATGGAGTCGACAGCGGCAGGATCTGGTGTCGCGGCCGAATCTCCACGTTCATCGAGCTGGGCGTCGGTTTCAACCCCGACCTCGCGGCGTTCGACAACGTCGTGACGAACGGGATCATGCTTGGCCTGAGCCCTCGCGAGGCGCGGATGCGCTACGAGCGCATCATCGAGTTCGCCGAGCTTCAGGACTTCCAGGATCTGAAGCTGAAGAACTACTCCTCGGGGATGCACGTGCGCTTGGCGTTCTCAGTGGCGATCCAGGTGGACGCGGACATCCTGCTGATTGACGAGGTTCTCGCCGTGGGCGACGCTTCGTTTCAGCAGAAGTGCTTCGACGTGTTCAACCGGATGCGCGACGAAGGTAAAACGATCGTGTTCGTCACACACGACATGGGCGCCGTGAATCGCTTCTGCCATCGGGCGGTCCTGCTCGAGCGCGGCGATCAGGTGCTGCTCGGAGAGCCGGACGCCGTGGGCGATCGCTACCTGGCGATGAACTTCGGACGCGACGACGCGGCGGTCGCCTCCGGCGCGGCCGACTGGGACGGCAGCAGTGCTGCGCGTATCGTCGAGGCCTGGTTCGAGGACGGCGCTCACGAGCAGTGGGGCGTCTACCTGCAGGGCTACGTGGTGCGCTTCAACGCTCGTGTCGTCTTCGAGCAGCGCGTGGTCGACCCGGCACTGAAGGTTCAGTTCGAGAACGAGGCAGGACAGGACGTGTTCATCGCGTCGACGGCCGTGCAGCACGAGCGATCCGGAACCTTCGAGGCGGGAGAGGAGGCCGTCTTCTCGGTGGAATTCGAGAACCGCTTCTCGCCGGGCCGCTACTTCCCGGTCGCGACGCTCGCGCGCAGGGGGGCGGGACTCGACATGATCGCTCGCAGCAAGCGCGAGATCGCGTTTCTCGTGCAGTCGGCGACCGCCCAGGGGGGCCTGGTCGACCTGCCCTATGCGGCGAACATCGAGCGCGTCGCGGCGCCTGAGCCCGGACACGTGCACGTCGCGTGAGCACGGTCGACCTCACCGAGCTCGACTACGCCGAGCTCGGCTCTCCCATCCATGGCCCCGGCGCTCTGACGGATGACTGGTCGCGCTTCTGGCATCTGACCTACAACATCGCAAGCAACGAGTTCAAGCTGCGCTTCTTCGGCTCGATGCTGGGGTACCTGTGGCAGTTGATCAGGCCGCTGCTGTTCTTCGCGGTCCTCTATCTGTTCTTCACCCAGGTCGCGGACGTGTCGGCGGGGCAGGGTCCTAGCGGCCGCTATTACGGAACGCAGCTGCTCGGCTCGATCGTCCTCTTCACCTTCTTTCAAGAATCGACGGCTGGGGCGGTCCGCAGCGTGGTCGACCGCGAGAACCTCGTGCGCAAGATCCGGTTTCCGCGGCTGGTGATCCCGCTGGCGGTGGTGCTGTTGGCGTCGTTCAACCTCGGCCTGAACCTCATCGTCGTCTTGATCTTTGCGTTGATCGAAGGAGTGCACCCGATGCTCAGCTGGCTCGAGCTGCCGCTGATCGTCGCGATGCTCGTACTGCTCAGCACCGGCATCGCGATGCTGCTCTCTGCGCTGTTCGTGAAATTCCGCGACGTGCAGCCGATCTGGGAAGTCGTGCAGCAGGTGGTCTTCTATGCCTCGCCGGTGATCATCCCGATCACCGCGGTCGTGAGCTTCATCGACAAGCACGGCCTGAGCCGGGTATGGCTGCACATCTACATGCTCAACCCGCTTGCGGTCGTCTTTCAGCAGTTCCGTCACGCGATGGTGACGCACGACACTCCGAGCGCCGGTCAGGTGCTCGGCAGCTGGGAGGCGCTGGGTGGCTCGCTCGCGATCGTCGCGATCATCTTCGCGCTGGGCTTCTGGGTGTTCAACCGCTCGGCGCCGCTGATAGCCGAGGATCTCTAGACCTGGCTGCCGCGTCGGCTAGGAACCGGCGTAGGCCGAGACCACGCGCCGGGCGATCGCCGGCCAAGCGAAGCGCTCCAAGGCGCGCTCGCGGGCCTGACGTCCAAGCCTCAGTCGCAGCCGGCGATCGCGGTGCAGTTCCTCGATCCGCCGGCCCAGGGCGACCGGGTCGTTCGGCGGCACGACATAGCCGCTGACACGATGCTCGACGACCTCCGGCATCCCACCGACGTCGCTGCAGATCGCCGGCGTGCCGCAGGCCATGCTCTCCTGCAGGACGCATCCGAGCAGCTCCGGCATCTCCCAATGACCGCCAAAGGCATCGTCGTAGACCGACGGCAGGACGGTGACGAGCGCGGAGCAGTAGGCGTCGGCGAGCTGCTCGTCGGAGGCGCCGTGCAGAAATCGCACGTCACGCCCGACCGCCAGCCGTTGCAGCAGCGCGTAGAACTCGTCGTCGTAGACGTGGCCGACGACGTCCAGCCCCACACCGCTTGGCAGGCTTTCGATCAGCACGTCGATCCCCTTGTGGCGCATGATGCGCCCGACGAACAGGACCCGCTCCTCAGTCGATTCGCCGGGAGCATCGTCGGCATCGGCCTCGGGTTCGCGCTGGCCGGCCAGCAAGAACCGCTGGTCCACTCCGGTCGGGATGACATGGGCGGGGACCCCGGTCGGCAGCAGGCGCAACGAGAACTCCGACAGGGCTATCAGGCCCGAGAGGCACTGCTCGACGGGGAGTCGTGGATCGAAGTGGGCGCCGACCCCGCCCAGGTCCGTGACGAACGCGCGCTTGCTCGCCGCCGCGGCGGCGAGGATCGCCAGCTGTGAGACGGCGACGCGGTACTGGTGGCAATGCACCACGTCAGCGCCTTTGAGCTGCTCCAGAAAGCGGTAGCAGAGGGGGTCGAAGCGCTGGCCACCGAGATCACCCAGGGTGGGGTAGACCTCGATCCGCAAGTCACGGTCCCGTAGATGTTCGCGACGTGGCCCGGTCGTGACGAGCGTGGTCGGCAGCTCGGCGGCCACCGCGCGCGCGAAGCCGTAGGCAGCACGCTCGCCGCCGCCGACGATGCCGTCGGGACCGAACAGCACCGGTGAGACGTGCACGGCTGAGCGTGGCTCGCGGCCAGACCGGCGGGGCTTGCCGCGTTTGCGGGCAAGACCGAAGAGCGCACCCGCTCGGCGGTGCAGACGACGCAGCTCGGCGGCCTCGTCTCTTGTGCGGCGGGAGTCGAGCATCAGGGGCAACCTCTCCAAGAATATGATCGACGCGTGCGGCCGGGTTGGCGGAGAGCTATGCCATGGCTTCCGTGGGTGTGCAGCGTCGCGCTCGCCGCTTGGTGCTATCTGATCCTCGTCGTCGCCGCGAGGGTCGATCTGCTGCAGCGTTTCGACGACGGGATCGAGTACTCGACCGTCACCTACCTGCTGCACGGCCAGCTGCCGTACACCGACTTCTATGAGCCCTACGGCATCGGCCTGGGAATCCCGGGAGCGCTGCCACGCCTGTTCGGGATCGACGGTGCGTTCGCGCTGAGGCTCGTCTACGGCGTGTTCCCTGCACTCGTGACCCTGTTCGCAACCAGGCTCGTGTGGCGACGCTGCGGAGCCTTGCTCGGCGTGTTGGTCGGGCTGGTTTCGATGGCCTCGACCACGCCCCGGTACTCGATCGGGTTCGCGGCGCTGTTCTCCTTCGCGCTGCTGGTCGATCGCGCCGTCAAACGCAGCCCGGCACAGACGTTGCAGGGGGCGGCCGAGCGTAGCTCGGGCACGCTCGTGCTCGCGGGCGCTGTGTGCTCGCTGGCCGGCTGGGCACGGACCGAGTACGCGGTCTTCGCCGTGCTTTGGGCGGCCGTCCTCGTGCTTGCGCTGCCACGCGGGCGTCGTCGCCGGGTGCTTTCGCTGACGACCGTCGCGTTCGCGGCTCTGCCGACGCTGATCGTGCTGATCACGGGCGGCCTGCGGCATCTTTGGTGGTTCGTCAGCTACACGCTGTCCCCGTCGGAGTCTGGGTTCCGCGCGCAGCGAGGGCATCCCGTCGAATGGCATCTGCTCGGGACGCGGCTGGACGAGCTGCTGCACCTGCATTGGGGCGCGTCTTCCGCGGGCCAGATCGTCGGCTCCTACGGTGTCGGCGCGGCGGTCGTCATCGCCGGCATCGTGATGCTGCTCGTCCCGGCCTGGCGTGCTCGTCTACTGGTCGCGGACCGTAGCTATCTGACTCCATTCATGGTCGCCGCGTGCGCGATCGTGCTCTATGGGCAAGCAGCTCGCTTCAGCCCACCGTACGGCGCGATCGGCACGCCGGTCTTCTGGGTTGCGGGCGCTCTGCTGATCGGTCGCGTCGCTCCACGCCCCGGATACGCCCGACTGGCCCTGCTCGCGCTGCCGGCCCTGCTTGCGGTGCTCGCCTTTCCACTGCTCTCGGGGGCGTTGCCGTGGTCGCTGTATGACACCTGGGCAGCACGGCCGACCGTTCGCGACCGCGTGGTGGTTCCCGGATTCGACAGGATCCCGATGGCCGACGATGGCGGCGCCGCCTCTATGGCTGCGCTTGTCGCGCAATGGCATGCGCTTGGCCTCGACGGTCGCCCGACCCTGTCGGTCGCCCTGCGAAACGATGTCGCCACCGGCAACGACGCGATCGTGGGGTTTCTGCTCGACGCCCCAGCTGCGGCTTGGCCGCTGACTTATGACCCAGGCTTGTTCAACAGCGACAAGGTCGAGCGGGCGACGGTCGCGGAGCTCTGCGGCGATCGTGCGCCGGTGGTGCAGGGCACCGACGCCTACGCATATCCGCCGGGCTCAAAGGTGTACGTGGGCTCGCGCCTGCTCGACGAGTTCCTCGCCATCGACTACGAAGTCCGCGCGGTCGCGGGCTTCTATCGCGTGCTGCTGCCCTCGACCCGGCGCTGTGTGCTGCCACGGGCGGCGAGCGAACAGCAGTTGCAGACCCTCGCCGCTCGACGGATCGCGCAGGGCGAGCTTGCAGCGGCGGGTGCGCTCGCGGTCGAGCGCATCGAACGCTCCCACGAGCGCGATCAACCCGCGCGCGGATCGGATCTCGCGCTGGCGGCGCTCGGTGGCTACGCGTTGGCGTCGACCGAGGTGCCCGATGGCGCTCTTGGTGAGGCACTGCGCTCGCTGAGCGCCGGCGCGGCCACGCCGCCGCCTCTCGCCGCTGCAGCGGCACGCCCGTGGCCGACCGACGTCGAACGTCTCGCCGCACAGACGGCCTGGGTGGAGCACCACACGGCGGGTGAAGCCGACCTCGGCGCCGCCGCAATGGCGGTCTACCGGCTGGCGCTGCGGCACGCGGACTGGCCCCAAGCGGTCACGAACCTGAGTGCGATCAGACCACCCGATCCTTCGCTCTTCTCGGTGCTTGCCGACCGCGGCGCGGCCGATTCGCCCGGGTTCGATCGATGGCGGCGTGGGTACTACCTGCAAGCAGGTGACCCAAACAGCTCGATCTCGGCCGGGATCGCGCTGGTTCGCGATTACGAGCGGGACGCCGATCCAGTCTCAACCGGGCAGTCGGAGCTCGAATTGGCAACATACGCCGGGGTCACGCCGGGGTGCGCGCTCGCGCTCCGTCGAGACGCCGGGAAACGCCCAGGCGTTCGCGTAGCGGTTCCCTCTGGCGGGCCGCCATGCGCTCAGCCGGAGCTGATCGAGCTCTTGGGGCAGCGCCCGTGATCTACGCCACCGTCGCCAGCGTCAGATAGAAAGGACCAGATGCCAACAGCGATCATCACCGGATCGGGAGGCCTGATCGGCTCCGAGTCGGTCCGGCGGTTCATCGAGGCGGGCTATGACGTGATCGGGCTCGAGAACGATATGCGCGCGAGCTTCTTCGGACCCGAGGCCTCGACGGCGCACACGACCGAAACGCTCGTCGAGCGCTACCGCGAGGGATTTCGTTCGCTCGAGATAGACATCCGCGATGCGGATGGTGTCGCGCGGGTCTTCTCGGAGCACGCGGCGACGATCGAGCTCGTGATCCACACGGCAGCGCAGCCCTCGCACGATTGGGCCGCATCGGACCCGCAGACGGACTTCGGCGTCAACGCGAACGGGACGCTCAACCTGCTCGAGGCGACGCGTCGGCACGCGCCCGAGGCGACGTTCGTGTTCTGCTCCACCAACAAGGTATATGGCGATCTGCCGAATCAGCTGCCGCTCGTGGAGCTCGACCAGCGCCTGGAGCTGCCGGAGTCACATCACTACTACCGAGGCGTCGACACGACGATGTCGATCGACGGCTCGACCCATTCGCTGTTCGGTGTCTCAAAGGCCGCAGCCGACCTGCTCGTGCAGGAGTACGGCCGCTACTTCGACATGCCGACCGTGTGCTTTCGCGGCGGCTGTCTGACAGGGCCCAACCACGCCGGCACTCAGCTGCACGGGTTCCTCTCCTACCTGATGCGCTGCACGATGACCGGCGGGCAGTACACGGTGTTCGGCTACGGCGGCAAGCAGGTTCGCGACAACATCCACTCCGCCGACCTGGTCGCGGCCTTCGAGGCCTTTCATCGCTCGCCGCGCGCTGCCGCGGTCTACAACATCGGCGGCGGGCGCCAGAGCAACTGCTCGATGATCGAGGCGATCGAGCTTTGCCAGGAGATTGCAGGGCATGAACTCGACTGGGCGCTCGGTGAGGAGAACCGGATCGGCGATCACCGCTGGTGGATCAGCGACCTGGGACCGTTCAAGGACGACTACCCCGGCTGGGACATCCGCTACGACGTACGGGACATCCTCCGGCAGATTCACGACGGCAATGCCGATCGTTGGATCGCGGGAGCGGGTTCGGTCACGACCTGATGGCGCATGCGGCACGCGCAACCTCGACGGCTCTGCCGGCGAGATCCGTCGGTGGTGAAAATCGGGCGGGCACGCCGCTGAGTCGCGCTATCGCCGTTGTCGAGCAGCGCTGGCGCTGGGTGCTGGCGGCGCTGATGCTCGTGGATGCGGCACTGCTGCTCTACATGGGTAGGGGGCTCTCGTTCTTCTACGACGACTGGGACTACGTAATCCACGACTACGGCGGTGGCCTGCATTCGCTGCTGCTGGCCCACAACGGGCACCTCTCGCTGTTCCCGGTGGCCATCTACAAGCTCCTCTTCCACCTCGTCGGCCTGAACCACTACGCGATCTTCCGCATCGTCCTCCTGCTTCTGCACCTGACGTGCGCGGGGCTCGTGTTCGTACTCGCGTCGCGGCGGCTACCCCGCATCGAGGCGCTGTTGGCGACGGCGCTGATCCTGTTCCTCGGCGCTGCCTGGGAAGACCTGCTCTGGGCTTTCCAGATCAGCTACATGCTCTCGATCGCGGGTGGCTTGGCGGCCTGGGCGCTGCTCGACCGCCGTGATCGTCTCGGCGATCTCGGGGCGATGGCAGCGGTCGCCGTCTCGCTCGGCAGCTCCGGCCTCGGCATCCCCGTTCTGATCGGTGTTGTGGTGGAGCTCGTGTGGCAACGCGAATGGCGGCGCTGGTTCGTGGTCGTGATTCCCGCGGTGCTCTACGCGCTCTGGTACCTGCACTACGGGGAAGACGAGATCACCCGCAACGGGCTGATCAACTCCCCCGGCTTTGCCGAGGACATCGCAGCCGCGGCGTTCGGTGGCCTCGCAGGAAGAGGCCTGGACTGGGGACGTCCGCTCGCACTGCTCGGCGTCGTTGGCCTGCTCGTGCAGCTCGTGCGTAGGAGCCCTGTGTCGGGACGACTGGCGGGCCTGCTCGCCACGGGCGTCTCGCTGTGGGCGCTAACCGCCGCCGCGCGTTCGACGATCTCGACGCCCGAAACGGGCCGCTACATCTATCTGGGCGCGGTCGTGATCGTGCTGATCGGAGCGGAGCTGATGCGGCGTACCGTCCCGGAGTCGCACGGCACGAACGTGCGAGCACAGGGTCTCGCCGTCCTGGTCGTGGCCCTCTTCGTGGTGACGGGGCTGACGCTGCTGCACGACGGCGCGACCGGCCTCAGGGGAACGTCCAAGACCGTTACGGCTGAGCTCGGCGCGCTCGAACTCGTGGGAGCGCGAGCACCTTATGCCTACCAGCCCGATCCACAACGTGCACCGCAGGTCATTGCCGGGCCTTACTTGCACACAGTGCGGGCGATCGGTTCCTCGCCCGCAGACTCGCCGACCCAAATCGTGGAATCCGACCCGGTTTCGCGATCTGCCGCGGATGGCGTGCTGATCGCGGTCAATGCTCCTGCGCCGGTACCGCTGGGCCAGATACGGCCGTCGGCGCTCGCGCCGGCGCCTGCCGTTGTGGCGCTAGCCGCGGGTAGTCAGAGCCGGCAAGCCGGTTGCGTGCTGTTGACGCCGCTGCCGGGTGCCGCCTTCACAGCGGCTCTCACCCTGCCATCGGGGGGAGTTGCGATCTATGACCGCGGTGCGACCCCCGGTGCGGTGGCGCTCAGGCGGTTCGGCGAAGGCTTCCAACCGATCTCGGCCGCGGTCACGGCCCACCATGCAGCTGCGCTGACATTCCCGAAGGACGCCTCCGCCCAGCCCTGGCAAGCTCAGCTCAGCTCAGCCTCGCCGCTCTCGGTCTGCGGGCTGCTTGCCTGATGGGTCCCCGTAGCGTTTCGGCGCGCGGGTTGCTGATAGCCCTCATCCCACTCGAGCTGCTGGCGCTGTTCATCGTGCTGCGCAACAGCTCCTGGGTCTACGACGACAACTTCTTTCTCGTGCTCGCAGGCCAGGAAGGCTTCACCTGGCACTGGCTGACCTCGGTCCAATTCGAACACTGGGATATCGCCGAGCACGCGGCGATCTCGCTCCAGCATGCGCTGTTCTTCTTCGACTATCGCTGGGCCCTGCTCGTGATGCTGGCGATCCTGGGTGGATCGGCCTGGCTGCTGGAGCGCGTGCTCGCGACGTTCGTCAAGTCGCGCTCGGTGACCGTCGCACTGGCGCTCTGGTTCGCCCTGAACATCCTCTGGGTCAGGCCGCTGCAATGGTGGGCCGCCGGGGTTCAGTATCTGCCCTACACGTTCTTTGAGCTGCTCTGCCTGTACGGCTTCCTGCGCTACTACGCGGACAGGTCGCCGCGATGGATCGCGGTCTCCGGTGGGGCGCTCGCGGCGGGGTTGCTGTTCTACGAGAAGCCGGCATACATGCTTCTCTACCTGGTCCTCCTGCGGGTGCTGCTGATGGCGCGCGATCTCCGCCCGCGAGCCGTGCTCTCGGCGTTTTGGCGGGAGCGAGCGATCTGGATCACCTACCTGCTGATCATCGCCGTCTGGGCGGCCGGCTACATACACGCCCACGCCTATTCATCCTCGCGAGGCGCCGTCGGCATCGGTCAGTACCTGACCTACTTCCGGATCCTCTGGCTGCAGACGCTGGTGCCCTGCCTGGCGAGCGTCACGATCCCGGCCTCGCACCTGGACCCGCTCCAGGTCGCATTCGTGGTGATCGCCCAGATCGTGGTCGTCGCAGGAGTCGTCCTCTCGCTGCGGCGAAAGCGCCAGGCCTGGCGCGCGTGGGCCTTCCTGGCGATCGTCGTGCTCGCCAACGGCGTGCTCGTCGCGCGCTCGCGCATCGGCCAGTTCGGCGTGGGGATCGCCAACGATCCCCGCTACCTCGTCGAGTATGCCTGGCTCGTGCCGCTGGCCGTATGCGCCGCCTTCTCCCGTGAGGCGGTCATCACGCCGCGGGTCCCAAGCACATCCGCGCGAGTCGCGCTCCCGTCCCTGCGCCGAGCCGCCCCCGCCGCCGTGGTCTTGCTGCTGCTGGCCTACGCCGCGGGCTCGATTGCCTCGGCCGCGCACCTGCAGAAGCTCTGGGCAGGACCGCAGGGTCGCGAATGGGAGCAGAACGTCCGCCACGACGTCGCTGCTCTGCGGCGTTCGAGAGCCCACTTCGTGCTGGCCGACAACGCGACGCCGTTCGAGATCATGGAGGAATTCGTCGCGCCGTACAACCGGCTCTCGCGCGTCCTGCCGATGTATGTGGGACACGTTCAGATCGACGGCCCGCTCGACGGCACTCTGATGCGGGTCGAAAATGACGGCGTCGTACGCCGAGCCGCCGTTGCCGGCACCGTCGGGGATGGATCGATGCTCGCTCTGCGGAGTGCTCACGAGCTCGGCTTCGGACCGACGGGACGCTCGATCTGGCAGCACGGCGAAGCGTGCGTCATCGCCGATGGCTCCTCGGTTGCGATCACTCGCGCTCTGCCTCACCCGCCGAACTCTGCGGGCGGCCCCTACTACGCGCTCCTGGACTATCGCGTGTGGCGGCCGACCGCGCTCCCGGTGTCCGTCGACGCGGGGCCAGGCTCGCGTCCTGCCGATCACGCCGTGGCGGTATCTCCCGGCTCGCACCGCAGCATCTCGTTCCTGGGCGAAGGAGAACCACGGAGCGTCACGCTCGAGCTGCAGCCGTTCAACACGATCTGCATGAGCCGCCTCGACATCGTCTCGCTGCGCAACGCCGGTTAGGCGCCGCGCGTGCTGCCGCTGAGCATTCGAGCGAGTGCCCTGATGTAGCCGGGCGCCACGCGCGCCACGCGGAAGGTCGAGACGCCCATGTCGCTGGAGCGGTTGATCCAGGCGATCGGCACCTCCTTGACGTCGCGTCCTTCCAGCAGCGGGCGCAGCCCGGTCTCGGCGTTCGCCGCGAAGCCGTCCTGCTCGATCGTCATGTCGCGCAGGATGTCCGCGCGGTACAGCTTCAGGTTGTTGGAGATGTCGCGGACTTTGCGGCGCAGGAACAGGCGCAAGATCAGGTGAAAGGCGCGGTTGCCCAGCAGCTTGGGGGCCGGGTAGTTCAGCAGCACCGACTCGTGCGAGAAGCGGCTGCCGATCGCGCCTTCATGACCGGCGGCGACGACGTCGAACAGATCCTGAAGCTCCGGGACCAGCATCTCGAAGTCGCAGTCCATCGTCAGGATGTAGCGGCCGCTCGTCGCGGCGTAGCCGTCGCGCAGCGCGCGTCCCACACCAGGTGGCGGCGAGCGGTCCAGGAGCCGCACCCGCGGGTCCTGGCGGCCGAGCTCGCGGGCCACCTCGGCGGTGTTGTCCTGGCTGTTGTCGTTCACGAGCACGATCTCGTGGATGTAGCTGTCGTATGTCGCGATCAGGGCGTGCACCAGGCGCGGGATGTTCATCGCCTCGTTGTGGCAGGGCACCACGACCGAGATCCCGTCGCGAAGCGTCTCGTGGTGGGCGAGGTCCATGCGCGGGCGCTCCATCGAGCTGCGCCCCGGCTTCACGGCGCTGATGAACAGGGTGCCGCAGAGCTTGCGCACCACCGGCAGGTGCTCAAGCACGAAGGCGAACGACTGCACCAGCGGCACAAGGCGCTCAGGCGTGCGCGGGTGCAGGATGTCGTAGGGGACGACCACGATCTCCTCGAGCCCCACGTGTCGGGCTGCCTCTTCGACCTCGGATTCGCGCAGGGCGATCTGGCATTCGGCGTTGCGGCTCCAGCGGGCGAGCCGCTTGCTGTTGGCCTTGGCGAACACCTGGGGGTTCATGTAGTTCGCCTCGAGGAACAGCATCTGCCCGCCGGGCTTGAGCAGCTCGGCGATCCAGGCGAGGTTCTCCTGCCAGCGGTAGTGGGAGAGCATCGCCGTGCCGACGACGTAGTCGAAGCTTTCGGGAGTCAGCTCAGCCTGCGAGGCGAGCGTCCTCACCTCGACGTTGGGCAGGCTTCTCGCCCGCGCCGCCTCCGCAAGATCCTCGTTGAAGACCGCGGCGGTGATCTTGCTTTCGTTGCGCAGCGCCTGTGCGAGGTGCTCGGTCCACACGCCACTGCCGGCGCCCAGCTCGAGCACAGACTCGCCCGGGGCTATGTGCAGCGCGTGGCGGGCCGCGTTCGCGCGCCAGCGTAGCCTTGTCGGCGAGGTGGCGGGATAGCGGCGCCAATAGGCCTCGCGGCTGCGCTCGATCTCGCGGAGGTTCTCCAGCAGGTCGGTCATCGGATCGTGCAGTCTGCTTGTTATGCGCGCGCCGCGCTCGGCGCTCGGAGCGCCCGCACCTTTGCCGGATGGCGCGAGTTGTAGTGCAGCACCGCGGCGCCGACCACCACGAACGGGATGAAGTTCACGAGGTGCAGCACGACCGCGTAGGGCAGCGCCGCCGAATGCGACACGCCATAGGCTTCGAGCGCGATCAGCGCCGCGCCCTCGAATACGCCGACCGCCGCGGGCGGCGAGGGCAGGATCATGCTGAGGCCGATCGCCACCGCGACCAGCACGCCGCAGGCGAACGGCAGGTGCAGGTGGAACGCGAGCGTCACCAGGTACGCGCACAGCGCCGTCAGCAGCCAGGCCGCGAGCGTCCAGACGAACGCCTCGAGCGCGAGCCACGGGTGGCGCAAGCCGCTCAGGCCGTGGATCAGCTCGTCGATCGTCCGCTCCAGGCGCTCGCCCGAGAACAGCGAGAAGCGCCCGAGCGGTTTGAGCAGGAAGCGCAGCGGGCGGTCGCCGAACACCGCTAGCGCGATCGCCGCGGCCGCGATCAGCACCGCCAGCACGATCGCCGCCACCGCCGCGGCTCCGAACCAGCTCACGTGTGGAAGCCAGGGCTCGGCCGCGAAGAACACCACCAGGATCGCCAGCACGTCGTAGAGCCGCTCGAGCACCACCGTGCCGACGATCTCCACGGGGGGCGTGTCGCTGCGCTGCGTCAGCACCAGCACCCTCGCGGCTTCGCCTGCCCGCGCGGGCATGATGTTGTTGTAGAGGTAGCCCACCATCATCGCGTCGCTCACCACTGCCAGCGACGGCTTGCGTCCCGAGGCGAACAGCGAGCGCCAGCGGATCGCCCGCGCGAGGTTGCCGAGGGCGAAGGCCCCCAGTGCCGCGACCAGCCACCAGTAGTTGCTCGTGCGCAGCGCGTCCCAGGCCAGCGAGAGGTTGATGTTGCTGAGCGCGAAGTACAGGAAGACGCCCGTGACGAGCACCGTCGCGAGGTTCAGCAGCAGACGCGAGCGCTTCGAGCGATGGCGTTTGTCGCTTGCCAGGCGGCGTCTGATCGCCGATCGCTCGGCCTCGGCGTCCGGCGTCCGGTCGAGCGTCGGCTTCTCGTCCTTCACGAGCATCGCGTCAAGTTAGTTGATCGTCCCGACCGTCCGTCCCCGCCCGCGCGGCCCGATGCACGTCGCGGACGTTCGGGCCGGCGCTGGACATCTGTTTGTTTGCCTCGTCCGCGCTCGAGCAACTATCTGGCATGTCGATAAACAGAGCGATGCCCTTCCCGTCAGCCGGTCAAACCCTCGAGCGCGTGCGATGGGTGCTCCTGGCTAGCCTGCTCGCGATCGCCTGTTTGCTGATCGTGCCCGCGACCGGTCGCGCCGACGTGTCGACGTTCGGCAGCCCGCTCAACGGGGCGGCGACGCTCGACACGGCCGAAGACCTCGACTACGCCGGCACCGACACGCACGTCCCCGCTTCGCCCGAAGCGCCCACCGGCGTCGTGCACACCTACCACTTCGGCGCCGACGCCGCGCTCTGGAACGTCGGCCTGGCCAACGGCACGCCGCGCGCGCCCGCCACCGGGCAGGCGCTGAAGGTGGCGCTCGAGGGCTGTGCCGTGCCCGCAGAGAACGGCCCGCCGCCGCTGACGCAGATCCACTTCCAGGACATCACGCCGCAGCCCGACGGCGGCGCCAAGATCAACCTCACATCGCAGGGATACGACATCCCCGTGTGCAGCCAGGGCGGCGCGAACGGCTCGACCGTGACGACCTACGAACCGTACAACCTGTGCGTGAGCGCGGGCGATTATGTCGCCTTCAACGAGGAGGGCGGCTTCGTCGAACACTCCTACCAGAGCGGCGTCCGCTATCGCGTGCTCGCTTCGGTCCCCGGCTCCAAGGCCGACTCCTTCATTCGCGGAGGCGGCACCAACAACGGCGACCTGATGTCCGTCGCTGACACATCGAACATGGACGGCTTCATCGCGAATTCCGGCAAGGAGCTGATGCTGCGCGTGACGCTCGGCACCGGCAAGGATGCCACGCACATCTGCCCCGGCGGCAAGAAGGGCCTGCCACCGGCGCTGGCGCCGATCCGCGTCAGCCCGCAGACCGACGGCGTCAACCACAGCCGCATCGTCGCCGTGGCGCTGTTCTGCCGCGTGAGCCCCTGCAACGGCGTGGCGACGATCACCGGCGACAGCGGTCGCACCTACGGCCGCAAGGGCTTCACGCTCACGCCCAACAAGACCACGCACCTGCCGATCCGCGTCAAACCCGAGCTCGTCAAGATGATCCGCCGCTATCACGGTGTTACGACCACGCTGACCGCCGAAGTGGCCGGCAAGAAGATCACCCAGAAGATCGGCGTGAAGATCTTCTAGGCGCTCCAGCTCCAGAGACGGAGCTGCCCCGGCACGGTCGAAGCCGCGACCGCGCCCAATGCCTGCGGCCCGAGGTCCAGCTCGGCGATCCAGGGCGACCTGCCCGCTCGCACGCTCCCGCCCGCGATGCCGATCCCCCGGCGCTTGAGCTCGGCCTCATAGCGCGTCCACAGCCGCAAGAACTCGCGCTCGCGCGGCGCTCCCTCCAGCTCGCCCAGACGATCCGCGGCCTCGGGGCCGAACACGCGCCTGGCGAGCGCAACGCGATCGCCTCGCCGCTCCGTGCCTCTCGCGCTGAGCACCTGCGCATCGACGCCGACCTCGCCGAAGCCCGCGAACGCGAACAGCGCAAGCGTGCCCGAGTGCGAGAGGTTGAAGTGGAGGCCCGGCGCGGTGGGCCGGAGCGGCTGTGCCTCCGCCAGCCGCGGCTTGCCACGATCGCCAAAGGCGAGCACGAGCGCCCGCGGGTCCGCGCCCAAGTAGCGGCCCAGCAGCGTGCGCAGCAGCCCGCGCGAGCGGCTCCACAGCAGGGCGTCGCCCGCCCGGGCCATTCGTCCGGCTCGCTCGCGCTCGTTCGGCGTCAGCGGCGCCAGCAGCCCGTCATCGACCGCGGCAAGGTCGGCTCGCCACACGTCCAGCCTGCCCCGGGCCGGCGCCGGGTCGAGCGGTCCCGGCGTCCATCGACTCGCGAGACTGCCCCCATGCGGCGTTCCGGCGGCGGAGCCTGCACCCATCGTCAGCCGAATATAGGCGAGCGTCGGTGGTGCGAGGGATCGGTAACCTCAGCCGCCGTGCGCGTGCTGCCGACCCGTCTAACCGGCCTGGCCGCGATCGAGCCCGTCGTTCACGGCGACGAGCGCGGCTTCTTCTGCGAGACCTACCGCGCCGAGTGGAACGCCGAGCTCGGTCTAGGCCGGGACGAGCGCTTCGTCCAGGACAACCACTCGCGCTCCGCGCGCGGCGTGCTTCGCGGCATGCACTTCCAGCTCGGCGAGGGCCTTGGCAAGCTCGTGCGCTGCGCCCGCGGGCGGATCCTCGACGTCGCGGTCGATCTGCGCCGGGGCTCGCCCACATACGGCGAGTGGGAGGGGGTCGAGCTCGACGAGCAGAGCATGCGCCAGCTGTTCGTGCCCGTCGGCTTCGCGCACGGCTTCTGCGTGCTCAGCGAGCTCGCCGACGTGATCTACAAGCAGACCGCCTACTACGACCCCGAGCTCGAGCGCGGGATCGCCTGGAACGACCCCGACGTCGGCATCGACTGGCCGCTGCCCGAGGCGCAGTTGACCGTCTCCGAGCGCGACGCCCAGGCGCCGCAGCTGCGCGAGCTGGCGAGCGAACTGCCTTTCCGGTGGCATCCTTAGGCTGTATGAGCGCACGCTTCGAGCGCCTGCGGGCGCGCACCAACGGCTACACCGTCACGCCGCACCAGTACGCATACGTCGCCTACGTCGCGCTCGGCGCGCTCACCCTGATCGTGCTCAGCGGCGCCGCCGTGCGGCTGACGGGCTCGGGTCTGGGCTGTCCGGACTGGCCCCGCTGCTACGGGCACGCATATCCGCCGCTGACCACGCACGCCGTAATCGAGTTCTCAAACCGGCTGATCACCGTGCCGGTCTCGATCGCCGCAGGCGCCGCCTGGCTGCTGGCGCTGCGCCGACGCCCCTACCGTCGCGATTTGATGTGGCTCGGGGCGCTGCTGCCGCTGGGAGTCATCGGGCAGGCCGTGCTCGGAGGCTTCACCGTGCGCGGCGCGCTCGACTACGGCTGGGTCATGGGCCACTTCGCGCTGTCGATGCTGATCCTGCTCGCCGCCGCTGTGCTCGCCTGGCGCGCGGGGCATCAGGCGGCGCTCGCCGAAGTCGAGAGCAAGGAGGCGCGGGAGGCGGATCTCCAGGGCGACCGCACGCTGATCCTCTGGGTGCGGGGGCTCGTCGTGCTCGGCGCGATCACGATCTTCGCCGGGACCGCCGCCACCGCCGCCGGGCCGCACGCCGGCGGCTCGCCGGGTCAGAAAATCAACCGCCTGGACTTCGACGGGCACGGGACGATGGACTTTGTGATCCATCGGCACGGCGAGATCGCGCTCGTCTTCGGCCTCGCCTCGGTCGCGATCTGGTGGCTGGCACGCCGCCGCGAGGCGCGTCCGGTCGTGCAGCGCTCGCTCACCGTGCTCTGCGTGCTGATCGCCCTGCAGGGCGTCGTGGGCCTCGATCAGTACAAGACGCACCTGCCCACAGAGCTCGTCTGGGTCCACGTCGGCCTTGCCTGCGGCGCCTGGCTCGCCACGGTCTGGGCCGCCTGCGCAGCCGGTGCGCCGGCCCCGCGGAGGCGGGCGATTGCCCCCGAGCGGGCCGCGGGCACGCCGATCGGGCCTCCGCGCCCGCTCAAGTTCCCCGGAAATTAGACCCTCCAGGGCGCCGATCTCCCGTGTTTATTGGTTTCGTCGTCCTCACGAGCGGTTAGCCTGCTCGCAGTAACGACACCCGAGAAGGGAGTGGCATGACAAAGAACGAGCTGGCCGAGCAGGTCGCCAGTCGAAATGGACTGGCAGCCAGTCAGGCCCGACAGGTCGTGGAGACGGTGATCGACGTGGTCTCGGATGAGCTGGCCGCTGGAGGTGAGGTCGCTCTTGCCGGCTTTGGCAAGTTCAGCGTCAGCCAGCGTGCTGCGCGGCAGGGCCGCAATCCGTCGACCGGCGAGACGATCAACATCGCCGCCAGCAAGGCCGCGAAGTTCTCGGCGGCCAGCGCGCTGAAGAAGCGCCTGAACGGCTGAGCGCCCTTCGCGATCCCCAGAGGTCACCGGCCTGCGGGACGGCGACCTCTGGGCGTCGAAGGGCGCTTGTGCGTCCGCCCCCACTCGCCGCCGCGTGAGCCGAGGGCAACTCTTCTGAGGCGCTAAGGAGGCGTTTAGGCCGAGCCGGGAGGCTATGCCGATCAGCTTCCACCTCGACCTTTCCGGCGGTGCCGCATGAGACAGACAGATCGCACGCGCAAGAGCGGGCACAAGCGCAGGGCGCGTCCCACGCGCTACAGCTCGCTGCAGAGCTTCTACACCGCGGACTCGCGCCGTGTGCACTCGCGTGAGTGCGACGTCGGGCTGTGGTGGCGCGAGGCCGCCGACGGGCCGCTGCATCGCGCCGCCTGGGTCAGCGACACCGGCGAGCTCTATCTCGTGCGACTCGGGCCGCCCGAGCAGGGCGGCGGTCAGGTCGAGGTGCTCGCCACGATCGCCGAGCACGAGCGCTTGGAGCGTGTGCTCGAGGGCTGGCGCGAGCGCTGCGGCGAGCCGCGCTCATTGAGCTGGTTGCGCGAGCGCTCCGCGCGGATCGGCAGCCGCGTGCGCGCCACGCAGGCCGAGATCGCAGGCGCCGTCGCGGGCGCCGGAGCGATGCTCACCGCCGGTCTCTCGCTCGCCGCCGAGCTCGGCTAGCGTCGGGCGATTGGCCGGGGCGCCCCGCCGCGCCCGTCGGGCAGGCACCGCGGGGCGCGGGGCGTGAACCCTGCGCCGGCCTAGGACTCCGCGCGATCGCCGAGGCCCAGCGTCGTCGCGACCGCGTCGTCGGCCAGGCTGTCCGCGAGCAGGCTCGCCCCCGGGATCTCGCTGCCCGCGAAGTAGGGCACCCCGATCACGAACATCCCCGCCGCCGCCGCGGACTCCACGCCGATCGGGGAGTCCTCCAAGGCGACCGCCTCCGAGGGCGCGACCCCGAGCCGTCGGCATGCCTCGAGGTAGATGTCCGGCGCCGGCTTCGGATGCTCGACGTCGTTCGCCGAGATCACCGTCGCGAACGGCCCGTCCGGCAGCAGCCCCGCGCTCGACAGCGTCCGCTCCACGAACTCGCGCTCGGAGTTCGACGCCACCGCCAGCGGCACGCCCGCCTCGCTCAGGCGCTCCAGCAGCTCGAGCGCCCCCGGCCGCGGCGCCACGCCGCGAAGCGCCTCCTCCATCACCAGCTCATGCAGCTCGTCCATCAGCCGCTCGCCCTCGCCCGGGCGCTCCAGGATCGCTTCGAGCTTGACCGCCGCCAGCGAGCGTGAGGAGCCGATCAGCCTGCGCTTGTGCTCCATCGTGAACTCGATTCCCACCCGCGCGAACAGCGTCTGCTCCGCGCGCGTCCACGCCTCCTCGGTGTCGAGCAGCAGGCCGTCGTTGTCGAAGACCACTGCGCGTGGTGGGACCCTCACGCGGACATCATCTCGTTTATCAAAGGAAAAGAGACCCCTCGATCGGCGTCTGCCGGGACCTCGGAAGCTAGCTCAGCCGACGCCGCCGCGCTCTATGAGGCCAAGGAGTCCGGCCGCGATCGGGTCTGCATGAGCTCCGCCCAGCCTGGCCACGCGAGCGAGAACCGCTTTTTTCGTCCAGCCGCGTGAGTTTTGTGTTCCGGCCCGTGTCTCAAGGGCGTTCATATCCAACCGACCGCCGATCTTCGGTCGAAGGAGGCTCTACAAATGAGACGGATCATCATCACCGCGGTGGCGGCCGTGTCGCTCGCTGCGCCGAGCGCCGCCCTCGCCCACAACGGCGAGCACCATGGCAACCGCGAGCATCACCACCACGGTCGCCATCACCGTCGCGCGCACGTGCTCGCCTTCCACGCGCAGGCGCCCGCCGGTACGACCGGGACCACCCCTGCGACCTCGACACCCGCGGTCTCCGGTGACACCGCCGGTACCGTCGCTTCCTTCTCGGAAGGAACCTTGACCATCAAACTCAACGACGGCTCCACCGTCAGCGGCAAGGTCACCGAACGCACCGAGATCGAGTGCCCCGCCACGGCCCGCGGCTCCACCGCGAGCGCCGCCGACTTCGGCGACCGCGATCGTGGCGATGACAACGATCGCTTCGACAATCGCGGCCACGACGACGGCGGTCCCGGCCCCTCGGGCGAGGATCACGGCGGCTGCCCCGGGCACGACGCCGGGGACGATCAGCCCAACGAACACTGCACCAGCGCCGCGCTGGTCCCCGGCGCGAGCGTCAAGGAGGCGTTCCTCAGCCTCGGCAGCGCCGGCTCCGTCTGGGTGAAGGTCGAGCTCGGCTAGCGCCCTACCGCTCGCACTCGCGGGCTCGGAAGCATCGAGGAGGGCGGCCTGCGGGCCGCCCTCCTGCGTTTGCGCCGCGCGAAGTGGCCGCGTCGATCGTTCGTCCAGGGATCGTTCGTCCACCCTGTGACCCAGCGCTCGCTCGCCGGGTAAGGATCTGTCGATCCCGGCGTCTGTAAGGACGTGAAGGGAGGGAGCAGAACCCGAGCGATGAGTCCCAGAATCTCGATCCGCCTGCTGGCGGCCCAGTCCGACCAGCGCCTGCTCGCGCTTGCGCGCGATGGACACGAGCGCGCCTTTGAGGCCCTCGTGCAGCGCTATCGGCGGCCGCTCCTGCGCTACGGGCGCCGCCTGCAGCTCTCCGAGGCGCGTGCCGAAGACGTGTTGCAGCAGGCGCTGATGCAGGCCTGGATCGCGCTTTCGCGTGGAACTGCCGTGCACGACGTGCGCGGCTGGCTCTACCGGATCGTGCACAACGTCGCCCTCAACGCAATTCGCGGTGGCGCCGCTGAGCCGCACCGCGAGCTCACGCCCGCCCTGCGGGACCGCGCCGCGCTTGCCGGCCCCTCGAACCTCGACCGCTCCATCGCCTTGCGCGACGCGCTCGGCGAGGTCGCCGAGCTGCCGCGCATGCAGCGCCAGGCCATCTTCCTCACCGCCGTCGACGGGCAGACCCACTCCGAGGTCGCCGACACGCTCGGCCTCTCCGAAGGCGCGCTGCGCGGTCTGCTCTATCGCGCTCGCGCCACCCTGCGCAGCGCCGCGGCAGCCCTGACTCCGCCGCCGCTGCTCGCCTGGGCCGCCGGGGGCGGCGGCACGGCCGCGCCCAGCGTCGAACGTCTGACCGAGCTGACCGCAGGCGGCAGCGCCGCCGGGATCGCCGGACTGTTCCTGAAGGGAAGTGTCATCGCCGTCACCGCCGGTGCGGTTGCCACCGGCGCCGGCGTCGTCGCCACGCACGACCATCACGCCGCGCGGCATCGGCAGACCGCTCGAATCGCCTCGGCATCCACGGTCGCGCCGCCGGTCGGGCTCGTCGATCGGTTTCGCAGCCCCAGCCTCGATCGCCCGGCCTCGGTGCCAGGCGCCATGACCGTCGATCGCCTCGGGCGCGCCCATCGCCGTCGCCGCGACCACGCTGGTGGACGCGGTCGTCGAGGCTCAGACGATGCCGGTCGAGGGCGCCATGATCTGCCCGAGCCGCGCATCGCGACACCGGCAGGAGGCTTCGAGGACTCGCAGGTGGACCGCCGACGCCGACGCGGGCAGGGCTCTGTCGAGACCGACGAGGACCGGTCCGCGACTGGAACGCAGGACCGACGCCGGGGCCGTGCAGAGGAGGTCGAGGTGTCCGACGTACGGCACGGCCGCTCAGCGCGTGGCGAAGGCCAGCAAGAGCACCGCGGCGGCCCGGCAGGCGCTGGAGACTCGGGCCGCCGGGGCCAGGACGTGTCCGCGACCGGACGCACCGTCGGACCTCAGGACAATCGTGACCAAGGTGGCGGCAGCGAAGACGAGGCGGACGAAGCGCACAGCGGCAGCGACGCCCCGCCGCTGCCTTCTGCCGAGGAGGGTGGCACGTCCTCCGGTGGCGGTCGAAGCGGGCAGTCTGGCGCGAGTAGCGGGCAACAGGCAGCTTCAAGCCCATCGGCAAAGTAGCCGTCACCGCGAAGGAGAGCCTCACGCTCAAGCGCTGAGTGCTGAGCGCCCGCGTCGGCGTTGGTGTTGGCGTCGGGCTCGTCGGGCGAGCGGACTACAGCCCGAGCGCAGCTGCTGCGCTCGGGCCTTGCTGTATCAGCCGCAACCTGTGTTGTTGCCGCAGGAGGAGCAGGTGTAGCAGGAGCCCGTCCGCTGCATCATCCCGCCGCACTGCCCGCACGCCGGCCCGAGGTCGAAGCCCTGAAGCCTTGCCGGAACCACCGGCGGCGTGTCCGTGAACGAAGCCGCCGGGGCGCTCGAGCCGCCGTTGCCGCCGTTTCCTGTCGACGCCTGCGGCCCCTCGGGCTCGTCCGCCATGACCGGGCCTGCCGTGTCAGAGCTGCGCACCGACTGCGTCGCCTCCTGTGCCGCCTGGCGCGCGCGCACCGCCGGCGTGAGGATTCCCAGCTCCTCCTGTGCGTCCACGTCCAGGAAGCGCGAGGCCAGCCAGCGCATGATGTAGTCCGGCATCGACTTCGCGAACGGGATCTCCGGGTTCTGCGTGATCCCCTCGGGCTCGAAGCGCATGTAGCTGAACTTCTGCACCAGCGTCTCCAGCGGCACGCCGTACTGCAGCGCGATTGAGATCGCCGTCGCGAACGAGTTCATCATCCCGCGCAGCGTCGAGCCCTCCTTACCGATGTCCGTCAGGAAGATCTCGCCCACCGAGCCGTCCTCGTACATGCCTGCCGTGATGTAGCCCTCGTGTCCCGCGATCGAGAACTTGTGCGTGATCGACTGACGCTCGCGTGGCATCCGCTTGCGTCGCGGTCCCACCTCCGCCAGCGCCTTGCTCACCGCCTGCTCGACGATCTCATCGACCTCTGCCGGCGCCGGGGCGTCCTTCTGGGCGTCGGTGCGCAGCGCCTGCGCCGTCTTCGATCCGTCGCGGTAGATCGCCAGCGCCTTCACGCCCAGCCGCCATGCCTGCGTGTAGGCGTCCGCGATGTCCTCCACCGTCGCCTCCTGCGGCAGGTTCACCGTCTTTGAGATCGCGCCCGAGATGAACGGCTGCACCGCGCCCATCATCTTGATGTGGCCCATGTGCGAGATCGCGCGCTCGCCCACCGCGACGTCGAACACCGACAGGTGCTCCTCCGCCAGGCCCGGGGCGCCCACGATCGTGCCGTGCTCGGACAGGTGCGCCTCGATCTGCTCGATCTGCGGAGCTGAGTAGCCCAGCGTCTGCAGCGCCTGCGGCACCGTGCGGTTGACGATCGTCATCTGGCCGCCGCCCACCAGCTCCTTGAACTTCACCAGCGAGAAGTCCGGCTCGACGCCCGTCGTGTCGCAGTCCATCAGGAACGAGATCGTGCCCGTCGGCGCCAGCACCGTCGCCTGTGCGTTGCGGTAGCCGTGGCGCTCGCCCAGCTCCACCGCCTCCTCCCAGGAGCGGCGTGCCGCCGCGAGCAGCTCCTCGTCGGCGCTGTCCTGCTCCGGGATCACGTAGGAGGCGTCGCGGTGCATGCGCATCACGTGGTTGTGCGCCTCGCGGTTCTCCTCATAGTGCTCGTAGGGGCCGAGCGCCGCCGCGACCTCCGCCGAGCGGCGGTAGGCGCGGCCCGTCATCAGCGCCGTGATCGCCGCCGCCGTCTCGCGACCCGAGTCCGAGTCGTAGGGCATGCCGTTGCTCATCAGGTACGCGCCCAGGTTCGCGTAGCCGAGACCGAGCTGGCGGAACGCACGCGCATTCGCGCCGATCTCCTCCGTCGGGTAGCTCGACGGCCCGACGATGATCTCCTGCGCCAGCAGCATCACGTCGACCGTGTGCTCGAAGGACGCCACGTCCAGCGTGCCGTTCGGACGGCGGAACTTCATCAGGTTCAGCGACGCCAGGTTGCAGGCCGAGTCGTCCACGTGCATGTACTCGCTGCACGGGTTCGAGGCGTTGATGCGGCCCGAGTTCGGGCTCGTGTGCCAGCGGTTGATCGTCGTGTCGTACTGAACGCCCGGGTCCGCGCAGCGGTAGGCGGCTTCGGAGATCTCGCGCATCAGCTCGCGCGCGCTGACCGGCTCGCCCACCGGATCGCCCGTCGTGCGCGCGATCAGGTTCCACTCGCCGTCATCCTCGACCGCCTGCATGAACTCGTCCGTCACGCGCACCGAGTTGTTCGCGTTCTGGTACTGGATCGAGAAGAAGCCGTCGCCGTCGATCGACATGTCAAAGCCCGCGTCGCGCAGCGCCGCCGCCTTGTCCTCCTCCTTGGCCTTGCACCAGATGAACTCGCGGATGTCCGGGTGGTCAACGTCGAGCACGACCATCTTGGCCGCGCGTCGCGTCTTGCCGCCGGACTTGATCGTGCCCGCCCAGGAGTCGGCGCCGCGCATGAAGGAGACCGGGCCGGAGGCCGTGCCGCCCTTGGCCAGCGGCTCCATCGAGCCGCGGATTTTCGAGAGGTTGATGCCCGAGCCCGAGCCGCCGCGGAAGATGTTGCCCTCCTTGGTGTTCCAGCCGAGGATCGACTCCATCGTGTCGTCGACCGAGAGAATGAAGCAGGCGCTGCACTGCGGGTGCTCCTCGAAGCCGACGTTGAACCAGACGGGCGAGTTGAAGGCGGCCATCTGGTGCAAGAGGATGTGGGTCAGCTCGTCCTCGAAGGCGCGCGCGTCCTCGGAGGTG
>DATAVP010000005.1:0-114742 GCA_036267655.1 Solirubrobacteraceae bacterium
CGACGGGCCGACCAGGAAGACTCGCCCGGGCGACGGATCGCACACCTCTCCACGCCCGCCAAGCAGGTCCACTCTGATCTGCAGCCACGTCCGCGCCACCGCTCGCACAGGCTACGGGGGTTATGAGACAGCTTCTAAGAGAGAGCCCCGTTGTGCAGACATACGAACAGCGCGGTTGCCGTCTAGCTGCCGGTTGCCCGACTGCCCACTCATGGTGAGACACGCCTGGCTCGGCAGCGTCACCCGGCGTCACGTCCGGGTAAAGCATGCGGATAGCGAGGATCACGCAGAGCCGCCGACGCACTGCGCCAGGACGAAGGTCGGCACGGATACGGGTGCGATCCGGGCGAAGGTGTTCAGAGCATGCGCCCGAAGCTGATCGCGGGGTTGGCTGAAGCGCCGCCGCTACCCGGCGTCTGGGAGAGTGTGGGTGTGATCTTGGTGATCGGAGCGACTGGCAAGGTTGGGCGCCACGTTGTCTCAGGGCTGCTCGAGCGAGACGGCGACGTACGAGCGCTCACACGCGACCCAGACTCGGCGGGCCTTCCGGCAGGCGTCGATTCGGTGCTCGGTGACCTCATGAACCCGCGGAGTCTCGTCGAGCATCTCGACGGTGCTGAGGCTGTGTTCCTTGTGTGGCCGTTCTTCAACTCCGACGGCGTCGAGGGGGTTCTGGACTTGCTCGCGAGGCACGTACAGCGGATCGTCTATCTCTCCGCTGAGGCCGCGAGCAATCGTGCCAACTCGTTCTGGGCTGCCATCGAGCTGGCAATCGAACGCTCAGCGGCCGAGTGGACGTTCCTGCGACCGACCGGGTTCGCAGCCAACACGCTGATGTGGGCCGACCAGATCCGCGAATCGGGGGCCGTGCGCTGGCCATACGGTCAGGCGGCCCGCTCGCTGATCCACGAGCGCGACATCGCCGAGGTCGCAGTCCGCACGCTCACCGAGGGCGGCCATGCCGGCGCCCGTTACGTCCTGAGCGGGCCTGAGACTCTGACCCAGGTCGAGCAGGCTCACACCATCGGTCAAGCGATCGGCCGACCCGTGAGTTGGGAAGAGCTTTCGCGCGAGGCTGCCGAACACGAGATCGCCGGGCTCCCCGACACGGCCCTGGACACGTGGGAGAGCTTCGTCGAAACGCCGGAGATCGTTACTTCGACAGTCAAGGAAGTCACGGGCACGGCGGCGCGCCACTTCGGCGAGTGGGCGCGCGATCACGTCGAAGCCTTCCGATAGCGGACTCGCGAGATCGGGCTAACGGGACTGGTCCGACGGCACCGTCAAATCCGATTCGCCGCTTCAGCGTGGGTGCTTAGTCTCGATCGGGCGGCAGGCAATCACCTTGAATTCATAGGCGCTGACCGGTCATCAGGTCGATGGATCGACATCCCCCAAGCCGTCCCATCGCCGAGTGGGACGGGGCCTTGGTCCGCCGCGCGTGCCGCCGCCCTTAAACGACCTCGACTTCGACCGGTCCGACTCCTGCCTGCCTCAGTTCAAAGAGGATCGAGACGACCGCGGTCTTCGGGCATCTCGGCTCGTTCTCCGCCCCGGAGAACTTCAACTTGTTGCCTTTTTCGAGCGCCGTCTCGGCCAGCGGTCCCGAGAACCACGAGCCCTTCACCTTCTTGTAGGTGTAGTCGCATTCCCGTGTAAGACCCGATTCGGTCGCGGCGAATACGACGTTGTCCGTGGTCGACGGGCTTGGGAGCAGTTCGGCCTTACCGGTCGAGGTTGACTTCCCCTTCGGTTTCATCACGATCTCGCCGAAGCCGTGATTGAAGGGGAAGTTGCCCCAGTACCACAGATAGCTGGAGCTCGAGAACGGCATCGCCCCTTTCCCCGAGCATTGGCTCTGCTCTTCCGCGTGCTGCAGTTCGATCTGGATGCTCGACCCACCGTTCGCGATGACACGCGACGGGAGAATCAGCGATCCACAGTTCGCCGTGCCCGTCGAAGTCCTGACTTCGGCCTCGCGCAGCTCGACCAAGAGTTCCGCTCCAACCGCGACCGGTTTCTTCGATCCACTCGCGATGAGCAGCAGCGACGGCTTCACCGCCGAGGCGCTCGAGGCCGTCAGCCCAGCGAGCGCCGAGCACACGCACACCCCCGTCATGATCCGTCGCAGATGATTCATCGAGCCCCCCATGTCCAGACAGGATGATGTGAACGTCGGTGGGGATGGTAACAAGGCGACACCGTGTCGTGCATGCGCACGAAGATCGTCGCCTCGCCGTCAGAAGGGTCTGGGTGAACATCGCAGCAGATCTCATCGACTTGTCGGAGCGGGACAATCGTCAGTGGCGTACGTGTCGAGGGCGGATGCTTCCCGGCATAGCCGCAGCTCCTGCAACGCGCCGGCTTGCAACGCACCGGCTTCGGTGTGATCGCGACCGCTTATTGGTTGAGCGCCGGAATCGGCTCAGCCAGCGCAGCGCGCCCAGCGGGAGCGCGGAACGGGTCGGCGAAGCACTGCGTCTCGTGCGTGACGAAACCGTCGGTCATCTCCATGATGCTGACCGAGTAAATGGGCACGTCGTCGTAGGTGATCACGCACTCGCTCACCCAAAGGTCGCCGCCGCCCAGAATCCGGCGGATCGCGAAGTGGCGCTCGGCCGGGTGCCCGCCACGTTGCGCTTGGATCTTTGCCCGGCCTCTGAAGCGCTCGCCGGACTGCGGGTAGTCCAGGATCGCCTCCGCGGCGTAGATCGCGTGCTCAGCCTCGAGGTCCCCGCGCTCGGAAGCCTCCCAGTGCTGCTGGATCCGAGTCCGAACATCGGCATCACAATCGATTGCGCTGCTCACTTGTTAGCCCCTCGTGACCAGTAGGAATGACGCTGGCTCGAAGGGCAGATGCTACCCGAGGGTTGATAGCTTCCCCGAATGGTGCTTGGGGGACGCGCCCTGACCGACCGGACCGCTGCTCGCCGGCTTCGCGTGCTCACGAGATCCTGCGGCACACTCGCCGTGACGCTCCTCGCCCTCACGGCCGCCACGCCGGCCGGGACCGCCAAGGCCTCGGCGGCACGCCTGCCCCCGGTGCAGATCACCTACTCGGGGAAGATGTCCCTGGAGGTGTTCCCGACGATCGGCAAGCCGAGCCACCAGCTACGCACGATCGCCTGGACCGCCACCTCCAACTCGGCAGGCTCCGACGGGGCCTTGGCGCTCGACTTCTCCTCGGTGAGCGGGTCCTCCTCACTCGAAGGGAACGGCAACTGTTACGACTCCACGGCCACGCTCTCGCTCGCGGCGGCGAAGAACCCGGTCGGCGGAGGCTGGAACCTGAACGAGACCAGCGACTTCCCCGACCCGGGGTGGAAGTACGTCGCCCTCGGCGTGCCCACGCTCGTGCCCGTTCTCGAAGCCTTGACAGGGCGCTGCAGCTCGATTCAAACCGAAGCGCTCCTGCAGCTCAACGAGATGCTGCTCAAACAAGAAACCTTCACGCCGGCTCAGATGAAGGAATACGAAGCGATCCTCGATCCGCTCGAATTCTCGCCGGGCCGGCCTGCTACCAGGACCCGCACGTTCTCCTTCGACGGCATCAGCCATTGCGCATGCCTGCCCGCCGAAACCCACGTCAAGGAGAGCATGGCCCTCACCGTCAGCGCGACCAGCTCGGCGGCGGGGAACACCGTCAAAACCAACCCCGCCCCCAGCCGGGGAGGCTCAGCCCCAAAAAGCGCACCGCCGCAACGGAAAATCAGCGAAGCGCGCCGCAGGCAGCTCAAGGAACAGGCGCGCGAAGACCTCGGACCCGCGCTCGAACGGGCCTGGGCGATGCGCGGACTGTCGCTCGCGCTCGGACTCGACTCCGGGCTCGCGTTCTCCACGGTGTTGACCGAACTGGGTCAAACCGGCATGCTCGAGGACGGCGACGAGGCGACCACCAGGGTGATCAACGACTATCGGATCATCAACGACCCACCCGATCACCGCTTCCACCGGCTCGCAAAGCCACGTGCGCCCAAGCGACAGGCTCTCCCCTCCTGCGCCACCATCCCGAGCGCTGAACGGGCTCCGTGCACGAGCCTTCGCGAGACCGAGTTGGCGATGCTCGCCAACAGCGCCCGCGCCGGCGCCATCACCGAAGCGCTGCTCGTCACGATCAACCGAGACGGCAGCGCCATCCGAGCTCACGACTACGCCGCCGCGCAACGCCAGTACCTCCACTTCGAGAGCCTCCACAGCCGGCTACACCTCGTGCTCGAGAGCAGGGCCTCGAGCGGCGCCCGCGTTGCAGCAGTCCTGCGCAGCATGAACGTGAGCGGCGTCCTCTCCAGTACGCAGTCTGCGGCAGCGATCGGCGCGATCGAGGCGAAGCTGAGCCGGGCGCGGATCCCCGCCGCAAAGCTCGGCTCGCTCGCCAGGGGCGCGCTTGAAGCCCGCGAAACAAACGCGCTGGAGAGCCTCGCCGGCCCGAGCGGCTGACGCGCGGCGCGAGCGGTAGGGTCGCCCGCCTTGGCGCAGCAAGGCACCCGAGACTCCCGCGGCTGGGCCGTGATGCTCGCCTACGCGGGGGTCTGCGCCTCCACGCAGGTGCTGTGGCTCACCTACGCCGCGATCACCTCCGAGACCGCCAGGCGCTACGGCGTCTCTGAAGCTTCGGTCGGTTGGCTAGCCGAGATCTTCCCGCTGCTTTACGTGGTGCTCGCGCTCCCGGCGGGCGCCCTGCTGGACCGCTGGTTTCGCCCGGTGCTCGCGGCCAGCGGTGCGCTCGTGGCAGCCGGAGGGCTCGTGCGCCTGACCGGCATGACCTTCGGCTGGGCGCTCGCCGGGCAGGCGCTGGTCGCCATCGCACAGCCGGTCGTGCTGAGCGCCGTGAGCAAGCTCGCCGGCGATTACCTGCCCGCCGAGCAGCGCCCCGCGGGCATCGCGGTCGGCTCGGCCGCGGGCTTCGTCGGAATGCTGCTCGCGCTGCTGCTCGGCCCCACCGTCGGCGCCCACGGACATCTCGAGCGACTGCTCGTGCTCGAGGCCGTGATCGGCGTCCTCGCCGGAGCGGCGCTCGCGATCGCGATGCTCTCCCCCGGCCACTCCGGCGAGGAGCACGTCGCGATCGAGGGCGGCGCCGCCCGGACCCTGTGGGCGCTGCCGATCATGCGCGTGCTGTGCGCGCTCGTGTTTGTCGGCTTCGGCATCTTCGTCGCCCTCGCCACCTGGCTGCAGACACTCTTGCAGCCGTCGGGCGTCTCCGAAGCGACCGCGGGAGGCCTGCTCGTGGGCATGGTCGTAGCCGGGATCATCGGCTGCGCCCTGATCCCCGGTGTCGTGATGCGGCGCCGCGCCGAGCGGCGCTTCATGCTCGCCGCCGTGACGCTCGCCTTTCTCGGCTGCGCCGCGCTTGCCGTGCCGTGGCTCGTGGGACGGGGGCTCGCGCTCGTCGTGATCGGGGCCGCGCTACTGCCCGCGCTGCCGATCGTCTTGACTCAGGTCGAGCGGCTCGCGGGCGCCGCGGCGGGAACGGCAGGCGCGATCGTCTGGCTCTCCGGCAACCTCGGCGGGCTCGTGGTGGCGCTGCTCGTCCAGATCCTCGTGCACCAGCCGGTCGCGGCGTTCCTCGCGCTCGCGGCCGTTGCGCTCGCGGGGCTTCCCGCGGCCGCACGCATCGGCCGTCTGTCGTCCGAGCCCGTCGGGCTCGAAACCTGGGGGAAGTAGAACCCCGCGCAGAAGGCGCAGCCTTCTTCGGCTCCTGCGACTTTGTGCATCGCGCAGATCACGGCGAATCCAGCCGCCGCGACAGTGAGGAATACGCCCAATGCCACAGCAGCTCGTCGCCCGCGCTGGACTCGGCATTGCTTCCGGCGGCGAGTGCCACGACGTTGATGAGCAGGAGCAAGCCCAGGCTCTGTCTTCGCCGTATACGACCAAAAGCGTGCCTGCCTCTCTTTCGAAGAAGCACTCCCACGAAGGAAGATCGGCGCGGGTGTTCTCCCGCACAAAGGGCCAGAGGCGATCGCGAATGTAGCGGCCCTGCAGATTGATGCGGCGGCGCTGCTCGGTGTGTGGACGATCGCTATGGAGGAGGCGATGGGCGGTATCAGCGGAGCAGGTGCTTGTACCCGGTGCGATCCAGGGCCAGCCCCGCGATGACCGTTGTCGCGATCAGGGCCGCTGCGAGCAACCCTGTCAGCATCTGAAAACGGATAGCCATGAGTGAGCGAAGCGCATCGAACTCGTGCAACGCTGCGTCAATTGCCCTCTCTGGCGAGGACTCGACCCCAGGTGTGCGACGGCTCGAGTAGGTGTTTCGGCGTCTGATCGTTCCACCCTACGAGCGAGGTAGGACAGCCGGGCGGCGGGAGGCTAAGGTTCCGAGCCCCGAATGGCGCGCGGTCGAACGCCCCAGCACCGCGAGCCGAGGCCCCTCAGATAGCCATCGACGCCGCCCATCCCCGACCGGCCCAAGCCGCCGCCCCCGACCCCCTCGGCGTGGTCGCGGACGCGCACGCGCGCGCAGACGAGACGCTCCAGCTCGCCGAGCGCCACCTCGACCGCTCGCTGGTCGACGTGCTGCGGATCATCGGCTTCGACGCCGAGTTCACCCGCGCGCAGGGCTCCTACCTCTACGACGCCGAGGGAGGCGCATACCTCGACTTCCACACCGGCGAGGGCTTCGCGAGCCTCGGCCACAACCACCCCGACGTGCGCGAGACGCTGCAGGCCACGCTCGCGGCGGATCTCGCCGACGGCGTGCAGATCCACTACTCGGCGCTCGCCGGGATGCTGGCCGAGGCGTTGATCGAGCGCCTGCCCGAAGGCCTGGATGCCGTGTTCTTCGCGAGCACCGGCGCCGAGGCCGTGGACTCGGCGATGAAGTTCGCCCGCGCCGCCACCGGGCGCCCGCGCCTGATCTCCTGCGACTCGAGCTTCCACGGCGTCACGCTCGGGCCGCTCTCGCTCGTGGGCGACGAGTTCTTCAAGGAGGGCTTCGGCCCCCTGCTGCCGGGCTGCGAGCGCGTGCCCTTCGGCGACCTGCAGCGCCTGGAGGCAGAGCTGGCCCGGAAGGACGTCGCGGCCTTCTTCGTCGAGCCGATCCAGGGGCGGATGGTGACGCCGGCGCCCGAGGGCTACCTGCTCGCGGCGCAGGAGCTGTGCCGCCGCTACGGCACGCTGTTCGTGGCCGATGAGATCCAGACCGGACTCGGGCGCACGGGCAGGTGGTTCGCCTTGGAGCACTGGGACCTACAGCCGGACTTCGTGCTCGTCGGCAAGGCGCTCAGCGGCGGCTACATGCCCGTCGCGGCGATGGTCACGCGCCGCGAGGTCTTCCAGAAGGCGGTCGGCACGCTCGAGCGCTCCTACGTGCACCAGTCGACCTACGGGCGCAACCGCCTCTCTATGGCCGCGGGCCTCGCGACGCTGCGCGTGATCGAGCGTGACGGGCTCGTCGAGCGCTCGGCGCAGATCGGCGCGCTGCTGCGCGACGGCCTGGTCGAGCTCCAGCAGCGCCACGAGATGATCAAGGAGGTCCGCGCGAGCGGATTGATGATCGGGATCGAGCTCGGCGCGCCGCGCACGCGGATCGCGCGCCTGAACTGGCGCCTGATCCACATGGCCAGCGAGGGCCTGTTCCCGCAGCTGGTCGTGATCCCGCTGCACCGCGACCATCGCGTGATCACGATGGCCGCGGGCAAGAACGACGTGATCAAGCTGCTGCCGCCGCTGACGCTCTCCGAGCAGGAGGTGCGGGAGTTCCTAGTCGCGCTCGACGCCGTGCTCGGCGATTGCGAAGGCGCCGGGGGCAAGAACTGGGGCGTCGTGCGCGACATCGCCACCGCGACGCTCCGCCGCCGCGCCGCCGCCACGCTGCGGTGAGCGAGCCGCCCACGAACGACCCGCAGCGCGCCGCTTCCGCGCGGCCGCGCGAGCGCGCCGAGCAGCCGCTCTGCCTGATCACCGGCGCCAGTGGCTTCATCGGCGGAGCGCTCGCCGCGCGCCTCACCCGCGAGGGCTACGCAACCCGGTGCCTCGTGCGCGTCGGTAGCGACACCTCGCGCCTGTCACGGCTCGACGTACAGATCGTCCTCGGCGACCTGACCGACCCGTCCTCGCTGGCCGAGGCCGTGCAGGGCGCCGACCACGTGCTGCACTGCGCCGCGCTGGTCTCCGACTGGGCCACGAAGGGCGAGATCCGCGAGACGAACGTGCTCGGCACGCGCAGCCTGCTCGGGGCCGCTGCCGCGGCCTCGGTGGAGCGCTTCGTGCACCTCAGCACGACCGACGTCTACGGCTACCCGAACCGCCCGGCGGTCGATGAGAGCTACAGCTCGACGCGCTTTCGCAACTGGTACTCGCAGAGCAAGCGCGAAGCCGAGGCCGAGGTTCGCCGCGCCGAAGCGGAGCACGGACTCCGGTGCGTGATCCTGCGCCCTGCCACCGTCTACGGCCCCGGCTCGACCGAGGTCGTCGGCGAGATCGCCCGCGCGATCCGTGCTCGCCACATGCTCCTGATCGGTCGCGGCCGCGCGGTTGCGGGCCTCTGCTACGTCGAGAACCTGGTCGACGCCGCGCTGCTCGCACTTGGCCACGACTCCGCGTCGGGCGAGGTCTTCAACGTGACCGACGGTCTGCAGGTGAGCTGGCGGCGGTTCACCGACGACCTCGCCGCGGGCCTGGACAGCCCGCGCGTGCGCTTCAGCTTGCCGCTCGCGCTCGCCGGCGGCCTGGGCTTTGCGCTGGAGCACGGCTACCGCCTGCTGCGCGCGGGCACCGGCCTGCGGATCGCTCCACTGCTCTCGCGCCAGGCGGTTCAGGTGCTGGGCGAGAACCAGGACTTCAGTAACCGCAAGGCACGACAGACGCTCGGCTGGGAGCCCCGCGTCGAATACAAGGCCGGGCTCGGGGCGACGCTCGCCTGGCTGCGCAGCGAGTACCTGCAGCTCGACTGAAGCCGAGAGCGCAGACACCCGGCCGCGACCCCCGCTCCCGGGCCCCGCCCGACCGGCCCTCTCGCGCCGCCTCGCGCCCGCTTCGCTCGCCGCGACACTGCGTTTGCGTCTCAGAAGGCGTAATCTCAAATCTCAGAATTAATCCAGTGATCCAACACTGCACGTCATTCGTATACCCACCATGGACCCAACCGAGGGAGGCCCCGTTCAGGGCCGGATCGTCCTCGAACTATCGCGCAGCCAAGTCGCGAAGGTTCTGCGGGAAGCCGACGCCAGCGGCGCCCCCTCGACGCTGCTGTCTGGGCTTCACGGGCAGGAGCCCGGGGTGACGGCCGACGTAGACGAGCTGATGGAGTTGGCGGCGGTCGAAGAGCGCCGCCTGTCGCGTTCGCTGCTCTCGGGACTGCTCGTGCTCGCGTGCTTCCCGCTCGATGGCGGACACCTCGGCGTGGCGCAGCTTGCGCGGCGTCTGAACATGAGCCCGAGCGCGACGCACCGCTACGTGAGCACGCTGGTCGCGGCGGAGCTGCTCGAACGCGATCGCGACACGCGCCGCTACCGGCTCGCGCGCAAGCTGATCGCGATCGATCCCTAAACCGCGCCTGCATATAGTGCGCCCATGGGGGCACGACCGACGCCGGAGGGGCAGCCGCAGAGCGCGGCGATGCCCTCCCCGTTTCCGCCGATCGCAGAGTATGCGTTCCTGTCGGACTGCCACACCGGGGCGCTGCTGGCGCCCGACGGCAGCGTCGACTGGCTGTGCCTGCCGCGCTTTGACTCTCCGAGCGTGTTCGGCGCGCTGCTCGATCGCCAGGCGGGCGACTTCCGCTTCGCGCCGTTCGGCGTGAACGTGCCCTCGGCGCGCACCTACGAGCCCGGCACGAACATCCTGCTGACGACCTGGAAGACGCCGACGGGCTGGGCGATCGTGCGCGACGCGCTGGTGCTCGGTCCTCGCCGCGGCGAGGACCGCATCACGCCGCACACGCGCCCGCCGACCGACGAAGACGCCGAGCACCTGCTGGTGCGCGTGGCGATGTGCCTCGACGGCGAGGTCGAGATCGAGCTGACGTGCGCGCCGGTGTTCGACTACGGCCACACGCCCGCGCAGTGGACGGTAAGCGAGGAGGGCCGCGAGGCGAAGGCCAGCGGCGGCGACTTGACGATCGGGCTGCGCACCGACATGGCGGTCGGCGTCGAGGGCGATCGCGTCAGGGCGCGTCACGTCTTGGCCCAGGGCGAGCAGATCTACTGCGCGCTCTCCTGGGCGGAGGAGCTGCGCTCGCCGCAGAGCCTCGACGAAGCCAACGAACGCGTCGCGGCCACGGCGCACTTCTGGCGCAGCTGGCTGGCCCGCGCGCGAATCCCCGACCATCGCTGGCGCGAGCCGATGCAGCGCTCGGCGCTCGCGATCAAGGGCCTCACCTACATGCCGACGGGCGCGACGGTCGCCGCGCTGACGACCTCGCTGCCCGAGACCCCGGGCGGCGAGCGCAACTGGGACTACCGCTACACCTGGCTGCGCGACTCGACCTTCACGCTGAAGGCGCTGCACTACCTGAACCTCGATTGGGAGGCCGAGGAGTTCATGCAGTTCGTGGCCGATCTGCAGTGCAACGAGGACGGCGCGCTCCAGATCATGTACGGCATCGACGGCCGTCGCGACCTGACGGAGTCGACGCTCGACGAGCTCTCGGGCTACGCGGGCGCGAGACCCGTGCGGATCGGCAACGGCGCCTTCGATCAGCGCCAGAACGACGTGTTCGGCGCGGCGCTCGACGCGATCCTGCTGCACACCAACCGCAGTCAGCGTCTGCCGCGCAGGCTGTGGCCGCTCGTGCAGGCCCAGGCCGAGTGCGCGAACGCGGTCTGGCGCGAGCCCGACCAGGGCATCTGGGAGGCCCGCGGCGCCCCGCGCCACTACGTCTCCTCGAAGCTGATGTGCTGGGTCGCGCTCGACCGCGCCGCGAAGCTCGCGACGATGCGCGGCGATCGGGAGCGCGAGACGGCCTGGCGCGAGACGGCGGAGGAGATCCGCGCCGACATCCTCGCCAACGGCCTGCGCGAGGGCGTGCTGCGCCAGCACTACGAGACCGACGCGCTCGACGCCTCGAACCTGCTCGCGGCGCTGTTCGGCTTCCTGCCCGGCGGCGATGAGCGGCTGCGCTCGAGCGTGCTCGCGATCGCCGAAGAACTGACCGAGGACGGCTTCGTGCTGCGCTATCGCACCGAGGAGACCGACGACGGCCTGTCGGGCAGGGAGGGCAGCTTCCTGATCTGCTCCTTCTGGCTGGTCTCGGGCCTGGCGATCATCGGCGAGCACCAGCGCGCCCGCGACCTGATGGAAAAGCTGCTCAGCGTCGCCTCGCCGCTGGGCCTCTACGCCGAGGAGCTCGATTCGAGCACCGGCAGGCATCTCGGCAACTTCCCGCAGGCGTTCTCGCACCTGGCGCTGATCGAGGCGGCGGGTCGCATCATCGTCGGCGAGCGCCTCGCCGAGGTCTCCTGGTGAGACGACTTTTTATGAAGAGATGATCGTTCCGGTGCGCTGCTCGACCTGACGCACGATCTCCGTGCAGTCGGCGCCCGGCGCGGACGCCGACTGCGCCCGGGTCCAGGCATCCGCGACGGCCTTCCCCACCGGCAGCTCGAGGCTCGCGGCGCGCGCCTGGTCCAGGCAGATCTGCACGTCCTTGTTCATCAGCTCGAGCGCGAAGCCGAAGTCGAAGCTGCGTGGCAGCACCGCCTCCGGCAGCTTCTGCGCCGTCGCCGAGTTGCGCCCGCTGCTCGCGTTCAGCACCCCGAGCAGGACCTCGGCGTCGAGCCCGCGCTTGACGCCCAGCGCGACCGCCTCGGCGCTCGCGACCAGCGCCGTCGCCGAGAGCAGGTTGTTGATCACCTTCGCGAGCTGCCCCATGCCGGGGCTGGCGCCGACGTGGAAGACCTTGCCGCCCAGCTCATCCAGCAGCGCTCGCACATGCTCCAGCGCCACCGCCTCGCCCGCGGCCATCACCGTCAGGCTGCCCGCCTGCGCACCGGTGACGCCGCCGCTGACCGGCGCGTCCACGAACGCCACGCCCACGCGCCCGAGCTGCTCCGCGACCGCTTCGGCGACCGCGGGGCCGGTCGTGGAGAGATCGACGCACGTGCCGATCGCCGTGCCGCCGATCAGGCCCTCCGGGCCGCACGCCGCCTCGCGCACGATCTCCGGCGTCGGCAGGCTGAGCAGCACGGTCTCGGCGCGGTTGGCGACCTCGACCGCCGAGGCACACGGCTCGGCTCCAAGTGCGATCGCGGCTGCGACCGCCGCCTCGCTGGGGTCGTAGACGTAGACGCGCCGTCCGCTCGCCAGCAGGCGCGCGACCATCCGCCCGCCCATCGCGCCGAGGCCGAGGAAGCCGACCGCGGGCGCCGGCGCCATCTCAGCCTTCGGCGTCCGCGAACACCTGGCGCGCGATCCGCGCCGCGCCGATCGCCGCGGGCACGCCGCAGTAGATCGCGCTGTGCACGATCGCCTCGACCAGCTCCTGCTGGGTGCAGCCGTTGTTCAGCGCACCGCGCAGGTGCAGCGCCAGCTCCTGCTCCTGCCCGCGCGCGATCAGCATCGCCACCGTCAGCATGCTGCGCGTGCGGGGCGGTAGCTCCGGGCGCGTCCAGACCGTGCCCCAGCAGTATTCGGTGACCAGCTCCTGCAGCGGGCGGAAGATGTCCTCGGGGTCCGAGGTCGCCGACTGCACGTAGTCGGCCCCGAGCACGCGCGTGCGCATCTGTAGTCCCTGCTGCCACAGCTCGTCGTTACTCATAGCGCCGTCCAGACCGTCTTGGTTTCCAGGTACCCGTCGAGCCCCTCGCGGCCGTGCTCGCGCCCGACGCCCGAGGACTTTACGCCCCCGAACGGCACCGCCGGGTCGCTCGTGCCCCAGCGGTTGACGTAGACCGTGCCCGCTCGCAGCCGCGCCGCAACGCGATGAGCCGCGCTCAGGTCCCGCGTCCAGATGCCCGCCGCCAGGCCGTACTCGCTCGCGTTCGCGCGCTCGATCGCCTCGTCCAGCTCGTCGTACGGCGAGGCGACCAGCACCGGTCCGAAGATCTCCTCGCGCACGATCCGCAGCTCGTCGTCGGTGACGCTGAACAGCGTCGGCTCCACGTAGTAGCCGCCGCTGTCGCCGAGCGCCCGCGAGCCGCCCGTGACGACCTCCGCGCCCGCGGCGCGGCCGTCCTCGATGTAGCCGAGCACGCGCTCCATCTGCTGCGCGGAGACCAACGGGCCGAGCTGGGTCTGCGGGTCGAGGCCCGGCCCCAGGCGGCTGCGCGCGGCGCGCTCGGCCAACGCGCCGATCACCTCGTCGTAGCGCGAGGCGGGCACGAACAGGCGCGAGCCCGCGTTGCAGGCCTGGCCCGAGTTGTAGTAGATCGCCTGGTAGGCGCCCTTGACCGCCGTCTCGATGTCCGCGTCCGGCAGCACGATCGCCGCCGACTTGCCGCCCAGCTCGAGCGTCACGCGCTTCAGATCGCGTCCAGCCTTCATCCCGACCTCGCGCCCCACGACCGTCGAGCCCGTGAAGGTGACCTTGTCGATGCCCGGGTGGTCGACCAGCGCCGCGCCCGTGGAGCCGTCGCCCGTGAGCACGTTCAGCACGCCCGGCGGCAGGCCCGACTCCAGCGCCAGCTCGCCCAGGCGCAATGCCACGAGCGGCGTCTGCTCCGCGGGCTTCAGCACCACCGTGCAGCCCGCCGCCAGCGCCGGGGCCAGCTTCCAGATCGCGATCAACAGCGGGAAGTTCCAGGGCACGATCTGCGCGCACACGCCCACCGGTTCGCGGCGCGTGTAGCAGAGCATGTTCGGCGCGCTCACCGGCAGCACCGCGCCCTCGATCTTCGTGGGCCAGCCCGCGAAGTAGCGCAGGTGCGTGGCCGACAGCTCGACGTCGACCGCCTGCGCGAGCTTCGCGGGCTTGCCGTTGTCGAGCGCTTCGAGCTCCGCGATCTCGCCCGCGTGCGCCACCAGCGCCGCGGCCAGCGCGTCGATCGCCGCGCCGCGCGCCGAGGGCGCCATCGAGGCCCACGGACCCGACTGAAGCGCCTCGCGCGCCGCGCGCACGGCGCGGTCGACGTCCTCGACGCCCGCCAGCGCGACGTTCGCGATCGGCCGGCCCGTCGCGGGGTCGAGCGTTGGGAAGCTGCGCCCGTCCGCCGCGGGCAGGCGCTGCTCGCCGATCACCAGCTCGTGCACGGCATGCGCCTGCAGCCAGCCGCGCGCGTCCGCCCCCAGCGCCTCGGGCAGCGAGATCGAGCCGGAGGCGGCCGGGGTGCTCATCGCCGCCCGCCGCTTCGCCTCGCGTGCGTCGAGCTCACGGCCTCAGCACGATCTTCAGCGCTTCGCGCCGGTCGAAGATTTCATATGCCTCCGGCGCCTGATCGAGCGACATGTGACCCGTCACCAGCGTCGTCGGGTCCAGGCGCCCGTCGGCCAGCATCGCGAGCACCGGGTCCAGGTGCGCGATCACGTTCGCCTGCCCGCCCCTGACCGTCAGCGACTTCAGCCAAGCCAGGCCGAGGTGGATCTCGCCGCGCTCGGCGTAGATGCCGATGCACTGCACGCGACCGCACGCGCGCGTCAGGCGGATCGCCATGTCGAGCACGTCGGTGTGGCCGACCGCGTCGATCGAGACGTCGACGCCGCCGCGACCCTCGGTCAGCTTCTTGACCTCGCCGCGCACGTCCTGCTCGGTCAGGTGAAGCGGCGTCGCGCCGAAGGACTCCGCCACCGCCAGGCGCTGCTCGACCGAGTCGATCGCGATTACGCGCGCGCCCGCGAGCTTCGCGGCCTGCACCGCGCACAACCCGACCGGGCCGAGACCCAGCACCGCCGCGATCTCGCCCGCCTGCAGCCCGCTCGCCGCGACGCCGTGGTAGCCGGTGCCCATCACGTCGCCCGCGAACAGCGCCACGTCGTCGGAGACGCCGTCGGGCACGCGCTGCAGCGTCAGGTTCGCACGCGGCACCAGCGCGAACTCGGCCTGCGTGCCCTGCAGCGAGCCCATCGTCGCGCCAAGCCCGAAGCTGCGCGACTCCACGCAGCGCTGATACTCGCCGCGCATGCAGTGAAAGCACATCCCGCAGGCCGTCTGAAAGCAGCCCGCCACGCGGTCGCCGACCTTCACGCGCGTGAGCGCCTCGCCCGCCTCGACGACCGTGCCCACGTACTCGTGGCCGATCGTGAAGCCCTGCTCGATCTTCAGGCGCCCGTGGTAGATGTGCAGATCCGAGCCGCACACGCCCGTCGCGTCGATCCGCACGAGCGCGTCGTCCGGCGCCTGCAGCTCTGGCATCGGGCGCTCCTCGATGCGCACTTCCCTCGGACCCTGGAACGTCAGCGCTCTCATCGCTACACACCGGTCAATCGATCATTCATCAAAAGATCCTCCCAATATCGACCGGTCGATATGTTATTTGAAGTACCAGCGAAACGAACGCACGTCGGCTCGCTAGCGTTCGGCCCTCGATGTGCTCCCCGTTCGTCCATCGCCTCCGCGTCCGCTACGGCGAGTGCGACCCGCAGGGGATCGTCTTCAACGCGAACTACCTGCTCTATTTCGACGTCGCCTTCACCGAGCTGTGGCGGGCGGCGGTCGGCCCCTGGCAGCAGATGCTCGAGCTCGGCGTCGACGCCGTCGTCGGCGACGCGCGGCTCAGCTTCCGTGCTCCGGCACGCTACGACGACGAGCTCGACCTGCGCGCGCAGATCACGCGCCTGGGCAGAACCGCGATCACGACCCAAATCGACGTCCTGCACGGCGAGGAGCTGCTCGTCAGCGGCGAGCTGCGCCACGTCTGCGTCGACGCCGAGACCTGGCAGAAGAACGAGCTGCCCGAATCGGTCCGCGACGGCCTGCGGCGCTTCGCCGCCGAGGGGGCCGAGCAGACGGTTTAAAAACACCCGGTCCGCATCCCCGGGTGCAGACGCAGCACGCGAGCCTCCAGCGGCCTACGATAGGTCGTGGAACCACTAGAAGGGTCCTGTCCTTCGGGGCGGTCGTGCGCCGAAGGCGGGCTTTTGGGGGAGTGAGATGTCGGACGCTGGTGTGGCCTCGATCACGCCGGAGGGCGAAGTCCCGGAGCAGCCGCTGAGCGGGCGCGAAGTGCGCGCGGCGATCCTCTCCTGCGCGGGCCTGTACGCGGTCGGCGGGGCGCTCTGCGCCACGGCCCTGCTGCTGCCCGAGGTGCGCGCCCCCGCCGCGATCGCCGCCGTCGGCGTCAACGCCTATCTCGTCGCCGCCGCGCTCGTGCTCGCCGCCAGGCGTGCGCACGTGGGCCTGGAGCTCGCGTTCGCCGCCGACCTCTGGGGGATCGTGCTGATCGCGATCCTGTGCGGCGGCTCCAACGGCGCCGGCAGTCCCTTCGCGCTGATCTACTTCTTCGCGATCGGCCACGCCGCCGCCTTCCAGCCGCGCTCGCGCTTCATCGTCGTAACGCTCGCCGGCCTGATCGCCTTCCTGCTGCCGTTGATCTACGAACACGTCTCGCCGGCCTTCGGCGCCGTCGCCTGCGTCGGCATCGTGCTCGCGCTGCTGACCACCGTCGTGATCCACCTCGCGCTCGGCGGCGCGCGCGAACACCGCCGCCGGCTGAAATTCCTGATCGACGCCACCGCGCGCCTTGACACCTCGCTCGATCCCGCCGAGGCGCTGCGCAACCTCGCCCGCGCCGCCGTCCCCGACCTCGCCGAGCTGTGCGTGGTCGACCTGCTCAACCGCGACGGCACGATCGCCACGACGGTCGCCGCCTCGGTCGACCCGACCGTCGCGACCGGCGTCGAACGCCTGCGCACCGAGGTCCCGCTCAACCTCGACGGCGGGCATCCGGTCGCGCGCGCCCTGCGCGAGGGAGCCCCCTGCGTGATCGCCGACCTGACCGATGCCGACGAGCTCGCCGGGGTCGCCCAGAACGACGAGCACCAGCGCTTCATGCAGGCCGCGGGCTATCGCTCCGCCGCGGTCTTCCCGATGATCGCCCGCGGGCGCACGCACGGCACGATCTCCTTCCTGCACGTGCGCAGCAACGCCCGCTACAGCCGCGGCGTGCTCGACGTGCTCGAAGACCTCTCCGGGCGGGCCGCGATGGCCTTCGACAACGCGCGCCTGTATGCCGAGCGCACGCGTGTCGCGCAGACGCTGCGGCGCTCCTTGATGCCCTCGGTGCTGCCCCGGATCCCCGGCCTGGAGCTCGCCAGCTTCTTTCGTCCGCTCGGCGCCGGCAGCGAAGTCGGCGGCGACTTCTACGACGCCTTCGGCGACGAGCGGAGCTGCTGGCTGGTCGTCGGCGACGTCTGCGGCAAGGGCGCCGAGGCCGCGGCCCTCACCGGCTTCCTGCGCCACACCACCGTCGCCTACGCGCGCGGCGCCGTCAGCCCCGGCGAGGTGCTCACCCGGGTCAACCGCGTGATGCTCGAGCAGGACTTCGAAGGGCGCTTCGCCACCGCGATCCTCGTCAACCTGCGCTTCGACGGGGCCAACGCCGGATCGGAGTCCGCGCTCGTGACCGTCGCCTCCGCCGGACACCCCGCCGCACTGCTCGCGCGCGGCGACGGCAGCGTCGGCGAGCTCGGCGAGCGGGGGGCGCTGCTCGGCGTGTTCGCCGACGCCACGATCGCCGAGACCTCGACCGTGCTGGCGCCCGGCGACTCGCTCTCGCTCTACACCGACGGGCTGCTCGAGGCCCACGCGCCCGCGCGCACGCTCACCTCCCAGGAGATGATCCAGCGCCTGCAGCGCAGCGTCCCCGCCGCCGCGGGCGAGGCGATCGACGCGCTGCTCGAGCTTGCCGAGCTCGACGAGCACGTGCGCGACGATGTCGCGATCCTGACCGCGCGCGTCACGCGTCGGGCGGGCAGCGTCACGCGCCTGAACCGCATGATCGACCGCGAGCAATCCGCGCCCGGCGGGGAGTCGGGGCCCGCCTCGGAGCTCGAGTCGAGCGCCGGGCGACTCGCGCCCATCGGACGTGACCGGCGGGTCAGTTGAGCAACTCCGCAAGTCGGCTGAGCGGCTCCCGCAACCGTCTCTGATAGACCCCGCGGGATGGGCGCCAGCGAGCAGCCGCGATCCCCCCGAAGATGGATCAAGCACCGGCGCGCCGGACTGCTCGTGGCGGCGGTCCTGCTCGCGGGCCTGCTCGCGTTCGCGCTCTCGCGCCTGGGCCTGCACCGCATCGGCCACGCGCTCGTGACCGCGAGCCCGGGCTGGGTCGCGCTCGCGTTCGTGCTGATGGCCGGCTCGCTGGTGCTGCGCTCGATCTCCTGGCACCAGGTGCTGCGCGCCGCGCTGCCCGAGACGCCGATTCCCTGGGCCGCCGTCACCCGCGCGACGATGATCGGCGTGATGGGCTCGGCCGTCGTGCCCGGCCGCATCGGCGAGCCCGCGCGCGTCGTCGTGATCACGCGCCGCCTGGAAGGATCGAGCCGCCGTCAGATCCCGATCGTCGCGGGCACCGTCTTCTCCCAGACGCTGATCAACCTGCTCGCGCTCGCGATCCTCGCGGGCGTCACGTTCACTAGCGTGCCGCTGCTCAGCGGCCACCCCGCCGGAATCGCGACCGCGATCGCGATCCCGCTCCTGATCTGCGCGCTCGTCGTCGCGGGGCCGCGATTGCTCGCGCTCGGCCGGCGCTCGGGCTCCGCGCGGATCGCGCGCTGGGCGGACACGCTCGCCGGGGTGTTCGCGCTCGCGCGCCGCGGGCTGATCGTGTTCGCCCGCCCGCGCTACGGCAGCACCGCGATCGGCGCCCAGCTCCTGGCCTGGGCGCTGCAGTGGCTGGCCTGCTACTCGGTGCTGCTCGCGCTCGGCCTGCAGCACAAGGCCGGCCTCGCCGCCGCGGCCGCGATCCTGCTCGCGATCAACGTCAGTGCGATCCTGCCCGCCACGCCCTCGAACGTCGGCGTCTTCCAGGCCGCGTGCCTGGTCGTGCTTACCGCCTACGGCGTCGGCGGCGGCCCCGGCCTGGCCTACGGCATCATCCTGCAGGCCGTCGAGGTGCTGACCGCGCTCGCGCTCGGGGTTCCCGCGCTGCTCGGCGAGGGGCTGACATGGCGCGACATCCGCGCCGAGTCCGCCTCGGAGTCAAAGCGCGCTCGCGCCGAGCAGGGCCTCGCGACCGAGCAGGGCACGAGCGCGGCCACACCCGCCGCCGATCCCGATTCGCCCTACGCCGGTCCGGACGGTGCCGAGCCGGACGAGGTCTCGGCCGGCGATCGCTCAGCCGGCGATCGCGCGCAGTGACTGGCGCAGCGAGCTGGTCGTCTGCAGCACGGCCGTCGGCTCATAGCCGCAGTGCGCCATGCAGTTTTCGCAGCGGGGGTCCTTGCCACGACCGTATTTGTCCCAGTCGGTCGTCTCGATCAGCTCTTTGTAGGTCTTCGTGTAGCCGTCGGCCATCAGGTAGCAGGGGCGCTGCCAACCGAACAGCGAGTAGCTCGGGATGCCCCAGGCTGTGCAGTCGAATTCAGCCTTGCCCTCGAGGAAGTCGAGGAACAGCGGGCTGTGGTTCAGGCGCCACTTCTTGCGCCGTCCTTCGCTGAAGGCCTCCTTGAACAGCTTGCGCGTCTCGGTCACGCCGAGGAAGTGCTCCTGGTCCGGCGCTTTCTCGTACGCGTAGGCCGGCGAGATCATCATTTCGTCGACTTCGAGATCGTCGTTGAGGAAGTCGAGCACCTCGCGCACCGTCTTCGGCGAGTCCTGCGTGAAGAACGTGGTGTTCGTCGTCACGCGGAAGCCCGCCGCCTTCGCGGCCTTGATCGCGGCGACGGCCTTCTCGAACACGCCCTCGCGCTCGACCGAGGCGTCGTGGCGCTCCTGCAGACCGTCCATGTGGACCGCCCAGGAGAAGTACGGGCTCGGCTTGAAGTTCTCGAGCTTCTTCTCCAGCAGCAGCGCGTTCGTGCAGAGGTAGACGAACTTCTTGCGTTTGAGCAGTTCGTCGGCGATCACGTGGATCTCCGGGTGGATCAGCGGCTCGCCGCCCGCGATCGAGACCATCGGCGCGCCGCACTCCTCGACCGCCTCGATCGCCTGAGCGACCGGCATCCGGCGCCTGAGCTCGTGCTCGGGGTGCTGGATCTTGCCGCAGCCCGAGCAGGCAAGGTTGCACTGGAACAGCGGCTCGAGCTCGACGATCAGCGGGAACTTCTCGCGTTTGGCCAACCGCTGGCGCATCAGATACCAACCCATGCGCGTGCTCTGTCTGACTTTTGCCGCCATTGGCGTACCTTAGCCCCCCGGGTCCCAGTCCTGAAGCGCGACCCTCGCCGCGCGGCGCAAGATCTGCGCCGCCTGTAGCGCTCCGCCCACGGCCTGCACGCGAAAAAGCTCGTGGCTGGGGCTGTCGAGCACGACCCGCACGACCGCGAACGGCCGCCCCGCCGCGCCCCGAGCCAGCCACGCCGACTCCATGTCGACCGCCAGCGCGCCGGCCTCGCGCAACTGCTCGCGACGCTCGCCGGTCGCGATCTTGGCGACGCCGACGATCGGCCCCGTGCGCACGCTCAGGCCCGCGCGATCGAGCGCGTCGCCGAGCCGCTCGGCGCCGTCGCACGTCGCTCGCACGGGATCATGGCCTTCGTCGGCGGTGGACATCACCTCGCTGGCGACGATCACTTCGCCGGGTCGCGCCTGCTCGTCCAGGCCGCCACAGAAGCCGAGCACCATCAGCGCATCGCCGCGCTCGGCGCGCAGCCGCTCGGCGGCCGCGAGCGACTTCTCCGGCCCCATGCCGGTCTTGCGCACGTGCGCGCCGCGCGCGCCCGAGCGGATCAAGGCTTCCTCCAGACCCAGCGGCGCCGCCACGAGCACGTTTGCGATGTGGGGCGCGGCGACGCTCACGCCCCCACCGCCTGTGGCTCGGACGCGCCCAACGCGACCCGCGCCGCCGAGTGCCCGCTCATCACGGCGCTCTCCAGCGTCGCGGGCCAGCCCGTGTCGGTCCAAGTGCCCGCGAGGGCGAGGCCCGCCAGCGCCGTGCGCGAGCCCGGCCGCAGCGCCGCGGTGCCCGGCGCCGCGCGAAACGTCGCCGCGTGCTCGCGCGTGGCCAGGAAACGTTCCACCTTCGCGCCGCGCGCCTGCGGCAGGAGCTGCTCGATCGCGGGCAGGTAGCGCTCGCGCAGCGCCTCCACGCTGAGCTGCATCTCGCGTTCGGCGCCCGACAGCGACACCGCCAGGTACTGGCACCCCGCGGGGGCGCCCGCGGCCGCGCTGCGGTCGAACAGGTACTGCACCGGCGTGTCGACGCCCGCCGCGAACGGCTCCTCGCAAACGACGCGGTCATAGACCACGTGCAGGTTCACGATCGGCGAGCTGCCGAGCCCCGCGATCGCGCTCGCGGTCTCCGGCAGCAGCGGCTCGATCAGGCCCGCGGCGCGGGCGTGCGGCAGCGCCACGATCACGGCCTCGGCGCTGAGCCCGTCTCCCCCCGCCGCCCCGGCGCCGTCCTCGCCCTCTGCGTAGCCGCCCTCGCCGTCGTCCTCCTCCGCCCTGTCGAGCCTGCCGGTCGCGCTCTCGACCTCGAAGCCGCCGTCGGTCCGGCGCACCGCCGAGGCCCTCCACCCCAGCCGGTACTCGACGCCCGCCTGCGCCAGCGCGACCTCTGCCGGGTCGCCGATCGTCTCGGCGAGCGTGCCGACGTGAAAGCCGATGTCGCCCGCGTCCGCGCTCGCCAAGAGGCCCTGCTGAAAGACGAATGCCCCCAGCGCCAGCGACGCCTCGGCCGCGGGCAGGTTGAGCGTCGGCAGCGCGATCAGGTCCCACAGCGCCGCCAGCGAGCGCTCGCTCTGGCCGAGGTCTTTCAGCCAGTCCCCGAGCGTGCGCCGGTCGTTCTGCGGGTCGGCCGGGTCGATCGCCGACAGCGCGCGCGCCGCGAGCGCGGCGCTCCAGCGCTGCGCGGGCTTCAGGTGCGGATAGCGCGCGAGCGCGCCCGCCAGGTGAAGCGGCGGCGGCAGCGTGCCGCGGCGCAGCACGACCGTCGGCTTGCCCGGGCTCATCACCGGGATCTCCAGGCGCTCCTGCACGGTCACGTGGCGCTCGGAGCCCAGCCGCGCAAGCAATGCGCGATAGGCGCTGCAGCAGCGCAGGAACACGTGCTGGCCGTTGTCCAGGCGCATGCCGTCGCGCTCGAAGGAGTAGGCCGCGCCGCCGAGCCGTCGCCTGACCTCGACCAGCGTCACCTGCGCGCCCGCCTCGGCGCAGTCGAGCGCCGCCGTGATCCCGGCCAGGCCGCCGCCGACCACCACGACGCGCGGGGCGCTCACGCGCGGCCCCCGGCGATGCTGCGCAGCGCGACCAGCACCTTCTCGCGGCCCGAGAGCGAGGTGCGTGTGCGCAGCGCCCGCTCGGGGTCCTGCTCGATGCGATGCAGCAGGCGGTGGTAGATGCCCGCCATCGCGGCGACACAGGCCGCGCTGCGACGGTCGAGCAGCCCCAGCAGCGGCAGGCCGCGCTCGAACCACTGCTCGGCACGCTCGGCCTCGAAGCGCACCAGCTCGCCCAGCGAGTCGCCCTGCTCGGCGGCGCGGGCGGCGAGCAGCCTCGCCGAGGCCGCCATCCCGCCGTCGGGCACGACGCCGAAGCGCCGCAGGTCCTCGGCGGGCAGGTAGACGCGCCCGTTCTCGGCGTCCTCGCGCACGTCGCGCAGGATGTTCGTGAGCTGCAGCGCCACGCCCAGGTCGTCGGCGAGCGCTTCCAAGCGGTCCTGATCCTGCGCCGCGGCCGGGCGCTTGACGAAGATCGCCAGGCACACGCGGCCGATCGCACCGGCGACGCGACGGCAGTACAGCTCGAGCTCCTCGAAGCGCTCGTAGCTGACGCCCTCGACGTCCATGCGCACCCCCTCGATCAGCTCGCCCAGCGCCCCCGCGGGCAGCGAGAAGCGGCGATGCGCGTCGGCCAGTGCGACCAGCACCGGATCGTCGGGCTCGCCGCGGGGCGGCGCGCCGGTGCGTTCGAGCTTCGCGAGCTGCTCCGCGGACTGCTGCAGCAGCGCGAGCTTACGGTCGTGTGGCAGCTCGCCGTCGCCGATGTCGTCGATCCGCCGGGCGAAGGCGTAGGCCGCGGACATCGCGCGCCGGCGCTCGCGCGGCAGCAGGCGGATGCCGTAGTAGAAGTTCGCCGCCTGCGCGCGCGTGATCGCCTCGCAGCGGTCATACGCCTCGCTCGTGGAGACGCTCGCGCTCACGCCGCGTGCGAGCCCGCGTCGCGCCGGGGCTCACGCCGGGTGGCGCGGCGCCCGGCGAGGGTCGCGGCGAGCGCCAGCAGCCGCCGCGCCTTCGTGGCCTGCGGCGGACCCGAGAGGACTTCGTAATCGGCGCGCTCGATCGCCTCGAACGCCGCGCGGCCACCGGCCGCGAAGGCCGCCACCGCGAGCCGCTCGCGGCCGCGCAGCTCGCCGATCAGGGGCGCGCCCCGATCCAGCAGCGCCCGCCCGCGCGCGGCCTCGAAGGCCAGCACCGCGCGCAGCGGCGCCGAGGCGCTGCGGCGCCCGCCCACGCCGTCGGGCGCCGCCGGGTCGAGCTCGCTCTCCGGGCAGCCGAAGTGCGCGAGGTCCTCGGCGGGCAGGTACACGCGCCCGGCCGCATAGTCCTCGGCCACGTCCTGGCAGTGCTCGGCGAGCTGCAGCGCCGTGCAGATCGCATCCGAGAGCTCGATTCGTCGCGGCGTCGCGGCCCCGAACACGCCGAGCACGATCTCCCCGACGGGGTTGGCCGACAGCGTGCAGTAGCCGCGCAGCTGCTCCCAGGTCTCATAGCGGCTGACGCGCTGGTCGGTGCGGTTGGCCTCGATCAGCCGCTGAAACGGCTCGCGCGCCAGCCCGCAGGCGCGCACGGTCGCGGCGAGCCGCTGCATCAGCGGGTGCTCCGGCGCGCCCGTGTAGACGCGCTGCAGCTCCTCTTCGAGCCAGTCGAGCGCCGCGAGGCGGTCGCCGGGCGCGCTGTCGCCCAGCTCGTCCACGAGCCGCGCGAAGCCGTAGACCGCGAGCAGGTGACCGCGCACGCGGCGCGGCAGCACCTTGCTGGCGACGGGAAAGTTCTCGGTCTCCGCGCGCGCCATCACCTCCCGCGCGCTCGGGGCCGGCGGCGCGGCGTCGGCCAGCAGCATCATCCCCGCGAGCGGGTCATCCCCGGCAGCGCCCGAGCGCCATGATCGGGAACGCGAGCCGGTACAGGTGGTAGTTGATGTAGTAGTCGGAGGGGAAGCCCGTGCCGGTGTACTGGGGCTCGTCCCAGCCGCCGTCCGCGCGCTGCGTCGCGACCAGCCAGCCGACGCCGCGCTCGATCGCGGCCGCCGTCGCCGCGGCCGCTGCGCCGATCTGCCCGTTGGGGCTGTGCCCGTTGGCACCGTGCCCGTTGGCGCTCGCCGAGGCCGAGCCCGCGCCCGCCGTGCCGACGGCGTGCAGCGCCAGCAGCGCCCATCCGGTCTGCGAGGCCGTGCTCGGCCCGCGTCCGATCCACTCGGACTCGTCGTAGGAGCGCGGGTCCTCGCCCCAGCCGCCGTCCTCGTTCTGGTGCTCGAGCAGCCAGTGCACCGCCCTTACGATGCAGGGATCGGAGGGCTTCATGCCCGCGGCGATCAGCGCGGGCACCGCGGCGCCGGTTCCGTAGACGTGGTTGACCCCCCAGCGCCCGAACCACGAGCCGCCGGCCTCCTGTTGCTCGACCAGCCACTGCACGCCGCGACGGCCCGCGGGCGTGTCGAGCGATCCCAGCACGGCGAGCATCTCGATCGCGTGCGCGCTGACGTCGGCGCTCGGCTCGTCGATCACCTCGCCGAAGTCCAGGAACGGCAGCTCACGCACGAGCGCCCTCGTGTTCTCGGCGTCGAACGCGCCCCAGCCGCCGTTTGCGCTCTGCATGCCCGCCAGCCAGCGCTCCGCCCGATCGACGGCCGCGTCGAGCTTCGGGCTGCCCTTCAGGCGGCGCAGCGCGAGCACGACCTCGGCGGTGTCGTCGACGTCGGGATAGTTGTCGTTCTCGAACTCGAACGCCCAGCCGCCGGGCTGAAGCTGCGGGCGGGCCACGGACCAGTCGCCGCGCACGGTCACCTCCTCGCCGAGCAGCCAATCGCCCGCGCGCACGAGCGCCGGATGATCGGCTGCCAGTCCCGCGTCGCTCAGCGCGATCAGCGACAGCGCCGTGTCCCAGACGGGCGACTGGCAGGCTTCCAGGCGGCGGCTGGCTCCTGCGGGTGCACCGACGTCGTGCCGGTCGTCCTGGTCCTCGACCATGAAACGGTCGATTCCCTCCAGGCCGCGCCGCATCACGGGATGATCGATCGGGTAGCCGTTCAGGTGCAGCGCGATCAGCGAGTAGACCCACGGCGGCTGGATGCCTCCCCACGAGCCGTCGGCCTCCTGGCGGCGCAAGATCCAGCGCTCGGCGCGCGCGACCGCCAGGCGCTGCAGCGGGCGGATCGGATGGCGCTCATAGAAGCGCGTGACCGAGTCGAGCACGCGCAGCCCGCGCGAGCGCTCGGCGCGGGCGTCGGCGCCGCCGTAGTCGAGCTCGTGCAGGTCGAACGGCAGCCGGCGTGCGGGCCGGTGCGCTTTCACGAGCGACAGCGCGACGATCGTCTGGCGCGCCCAGCAGGCGAAGTCGTAGACGTTGAGCGGCACCCACGACGGCAGCAGGATCACCTCCGGCGGCAGCGCCGGCACGCGGTCCCACGACCACAGCCCGAACAGCGCCAGCCACAGATGCGTGAACACCCGCGCACGCGCGAGGCCGCCCTGGGAGCGGATCCACTCGGCCGCGATCCGCATGTGCTCGTCCGCGGGCGAGTCGCCCGCCAGCCGCAGCGCCCAATAGGCCTCGATCGTCGTCGACAGCTCGCCGGGCGCTCCGTGGAAGTTCGCCCACGTGCCGTCGGCCCGCTGCTGGGAGCGAATCCAGGCCGCCGAGCGCGCGGTGCCCTCGGCCTCGCGAACGCCGAGGAACTCGCGCAGGAGCATGTCCTCGGCGTCCATCGTCACGTTCGTCTGCAGCTCGCCCTGCCACCAGCCCTCCTCGCTTTGCAGCGAAAGCAAGTGCTCGCAGGCCAGCTTCAGCGCCACCTCAGCCTCGTTTCGGGCCTCTACCGTTGATGACGCCATGCAGAGAACTTAAATGTTTTGATCGGACGACGACATTTGCGGGGGCAACAAGCCTGTGCCCGCGGCCAGCCGGGAGACGTCCGCGCCGCCGGGCACGAGCACCTCTGGATGAGCGAGCGTGATCACGTGGCGGCGCAGTTCCGCCTCAGACACTGTGCGAGGGACCGAGGATACGAAGCGATACACGATCAGCCCGTCTACGTTTCTCCGTTCGGCCAGCCGAAAGCCCGGCGCGGGCGGCTCGGCGGCGCCTTCGCGCAGCGGCGCGTAGCCGGTCTCGTCGATCTCCGAGACGCTCACCGAGTCGTGGCGGGAGAGGTTTCGCAGGTGCATCGGCGAGAGGTAGTACTCCAGCGGCGCCGCCCCCAGCTCGACGGTCGTGACCACGCGCCCACGTCTGTCGGCACCCGCACGGCCCGGCGCAGCGCCCTGCCCGCGGGCGCCTTCGGAGGCCGGGAACGCGCTCGGACCCGGGGCCTGGCGCAGCAGCTTCGCCACCTCGCGCCAGTTGCCGCGCTGCAGGCGCGGGCTCAGATCGACGTCGATCGAGATCGCCAGGAACGCCACGGCAGTCGCGGTGGCGAGCAGCGCGCCGACTGGACCGTCGATCGCGGCTAGCAGGATCGCGAGCAGCACGCTCACGGGGATCATCGCGCCGACGAGGTTGCGCGGCGCGAGGTAGTCGGCGCCGAAGGCGGTGAGCACGACCGGCGCCAACACGGCGAAGGCCGCGATCGAGAAGGCGATCCAGGCGCCGTCGCGCGGGTCGGGCGCATACGCACCCTCGGAGCCGGCCCACTCGAGGGGCGCGCGCGGGGCCGAGGCGCTTCGCTCGGGCAGCAGCAACAGCCGCCAGAGTCCATACAGCGCCCCGAGCACGACCGGCAGCGCGACCAGCAGCTCGACGCCGTGCCCGAGCGGCCCGCCGGAATAGCCGGTGAGGAAGTACTGCGGGATCGCCTGCAGACGGCTCGACAGCGCCCAGCGGCCGATCCACTGCGTGCCGTGCCCGCCCTGCGCGGAGATCAGCGGCAGCAGCGCAAGCCCGAGGACCGCGAGCGCGGCGAGCGCGGGCAGCGCGGCGCGGCGCGCGGCGCGCTCGCGCAGCAGCCACAGCGCCATCGGCACGAGCAGGAACACCGCGAAGTAGTGCGTCAACAGCGCGACCCCGCTCAGCGCAAACGCGGCGAGGCGCCCGCGCGTGGGCTCGTGCAGCGCGCGCACGAAGCACAGCATCGCCAGCGCGGCCATCAGCACGAACAGGCCGTAGGCGCGCGCCTCCTGCGAGTACCAGACGAACAGTGGATTGACCGCGACGAGCGCCGCGGCGATCAGCGCGGCGCGGCGACCTGCCAGCTCGCTGCCGAGCGCCCATGCGACGGGCACGGTGGCGATTCCCGCGAGCGCCGAGGGCAGTCGCAGCGCGAGCGCGCCATCGCCGAACAGCCGCACGTCGACCCAGGCGAGCAGGTACCAGAGCGGCGGCGTGTTCTCGCTGTGCACGACCGAGTGCAGCGTCGCCCCGAGCCCGGCGTGCAGCACGTGCACGGGCGTGAACGCCTCGTCGTACCAGAAGCTCTGCTCGGTGAGCGTGCCCAGTCGCAGCGCGGCCGCGAGCACGATCAGCGCCGCCAGCGGCCACCACGAAGCCGCGCGGCGCCCGCTCGAAGCCGCCGCGCGCGGCCCGGCAGCGGCGATGGCGCTCACTGCGGGCAGGCCCCCTCGGTCTTGGCGGTGCCGAAGCAGCCGTAGCGATAGCGGCGCAGGTCTTCGTGCTTGGGTGGCAGATACCAGCCGCCCCGCGCTTTGCGATAGCCGTGCACGACCGGCCCGGTCACCAGCAGGCAGAGCTGCGTGCGCTCTTTCGGCGGACCGGGCGTCGTGTTGGCGCAGACGAAGTCGGTCGTCGTGAAGTTCTTGACGTCCTCTTCGGTCGAGACGTTTTTGTAGTCGTGGCCCGTGTAGGCACGCCACGTGCGCAGGTCGGCACCGAGGCGGTGGTTGACGTGCGTGCCGAGCACGACGTCGTTGACGGTGGCGATCGCCAGAAGCAGCCCGACGATCAACAGCACGGCGGTCTCGATCCGCCGGCGGCGACCCGTGCCCGTGATCTCGGTCTCGCGCGGGCGCAGCCGCGGCGGCAGCCAGTCCCAGCGGCCGTCGTCATGCACGGGCGGCGGCGTGGCGGGCGCGGCGGGCGCGGGCGGGGTCGATGGCGTCGGCGGCATGTTCATGCGACGGGCGCGAACAGGGGCGTCAGTTGATGGGCCACGAACAGCCCCTGGATCGCGAGCGTGGCGATCAACAGCCGCCGGTCGCGCGAGATGACGGCGAGCGGCAGCGGCCAGAGGATGTACCAGGCGAGCAGCCAGGTGCTCGTGACCGAGATCGCCAGCAGCGCCCAGCCCGAGGCGGCGACCCAGTCATAGCCGCGCCAGGTGCGCCACAGCAGATGCAGCATGATCACGATCAGCGCCACCTTCAGGATGTCGTGGTCGATCGGGAACACGCCCGGCTTGCCGAACAGGTGCGCGATCTCGGTGGCGAAGCTGTCGCTTGAGACCAGCGCGGCGTCGCGGTTGAGCGCAGCGACGATGTTCACCCCGTCGACCCCGAACACGGCATAGGCGATCGCGGCGCCGAGCGCCAGCGCGCCGACGGCGCCGAGGATCTGCGCGCGGCTGCGCTTGGCGAGGATCATGAACGGCAACAGCACGCCGACGGTCGCCTTGACCAACGCCCCGACGACGACGGTCGCGGCGGCGGATGCGTCGCGGCGCGCGAACGTCAGCGCCACCGCCGCCATCATCAGCGCCATCATGATCAGGTCGTTGTGGGCGCCGCCGAGCGCGTAGATCACGTACAGCGGGTTCGCGCCGACGATCAGCAGCGCCGCCACAGGGTCGCGCCCGCGCAAACGCGCACAGCGCCACGTGAGCAGGAGCGTGGCGGCGCTTGCGAGCATCGCCAGCACCTTCATCCCCCACAGCGCGCCGGTCACGCCCAGCAGGCCGAAGGGGTAGGAGATCAGCGTGTAGATCGGGCCGTAGGCGGTCGCGACCTTCTTCCAGCTCTGGCCCACGTAGTGGTAGACGGGGTCCTGGGTGGCGGCGATCGGTCCGTGGTTGTAGGGATTCAGGCCGTGCTGGACGCCCATCCGTGCGTAGTCGATGTAGCTGAAGACGTCGGTCGAGAGCAGGATTGGCCCGGCGAACACGATCACGTGCAGTGCCGCGACCAGCGCGATCGCCCAGCGTTTGGAGAAGCCGCGCGAGAGCGCGATCAGGCCCACGTAGCCGGCACTGGAGGCAAGCAGCGCGATCAGGAAGATGCGGTAGCCAAGGCGCTCGCCGATGCCCGACAGCCAGCCCGCGATCTGCGGGGACTTGGGAATCAGGATCGAGTGCCCGACTGCGCCGTCGAGCACGATCTCGGCGGTCGCGGCGAGGATCAACAGCGCGCACGCGCCGGCCAGCAGCGGCACCCACTGCGTGGTGCGGGTGCGGCCCAGCGGGAGTTCGCTCTGCGCGGCGACGTTCACGACGCCGCGCAGCTCACAAGGCGGTCCAGACGGTCTTCGTCTCCAGGTAGGCGTCGAGGCCGTCGTGGCCGTGCTCGCGGCCCAGGCCCGACGCCTTGAAGCCGCCGAACGGCGCGGAGGGCTCGACGTTGCCCCAGGTGTTCACGTAGACCGAGCCCGCGCGCAGCATCGCGGCGAGCTTGTGGGCGCTTGAGAGGTCGCGGGTCCAGACGCCCGCGGCGAGGCCGTACTCGCCTTGGTTGGCGCGCTCGGCGACCTCCTCGAGCGAGTCATACGGCGAGGCCACGAGCACCGGGCCGAAGATCTCCTCGCGCGCGATCTTCAGCTCGTCGGAGGTCGTGCTGAACAGCGTCGGGGCAACGTAGTAGCCGCCGCTGTCGACAAGCGCGGTCTCGCCGCCCGCGAGCAGCTCGGCGCCCTCGTCCTTGCCGGAGTCGATGTAGCCCATCACGCGGTCGCGCTGCTCGGCGGAGACGAGCGGGCCGAGCTGGGTCTCGGGGTCCAGGCCCGGCCCCAGGCGCGAGCCGTTCGCGGCCTGGGCCAGCGCGCCCATCACCTCATCGAAGCTCTCCTTCGGGACGAACAGACGCGAGCCCGCGTTGCAGGCCTGGCCGGAGTTGAAGTAGATCCCCTGGAAGGAGCCCTTGATCGCGGCTTCGATGTCGGCGTCGGGCAGCATGATGTTCGGCGACTTGCCGCCGAGCTCGAGCGTCACGCGCTTGAGCGCCTTGCCGGCCTTCGCGCCGATCTCGCGACCGACCGCGGTCGAGCCGGTGAAGGCGATCTTGTCGACGCCGGGGCTGTCGACGAGCGCGGCGCCGGTCGCGCCGTCGCCCGTGATCACGTTGAGGACGCCCGGCGGGAACCCGACCTCGAGCGCCAGCTCGCCGATCCTCACCGCGGTCAGCGGCGTCTGCTCGGCGGGCTTGAGCACGGTCGTGCAGCCCGCGGCCAGTGCCGGTCCGAGCTTCCAGGAGGCCATCAGCATCGGGAAGTTCCAGGGCACTATCTGCCCGCAGACGCCGACGGGCTCGCGGCGCGTGTAGCAGAGCATGTTCGGCGCGGTGACCGGCAGCACGCCGCCCTCGATCTTCGTGGGCCAGCCCGCGAAGTAGCGCAGGTGCGCGGCGGCGCCGCGCACGTCGACGTACTTGGCCAGGCCGACGGGCTTGCCGTTGTCGAGCGACTCGAGCTCGGCGAGCTCCTGGTCGTGGTCTTCGATCGCCTGCGCGAGCGCGTGCATCAGCTGCTCGCGCCCGGTCGCGGGAAGTGTGGCCCACGGCCCGTTCTCGAGCGCCTCGCGGGCGGCGCGCACGGCGCGCTCGACGTCCTCGGCGCCGGCCTGCGCGACGGTCGCGATCTCGCGGCCGCTGGAGGGGTCCAGCGTGGTGAACGTCGCGCCGTCGGCGGCGTCGAGGCGCTCCTCGCCGATCAAGAGCCGCTGCGGGCGCGAGAGGAACTCGCGCGCGGCGGCGCCGAGCGCGTCGGGCAGTGCGGTGGCGGTGTCGGCGGCGGCGGTCATGGCGGCTCCTTGTGCGCGACTTCACGGTGCGCGCGGCTGCGCGCGACCCTACGGTTGCAGGACGATCTTAAGCGCCTTGCGGCGGTCGTACAGAGCGTACGCCTCCGGGGCGTCCTCGAGGCTCATGTGATGGGTCACGAGCGGGCTCGGGTCAAGGCGCCCGCTGGACATCAACTCGAGCACCTGGTCGACGTGTCCGATCACGTTCGCGTGGCCCGAGCACATCTTCAGCGCCTTGATCCAGAACAGGCCCATGTGCACCTCGCAGCGCTCGGCGTAGACGCCGATCGTCTGGATCGTGCCGCACTTGCGCGTCAGGCGGATCGCGAGCTCGAGCGCGCGCGGGTCGCCGACGGCGTCGATGCAGGCATCGACGCCGCGCCCGTCGGTCGCCTCGCGCACGGCGGCGCGTGGGTCCTCCTCGGTCAGGTGCACGGCCTGCGCGCCGAAGGCCGCGGCCATCTTCAGGCGCTCGGGCACGGTGTCGACGGCGATCACGTGCGCGGCGCCGACGGCGAACGCCGCCTGCACGGCGCACAGGCCGACGGGTCCAAGACCCAGCACCGCAGCGCTGTCGCCGGGCTGCAGGCCGCTTTCGGCGGCGGCATGGTAGCCGGTGCCCATCACGTCGCCCGCGAACAGCGCGGTCTCGTCGCTCATGCCCGCGGGCACCTTGCGCAGCGCGAGGTCGGCGCCGGGCACGAGCGCCGAGTCGGCCTGCGTGCCCTGCAGCGAGCCGAGCGCTGCGCCGTGGCCGAAGGTGCGGGAGGAGTCGCACTTGTGAAACAGGCCGCGGCGGCAGAAGAAGCAGTGCCCGCAGGCGGTCTGAAAGCAGCCGAGCACGCGGTCGCCGACGACGACGTTGCGCACCTCGTCGCCGATGGCGGTGACGGTGCCGACGTACTCGTGCCCGATCGTGAAGCCGGGTTCGATCTTCACGCGACCGTGGTAGATATGCAGATCCGAGCCGCATACGCCGCTGGCCTCGATCCGCACGATCGCGTCGGTGGGGTCGAGGATCTCGGGCTCGGCCACGTCCTGCACGCGGACTTCGCCAGGGGCCTGGAAGGTCACTGCACGCATGGGCGCCAGCCTAGAGGACGCACGCCCGGGGCGGCGCGGCGGGCGTCACCGGGCAAATGTGTTGCATGCCCTCCGTGGCGAGCCCCAGCGCATATGCTGCCCACATGTCCGAACCCTCGAAGGCGGTGCTGATCACGGGCTGCTCCACGGGCATCGGGCGCGCAACCGCGCTGCGACTGGTCGGCGGAGGCTGGAAGGTGTACGCGACCGCACGGCGCCTCGAGACGCTCTCCGAGCTGCAGGCGGCGGGCTGCGAGACGCTCGCGCTCGACGTGACCGACGAGCAGTCGATGCAGGCGGCGGTCGCGCAGATCGAGCAGGCCGAGGGCGCGATCGGCGTGCTGATCAACAACGCGGGCTATAGCCAGAGCGGCGCGATCGAGACCGTGCCGCTGGAGGCGGTGCGCCGCCAGTTCGAGACCAACGTGTTCGGCCTCGTGCGCCTGACGCAGCTCGTGCTGCCGAAGATGCGCTCGCAGCGCTGGGGCAAGATCGTGAACGTGGGCTCGATGGGCGGGCGCCTGTCGTTCCCGGGCGGCGGTCACTACCACGCGACCAAGCACGCGCTGGAGGCGATCTCCGACGCGATGCGCTTCGAGCTGCGCGGCTTCGGGATCGACGTGGTGCTGCTGGAGCCGGGGCTGATCACGACCGAGTTCGGCGAGGCCGCGACCGCGAGCATGGCCGACGTGCAGATGAGCGGCGATGACCCCTACGCGAAGTTCAACACGACGGTAGGCGCCGTCACGAAAGGCGCCTACGACGGCCCGATGAAGCTGTTCGGCGGCGGCCCCGACCGCGTCGCAAAGGTGATCGAGCGCGCAATCAAGCGCCGCAACCCCCCCGCCCGCATCACGATCACACCCTCGGCGAAGCTGACCCTGGGAATGCGCAAACTGATGCCCGACCGCCTCTGGGAAGCCACGATGCGAGCCCAGTTCCCCCAGCCCCGCTAGGCCCGAGCCACAAGGCGGCCCGGATGGCCGCCCAAGTAACCGTCGTGGCGGCCGGAGCGTTCACAAGTTGAATCGAGGAGCGGAGGCCGGCTCGACCAAGAGGCTGGATGCCGTTCACACGGACGACGACGATCCCGGGCCGTCGCACACAGAGGCGGCTCGACCAAGAGGCTGGATGCCGTTCACACGGCTGACGAAGAGGCTGGTCCGTCGCACACGGATGCCGTTCTAAGAGCCTCGGTCACCCACCAACCCCGGCCCCGGCCGCCCAATCTCAAACCCCTGCGCATAGTCGACCCCGTACTCGCGCAACAGCCGCAGCGTCTCCTGATCGCCGACGAACTCGGCGATGGTCCGCTGCCCCATCTCGCGCACAAGCCCAACGAGCGCGCGCACGACGAGCTGGTCGTGGGTCGAGTGCGGCAGGCCGCGGATGAAGGCACCGTCGATCTTCAGGTAGCTGAAGGGAAGGTGCTTGAGGTAATGGAAGGAGCCGAAGCCGGCGCCGAAGTCATCGAGCGCGACGGCGCCGCCGAGCCGCTCGACTCCGGCGCAGAAGGCCCTGGCGCGCGACATGTCGGAGATCGAAGCGGTCTCGGTGACCTCGATCACGAGCCGCGCGGGGTCGGCCCCGTGGCGATCGAGCGCGCGCTGGATCTGCCCGAGCATGCCGCGATCGGTGACCGAGAGCGCGGACAGGTTCATGGCGAGGCCGGCCTCGCCCTCGCGATCCTCGCCGAGCAACGCGGCGACCTTCTCGATCACCATCCGGTCGATCTCTCCGATCAGCCCGTAGCGCTCGGCGGCGGGCAGGAAGCTGGCGGCGCCGACGACGCTGCCGTCGCCTTCGTCTGCCAGGCGCACGAGCGCCTCGTGGTGAGAGACTCGCCCGTCGGCGAGCGAGACGATCGGCTGGTAGTGCAGGACGAACAGATCCTCGGCGAGCGCGCGCCGCAGGCGGGCGAGCCAGGGGCGGCGCTGCAGGCCCGCGGGCGAGCAGATCCGCTCGGCGCCGGGCCGGGGCATCGGTTCGCCGCGGTAGCGGTGCTGGGCGGAGCGGGCGGGAGCCCGCATCAGCATGCGCGGCTTGGCCTGGGCGATCGTCGAGGTCCGCATCTCGGCGGTGGACTTCGACGGTGCGACCACGTTCCCCTGCGGCTGGGCGGCGGCGCCCGCGCGCAGATCAGCGCACGCGCCGGATCGCGCGCCGGGGCGCCCGCGCGCGAATTCCGAGGCCGGCCGAGGCCGGGAACGCAGGGCGCGGCGCGGGTCAGGCGCGGGCGCGCGGCTCGTATGGGCGCCGCGCGCGGTCCGAGACGACGAGCAGCAGCGCGAGCAGCACGAAGTTCATCACCACCGAGGAGCCGCCATAGGCGACGAACGGCAGCGTCACGCCGGTCAGCGGGATCACGCGGGTGACGCCGCCGACGATCACGAACACCTGCATCGCGACGACGAACGACAGCCCGGTGGCGAGCAGCTTGGAGAAGGAGTCGCGCGCGAGCACGGCGGTCTTCAGGCCGCGGGCGACGAACAGCAGGTAGACGACGAGCAGCACGGCCGCGCCGGCGAGCCCGAGCTCGTTGGTGATGACGGCGTAGATCGTGTCGCTTTCGGGCACGGGCAGGATCGGCCCACCGCCGTGGGGCAGGCGCAGCAGAGACTGGTCGAAGCCGGTGCCGAGCAGGCCGCCGTCGGCCTGGGCGAAGAGCGATTGCGCGAGCTGGTAGCTGCCCCCGGCGGGCTTGTTGTAAAGGGCGGGATCGAAGGGGTGTTCCCAGGCGAGCACGCGCGAGTGCACGTGGCTCACATGGGTGGCGACGAACCAGGCGCCGAAGGCGAACAGCACGAGCCCGATAAAGGGGAAGGAGAAGCGCCCGGTGGCGACATAGAGCAGCGCGAGGAAGGCACCGTAGAACATCAGCGAGGTGCCGAGCTCGCGGGTCAAGAGCAGCGTCCCCATCGCGGCGCCCCAGACGATCAGCATCGGCCCGAACTGCTTCATGGGCGGGATCGTCAGACCGAGCACGCGCCGCCCGGCGGTGACGAGCAGCTGGCGGTTGTCTCGCAGGTAGCTGGCGAGGAACACGACGATCGCGATCTTCCCGAGCTCGGAGGGCTGGAAGGAGATCGAGCCGACGCGGATGTCGAGGTAGGCGCCGTTGACCTGCGCGCCGATCCCGGGCAGGCGCGGCAGCACGGTCATGCCGATCCCGATCGCGGCGATCGTGTAGCGGTAGCGCTCGAGCACGCCGACGCCGTTCTTGCGCAGGGCGATGATCGTGGCGGCGAACAGCACGAGCCCGACGACCATCCACTGCGCCTGCTGGCGCGCGAGCACGGGTTCGATCCGATAGACCATCACGATCCCGATGCTGGCGAGCACGGCGGCGAGCGGGAACAGGTAGGGGTCGGCGTAGGGCAGCGCGAAGCGGATCACCAGATGCGCGGCCAGGCACAGCCCGAGGAACAGCGCGCCGTAGGTCAGCGAGACGCTGGAGGCGTGGTTGAGCGTGAGGTTGGTGGCGGCGCCAGGCGCGATGTCTTCGGACTGAATGAAGATCGCGGTGAACCCGGCGATCACCAGGAGCGCCGACGGCAGGAGGCCCAAAAGCTCGCGATTTCTGGCGCTGAGCACGGCTCCGAGCCTAGCCGCCCACCCGGCGCGCGCACGCCGGGACGGCCGCTACCCTAGGCCGACGCGCGCCCCGACGGGGGATCGGCGCACGTCCCTACCCGGCCATGAACTCCTCCCAGGTGACACCCCGTGGATGAACGCGCACCTTCGCTTGCGTGGGGCATGTGGAAGCGCTTTCTGATCGCGGGGCTGCTGATCGCGGGGCTGGCGGGCGGCGCGACGGCGACGATCGCGCTGAACGAGGTCGAAAGCGTCGGCAGCGAAATCTTCAAACCCGGAAACACGGTCAAAGTCAAACAGGGCTTGATCAAGTACACGGGCGGCCCGCAGACCTACCTGATCCTGGGCTCGGACCGACGCGCGAAATCGAAGGACGCGCTCGACCGCACGGACCCGCCGCACAGCGACACGATGCTGCTGGTGCGCTTCGACCCGGGCCAGGGCCAGACCTCGGTGATGTCGATTCCACGCGATCTGCTGGTGAACATCAAAAGCTCGAAAGGCGAGTACTACCCGCAGGAAAAGATCAACGCGGCCTACACCTACGGCGCGCGCCTCGGCGGCGTCAAAGGCTCGATGGAACTGGCGGCGGAAACGATCGAGAAGGAAGTCTTCCCGGGGATCGTGATCAACGGGATCGTGGACGTGAACTTCGCGAGCTTCATCAAGATCGTGGACACGCTGGGCTGCGTGTACGTGAACGTCGACCACCGCTACCTGCACATCAACGGCGAAGGCGGCGAAGCGTATTCGGAAATCAACCTGCAGCCCGGCTATCAGAAGCTCTGTTACAACAACGCGCTCAGCTACGTGCGCTACCGCCATGGCGACTCGGACTTCGTGCGCGTCGCCCGCCAGCAGGACTTCCTGCGCTCGCTGCGCGAGCAGGTCTCCTCGGACAACCTGCTCAAACAGGTCAAACACGTCGCCCACGTGGTCGGCAAGGCGATCGTGACAGCGGGCTTCAGCTCATCGGCGAACCGCGTGATCGACCTCGCGAAGCTGATCGCCTTCTCGCAGGGCAAGCCGCTGCGCCAGGTGAAGTTCCGCGCGACGAGCACGAACTTCGCGCTGAAGGGCGGCTCCTATGTGACGAGCACGCGCGAGCTGGAGGACGCGACGCTGCAGGACTTCCTGAACGGCGACGAAACCGTGACGGCGCCACCGAAACCGGCCCCGTCGCACCACAGCAGCAAGAGCTCGCACGCCCACAAGCACGCGGCGCACCACGCCTCGGCGCCCTCCTCGGCGTCGCTGGGGCTGGCGCCGACGCCGACGACGGGCGATGAGGAACTGGCGAAGCAGACGATCAACATGCCGCTGCACGTGCTCTACCCGAGCCTGCAGACCGCGGCGGCCGAAGAGCAGCCGACGCGGGCGTACGATCTGCGCGACAAGGGCCAGCGCCTGCGCCACGCCTACGTGGTGGTGTTCAAACAGAACACGCTCGGGGGCTACTACGACTTCGAGGGCACCGACTGGCCGAAGCCGCCGCTGATCGCCCACCCGAACCAGCAGCGGAAAATCGACCACAAGACCTACATGCTGTTCACGGACGGCAGCCACATCCACGTGATCGCCTGGCGCCAGGGCAAGATGCTCTACTGGATCACGAACACGCTGCTGGAGGATCTCTCGAACGAGCAGATGCTCGCTATCGCCCGCTCAGCGAAGCCGCTGCACTAGACGAACGCCGGTCGGCGCGATGCGGCGTCCTCGGTCGTTCGCGTGCAGAGCACGCCACGCGAACTGCCTGTGCCCCGAAGGGGTGCGTCCTTGCCTCGCTTGGCCGGCGTCCGTCCAGGACGCTCGTCAAATCCTGTTTGCGGCACGTGCTTGGTCGAGCGCGGCGTTGACGAGCGCGTCGGCGTCGGCGTTCTGGGCGCGTGGAACGGTCCTGATGGACCACTTCTCGAAGTCCTCGAAGGCAGCGAGGGCCTGCTGGTAGAGCGGGCGCAGCGCGGCGTTCTTGACCTTGTAGCGGCCGAGCACCTGCTTGGCGATCAGCTCGGAGTCGCCGATCACCTCGACCTCCCCGGCCCCGAGCTCGCGGGCCTTGGCGAGCCCGAGCAGCAGCGCGCGGTACTCGGCGACGTTGTTCGTGGTCCTGCCGAGCAGCTCGGCGTGCTCGCCGAGCGTCTGCCCGTCGGGCGCGGAGATCACGCAGCCCGCGGCGGCGGGTCCGGGATTGCCACGAGCGCCGCCGTCGACATGCACCACGACCTTCATCGGCGTGAAGTATGCAGCGCGACTAGGCGGTAGCTTGCGCGAGCGGGGGCAGATCCCCGGGCACGCGCGCGCGACGACGGTCGCGCACGATGCGGCGCTGCTGGCCCTCGCCCCGATCCTCACGGGTCTCGGACCTCGCGACGGTGCGCCGCTGACGGGCGCGCCGGTCGAACTCGCGACGGTCCACGATCACGGTGACGTTCTCCTCGTTCTCGTAGTACTTCACGAGCTTCGGATAGAGATCATCGGCCAGCGGCTTGGGTACGACGCAATAGATCATCGTTGCGCCGATCTTACTCCCACATTTTCGATAATCAACCCCTGCACGGCAATGCGAACGGTCGCGGGCGCTGCGAGCCGGCTGCCACGCCGGCCCGAAAGGGCCTGCGGCCCAAGCATCGGAGGGCGCCGTCGGGACTGCCGAGCGCAGCTCGATGCCTGGGATTAGAGCAGCGCGAGCGCGCCGCGCTCGTCGGCGAGCGCATTCGCGAGCCGGTCCTCGGGGCCGAGCTCCGAGAGCTCGGTGCCCTGCGCGAGCGCGCGCGCCTCGGGTCCCTGCATGTCGTCGAGATCGACCTCGTAGGTGTACCAGCAGAGCTCCCAGGCCAGCACGATCACGATCGAGCTGGCGACGGCCTCGCCGGGACGCACGCTGACCTCGGGGGCGCCAAGCGAGCGTGTGAGGCTGGCGACGCGTCGCGGGTACTCGCCGATGTTGAAGACGTCCACGGCCCGCTGCAGCGGGCCGTCGGGAGGCCGCGCGAGAATCCCGGCGCCGTGGCCCTCGCCGCCGTGGCCCTGCGCCTGGGTCGTGCCGTTCGCGACCCCACCGGCGGCGGCGGGCTCGAGGAAGTCGTAGGGGTGCGGCTCCTGCTCGAGCGGCTGAGCGTCGAGGCCAAGCGGACCCGCCTCGTCGCGCACGCTCTCGGCCTCGGCGCGGCGCGACTGGCGCAGGCGGCCGAGCAGCGAGCGGCCACGACCGGAGCGCAGCGGCGCGGGGCCGAGCGTGTGCTGATCGGAGCCGCGCTTCCAGCCCTGGTGGGCGGCGCGTGGGGCGCACAGCTCGCAGACGATCCGCGGCTGGCCCGCGGCGAGGAAGGTGTCGGGCTGCTCACCCCGAAGCAGACGTCGTTCGCAGACGTCGCAGGCGACATCGGGCTGAGAGGTGACGATCGATCGCGTTGCCATCCGCGGGAGGGTAGCGGGCCGCGGGTGACGTGTGGCGCTTGCAGGGACAGGTCCGGGCCATTACCTTGTGCTGCGTGAAGACGGTTTTGCGCGGTGGGGGGATGTACTCGGCGCTGGTGGGCGGCGTCATCGCCTGCGCGCTGTGGGCGAGCGCGGCGGAGGCAGCGACGATCACGGTCAACGCGACCGAAGACGCGGTCGCGAACGACGGGCACTGCTCGCTGCGCGAGGCGATCACGGCGGCGAATAACGACCAGGCTTCGGGAGTCAAAGCGGGCGAGTGCGCCAAAGGCGAAGGCCCGGACACGATCGTGCTGCCCGCGGGGATCTACAAGCTGACCCGCTTCGGCGCGCACGAGGACGCGAACTCGACGGGCGACCTCGACCTGACGAGCGCGATCACGATCCAGGGCGCGGGCAGCGCGAGCACGAAAATCAACGGGGCGGTCAACGAAGCGGGCAGCGCGAGCGATCGCGTGATGGACATACACGGCGTGCGCGTGACGATCGAGGGCGTGATGATCTACCAGGGCCGCGCGCCCTCGACGACCGGCTCCGGCGGTCAGGACGGGGGTGGCATCCTGATCGATGCGGGCTCGAACGTGACCGTGAGCGAATCGCGCGTGATCGGCAACCTCGCGGGCAATGGCCCGGTGGACGAGCGCGGCGGCAATGGCGGCGGGATCGCGAACGCGGGCACGCTGACGATCTCCGCCGGCGAAGTCTCCGAAAACGCCTCCGGCACGTCGAACAGCGGGCCGGGCTTCCCGACGGGAATCGGCGGCGGCATCTGGAACACGGGCACGCTCACGATCGAGGACAGCCTGCTGTTTGAAAACTTCACCGCGATCCGGTCGGACGAAGACGTCACGGGTGGGGACGGAGGCGCGATCGCGAGCAGCGGGCCGTCGCTGACGATCGACGCGAGCACGCTGAGCACGAACGGCACGAGCAAAGGCGGCGCGAACGGCTCAGGCGAGAAGCGCGGAGGAAACGGCGGCGCGATCCTCAGCACGGCGGGCGCGCTCAGCCTGAGCGACTCGACCGTGACCGCGAACCGCACGGGCATGGGCGGCGGGATTTTCGACGGCGAAGTCGGCGGCAGCGGCGGCGGCGTGATGGTCGAAGGCGGCAGCGCGACGCTCGTGAACGACACCTTCAACGGCAACGCGACGGGGGCGGGCGGCAACGGCGACCTCGCCCCGCCCGAACAACATGGCGGCGACGGCGGCCCAGGTGCGGCGATCGCGGCCACGGGCGGCAGCGCGCTCTCGCTTGCCAATTCGACGATTGCCGACAACCTGACGGGCATCGGCGGCACGGGCGCCAAACCGGGCCGGCGAGGCAGTGGAGCGTTGAACGTCGGCAGTGGCGCGAACGTGCGGGCGACGATCTTCGCGAACAACGAAGGCGGCAACTGCACGGGCGCGCCGACCGACGGGGGTCACAACATCGCCTTCGGCGGTGGCTGCCCGGCGGGCTTCTCGGGCGGCGATCCGATGCTGGCGCCGCTGCAGGACAACGGTGGCCCCACGAGTACGATGGCGCTGGGCGCGGGCAGCGCCGCTCTCGATCAACTGCCGGTGGGTGGTAGTTGCCCGGCGAGCGACCAGCGCGGCGTGGCGCGCCCGCAGGGCCCTGCCTGTGACATCGGCGCCTACGAGCTCGCGCCGCTGCCGATCCCGGCCCCCGGCCCGATTACGGCCACGACACCGATCACGACCGCGCCGGCACGCCGGGTCCCGCCGGCGTTGGGCGCCCTGACGCTCTCACCGGCGACGTTCAAGGCGGCCAGGTCCGGTGCGAGCATCGCCAAACGCCAGCCGCCGGGGACGGCCCTGAGCTACAACGACAGCGACGTCGCGACGACGACGTTCACGGTGCTGCGCTCTCAACGCGGGGTCCGCAAGAAAGGCCGCTGCGTCGCTCCGGCGAAGCATGGCCACGGCGGGCGTCCGTGCAAGCGGTTCGTGAAGCTCGGCGCCTTCACACACGCCGACAAGGCAGGGCACAACAGCTTCCGCTTCACGGGCCGCGCTGGCGGGCGGGCGCTGAAGCCGGGCGCTTACGAGCTCGAAGCGACTCCGCGACTCGCTGGGCTGAGCGGCGCGGCGCGCACGGCGCGCTTTACGATCGCTCCCTGAGGCGGGCGGGAGCGCTCAGTCAGGCGTCGCCGCCACGCTCATGCGTGGGCCGCTTGGCGTTGCTCGCCCACTTTCGCGAGCAGCTTCTGCCCAAGCTGCGCGGGTATTTCCTGATAGCGCAGGAACTCCAGCGTGTAGTCGCCCTGTCCGCCGGTGATCGAGCGCAGGTCGGGGGCGTAGGCGAGCACCTCAGCCATCGGCACCTCGGCCTTGATCTCGGTCATCGCCCCGACGGGCTCCATCCCCAGCGGGTGCCCACGGCGGCTGTTGAGGTCGCCGATCACCTCGCCGACGTAGCTCTCGGGCACCGACAGCGTGACGAGCATGATCGGCTCGAGCAGCACCGGCTCGGCGAGTTCGAGTGCCTGCTTCATCGCCTGCAGGCCCGCGAGCCTGAAGGCGATCTCGGAGGAGTCAACGGGATGGTGCGAGCCATCGACGAGGCGCACACGCACGCCCTTGACGGGGTAGCCCGCGAGCACGCCGGCCGCCATCGCTTCACGGACGCCCTTCTCGACCGCAGGGATGAACGAGTGCGGGATCACGCCGCCCTTGATCTTGTCGACGAACTCGAACTCCTCGCCGATCCGCAGCGGCTCGATCTCGATCTGACACTCGCCGAACTGCCCGCGCCCGCCGGACTGCTTCTTGTGCTTGCCGTGCGCCTTCGCGGGCATGCGGATCGTCTCCTGATAGGGAACGCGCGGCGGCTTGAGGCTGACCTCGACGCCAAAACGGTCGCGCAGGCGGTCGACGACCACCTCCACGTGCACCTGCGAAAGCCCGGCGACGATCTGCTCACCCGTTTGCTGGTCGCGGTGCAGGTCGATCGTGGGGTCCTCCTCCTGCAGCCGGTGCAGGGCGGCGAACACCTTCTCCTCCTCTCCCCTGCTCTTGGGCTCGATCGCGAAGGCCATCACGGGCGCGGGCAGTGCCAGCCGCGGCATCTCGATGGGCTCGTCGCGGTCGGCGAGCCAATCGCCGGCGCGCGTCTGCCTGAGCTTGGCGACGGCGCCGATGTCACCGGGGCCGAACTCCCGCATGTGACGCACCTCCTTGCCCGCGAACAGCAGCAGTTGGCCGATCCGCTCCTTCACGTGGGCGTGGGTGTTGAGCACGTGGCTGTCGGCGGACATCACGCCCTGGTAGACGCGCATCAGGTTGATGCGCCCGGCGAAGGGGTCGGCGCGGGTCTTGAAGACGTAGGCGAACAGCGGCCGATCCTCGGCGGCGCTCAGCTCGATCTCGCCGACCACCAGCGCACCGTGCTTGACGGGCGATGGCAGGTCCTCGACGATCGCGTCGAGCAACCGCGCCGTGCCGAGGTTGCGCGTCGCGACCCCGCAGACGACGGGAAAGATCTTGCCGTGATTCGTGCCCTCCTTGAGCGCGTCGACGATCTCCTGGTGGGAGATCTCCTCGCCCTCCAGGTAGCGCTCCATCAGCATGTCGGAGACTTCGCAGACCTCGTCCATCAGCTTTTCGCGGAACTCCTGCGCGCGCTCGACCTCGGCCTCGGGGATCGGGATCTCGCTCCACCCAGCCCGCTCCGCGGAGTCCTGGCGGAAGGCCTTCATGTCGACCAGATCGATCACGCCCTGTACGTCGTGCTCTGAGCCGATCGGGATCTCGGTCGCGACGGCGTGTGGGCCGAAGGCGCGCTTGATCTGCTCGAGCGCGCGGAAAAAGTCGGCACGCTCGCGATCGAGCATGTTCACGAACACCATCCGCGCGATGTCGAGCTCGGCGGCGCGCGCCCACAGGCGGCCGGTCGAGACCTCGACGCCCATCACGGCGTTGACGACGAACACTGCGGACTCGCAGACGCGCAGCGCGCCGAGCGCGTCGGCGACGAAGCTGGGCTCGCCCGGCGTGTCGAGCAGGTTGATCTTGCGCTCGCGCCACTGAAACGAACTGAGCGCCGCGGATATCGACATCTGCCGCGACTGCTCGTCGGGATCGGCGTCCGAGACCGTGCTGCGGTCGGGAACCGAACCGAGCCGGCCGGTGACCCCGGCCTCGAACAGCAGCGCCTCGTGCAGCGAGGTCTTGCCCGCGCCGCGGTGGCCGACAAGGGCGACGTTGCGAATCCGGTCCGCCGGCGGGCGGTCTCCCATTCCTCGCATGCGATCTCCTCTCTAGCTGTGAGATCACCATACCGCCGCGCCGTGCCGCGCGCCAGCGATTTTCCGCGGCTCAGAACCAGGCGAGTGCAGTGCACAGCCGGCCCGGACGGCCGGCCTGTAACGGTCGTGGCGGCCGGAGCGTTTCACTGGTTTGCGTCGAGGAGCGTAGGCCGGCTCGACGAGAAGGCTGGATGCCGTCTAAACCCCGAACCAGCGCGCGCGCCGGCTCGAACCGAAGCGATCCTTCTCGGCCACCAGCGCCACCGAGGGCTCCTGGTAGGTCCCGGTGGGTTTCGGTCCCGAGAGGAAGTCCACGTCCACCCGCCCGACGCGCCCGGCGCCGAACTCGATGTAGCACGAGCCCCGCCCCTCGTAGGCGGCGTCCGACTCGCCGTCGCGGGCTTGCGCGATCAACTGCTCGGCCACGATCTTCGCCGCGCCCTCGGCGAAAACGCCCGCTTTCGGCACGCCGACCTGCGCCACGTCGCCGATCGCGTACACGTCGGGAAAGCTCGTCTGCAGCGTGGCCGAGTCCACCGGCACGTAGGCTCCGTCCGTGATGCCGCTGTCGATCACGACCTGCGGCGCGCGATGCTTCGGCACGCCCAGGAACAGGTCATATGCCAGCTCCGAGCCGTCGTCGAGCACGACCACGCCGCGCGCCCCGTCGAGCGAGACGACGCGCTTCTGCGGGACGAACTCGATGTTGCGCTCGGCGAACGCCGCTTCCAGCGCGGCTGAGGTTTCAGGCGAAGGTGGCACCGGCGTCGACAGCGGGATCGTGAAGGTGATCTCGCACTGGTCGCGCAGGCCGCGCTCGGACAGGTAGTCGTGCAGCAGCAGCGCCGTCTCGCTCGGCGCCGGAGGGCACTTGAAGGGCGCCCCGCAGACGCCGATCACCGCACGCCCGCTCGTGAACTCGGGAAGCAGGCCCGCCAGGCGCTCCGCGCCCGCCACCGAGTAGAACTCGTTGCCCGACTCCAGCAGGCCGGGGGTCGCGTCGTAGTCGTAGTCCGCGCCCAGCGCGATCACCAGCACGTCCGCCTCATGCGTGCCCGCATCGGTCCTCACGCTGCGCGTCTCGGGGTCGATCGCCGTGACCGTCTCGCGCAGCCAGCGCACGCCCGGCTTCGCGATCTTCGCGTAGGGCAGCCGCACCGCCTCGGCGCTGCTGCGGCCGAACAGCACGTCCAGCTTCGAGAAGCCGAACACGAAGGCGTCGCCCTTGTCGATCAGCGTCACCTCGACGTTCTCGCCCAGGGCGTCGGAGAGCATGCTCGAAAGCTCCAGACCGCCGAACCCGGCACCAAGTATGAGAACGCGACGCGCGATCCGGCGATCCTACGCGACCAGACAGCCGCGCAGCATCCTGTTGACACTCGGGTGGGTGTATCACGCGTGATACAGTGAGTGGCCATGACCGAGGTCAGCATTCGAGAGCTGCGCAACCACGGCGGCGATGTCGTGGACCGGGCCGCACGGGGTGAGTTGATCACGATCACGCGCTCGGGCAAGGCCGTGGCGGAGTTGCGTGCGGTCGCGTCTCGTGGGCTTTCGGCGCAGGCCCTCTTGAATCGCTGGCGAGGACTGCCGTCGGTCGATCACGTCGCATTTCGCACAGACGTCGACGAACTGCTCGACGCACGCCTGTGAGCAATCGAACGCCGCATCCGCGCGGAGTCCTCGACACCTCAACCGTGATTCTTCTGGGGAGGCTGCAGGACGTGAGCGTCCTCCCCGAGGAAACCTTGATCACAGCAGTGACGCTTGCCGAGCTTTCGGTCGGGCCGTTGGTCGCCGGCGGAGAGGCCGAGCGAGCCGCGCGCCAAGCTCAGCTGCAGCAGGCTGAGGCCGATTTCGAGCCGCTTCCATTCGATGCAGGCGCCGCCCGAGCCTTCGGGCGCGTGGCCGCCTCGCTGCGGCGCTCGGGGCGAAAGGCCGGCGCCCGAGCCTACGATGCGATGATCGCGGCCATTGCCCTGGCCAACGACTTGCCGGTGTACACGTGCAACCCGACCGACTTCAACGCGATCGACGGCCTCGAGGTGATTGACGTCCCGATGCCCGAGAGTCCGATCGCACCGTAGGGCGACGCGCTCAGTCCTCGAAGGACTCCTCCTGCATGCGCGAGCGCAGCCGCAGGACCGCCTTCGTGTGCATCTGCGAGACGCGCGACTCCGTCACGCCCAGGACCTCGCCGATCTCGCGCAGGGTCAGGTTCTCGTAGTAGTAGAGCGCGATCACGAGCTTCTCGCGCTCGGGCAGCTTCGCGATCGAGTCCGCGATCCGATCCTTCAGATCGCCCACGTCCAGCGAGCGGGCCGGGTCCGGCGCGTTCGGGTCCTCGATCGTGTCCATCAGCGAGACCTGGTCGCCGCTCGAGTCCGAGACGCTCCACAGCTCGTCCAGCGCCACCATCGATGAGTGCGAGATCGCCAGCAGCGACTCGTTCAGTTCATCGACCGTGATCCCCAGCTCGTCCGCGATCTCCTGATCGGTCGGCGCGCGCTGCAGCGTGTTCTCGAGCTTCGCGTTCGCCCGCTCGACTTCCCGCGCCCGCGCCCGCACGCTGCGCGGGACCCAGTCCATCGAGCGCAGCTCATCGATGATCGCGCCCTTGATCCGCATGATCGCGTAGGTCTCGAACTTGATGTCCCGCGACAGGTCGAAGCGCTCGATCGCGCTGATCAGCCCGACGAGGCCGTAGGAGATCAGGTCCGCCTCCTCGACATGCGGCGGCAGGCCGGCCGCCGTGCGCCCAGCTACGTACTTGACCAGCGGCGAATAGGCAACGACGAGCCGCTCACGAACTTTGCTGTCGCCGTCGGACTTGTATCGCCGCCACAGTTCCCGCAGCTCGATCGGTTTGACATTGGTCTCCAGGGTGGTTTCCCCTTGTTATCAGGCCCGAGGGTGGCTGCGCGCGTAGGCGCTTTTCAATCGCGCGGACTCTACCCGAGTGTAAATCTGGGTGCTCGACACACTCGCATGCCCAAGCAGCTCCTGGATGCTGCGCAGGTCCGCGCCGCCGTCCAGCAGGTGCGTCGCGAAGCTGTGGCGCAGCGCGTGCGGCGAGACCGCCCCGCCCGCGCGTTCGGCCACCGCGCCCGCCCGCACGGTCCACATCCGCAGGCGCCGCCGCACGTCGCTCGTGCCCAGCGGGCGGCCCGTCTTGGAGAGGAAGATCGCCTCCGAGGGCGCGCTCGGGTTCGTCAGCGCCGGGCGCCCCTGGCGGCCGTTGCCCGGTTCCAGGTAGCCCTGCAGTGCCTTCATCGCCGGCTCGCCCACCGGCACGAAGCGCGTCTTTCGCCCCTTGCCCTCGACGCGCAGCTGCTCGCCGTCGTGGTCGACGTCGATCGTCCGCAGCGACACCAGCTCCTCCGCGCGCAGGCCGCACGCGTAGGCGAGCTCGAACATCGCCCGGTCGCGCAGCTCCAGCGGGCTGCCCGCCGGGATCGCGTCCAGCAGGCCCGCCGCTTCGCGCGCGCTCAACACCCGCGGCAGGTGCGAGCCGCGTCGTGGGGTCGAGACGAGGTCCGCCGGGTTCTCCGCGATCGCGCCGTGCTCGCGTTGGCTCGCGAACAGCGCCCGCATCGCCGCGAGCTTACGCGCGCTCGTGCTCGGCGCCGCGCCCTGCTCGGAGAGGTGCGCGATATAGCGTCGTACCGCCTTCGGGCCCACCTCGCTCGGCGCAAGGCCCTGCCCCCGCGCCCACTGCGCGAACTGCTCGAGGTCCACCCCGTAGGCGCGGCGCGTGCGCTCGGCCGCGTCGCGTCTGCTCAGATCCTCCATCAGCAGGCCGATTGCCGCGCGCCAATCGCCCTCCTGCGGGGACGAGCCCCCGTCGTCTTTGCCTGTCTGGCCCATGACTACGGTTACTTCGCCGCCGCCCCGCTTGCACCCTGCCGCAGACCGCGCGATAGATTCACCTCTGTGACCGTAACCCGCCGCCGCCACACGCTCCCTTCTTACCCGGTCAGGGCTCTGTAGATGTACGGATCTGCTGCGCGCACACGCTGGCAGGACGTCGACTGGCGCTCGCGCCAGCGCTGGATCGAGGTCGACGGGACGCCAGTCAACACGGTCGAGATCGGCCCCGAGGAGCAGGGCGAGGGCCAGCCGCTCGTGTTCGTGCATGGGCTCTCCGGCTCATGGCCCAACTGGCTCGAGCAGCTCGCCGTGTTCGCCCCCTCCCATCGCGTCATCACGCTCGACCTGCCCGGCTTCGGGCATTCGCCCATGCCCAAGGAGAAGATCTCGATCGCAGGCTACGCGCGGCTGCTCGACCGGCTGCTCGACCGGCTCGGCGTGGACGCCGCCGCTGTCGTCGGCAACTCGATGGGCGGCTTCATCGCCGCCGAGCTCGCCATCGCCTTTCCACAGCGCGTCGAGCGGCTCGTGCTCATCTCCGCCGCCGGCATCTCCACGCACGAGCATCGCGGCTCCACCCACGTGCTGCCGGCGATGCGGCGCGCCGAGCGCATCCTGATGGCCTCCGCCGCCTGGACCGCCTCGAAGTCCGACAACGTCGTGCGGCGCGCGCGCCTGCGCGACGCCGCGCTCGGCGTCGTCATCCGCCACCCCGGCAAGCTCTCCGCCGCGCTCGCCGCCGAGCAGGTCCGCGGCGCCGGCAAGCCAGGCTTCATGCAGGGACTCGAAACCGTGCTCGACTACGAGATCCGTGAGCGCCTGCGCGAGATCGCCTGCCCTACCCTGATCGTCTGGGGCGACCGCGACCGCCTCATCACCGTCCGCGACGCCGACGTCTTCGCCGAGCTGATCCCGAACTCACGCAAAGTCGTCTTCGGCGACACCGGGCACATGTCGATGCTCGAGCGGCCCGAGGCCTTCAACGCGCTGCTCGAGGAATTCCTCTCCGAATAGCTACAGCGCGACCGCGCCCTCTGAGGCGCTGCCGACGAGCTTCGCGTACTTGCGGATCGCCACGTCGATGTGTTCGTCCGCGCGCGGCGGGCGCTCGTAGGCCGCGACGCGCGTCGCAATCTCCTCCTCGGCCAAGGCCACGTCCAGGCGGCCCGCGTCGACGTCGATCGTCACGATGTCACCCGTTCGCAGCGCCGCGATCGGCCCGCCGCGAACAGCCTCCGGCGCCACGTGGGCGACCATGAAGCCGTGCGTCGCGCCCGAGAAGCGCCCGTCGGTGATCAGCGCCACCTCCTCGCCCAGGCCCTCGCCCACGATCGCCGCGGTCACCGCGAGCATCTCGCGCATCCCCGGCCCACCCGCGGGACCCTCCGCGCGGATCACCACCACGTCGCCCGCTTCGATCTCGTGCGCGAGGACCGCCGCCATCGCCGCCTCCTCGCCGTCGAACACGCGCGCCGGGCCCGAGTGTTTGCGCCGCTCGTGTCCCGAGAGCTTGACCACGCACCCATCCGGAGCCACGTTGCCGCGCAGGATCGCGAAGCCGCCCGTCGGTTTCAGGGGGTTCGACAGCGGGCGCACGACCCGCTGCCCGGCGGTCTCGCGCGCCTCGTCGGCAGCTTCGCCGATCGTCGCGCCGCTCACCGTCGGCGCATCCCCGTTGAGGATGCCCGCCTGCTTCAGCCGCGCCAGCACCAGCGGCACGCCGCCGGCTTCATACAGCTCCGTCGCCACGTACTGCCCGCCCGGCTGCAGGTCGCACAGCAGCGGCGTGCGCTCGGAGATTCCCTCGAACTCGTCGATCGTCAGCGGCACGCCCATTTCGCGGGCCACCGCCAGCAGGTGAAGCACGCCGTTGGTCGAGCCGCCGCTCGTGGCCACCGCCGCGATCGCGTTTTCAAGCGCGGGCTTCGTGATCACGTCGCTCGGCCGCTGCCCGCGGCGCAGCACGTCCACGACCAGTTCGCCGCACTGGACAGCCACCTCGAGCTTGCGTCCGTCCTCCGCCGGCACCATCGCCGAGCCCGGCGGCGATATCCCGAGCGCCTCGAAGGCCATCGCCATCGTGTTCGCCGTGAACTGGCCGCCGCACGCTCCGGCACCCGGCGAAGCGGCCTCCTCCAGCTCGTGCAGCTCCTGCTCGGTGATCTTGCCCGAGGCGAACTGACCCACGGCCTCGAACACCTGCTGGATCGTGACCTCCGCGCCTTTGAAGTGCCCCGGCTTGATCGAGCCGCCGTAGAGCATCAGGCCCGGGATGTTCAGGCGCGCCAGCGCCATCACCGTGCCGGGGATCGTCTTGTCGCAACCGGAGATCGTCACCAGCGCGTCGAAGGCGTGTGCGCTTGCCACCAGCTCGATCGAGTCCGCGATCAGCTCGCGCGAGACCAGCGAGGCGCGCATGCCCGCCGTGCCCATCGTGATCCCGTCCGAGATCGCGATCGTGTTCAGCTCCATCGGCGTGCCGCCCGCCGCACGGACACCCTCCTTCACCTTCGCCGCCAGCACGCGGTTGTTGAAGTTGCAGGGCATCGTCTCGATCCACGAGTGCGCCACGCCCACGATCGGCTTCGCCAGATCCTCCGCCGAGTAGCCGATCCCGTGCAAGTACGCGCGCGCGGCCGCGCGCTCCGGCCCCTCGGTCAGGGCTCGGCTGCGGTGCTTCAGGTCAAATACCGTCGCCGCGCTCACGCCGCGCGCACGATATCTGCTGCGCCCGCCGCGCCCGTGCCCGTCTCCCGCTCCCAACGCCTCAGCCGCGCCAGATCGCGCTTGACCCGCTCCGGGTCGATCTGGCGACCCGGCAGGTGCATGTTCGCCTGCTCGATCAGGTGGCGCTCGTCGGCGCTCAGCGCCATCCACTTCGCCAGCACGTCGTCGGAGTCCGGCAGGCGCGCGCTGCCGTAAGGGCGAGAGTGGTCGGGGAACGCCACGCAGTACTCGCTCATGAGCGCGCCCGTCTGCGGCACGTAGGCCACGATCGGCCGGTGCGGGTAGATCAGGTAGGCGTAGGAGGCGCCCGCGGCCTGCGGGTGCTCGCCGAGCCCGCCCCACACCCGCAGGAACCCCAGGTCGCGGTACATCGCCCAATCCTGCTCCTCGACACAGGAGCGCAGCAGCTCGCGCGCACGCTGCTCGGCGCGGCGCTCGCGGCCCGGGTCATAGCCGAGCTGTGCCGCTTCGCGGCGCGAGCGCGCACGGTCGCGCAGCCGTTGCAGATGCACGCGCCCGAGCGTCAGCGCGCGCAGCACACGCGAGCGCGCCAGCTCCCACAGCAGCACCACCAGCACGATCGCCGCCGTGCCCAGCGCCAGCAGCATCGGCTCAGCCGGCCGTCCGCGGCGCGCCGCCCGCGGCGCGCGGGAAGAAGATCACGCGCTCGGCGTCGCGCGGAACCTCCCCGAAGCTCTTGACCAGCTCCGCCTCGCGGCGCCCGTCGCGGCGCTCGGTCGGCACCGCCGCCCACATCCCCGCGTCCAGCTCGCGCCGAAACGCCTCAATCAGCCGCTGCTCCTCCTCGCGCACCTCGACATCGCCCTCTGCCAGCAAGATCTCCCCGTGACCCGGCTTCATTCGCAGCAGCTTCATCGTCATCGGATTATGGCAAATGGGATCGGGCACGCCGACCGTTCGCCGCGGCCCGCTTCGAGATGAGTCTCGACTTCAGCCTGGGAGCTTCACCCAACGCCTCGCGCCCTGATCGCCGCAAGGCCCAGCACATCCACCGGACCCGCGCCCGCGCCCACGTCGCGCAGCCCGTCCCTGACCGCCTCGCCCGTCAGCGCCCGCGCCACGCGGGCGGCCTGCAGCGGCGTGCCGCCCAGCGCGAGCTGCGCCGCCAGCAACGAGGAATGCGTGCAACCCGAGCCGTGCGCCGCCCCGTCGGCGTAGCGCACGCCCTCGATCTCCACCGGCTCCGCGCCCACCCGAGACTCCAGAAACAGATCGACCGAACGTTCGCGGTGGCCTCCGGTCACGACGACCGCGTCCGGTCCGAGCTTCAGCAGCGCGCGCACAAGCTCCTCGACCTCGCGATCCTCGCCGCCCGGGTGCTCGGCGCCTGCGGGTGCGGGCACGAGGCTCTGCGCGCCCGCGCCCGCGCCCGCACTCGACGCCGCGTCCTCGACCAGCGCACGCGCCTCGATCAGGTTCGGCGTCAGCACCGTTGCGCGCGGCAGGATCCGCTCGATCAGCACCGCCTGCGCTTGGCGCTGAAGCAGGCGTGCGCCGGACTCGGCCACCATCACCGGGTCCACGACCACCGGCGTTCCACGCGGTAGCTCCTCGAGCGCCTGTGCCACCGCGACCGCGGACTCGGCGGTGCCGAGCATGCCCACCTTGACCGCGTCCACGCGGATGTCCGAGAGCACCGCGCGGACCTGCGCCAGGATCGTCTCGGGTGGGACCGCATGGACCGCGTCGACGCCGAGCGTGTTCTGCGCCGTGATCGCCGTGATCGCCACCGTGCCGTGCACGCCGCAGCGCGCAAACGCCTTCAGATCCGCCTCGATGCCCGCCCCGCCGCCCGAGTCCGAGCCCGCGATGCTCAGCGCCGTCGGCGTGCGCTCCACCGCCACCGCTCAGGACGCCGGCGCCGCCGGACGGTCGCGCTCACCGGGACGCGGCGGGAAGATCGTGTAGCTGCCGATCGCCGTCACCAGCAGTCTGCCGTCCTCATGGGTGACCTCGCTGCGCAGGACCGCGCTGCGGCGGTTGCGCCGGTCCAGCTCGGTGCGGCAGACGATCTCGCCCTCGGTCGCGGTCTGCACGTAGTTCACGGCGATGTTCAGCGTCGCGATCCGCTCCTCCGGCGTCGTCTGCGCCCACAGCGTCGAGCCCATGCAGTAGTCGATCAGCGCGTAGGTCGCCACGCCCGAGAGCAGGCCGCCCGCGTTGATCAGCTCCGGGCGAATCGTCAGCCAGACGGTCTGCGGGTCCTCCCAGCGCATGCCCATGAACTCCGTCACGCCGTCGAACGCGCCGGTGCTGCGTGCACGGCGGCGGGTCTGGTCCGTCGGCGCTTGTGCGTCCTCGCTCACGGGCACGCAGGCTATCGCCGCGCGGGCGCAAGCCCCATCCCAAGCCGCCGCTAGCTTCACCTCCCGTGGACTCGAACCCGGATTCCGCCGCCCCGCGCGACCCCCGGCACTCGCTCGGTCGTTGCGGCGAGGAGCTGGCGAGCACCCACCTGCGCCGGCGGGGCCTGCGAGTGCTCGCGCGCAACGTACGTACCCCGCGTGGCGAGATCGACCTGATCGCCTTCGACCCGGCCGCGGGGACGAGCGCAGGCTCGGGGAGCGGCGCGCTCGTGTTCGTGGAGGTCAAGACCCGGCGGACAGGCGGGCGCGCGCACGCGGGCCGCGACGGCGGCCTCGGCGCGCAGCGCCCGCGTGAAGACCAGCTCCCGCTCGCGGGGCTCGGTACCCGTCAGCAGGCGCGACTACGGCGTCTGGCCGCGGCCTGGCTCGCCGATCGGCGGCACGTTCGGCCCTCGGCCGCGACGATCCGCTTCGACGCCGTCGGCGTGCTGCTCGACCCGCGCGGTCGGCTCCTGCAGATAGAGCACGTCGAGGACGCGTGGTGAGCTCGCAGGCGGCGGGGCGAGGCCGCAGGACGAGGGAGGGGCCCCGTCGCCGGAGCCCCTCCCATCGCGATCCAGAACCTGCGAGCTGCCGCTACTGGATCTTGGACTTCCCTTCCACTTCGTTGGGCGTGTCGGTGACGACGCCCGAGTTGCCGGTGACCGTCAGCGCGGCGGCGACTTCATTGCCGCTCACCGTCGTGCCACCGTCGTTGCCGATCGCCTTCAGCGAGGAGTGGATCGCGTTGCCCACGATGCTCACCCCGGCCGCGTTCGATTTGGCCGTGACCGCGCCGTGGAAGGAGTTGGCCGCACATTCGCCACCGTCTCCCATGACCACCGAGCCCGTGCTGCCGACCGCTTTCGCGGCGCCCGCGACATCTGCACCGCAGATGCGCACGAGCGTGGCGCCCTTCGCGCTCAGCGAGCCCGACAGGGTCGCGCCCTCGACGTCGATCGCGCCACCCGGCTTGACCGTGACGGTGCCGCTGACTTTCGCGGTCGAGGTCAGCTGTACCGCCTGACCCGCCTTGATCACCAGCTTGCCTTTCACCGATCCGGTCAGGACCTGGGTGAAGCCGACCTGCGTGGAGCAGGAGGACGTCGCTTCGTTACCCAGGGCATCGACCGCCGTGGCGCTCACCGTCTTCGTCCCGGCACTGGAGGTGTCGATCGGGATCGTCCCGCTCGGGTCGACTTTCAGACCCGATTCATCCGAGGCCGCGACCGTGGCCACGACGCCCGACTGACCGGCCGAGGCCGAGGCCGGACAGCTGATTTCGACGGTCGGCGGGGTTTTGTCCACGACCAGCGCCGCCGAGGCTTCAGACCATGGCGTGACGATCGTTTCTTCGGGTTCCATGTGCTGGGCCGGAACGACCGTCGTGCTGCGCACTCGGTAGCTGTAGTGGCCCGATTCGGACTCGCTCACCGCGTCGCTCGGCGAGGAGAGCCCGCTTGCGATCGTGCTCCATTCGCCTTCGCCGTTGCGGTGCTGCACTTCGAACTGCGGGTGCGTTTCGACGAATTTCGGCACCACCGATTGCGGGTGCGAAGGCACCGGCCCGCGCCAGCTCAGCCCGAAGGCGCCCGTGTTCGGCGAGGATTCCGCCGTGACCGGGGCCGTCGGACGGAGGTTCGGATACTCTTCCGCCGCGTCGAGGATGCGCTGCGCGCCTTCGGACTGCAGGAAGCCTTCACCCATCAGTTTTTCGGTGTCGGCTTTGACCTTGTCGACGTATTCGCCGTAGTTCGCGTACAGGCTGCTCAGCGTTTCTTCGCTGAACGGCACGTGCTGGCCGAGCAGCGTGCAGAACGCCGAGAACGGGTACGGGTTCGGCGCCGCGTGAGCGGTGTTTTCTCCCAGGTCCGTGACGACCGGGACTTCCACTTCCGGCAGCCTCAGGCCGCCGAGCTGGATGCCGAGGCTGCTTTTGACGAGCGTTTTCGAGTTGACGTATTCGCCTCGCGGCGCGGCCGGCGGCGGCGGGCCGCCCTCCTGCCACGCGATCAGCTCGTCGGTGCCCGCGTCGACCGCATAAGGCCACTCGACCGTCGAGAGGATCGGCGTGTGCGTGCAGAACGATTCTGCCGGTCCCACGTCGCGTTCGATCAGCGGACCCCAGTTGGCCTGCACCATGTACGGGACGTGCGAGCCGCCTGCTGCCTCCCAGTGGCGAAGGCTCGGGTTCGCCGGGTATTCCGGCTCGGTCTGCTGGACTTTCGCTTCGAATTCGCTGATCACCCGCAGCACCTTCGGCGAGCGGTCTTCGCGAATCGCGTTCGTGCAGTCCGTCAGCAGGTAGTCGTCGCCGATTTCCTGAAGCGGGGCGACCTTGTTGTAGTAGATCACCAATTTGCTGCAGGACTGCGAGGCGCCGGTCGCGGTCAGGTTCGTGACCAGCGGCGTCAAGTTGCCCAGCGGCTGAACGCCCGTGCCGTCGCCGCGGATCGCCTTCAGCGCCGCCGCGTAGACGTCATAGGAGAGCGCGTCGTTGCTCGGACCCACTTCGAGGCTGCCATAGCGTTCTTTGTTGTAGGTCTTCAGGCCCGTGATGCCCACAGTCTGCGCGTCGACCGCGACGTAGACGTAGCCCGCTTTCATCATCGCGTACGGGTCGCCGTCCCATTGCGGTTCCAGGTCGAAGCCCGCGGTCACGTTCTGCCACTCTGCGAGCACCTTGCCGTTGAAGTTGGCCGGGTTCGTCGGACGGCGCACGACGATCCGCGTCTTGAACGGGTAGGTGCCGTTTTCATTCGGCCCGCCCGTCGTCAGTTTGGTGCCGGTCACGTTGACCGCGCCGGTCGTGGTGTAGGTCGAGCCCGTGCCCGAGATGAAGAACTCTTCTTCGGTGTAGCCGTAGTTCGCCAGCGGCACGTTCGCCCGCATGAATACGTGCGAGGTTTCCGTTTCGGCGATCGGCCCTTCGACCGCGGGCGTCGGCACGCTTTCATACGGAGCGGACCAGGCGGGCGCAGCCAGCGCGAACATCGCGCACAGCGCCACGCACAAGACCGCCAACGAGCCTCCTCGCAGAGGCCGCAGCACATTCCAATGCATTTTCGATTCCCCCATCCGATGTAAGTGATTCGGGCGCCGCCAACCTCCTGCCGGCCGCATCCCTCCCAAAGCACTTCAGGTGCGATCGGCCTCCATACCGTCGCGCTCCCTCCACGACGGAAGCTAGCACGAATGCAACACATCATGTGATATGACTCATTTGCGCCTGGAGGCTCCTACGGAGCCGCGACGTGAGAGCGCGAGCTGCCGCTAGAGCGCGAGCTGCTGATACGCCAGCGACTGAAACGACATGCGGTGAAGTGGCGAGACGCCTTGGCGCAGGATCGCCTCGCGGTGCTCGGGGGTCGAGTAGCCGACGTGCTCGGCGAAGCTCCAGCCCGGATGGACCGCGTCGGCGTGGTGCATGTAGCGGTCGCGCGTGACCTTCGCCACGATCGAAGCCGCCGCGATCGCCGCGCTGGTCGCGTCGCCGTCGACGATCGCCCGCTGCGGGCGTCCGAAGTCGCGCACGGGGAAGCCGTCGCTCAGGCACAGCACCTCGCCGGTCACATCGCGGGTCACGCCGATCAGCGCGTCGCGCAGCGCCGCGAGGTTCGTCTTGTGCAGCCCGCGCGAGTCGATCCCGCGCACGCAGCGCGAGACCACGACCACCCGGGCCGCGCTGCGAAGCACCAGCGGGAACAGCTGCTCGCGCGCCTCGGCGGTGTGCTGCTTGGAGTCGTTCAGCGCGCTCAGCGAGCGCAGCTCGCGGGTGCTGAGCGCGTCATAGTCGAACAGCACTCCCGCCGCCACGAGCGGTCCCGCCAAGCAGCCGCGTCCCGCCTCGTCGGCACCTGCGACCAGCGGCACCCCGAGGCGGCGGTCGAAGGCGAACAGTCGGCGTCCGCTGCCACGGCGGCGGGCCTGGCGGCGCGCCCGCGCGGTGCCGCCTGCCTTGCGAGGCGCCTGCGTCGCGGTGCTAGAGGATGCCGATGCGGTCGGGCGGCCAGTAGGTGGCAAAGGCTCCGCCGATGATCCATCCGGTGGGGACTGGTCCCCAGAAGCGGCTGTCGTCGGATTCCCCACGGTTGTCGCCCATCATGAACCAGTGGCCGGGCGGAACCTTGATCGGCACCGGGAAGTTGCACTCCGAGACCCCGGGGCAGGGGCGGATGTAGGAGTCGGACTCGCGCTTTCCGTTGCGGATCACGTGGCCTTCGACGATCTTGATCGTGTCTCCGGGGCCTGCAACGACGCGCTTGATGAAGTTCGTGCCGGTGTCCTCCTTGGGCACCGGCTGCGAGCAGGCCGAGCCGCCCGGCGAGATTCGCGAGGTCAGTCCGCACTGCTCCTGGGTCGCGCCGACCGGCGGGTGGAACACCGCGATCTCGCCGACGTGCGGTTTGCCGAAGTGGGTGCCGATGCGGTCGACCAGCACGCGCTGGCCGACTGCCAGCGTCGGTTCCATCGAGCCGCTCGGGATGCGGTAGGGCTTGACGATCCACGCTTGGATCGCGAGCGCGAGCCCCAGCGCGACCAACACGATCACGACCAGCTCGATGATCGAGCCGACCGTCGATTTCGGGCGTTTGCCTCGTTTCACGCCGGCTCGTCGCCGCCGACGTCCCCCTCGTCCGATGCGGCCTCGGCCTGCGACTGCGGGCCGGCGTCGGTAGCGTCCTGCGCCAGCGCCTCCGGCGCGGTGTCGGCCGACTCGTCCGCGGCATCCTCGCCGCCGACGCTTGCGCCCCCGCCGGGCGCGTCCTGCTGCTGTGCGTCCTGCTCGACCTCGGCGCCTGCCTCCACGGGCGCCTCGACCGCTGCGTCCTGCTCCAGCACCGTCTCCTCGGCCGTCAGGCCGTCGGCGTCGGTCGCGCCCGCCGGCTCGTGCAGCAGACCGGGCTCGACGATCTCCTCCGGACCCGAGTAGCGGCGCTCGCGCACACGCGCGCGCTTGCCGACGCGGTCGCGCAGGTAGTAGAGCTTGGCGCGGCGCACGTCCCCACGTGCGGCCAGCTCGATCCGCTCGATCTTCGGGGAGTGCACCGGGAACATGCGCTCGACGCCGACGCCGAAGGACTGCTTGCGCACCGTGAAGGTCTCGCGCATTCCGTGACCCTGGCGCTTGATCACGACGCCCTCGAACACCTGCACACGGCGTCGCGAGCCCTCGATCACCTGAAAGTGGACCTTGACGCGATCGCCCGGGGCGAACTCTGGAACGCGGCGCAGCTGCGCGCGCTCGATGGTTTCGATAACGCTGCTCATGACGGTTGCGAGGTGGCGCTGCGTCCCGGGCGGGCTGCTCGTGCAGTCCCAGGCCAGCGCGGCAAGGAATGGTAGCGGACCGTCCGCTGCGGCAGCGTTACTCCTGCGACGAGGCGCCCGTGGCGGGCGAGGCGCCTGCCGCCGGTGACGGGCTCGCCGCGGGTGACGGGCTCGCGAGAGAGGCGGAGTCCCCGTGCAGACGCTCGCCGCGCTCGCGGCTGCGCTCGCGACGCCACTGCTCGATGTTCGCGTGGTGCCCGGAGAGCAGCACCTCCGGCACGCGCCAACCGCGATGCTCGGCAGGGCGCGTGTAGTGCGGGTACTCGGGGTTCCCTTCGAGCGCGGCGCTGAAGGACTCCTCGACCGCCGAGTGCTCATCGCCCAGCGCGCCCGGCAGCTTACGCAGCACCGCGTCGCAGACGACCATCGCCGCGAGCTCGCCGCCCGAGAGCACGTAGCGCCCGATCGAGACGACATCGCTGCAGAAGTGCTCGACGATCCGCTCGTCAAAGCCCTCGTAGCGGCCGCACAGCAGCGTCAGCGCGGGCTCGGCGGCGAGCTCGTCGACCAGCGCGTCGTCCAGCTCGCGCCCGCCCGGTGCCAGCGCGATCACGCGCCGTCGCTCGCGCAGCTCCACCGGGTCGAGCTCGTAGCGGGCGCGCAGCGCGGCTTCGACCACGTCGACGCGCAGCACCATCCCTGCGCCGCCGCCGAACGGCGTGTCGTCCACCTGCGCGCCGCTCAGCGAGGAGTGCTCGCGGATCCCCAGCGGGCTCAGCCTCGAACCGGCCGCGAGCGCGTTGACGACATGGCGCTGCTCGGAGAACCACTGAAACCACTCGGGAAACAGCGTGAAGACGTCAAGCTCCATCCTCGGCCTCCAAGCCCAGGAACTCGGCATCGATCTCGATGCGCCGCGCCGCTGCGTCGATTTCGCGGATCGCGTCTCCGACCATCGGCACGAGCATCGCCTCGCCGCCGGGCTCGCGCCGCACCTCTAGCGCCTCGCAGGAGGGCAGCTCGAGCAGCCCCACCACGCGTCCGAAGGCGCGCTCGCCGTCACGCACCTCACAGCCCTCCAGCTCGTGCGCCCACCACTCGCCCTCACCGAGCCGCGGCGCCTCGGCCACGAGGACCGTGAGCTGCTCGCCGCGCAGCCCCTCGGCGCCCGTGCGGTCGCCGATGCCCTGCAGGCGCACGATCGGATGTTGATCGGTGCCGGCGCGACGCACGATCTCGGCGCTGCGACCGCCAACGCTGACGTTCGTGCCGAGCACCAGCAGGCGCGGCACGGGTCCGGTCACGTAGAAGCTGCCGTCGAGGCCGTGCGCTCGCCCGACGCGGCCCGCCGGAAGCTCAGTCGACGATGTCGACGAGCACATGGCAGCCCTCGCCGGTCGCGGCCGCTTTGACGACGGTGCGCAGCGCGTGCGCGGTACGCCCGCCACGGCCGATCACCCTGCCGTAGTCGTCATCGCCGACGCACAGCTCGAGCACGATCGTCCCGCCGTCGCCCTCGAACTGCTCGACCGAGACCTCTTCCGGCTCGTCGACCAGCCCTTCGGCGAGGTACTCCAGCAGCCGTCGCGGGACTTCTCCCGGCTGCTCCTGCTCCGATGCCCTCCGCTCGCTCATCTGAAGTCGCAGGCCGGCATCGCCGCTCCGGCGCTAGCTGCCGTGGGCCTCAATGCCCTGGATGCGAAGCAGCCTGCCGACCGTGTTCGTGGGCTGCGCGCCCCGCGCGAGCCAGCTGCGCGCGCGCTCCTCGTCGAGCACGATCGTCGAAGGGTCCGTCTGCGCGTTGTAGTGGCCGATCGTCTCGATCACGCGGCCGTCGCGCGGCGAGCGCTGATCGGCGACAACGATGCGCCAGATCGGGTCCTTCTTGCCGCCCACACGCGTGAGCCTGAGCCTAACCGACACGTTTTCCTCTCTGCCGAGTACGAGTACCTGCGAAGTTTGCGAAGCAGAGCTTAGACGGTGCGGGGCGCGAAGGCGGGGCGATCCTCACCGCATGGCCCTGGCGCTGCGCCGCGGAGCCACCCGCCCTCGCGTGCTCGCTCAGCGCGCGCCGCGCATCAGCGCGCCGATGTCCGGCATCTTGCCGCGCCCGACCTGGCGCATGATCTTGCGCGTCTGCCCGAACTGCTTGATCAGGCGGCTGACCGCCTGCACGCTGGTGCCGGAGCCCCGTGCGATCCGCAACCTGCGCGACCCTTTGATCAGCTCGGGGCGGCGGCGCTCCTCGGGCGTCATCGAGAGGATGATCGCCTGGATGCGGTCGAGCTCGCGCTCGTCGACCTTCATGTTCTGAAGCTGGTGCCCCGCCAGCCCGGGGATCATCCCCAGCAGGTTCGTGAGCGGCCCCATTTTGCGGATGCTCCTGAGCTGACCGAGGAAGTCCTCGAGGTCGAACTCGTTGCGGCGCAGCTTGCGCTCCAGGGCAGCGGCGTCGTCCTGGTCGAACTGGCGCTCGGCCTGCTCGATCAGCGTCATCACGTCGCCCATGCCGAGGATCCGCTGAGCCATGCGGTCGGGGTGGAAGCGCTCGAACTGGTCGAGCTTCTCGCCCGTGGAGGCGAACAGGATCGGCTTGCCGGTGACGGCCTTGACAGACAGCGCCGCGCCGCCGCGGGCGTCGCCGTCGAGCTTGCTCATCACGACGCCGTCGAACTTGACGGCCTCGGCGAACTGCTCGGCGACGTTGACGGCGTCCTGGCCGGTCATCGCGTCGACCACGAGCAGCACGCTGTGAGGTTTCACGGCGCCTCGCATCCGCACCAACTCGTCCATCAGATCTTTATCGACATGGAGACGGCCCGCGGTGTCGAGGATCAGCACGTCCTTGCCGTCCTCACGGGCGCGCTCCAGCGCCCACTTCGCGATCTCAACGGGGTCGCGGTCCGTGCCCTGCTCGTAGGCCTCGGCGCCCGCCTGCGTCGCGACCTTCACGAGCTGCTCGACCGCCGCGGGCCGGTAGACGTCGCAGGCGGCCACCGCAACCGCCGAGGAGTGCTCCTCGCGCAGGTAGCGCGCGAGCTTGGCGGTGGCGGTCGTCTTGCCCGAGCCCTGCAGGCCCGCCATCAGGATCACGGTCGGCGGTTTGGGCGCGAAGCTGAGGCCCGCCGAGGCGCCGCCCATCAAGTCGGTGAGCTGCTCGCCCACCAACTTCACGACCTGCTGGCCGGGGTTCAGCCCGCCGACCACGTCGGCGCCCATGCAGCGCTCCTTCAAGTCCGCCGTGAACTGGCGCACGACCTTGAAGTTGACGTCGGCCTCCAGCAGGGCGAGGCGAATCTCGCGCATCGCCGCGTCGATGTCCTGCTCGGTCAGCGTGCCGCGGTTGCGGACGTCGGTCAGCGTCGCCTGCAGTTTCTCCCCGAGCGCGTCGAACATCGGCTAGCCGTCGCCGCGCGGGCGCTCGCGACGGTGCGGCGGCGGCGAAGGACGACCGGGACCCTCGCCCGCGGCGCCCGGCCCGACCTGTCCGGCGGCACGCTCCTCCTCGCTGCCCGCCGGCCCGCCCTGCCCGCCGCCGGCGGCGCGTCCGAGCGCCTCGCCGATGCCGCCGAAGGCCTGGGCGAACTCCGAGGGCACGACGAACACCTTGTTCGAGTCGCCTTCGGCGAGTTGGGGCAGCATCTGCAGGTATTCGTAGCTGAGCAGCTCGCGGTTCGGCTTGCCCTCGTGGATCGCCGAGAAGACCGTGTCGATCGCCTTCGCTTCGCCTTCGGCGCGCAGGATCGCGGCCTGGCGCTCGCCCTCGGCGTCGAGGATCGCCGCCTGCTGGGCGCCTTCGGCGGTCAGCACCGCCGCTTGCTTGGCGCCCTCTGCGGTGAGGATCTGCGACTGCTTCTCGCCTTCCGCGGTCAGGATCGCGGCGCGCCGGTCACGCTCGGCGCGCATCTGCTTCTCCATCGCCGAGCGGATGTCCGGCGGCGGGTCGACCGACTTGATCTCGACGCGGTTGATCCTGATGCCCCACTTGCCGGTCGCCTCGTCGAGCACGACGCGCAGCTCGGTGTTGACGTTCTCGCGCGAGGTCAGCGTCTTCTCGAGCGACAGGCCGCCGATCACGTTGCGCAGCGTCGTCACCGTCAGCTGCTCGATCGCCTGCAACGGGTTGGCGATTTCATACGTCGCCGACTTCGCGTCGGTGATCGTGAAGTAGAGAACGGTCTCGATCCCGACGACCACGTTGTCTTCGGTGATCACCGACTGCGGCGAGAAGTTCACGACCTGCTCGCGCAGATCGACCAGCGGCTTCACGCGATCGATGAACGGCGTGATGATCGTCAGGCCCGGCTCCAGCGTGCGGCTGTAGCGGCCGAGACGCTCGACCACGCCGGCCCGCGCCTGCGGGATCACGCGGATCGTGCGCGCGGCGACGATCAGGGCGAAGACGACTACGACGATGATGACGATGAGAGCGACCATGGTGCTGGCTCCTTTCGAGCGCTAGTGCATCACGAGCGCTGTTGCGCCCCGTATCTCTACGACCTCTACCCGCTCGCCGGCGGGGATGACCTCGTGTTCGTCGTAGCTGCGCGCGGTCCAGACCTCGCCCCCGTCGATCTTCACGCAGCCGACCCCCTCCTGATTGGCGATCCGCTCGAGCACGACGGCGGGCTTGCCGACGAGCGCGGCGGCACCGGTGCGGATCGACGGCGGCAGGCGCCGGTGGCGCTGTGCGACCGGACGCAGCGTCGCGAACACGAGCGCGGAGGCCACGACGAACACGATCGCCGACAGCGCCGCGCCGACGCCGAGCAGGCCCACGATCGCCGCGAGCGCCGCGCCCAGGGCGAACGGCGCGAGATAGAAGCCGCCCTGGTGCATCTCCCCGACCCCGAGAACGCAGGCCGCGATCAGCCAGATGACCCACACGTCCATTCCTTCAGGTTATCCCTCTGCGGTGCCCGCGGATCACTCCGCGGCGATCAGGGCTCGCGCGAAGTCCTCGGGGTCGAACGGGCGCAGGTCCTCGACCGACTCCCCCACCCCGATCAGCTTCACGGGCAGATCGAGCTCGCGCGCGATCGCCAGCGCGATCCCGCCGCGCGCGGTGCCGTCCAGCTTGGTCAGCACCACGCCGCTGACCTCGGCCGCCTGCGCGAACAGCTTTGCCTGGCGCAGCCCGTTCTGGCCGGTGGTCGCGTCGATCGTCAGTAGCGTCTCGTGCGGCGCACCCTCGAGCTGGCGCGCGATCACCCGGCGGACCTTCGTCAGCTCGCCCATCAGGTCGTCCTGGGTGTGCAGGCGCCCGGCGGTGTCGATGATCACGACGTCGACCTCGCGCGTGCGCGCCTGCGTGATCGCCTCGAACGCCACGGCCCCCGGGTCCGACCCGGGCTCCCCGGTGACGATCTCGCACTCCGCGCGCTCCGCCCAGCCTTCGAGCTGCTCGCTGGCCGCGGCGCGGAACGTGTCCGCGGCGCCCAGCAGCACCGAGCGGCCAAGCTCGTGGCGCAGGTGCCAGGCGAGCTTGCCGATCGTCGTGGTCTTGCCGGTGCCGTTGACGCCCACCGCCATGATCACGGTCGGGCGGCTGCGAAGGTCGATCCGCGCCTCGCCGACCCGCGTCGTCTCGGCCAGCAGCTCGATCAGGCGCTCGCTGAGCGCCTCGCCACCCTCGAGCTCGCCCTCGGCGGCCTCGGCCTCGAGCGTGCCGACGACCGACGCCGTGGTGCTCGCGCCGACGTCGGCCATGATCAGCGCCTCCTCCAGTCGTTCCCAGGTCTGCTCGTCGAGCGGGCCGAACAGCGTCGCCTGAACCTCGGCGCCGAGCGCCTGGCGCGTCTTGGACATGCTCTCGCGCAGGCGCCGGAGCAGTCCGCGTTTGCGTGTCGGCCCACCCTCCCCGGCCTCGCCCGCGCTCGCGCCGGCGCCATCGTCGCCGTCTTCAAGGATGAAGGTCTCGGTCCACTCGCGCGCCACGGGCGGGCGAAGATATCAGCGCGACCTTGAGCGCCCGGCGCAGGTGCCGATACGGACCCATGAGCACTCACGGACCGCTGAGCCTGCGCGCGCCCTCCTCGCGACTCGCGGCGCTTGGCCTGCCCGCGCTCGCGCCGCGGCGGCTTGCGTATCTGGCACTGCTGGTCGCGGCGCCGCTGCTGCCGCACCTGAACAGCAACGCGTTCTTCTTCCCGGCCGTCTCCAACGGCTGGGTGTGCCTGCCCTTCTGCGCGCTGCTGCTGCTTGCCCTGATCGACCTGCGCGCGCCGGGCCGGCGCCTGCACCTCGACCTGCTGGCGCTCGTGGCGCTGTCGGCCTCGCTGGCCTGCTGGCGGGCATGGTGGGAGTGGCCGATGCTGCTCGCGTTTGGGCTGCTGCTCTACCTCGCGGCGCGGATGCTCGCGATCGCGCGCACGCCGGACGCGGAGGCGGCGTCGAGGCGCGGCGAGGCCGCACACACAGCCGGTGCGGCCTCGGCGCCCGAAGCCCCCCGAGGGGCGTTGCTGCCGCGATCCTGGCTGCTGCTGGGCATTGCGGTGCTCGCGGTGGTGCACGTCAGTTGGGCGCTCTCGGGCACCGCGCAGGTGGACGTCGGCGAAAGCGGCGTACAGGGGGCGCAGCGAATCGCCGACGGGCACCCGCTGTATGGCCGTGTGGCCTCGGAAGCGCGTGTCGACCGCCATCTGGACACCTACGGACCCGTCGACTACGAGGCCTACCTGCCGTTCGTCGGACTCGCCGGCGGCGGATACGACGCGGCGCGGCTGACGACCCTGTTCTTCGACCTGCTCACGGCGCTGTTGCTGTTCGTGCTCGGGCGGCGCGTCAGGGGACCGACGTGCGGGGTCGTGCTCGCCTACTGCTGGCTGGCGTTCCCGTTCACGCTCTACTGCGACGCGCTGGGGCTGAACGACCCGATCCTCGCGGCGGCTTTGGTTGGCACCCTGCTGGCCGCGGCCTCGCCGCTGCGGCGCGGCGCGGCGGCGGCGCTCGCGGTGTGGGTCAAGTTCAGTCCGCTCGCGCTGCTGCCGCTGCTGGCGACCCACGGCGCAGGCGGTTCCGCGCGCCGCCGCGTGCTGCGCTTTGGACTCGCCTTCGCGCTCGCAAGCGCGCTCGTGTTCGTGCCCGCGCTGCTGCACGGCAGCCTCGCGACCTTCGCCTCGCGCAGCTTCGGCTTCCAGACGGGCCGCCCGCCGTTCGTGTCGATCTGGTCGGTGCTGATCCAGCGCTTCTCGGCCTCGGCGCCCTCGATCGTGACGGCCTCCCGCGTCGCACATGGCGTGCTCGCGGCGCTCACGGGTGCGCTCGCGATCGCGCTGCCGAGGCTTCGCCGCCGCACCGACGTGGTCGGGCTGGCCGCGGCCTGCGCGGCGCTGATGATCGCGCTGGAGCTGTGCCTCAGCTACTACGCCTTCAGCTACGTGCTGTGGTTCGCGCCGCTCGTGCTCGTCGCGCTGATCCTGGACGCCTTCCCGCCCGAGCGGGCGGTCGGCGCACCCGACGCCTCGCGCTCGAACGGCTCAGGCGACTTCGGCGACGCCCGCGATCTCGGCCGTCGCGCCGGCGTCGTCCGCGGCCTGCGCGCGCTCGGCGGGCAGACGGCGTGAGAGCACCTTCGAGACGCCGTCGCCGCCCATCGAGACGCCGAACAGCCAGTCGGCGGCCTCCATCGTGCGCTTCTGGTGGGTGATCACGATGAACTGGGCGCGACCCGCGTAGCGGCGCAGCAGCGCCAGAAAGCGGTCCAGGTTCAGATCGTCGAGCGCGGCCTCGACCTCGTCGAGGATGTAGAACGGGCACGGGCGCGCGAGGAACACCGCGAACAGGAACGCCAGCGCCGTCATCGACTTCTCACCGCCGGAGAGCAGCGACAGCCGCTTGCTCGACTTGCCCGCGGGCGTGATCTCGATCTCGACCCCGAGCAGATCCTCCTCGCGCAGCTCCTCGCGATTGGCCTCCTGCTCGGCGGCGGCCTCCGCGGCCTCGGCGTCCTCGCCGCCCGTGTCCTCCGCCGTAGCGGCGGCGCCGCCGAGACCGGTCCCCTTGGCCTTGGCGCCCGACTCGCCGAGTGAGGCGCCGCCCAGCACGCCCCGAGGCGGCTGCTCTTCGCTGACGAGGCGCAACCTGCCCGAGCCGCCCGGGAAGACGTCGCCGACCAGCTCCTCGAAGTTGCGCGCCGCGGCGTCGAAGGTCTCCTGGAAGGTCTCCTGTATCTGTCGGTCGGTGTCGCGGATCACGCCGCGCAGCTCGCGCAGCGCGGTCTCCAGGTCGGCGCGCCGTCCCTCCATCTCCTCGACGTGCGCCAGCGCCTCGGAGTACTCCTCCTGCGCGAGCGGGTTGACCGGGCCGAGCTGCTCGCGACGGCGCGACAGCCGCTCCAGACGCGCGCGCAGCGCGTCGAGCTGCTCCTGCTCCAGGCGCGCGGGCGCCTGCGCTTCGCCCTCATCGCTCGCAGCCTGCTCGCTCGCGACCTGCTCGAGCCCGAGGCGCTCGGCGACCGTCTTGCACTCGAGCTCTGCATCGCCTGCCTGATCGCGCAGCCGCTGCGCCGCGACCTCCGCGGCGGTCACGGCCTCGCCCGCGCTCCGCAGCGCCGCCTGGATCTCCGCCTCCTGCGCGGCGCAACTGCGCAGCTCGCTCGCCATCTCCTCGCCCGCGGCACGGTCGGCGGAAAGCTCCTGCTCGAGCCCGGCAAAGCGCTCCTGCACGGCCTCGGCGACCACGCCCAGAGCCGCCGACAGGCGCTCGGCGCGCGGCAGCAGCGCCGTGTCGGCCTGCAGCTGAGCGCGCAGCGTCGCGATCCTGCCCTGAAGCTCGAGCGTCTCGCGCGCCATGCGCTCGGCGTGGGAGCGCTCGGAGGCAAGCTCGCCCTCGAGCTCGGCTTTGCGCACCGCCAACGGCCCCTCGGCGGGCGCCGCGCGCCGCTGCTCGATCAACCACTGCGAGCGGCGCACCGCCTCGCCGGCCTCGGTGCCTCGGCGCTCGCAGGCGCGCAGCTCCTCCTCGACGGCGGCCCCTGCCTGCTCGAGTGTCTGCAGCGCACCCAGCGCCTGCTCGTGCGCGCCCTGCACGGCCTGCTCGCCCTGCGCGGCCTGCTCGGTGGCCGCGATCAGCCGATCGCGTTCGTTGCGTCGGGCGAGCACGCGCTCGGTGCCACCCTCGCTGAGCTGGCGAACCTCGCCCCAGGCCGCGAACCAGACGCGCCCTGCGCGTGTGACCGCGATCCCGCCAAAGTCGCTCGGCAGGTCCTCGAGGCGCTCGACCACCCACGCGTCTGACAGCAGACGGCGCGCCAGCGCGAGCACCTCGGGCGGGCCGCTGAGGAGATCCAGCAAGCGCTCGGCGCCCGCCGGCATCGTCAACTGCGGATGAGCACCCTCGACGCCTGTCCCGCCCCGCCCGGACGCGGACGCTGCGGCCGTGAGCAGTGCGGTGCCTCCATCCGGCCCGACGCGGTCGAGCAGCGACTCGGCGCCCGCGACGTCCTCGACGACCGCCGCGTCGAGGCGTCCGCCCAGTGCAGCCGCGAGCGCGAGCTCGTAGCCGTCGCCCACGCGCAGGTCCTCGCTGAGCGCCTTCGCGCCCTCGGCGCCCGCGCCGCGCACGGCGGCGTGGCCGCGCAGGAACTGGTTTGCCGCCGCCAGCTCGGCGCCGATCCGCGCCGACTCGCGCCGGGCCTGCTCCACCGAGCGCTCGGCCGCCATCAGGCGCTCGCGCGCCGCTGCGGCCTCGGCGTCGGCGTGCTCGCGCGCCGAGCGCGCCGTGGCAAGCGACTCGGCCACCTGCTCGACCTGCCGGCGCTGGCGCTCGAGCTCCTGCTCGAGCTCTGCGACCTCGACGCCCAGCTCCTGCTCGCGCCTGGCGGCGATCTGCGACAGCTCGGCCTCGAGCGCCGCGATCCTCCCCTCGCCTGCGGGCATATCGCCCGTGGCGTCGGCCTGAGCGCTGCGGGCCTCGAGCTCGGCCAGCTCGCGCTCCAGGCGCTCGACGCGCCGCGCGAGCGTCTGCGCAGCGGCGGCGGCCTGCTCGCCGCGAAGCCCGAGACGCTCGTGCGCCGAGCGTGCTGCGTAGACCCGGCGCGATAGCTGCTCGTGGCGCTCTGCGCGCTCGGACAGCGCGCGCTCGGCGAGCCCGCGCCGCTGCACGGTCTCCTGCAGCCCGGCCTCGATCTGCTCGCGGGCGCCGCGTGTCTGGGCGACCTGCGCCTCCGCGGCCGCAAGCTCCACGCGACACGCCTTGGCGGCGTCCCGCGCCAGCTCCCAGCGCACCTCCAGGCTCTGGCGCTCCAAGCGCTCGTGCAGCTCGGCCGCTTCGGCCTGGCGCTTGAGCGGGCGCAGGCGCGTGCGCGCCTCGCGCTCGACATCCAATGCGCGATCGAGGTTCTCCTGCGTGCGCTCGAGCTTCAGCTGCGCGCGGCGACGGCGCTTGCGGTGCTTGCCGAGGCCCGCGGCCTCCTCGATCAGCAGGCGCCGGTCGCGTGCCTTTGAGGTCACGATCGCCTCGACGCGACCCTGGGAGATGACCGAGTGTGTCTCCTTGCCGAGGCCGGTGTCCGAGAGCACCTCGATCACGTCGGTCAGACGGGCGCGTGCGCCGTTGAGGCGATAGCCGCCCTCGCCGTTGCGCTCCAGGCGGCGCACGATCGAGATCTCGCTCAGCGGCAGATCGACGGTGCCGTCGGAGTTGTCGAGCACGATCTCGACCTCCGCCGCGCTGCGCGCCTGCACGCCGTGCCCGCCGCCGAAGATCACGTCCTGCATCGACTGCCCGCGCACGGCCAGCGGCGACTGCTCGCCCATCGCCCACAGCACCGCGTCGGTCACGTTCGACTTGCCCGAGCCGTTCGGTCCCACGACGACGCTGACGCCCGGGCCGAAGTCCATGTGCGTGCGGTCGGGGAAGGACTTGAAGCCCTTGAGCGTGAGCGACTTCAGGCGCATCGACTGCCTATGCCTCCAGTTGCTCGACCGCCCTGCGGGCGGCCTCCTGCTCGGCGTGCTTCTTGCTGCGACCGCTGCCGCTGCCGAGCCGGCGCCCCGCGACCCGCGCGACGACCGTGTAGGTGCGCTGGTGCGGCGGTCCGTCCTCGTCTGTAACCGCGTAGTCGACCTCTTCGCCGCGGCGCGCGAGCAGCTCCTGCAGCGCGGACTTGAAGTCGACCGGATGCTCCAGCGCCTCCTCGATCTCCGGCGCGAACGCCTCGACCACCGCCTGCGAGGTGCGCTCGTAGCCCGCATGCAGGTAGCAGGCGCCGATCACGGCCTCGATCACCGAGGCGAGCACGCGCTCGGTCTCGACCAGCGCCGCGGCGCTGCCCTGCACCCCGGCCGGAGCCGCCGCGCGCAGCCGCTCGGGCAGCTTCAAGCGTTCGGCGACCGCGCGACAGGACGGTCCCGAGACGGCCTGGGCGCGGATCTTCGTGAGCCTGCCCGCGCCGAAGCGCTCGGCTTCCAGGCGCGGGTAGAGATGGGTCGTGACCGCCAGCGCGAGCACGCTGTCGCCGAGGAACGCCAGGCGCGCGTAGGAGTCGCCGCGACGCTCGCTCCAGGAGGCGTGCGTGAAGACCTGGCGCGCCAGATCCTCGGGCAGCTCTTCCAAGAGCTCCGCGAGCAGCTTCATGGCCGCCCATTGGTGGCCCCGTCCTGGTGTGCCAACACGAACTCGACCGCCTGCCCGATCGTCAGGATTCGAGCCGCCTGCTCGTCGGACATGCTCACGCCATATGTGTCCTCGAGCTCCTGGACGAGCGTGTAGAGGTCGAGCGAGTCGGCCTCGAGATCCTCCTTGAAACGGGTGCCGAGGCCGAGCGCGGCGGGCTCGACGTCGAGTTCGTCGGCGAGGTGGGACTGGATCAGCGCGAACACCTGCTCGCGCGTCAGCTCGGTCATCGCGCCACGCGCGCCGAGGAGGCCGAGGCCGTCGAGCGGACGCGCGCACGCCGACGGCTCTTGAACGAGATCGAATGGCTCATTCGCTGTCGGGCAGGCTAGCGTCCGCGGCGGACATGGGCGCCCCCCTGAGCGCGCCCGCCTGCGCCAGCGCCCGCTCGGTCTGACCGACGATGTCCTCGCGGGCTCCGCGCTCCGCGCGCAGGATCGCCTCGGCGAAGCCGGTGCGCGTGAAGCGGCCGTGCGGGACCACGCCGAGCCGTCTCAGACCGAGCAGGTAGGCGCCCCCCTGCAGCTCGGGGTCGATCTCGGCGCGAAAGCCGCCGAGCGCCGGTCGCAGGAGCGCGCCACCGAGCTTTGAGCGCGTCGAGGACATCGCCGCCTGCCTGATCGCCCTCAGCATCGTCTGCGAGGTCGCCTCGATCAGCTTCAGCGCCACGTTGCCGGTGAAGCCGTCGGTCACGACGACGTCGACGGCGCCCCCCAGCACGTCATCGCCCTCGACGTTTCCGGCGAACTCGAACGCGAGGCTGCCCGCGCCCGCGCGCTCTGCGAGCTCGGCGTTGGCCTCGACCACGAGCGCGCTGCCACGCGCGGCCTCCTCGCCGTTTGAGAGCAGCCCCACGCGCGGGCGCCGCACGCCGAGCACGGTGCTCGCCAGCGCCGCCCCCATGAACGCGAACTGCACGAGGTGCTCGCGGCGCACGGCGGCGTTCGCGCCGACGTCCAGCAGCGTCACGGTCCGCCCCGGGAACGGCAGCGGCAGCGCCAGCGCGGGCCGGTAGATGCCGCGCGTGCGCTTGATGTTGAACAGGCCCGCAGCCAGCGCCGCGCCGGTGCCCCCGGCGCAGACGAGCGCCTGCGCCTCGCCCGCCGCGACCGCGCGCGCCGCCCGCACGATCGAGGCATCCGGATGCGCGCGGACCGCGCTGGCCGGGTCGGCGCTCTTGGCGATCGAGACCGGCGCATCGACGATCCGAACGTTCGCCGAGGCCGTCTGGAGCTCTGCCGCGGGGCCGAACAGGATCACGCGCGCCCCGCGCTCGGCCGCGAGCTCGGCGCCCGCAGCGACCTCGGCGGGGCCGAGATCCGCGCCGTTGCAGTCGACCGCGATCACCGGCCGTGACCCCTCGGTCGGCTGCTGGATCTCCTGCGCTGCGGAGGAAGCGGCGGCGGACAGCGGCTCGGAAGCCACCGGCCCGCTACTCGTCGTGCTCGTGCTCGTGGTCGTGATCGTGGCCGTGCGTGGCCGCGCTCACGACCTCGCGTCCGGCGTAGTAGCCGCACACCGGGCACACGCGGTGCGGGCGGCGCGGGCTGTGGCACTGCGGGCAGGCGTTCACCGCGGGCGTGCCGATCTTGTGCTGCGCGCGACGCTTGGCCGTGCGACTGTGGGATTGCTTTTTCTTGGGGACCGCCATGAGCAGCGAGGAAGGCTACCAGCCGACAGACCGCGTGCCCGGACGGCACGACCGCGCTCGTGTACGGCGAGCTTCGCGCCGCGGCGATCGCCGATCAGCGCGGGCGAGCCCGGCTGGGCCTCCTAGAGCTCGAGCTCGCGCAGCTTCGCCCAGCGCGGATCGGGCTCACGCTCGTGCGTGTGCTCGGGACCGGCCTCGTTGAGGTCGGTCGCGCAGATCGGGCACAGCCCCGCGCAGTCCTCGCGGCACAGCACCTGGTTGGGGGCGGCGAGCGCGAAGGCGTCGTGCGCCCAGGCCGCGATCTCGAGCGTCTCCTGCTCGACGTAGGGGCTTTCGAGCTCCTCGCCTTCCCCCGGCCGGTCGACCTCGCGTGCGTCGATCTCGATGCTCGGCTGCGCGGGCTTCAGGCAACGCATGCAGGGGCCGCTGAGCGTGGCCGCGAAGCGCAGCCGCAGCGCGTAGCCGCCGCCCATCATGCGCGAGACCTCGAGCGTCACGGGCACCCGCTCGGGCAGCGCCTCATAGCGCTCGCCGCCCAGCTCGAGCGCCTGGATCGGCACGTCGAGCTCGAGTCGGCGACCCTCGCCGGAGCTCAGGCGCAGCGCGCCGAGATCGAAGTCGTGAGCCTCAGCAGCCATCGTCTCCAGGCTAGCGAGGCCGTGTCGGGCCCTGCTTGACTGGCCGTGTGCCCGCAGCCGACCCTCAGCGACCGCCCGGTTCCCGCCGCGGCGCGGTCGCCCGGCTCCTGCGCCGCGTCGCGGTCGACGTCGAGCCGCTGCGCGCCTCGCGCGACTTTCGCCTGCTCACGCTCGGCAACGGGTCACGGGTCTTGGCACCCAGGCGACGCTGGTCGCGCTCCCCTACCGATCGCCCGTTCGTTCCCGGCGCTGCTGCGCTATGACTCGCACGACGCCGAGCGCGCGCTGATGCTCGCGAACGCCGCCGCTAGGCCGCCTGCAGCTCTCGCTTGAGCACCTTGCCCGTCGCGTTGCGCGGCAGCTCCGCCAGGAAGATCACCTCGCGCGGCACCTTGTAGCGGGCCAGGTTCGCCTTCACGTAGGACTGCACGTCCTGCTCGCTCAGGCTCGCGCCCTCGCGCAGAACCACAAATGCCTTCAGGCGCTGGCCGAACTCGTCGTCGGGCACGCCCACCACGGCGACCTCCTCGATCGCCTCGTGATCGGCGAGCAGGTCCTCGATCTCGCGCGGAAACACGTTCTCGCCGCCGCTGACGATCATCTCATCGTCGCGACCGTCGACGAACAGGCGCCCGGCGGGATCGAAGTGCCCGACGTCGCCCGTGCTCATCAGCCCGGCGACGATCTCCTTGTTGCCGCCCCCGGTGTAGCCCTCGAACATCAGCTCGTTGGCTACGAAGATGCGCCCTCCCTCGCCTGCGGGCGCCTCGTGGCCCTCGGGGTCGAGCAGCTTGACGACGGTGCCCATCGGCGGGCGTCCGGCGGTGCCGGGCGCCGCGCGCAGGTCCGCGGGCGTCGCGATCGTCGCCCAGGCGACCTCGGTCGAGCCGTAGAGGTTGTAGAGCACGTCGCCGAAGGTGTCCATCGCGCGCGTCGCCAGCTCGCCCGGGAGCGCCGAGCCGCTGACCGCGATCACCCGCAGGCCACTCGTGTCATAGCGCGCGAGCGTGCTCGGCCCCAGCTCGAGGATCCGCTGCAGCATCACCGGCACGACCGCGAGCGCGCTGGCGCGGTGCTGGGAGACGGCGTCGAGCGTCTGCTCGGGATCGAAGCGCCGCCGCAGCACGAGCGTCGAGGACAGCGCGAGCCCGAGCGTGAAATGCGCGTAGCCCCAGGAGTGGAACAGCGGCGCCGCGATCATCGTCGTCTGGCGCGCCCTCAGCGGGATCTTCGAGAACAGCGCAGCCGCCGGCTCCAGCGTGTCGGGCTGCTTGCGCGAGGCGCCCTTCGGCGTGCCGGTCGTGCCCGAGGTGAGGATCACCACGCGGCCTTTGTCGGCCGGCGGCGCGAGCTCGGCGCTCGACCCGACAGCGATCAACTGCTCGAGCGTGAGCTCGCCGCCCGCGCCGTTGCGCTCGGCCGCGGCGTTCGTCGTCTCATCCGATTCGCTCCAGGCGACGTAGCGTTTGCGCCCTTGCGCACCCTCGGCCACGAGCTCGGCGAACTCCTCGTCATAGATCACCGCCGCGGGGTCTTCGCGCCGCAGCACGTCGGTGATCTGCGGCCCGGCGAAGGCCGTGTTCAGGTACAGCGCGCCCGCGCCCAGCTTCGCGCAGGCGACCGTCGTCTCGATGAAGCCGCGGTGGTTGCGGCACATGATCGCGACATCCTGCGCTTCGCCGATGCCCGCGCGACGCAGCTCGCTCGCGAGCGCGTTCGTGCGCAGGTGCATGTCGCGGTAGCTGACCGCGCCGCGATCGTCGATGACCGCCGCCCGGTCGGGGAAACGGATCGCGCCGCCGAGATAGGCCGCGGGCGAGCTCGGCCCCCAGCGCCGCAGCGCGCCCAGCGAGCGCAGCGCCTTGTCGGGCCGTTCGGGCGCCAGCATGCCGGTCGCCAGCAGCGTCCTTGCGACCTGCAGCTTGTATCGGGCTTCACGAGCGTCCATCCCGCGGGGACCCTACCCCAACGACAGCCCGCGCAAGCGTGCGTTCCTCACACAACGACGGTCGCCAGACCGCCGCGAATCAGCCCACTTCGGCTGGTTCGTCCTTGCCCTGCAGTCGCTCGCGGCCGCGTTGCACGGCGGCGATGAACTTCGAGAGGTTGACCTCGAGCGTGTTGAGAATCTCATCCGCGTAGTCCTCGGCGCCCAGTCGAATCTCGCGCTCGCGGGCGCGTGCGTCCTCGACGATGTCCTCGGCGGCGCGCTCGGCCTGCTTGGTGACCTCCTCCTCGCCGACCAGACGCTCCTGACGCTCGCGGGCATCCTTGATGATCCGCTCGGCCTCCTTCTTGGCCTCGGCAAGCATCTCCTGGCGCTCCTTGACGATCCAGCGCGCCTGCTTGATCTCCTCGGGGATCGTCGCGCGCATCTGGTCGAGGATGTCGTAGATCTCCTCCTTGTCCACACGCACCTGATCGGTCATCGGCACCGATTTCGCGTTGTGGACGAGATCGTCGAGCTTGTCTATGAGTACGAGGACATCCATGTTTGGCCTAGCCCAGCGTGGTCAACGGCCCACAGGGGCCTGAAATCGAGTTCGAGATCACGTGTCGTCCCATTTCGTCAGCGTCGCAGCTCTTCCTGCAAGCGTCTCGCGACCTCTTCGGGGACAAGATCGTCGATCCTGCCGCCGAACGTGGCCAGCTCCTTGACGCCGCTGGATGACAGAAAACTGTACTGCGGGCTCGCCATCAGGTAGACGGACTCTATATCGGGGTCCTGGCGGCGGTTGAGCTGGTTCATCTCCAACTCGTACTCGAAGTCCGAGATCGCGCGCAGGCCCTTGACGATCGCGCCCGCCCCGACCTTGCGTGCGAACTCCACGACCAGCGTCGAGAAGGGCTCGGCGCGGACCCCCTCCAAATCGGCGATCGCGCGCTCGATGAAGCCCATCCGTTCGTCGATGTCAAACAGCGCCGTGCTCTTGCGCACGGATCGGTTCACGACCGCGACCACCACCTCGTCATACAGCCGCGCCGCGCGGCGGATCACGTCCAGGTGGCCGTTCGTGAGCGGGTCATAGGAGCCCGGGCAGACGGCTATCGACTTCGTGGACGGCGTCATTGATGCAGGTGGATCCTGATTGATGTGTCCCCGTAACGCCGCTCGCGCTCCAGCTCGAGCTCCACTTGCAGCGGCGCCCGACGGTCGCTCTCGACTACCACACGCGCGCCCGGCCCGAGCAGTTGCGGCAGCGCCGCCGAGAGCTCCGGCCCCCAGTCGCGTGCCTGGCTGTAGGGAGGGTCGATGAAGATCAGATCGTATGTCTCTTTGCGCTCGCGTGCGCTCCGGAGCGCCGCGAGCGCCTCCGAGCGGCGCACCTGCGCCCGCGCCGGAGCGAGCCCGAGCGCCTCGATGTTCGCCCCCAGCGAGCGCAGCGCGCCCGCGTCGCGCTCGACGAACACGGCCTGCGACGCGCCGCGCGAGAGCGCCTCGATCCCGAGCGCGCCGCTGCCCGCGAACAGGTCGAGCACCTCGGCCCCGGCCAGCGGGCCCAGCATCGCGAACAGCGCCTCGCGCACGCGATCGGCCGTCGGACGCGTTGTGCGTCCGCGTGGCGCTTGCAGGCGCCGGCCGCCGAACTCTCCCGCGATCACCCGCATCTCGGGACCGTAACGCGGTTCGGCCGCCGCGCCCGTGCGAGACGCTGCCGAGCTTGGTCGAGCGCCTAAGCCGGGATCGGCTCGAGCGCCTGCTCGCCGAACTCCTCGCGCAGGCGCCGGCCCAGCAGCGCGTTCTCCGGCGTGCCGAGCTGCGGGTCCGCCTCCAGCAGCGCCCGCGCGCAGGCCCGTGCGCGCTCCAGCAGCTCCGCGTCCTTTGGCAGCTCGGCGATCGTGAACTGGCGAATGCCCGACTGGCGCAGGCCGACCAGCTCGCCCTCGCTGCGCAGCTCGAGGTCGATCTCGGCGAGGCGAAAGCCGTCGGAGTGCTCGGCCAGCGCCCGCAGCCGGGCCGAGCCCGGCGGCCCCATCAGGCGGCAGCTCGCGCGATGCTCGCCGCGTCCGATGCGCCCGCGGAGCTGGTGCAGCTGGGAGATCCCGAAGCGCTCCGCGTTCTCGACGAGCATCACGGTCGCATTCGGCACATCGATCCCGACCTCGATCACCGTCGTCGCCACGAGCACGTCGGCGCGGCCCGAGGCAAACGCCGCCATCGCCTCCTGCTTCTCACGCGGGCGCATGCCGCCGTGCAGCAGCACCAGCTCGTAACCCTGCAGCTCGCCCTTGCGCAGCCGCTCGAGCTCGGCGGTCGCCGCGCGCAGCTCTCCGAGCCCGCCGCGGCCGGCGCCGGCGCTCGACGCGCCCTCCGTCCCGGCGCTCGAGCCCGCGGCACCAGCGGCAGCGGGCTCGGGTTGCTGCTCTATCAGCGGGCAGACCACGAACGCCTGACGCCCGGCGCGCAACTGCTCACGCAGCTCCTCGTAGGCCCGAGCACGCGCGCGCTCGCCCGCCACGATGCGGGTGTCGATCGGCTGGCGACCCGCCGGGAGCTCGTGCAGCGTGCTCGTCTCCAGATCGCCGTAGCGCGCCAGCGCCAGTGTGCGGGGAATCGGCGTCGCGGTCATGTGCAGCATGTGCGGCGTGCCCTTCTCGTGCAGCGCCGCGCGCTGGCGCACGCCGAAGCGGTGCTGCTCGTCAACCACGGCGACCGCCAGCGAGCGGAACTCGACGTCGGGCTCGATCAGCGCGTGCGTGCCGACCAGCAGCGAGCACTCGCCGCTGGCGAGCTTGCCCAGCGTGTCGCGGCGCATCCGCGCCGTGGTCGAGCCCGTCAGCAGCGCGCAGGCCACGTTCTCGGCGCCGAGCAGCCGCTGGATCGTGGCGAAGTGCTGTTCGGCCAGCGTCTCGGTCGGCGCCATCAGCGCGGCCTGCGCGCCGTGCTCGACCGCGCGCAGCATCGCGTAGAGCGCGACCACGGTCTTGCCGCTGCCGACCTCGCCCATCAGCAGGCGCTGCATCGCGCGCGAGCCCGCGATGTCCGCGTCGATCTCGGCGATCGCCCGTCGCTGATCGCCCGTCGGCGAGAACGGGAGCACCTGCTCCAGCCAGCGCGTGCTCAACTCGGGGGCCTCGCACAATGCGGGCGCGCCCTCGTGCTCGCGACGCCGCGCGCGCCGCAGCAGGAACACGAGCTGGGTCAGCAGCAGCTCGTCGAAGGCCAGGCGCGAGCGGCCCTGCGCCGTGTCCTCGGCGTCGCGCGGGAAGTGCATCGCCGCCAACGCGCTCGGACGGTCGGGCAGCAGCTCCTGCGCCCGCGTCAAGGCCGGCAGCGGCTCGCAGACGTCGGCCAGACGATCCCGCGCTCCCTGCACGAGCGTCAGGATCTGCGTCGAGCTGACGCCCTCCGTCGCCGGGTAGTGCGCCACCGCGCCCGCCTGCTCGCGCGAGGCCGGCGGCGGCGCTGCGGGAGATGGCGGCGAGGAGGCCGACTCCGACTCCGGCTGCTGCGCCTCGGCCGAGGTGTCGGCCTCTGCCGGCGCGAGCATCGGCTGCGAGCCGAGCGCGTGATGGGACACGCGAAAGCCGCCGCGGGCGTCGGCCTTGCCGTGCAGCAGCAGGCTCGTGCCCGGCGGGTAGCGCTGCACGAGCCAGGGCTGGTTGAAGAAGGTCACGCGCATGCTGCCGGTCTCGTCGTGGACCGTGGCCTCGACCAGCGGGCGCATGCCGCGGCGCCTGACGGGCCGCGCGGCGATCGCGCGAACGCGCACCGCCACCGTGGCCTGCTCGTCCGCGCGCAGGTTCGCCACCGTGCGCGCCTCGCGGCTGTCTCGCGGCAGGTGCTCGAGCAGCTCGCCGACGGTGTTCAGCCCCAGCGCGCGCATACCCTCCGCGACCTTGCCGCCCGGCAGCTCGAGCGGCTCCGCCAGCCGCTGCGGGCGCGGCCAGCGCACCGGCGCGGCCAGCATCTCCGCGCGATCCAGCGCGCGCGTCTCGCCGAACGCGGGCAGGCCGCCGCCGGAGATCCTCACGACCGACGGGTCCGCGTCCACGATCTCGGCACGCTCCGCCTCAGGCTCCTGGGTGCTCGTCGCGGGCATGGCGCGCCATGATGATCGCCTCGGCGGTCGTAAGCGCGGGTTCTACTCGGCGGCGAGCAGCCACCAGTAGGCGGGCTGGCCGCCCTGGCGCAGCTCGAGCTCGACGCCGCCGTTGACCATGCCCTCGATCTCGCCCAGGCCCAGCGGCGCGCCCTCGCCCGCGAGCACGCTGATCAGCTCGGGCTCGCCGCGCTCGCCGTCGCCCTCCGCGAGCGCGGTCAGGATCGCGCGCAGCGTCTCGCTCGGATCGCCCCAGGCCAGCACCTCGTCCTGCACGAAGCCGACGGCCTCGCCGCGCGTGAAGCGGCCCTGCGCGTCGTCGCGTGCCGCGGGCGCCACCGCGCCCGTGCGCACGTGCGCGAGCGCTTCGCTCATCGCCCTGGCGTTCTGCTCCACGGAGCTGTCCGGCGAGAGCGCGACCGCCGCCGCGAGACCGGCCTGCTGGCTGGTCGTCGGGGCCACGTGGACCTGCTTGTCCGACAGCCGCGCCGCGTGCTCGGCCGCCATGATCACGTTCGCGCTGTTCGGCAGCACCACGACCTCCTCGGCGGGCACCTCGTGGATCGCGGCGAGCAGGTCGTAGGTCGAGGGATTCAGGGTCGGTCCGCCGTCGAGCGTCCGCACGCCGAGCTCGCGGAACAGCTCAGCAAGGCCCTCGCTGCTGACGACCGCCACCGCGCCGCAGCGTGCCGCGGCGTTGGCGGGGCTCGATCCGGCGGCGCGTGCCGGGGCCGCGCCGTTGCTCGATGCGCCGTTCGTCGCGGCGCCGCTCGAAGCGGCGCCGTCGGCCGATCTGTCGTTCGCCGCGCCGTTCGCCGAGGCGCCGTTGGCCTCGGTGGCGTCGGCGCGCCCCAGGCGCGTGTCGCGCTCCTGGACCTGCAGACGCATGTCCGCGACGTCCAGGCGCGAAACCTCGCCCGCCTCCGCGAACACCGCCGTCGCCCGCTCGGGCTCATCGGTGTGCAGGTGGACCTTCAGCGTCTTTGCGTCGCCCACCACCAGCACCGAGTCGCCGAGCGCCTCCAGCGGCTCGATGAAGCGGCCCGGGCTGAGGCCACTGCCGATGACCGCGAAGTTCGTGCAGAAGCGGTAGGTGCCCGAGCTGTGCTCCGGGTGCGTGATCCGCGCCGGGGCGTAGTGGTCGAGCTCGGGGGCCTCATCGCCGCGCAGCGCCGCGACCACGCCCGCGAACATGATCGTCAGGCCGTAGCCGCCCGCATCGACCACGCCCGCGTCGCGCAGCGCCGCGAGCAGCTCAGGCCCGCGCTTGACCGAGTCCTGGCCCGCGATCACCGCGCGCTCGAGCGCCGCCGCGATCGCCGCGTCCTGCTCGCTGGGTTCGGTCGCCGGCCCCAGGCGCGGGTTCTCGGAGCTGTGCGCGACGTCGGTCACGATCTTGTGCGCCATCTCGCGCGCGACCGTGAGGATCGTGCCCTCGGCGGGCTCGCGCACCGAGGAGTAGGCGCGGTCCGCGGCTTTCGCCAGCGCCGCGCCGATCAGGGTCGCGTCGATCAGCTGGCCGGGCCGAGAGACCAGCTCCTCCGCCGCGCCGCGGATCAGCTGCGAGAGGATCACGCCCGAGTTCCCGCGCGCACCCAACAGCGCCGCGCGCGCCACGGACTCAACGATCTCCTCGCGTCCGATCTCGTCGATCGTGCGGGGACCGTCGCTCTGCAGGCGGTCGAGCTCCTCGAGCACCGCGCGCAGCGTCAAGGCCATGTTGTCGCCGGTGTCACCGTCCGCGACCGGGAACACGTTCAGGTCGTTGACCTCCTGGCGACGAGATTCCAGATGCGCCAGCGCCCCCGCCACAGCGGTGCGAAAGCGGCCCAGATTCGTGTCTGTCACGGAGAACGTCTTATCAGCTTGCGCAGCCGGAACGTCTCTTGCTAAGCGGACATCGGTCCGCCGGAAAGGCTAGACAGCCCTCGAAAGGCTAGACAGCCTTCTGTACCTTGCCCGCCTTGAGGCAGCGTGTACAGACGTAGACGCGTCGCGGAGCCTTGCCCACGAGGATCCGCACCTTCTGCAGGTTCGGGTCGAAGCGGCGCCTGGTCGCGACCATCGAGTGGCTGCGGCTGTTGCCGAACGCCGGTCCCTTCCCACAGCTGTGACACACCTTTGCCATCGCGCGCAGTCTAGCCGTTCGCGAGCCGGGCGCGAAGCTCCGCCATCCGCAGCACGGCCTCGGCGGCGTGGCGCCCCTGGTCGCGCTTGCCGCCGCCCGAGCGCGCGAGCGCCTGCTCCATGTTCTCGACCGTGAGCACGCCGAACGCACACGGCACGCCGGTCTGAAGCTGCACCTGCATCACGCCGCGCGCCGCCTCGGCGCAGACGAAGTCGTAGTGGTCGGTCTCCCCCCTGATCACCGCGCCCAGGCAAGCGACGCCGGCGAAGCGCCCAGAGCGGGCGGCGTAGCTCGCCGCGAGCGGCAGCTCATAGGCCCCGGGCACGTCGAACACCTCGACCGTGTGCTCGCCGTCCTCGACGAACGCCGCCCGCGCGCCGTCCACGAGCCGTTTCGCGAGATCCTCGTAGAAGCGGCCGACCGCGATCGCGTAGCGCTCGGCCACTAGCGCTCCTCCCCCTCGGAGCGGTCGCGCTCGGCGCGGTCGTCGGCGACGGCCCGGTCGTGCTCGCGCTCGGCGTGCAGCAGCTCGGCGTCGAGGTTCAGCCCCTGGTGGTGGAGCGTGTGCCCCATGCGCTGGGCCTTCGTGCGCAGGTACGCCTCGTTGTGGGCGTTCGGCGCGTGCTCGATCGGGATCTGGGCGCTGACCGACAGGCCGTAGCCCTCCAGGCCGCGGATCTTCTTCGGGTTGTTCGTGAGGATCCTGATCGAGGACAGGCCCAGGTCCGCGAGGATCTGCGCGCCGATCCCGTAGTCGCGCAGGTCCGCGGGCAGGCCCAGGCGCTCGTTGGCTTCGACGGTGTCGAGGCCCTCCTCCTGCAGGCGATAGGCGCGCAGCTTGTTCAACAGGCCGATCCCGCGCCCCTCCTGAGCGAGGTACAGAAGCACGCCCTGACCCTCGCGCTCGATCATCGCCAGCGCCGCCTCGAGCTGCTCGCCGCAGTCGCAGCGCAGCGAGTGGAACACGTCGCCGGTCAAGCACTCCGAGTGCACGCGCACCAGCACGTCCGGCTTACCGGCCACGTCGCCCTTCACGAGCGCGACGTGGTGCTTGTCATCGACCATCGAGCGGTAGCCGATCGCCTGGAAGTCGCCGAACGTCGTCGGCAGCCCCGTCGAGACCACGCGCTCGATCAGCCGGTCGTTGCGGCGGCGATAGGCGATCAGGTCCGCGATCGTGACCATCTTCAGCCCGTGGCGCTCGCAATACTCGGCGAGGTCCGGGACCCGCGCCATCGAGCCGTCCTCGTTCATCACCTCGCAGATCACGCCCGCCGGGATCAGGCCCGCCAAGCGGGCGAGATCGATGCTGGCCTCGGTGTGCCCCGTGCGCTCCAGGACGCCCCCCGGCTTGGCCTTCAACGGGTTGACGTGGCCGGGCTGGGTCAAGTCCTCGGGCTTGGTGCTCGGGTCCACCGCGACCTGCATCGTGTGCGCCCGGTCATGCGCCGAGACGCCTGTCGTGACGCCGTGGCGGGCCTCGATCGTGATCGTGAATGGCGTCTGCAAGGCCGACTCGTTCTTCGCGGTCATCAGCTCGAGGCCCAGCTCCTCGCAGCGCTCGGGCGTCAGCGCCAGGCAGATCCAGCCGCGCGCCTCCTTCGCCATGAAGTTGATCGCCTCGGGCGTCACGAACTGGGCCGCCATCACCAGATCGCCCTCGTTCTCGCGGTCTTCGTCGTCGCAGACGACGATCATCCGGCCCTCGCGGATCTCGTCGATCGCTTCCTCGACCGTCGCGAACGGCGTGGTCGTGCGTGCTGTGCTCATGACACTCCTTCGGTCGTCGGTGTTCGCACCTGCGACCCCATAAGCCGCTCGACGTGCTTGGCCAGCACGTCGACCTCGACGTTCACCTCAGCCCCCACCTCCACCTCTCCAAGCCTCGTCCGCTGCAGCGTCTCGGGAATCAGCGAGACCGCGAAGCCCTGCTCGCCGATCGCGCTGACCGTCAGGCTGACGCCGTCGAGCGCCACCGAGCCCTTCTCCACCAGATAACGGGTGAGCCGAGGTTCGACCTCGACCTCGAGCACGCGCGCGATCCCGTCGGCGAGGATCGCCGTGACGGTCCCCGTGCCGTCGACGTGACCCTGCACGACGTGGCCGCCAAGCCTGTCGCTCGCGCGCAACGGCAGCTCCAGGTTGACCGCCGCGCCGGGCGCCAGCGCGCTCAGCGAGGAGCGCCTCAGCGTCTCGGACATGACCTCGGCCGTGAAACCGTCCGCACGCACCTCGGTCGCCGTCAGGCAGACGCCGTTGACCGCGATCGAGTCCCCCTCGCCGAGCTCGCTCGCCAGCCGCGTGGCGATGCGCACGCGCGCGCCTGCATCGTCGAGCTCCAGTGAGCTGACGCTGCCCAGGTCCTCGATCAGGCCCGTGAACATCCGCTGCGCCAGTCTTTTTTATTTCTATTAATCATTAAAAACTTCACCACTCGCGCAGTCGTGCCGAGATCAGCAGATCCTCGCCCACGCGCTCGTAGTCGAAGCTCAGGGCGCGCATCGCCTCGGAGATGCGCTCGACGCCCATTCCCTCCAGCGGGTCGCGCGCCGCGCTGCCGCCCAACAGCAGCGGCGCCAGGAACAGGCGCACCTCGTCGATCTCGCCCGCGTCCAGGAACGCGCCCGCCAGATGCGGCCCGCCCTCCAGCAGCACCGAGGCCGCGCCCATCGCGCCGAGCTGCTCGAGCGCCGAGCGCACGCGCGCGGGCTCGTTCTCGCCCGTCGCCACCAGCACCTGCGCGCCGGCCGCTTCCAGCGCGTCGGTATCGGACCGCGCCGCCGCGCGCGAGACCACGACCGTCAGCGGTATCTCGCTCGCCGCCGAGACCAGCTGCGAGCTCGGCGGAAGCCGCCCCAGCGTGTCGAACACCACCCGCCGCGGCTGCTCCGAAGGGTCCGCGGGCTCGCCTTCGGGGCGCGCCGTCAGCTGCGGGTCATCCGCCAGCGCCGTGCCGATCCCAACGACAACCGCGTCGACCGAGGCGCGCCAGCGGTGCGCCAGCGCGCGGCTGTCCTCGCCGCTGATCCACTGCGAGTCGCCCGTGCGCGTCGCAACCTTGCCGTCGAGCGTCATCGCCGACTTGAACAGCACCCACGGGCGTCCCACGCGGGCGTGCTTGCGGAAGGCCTGGTTCAACAGGCGCGCGCGCGTGGCCTGCTCGCCGTCGGCCAGCACCACCTCCACGCCCTCGTCGCGGAGGATTCCGAGGCCCCGGCCCGATGCCTTCTCGGTCGGGTCGTCCGAGCCCACGACCACGCGCCTGATCCCCGCCTGCAGGATCGCCTCCGTGCAAGGCGGCGTCTTGCCCTCGTGGCAGCAGGGCTCCAGCGACACATACAGCGTCGCGTTGCTCAGATCCTCAAGGCCACACGCCTCGATCGCATTGACCTCCGCGTGGGCGGCGCCGTAGCGTTCGTGCCAGCCCTCGCCCAGCACCTGCTCGCCGCGCGCGATCACCGCGCCCACCACGGGATTCGGCTTGACCGAGCCCGTGCCGTTGCCCGCGAGCTCGATCGCCCGCGCCAGATGCGCCCTGTCGGTGTCGGTGCTGATCGTCATCTCAAGCTCCCAGGATAACCCTGCTCAGCGCGCGCACCTGCCCCCGCGCAGGCGGTAGATCGTGATCGCGGGCCCCGGGCGGTCATAGGCCAGCGGGTAGTAGTCGAAGCTCCAGTCGAAGCCGAACGGCACCGGCCCCTCGCCGCGGGCGTAGGGGGAGGAGCGGAACACCACTTCGCCGCGTTCCTGCAACGTGCGGTAGTAGGCGATCGCCAGCGGCACCGTGCGCCGGTCCGCGAAGGCACGGCCCGACTGCGTCGAGCCGCTCACCACCCAGCAGTAGCCGCGCTGTTCGTAGTAGCCCACCAGCGCCGGGCTCAGCGTGCGCACGTAGTTCTCCAGGCCCACCACCTTCAAGCCGTGCCGCAGCAGGGGACCCGAGGGGTCCGCGGGCGACAGGCGGCTCACGAGGTCGGGGTACTTGCGCCAGACGCCCGGGTTCTCGCTCGGCGGCACGCTGCCCGGGTACTCGCGCGCCCAGCCGTCCGGAGAGATCGGCTCCGCCACGATCCGCGCACGTCCAGGCACGTTCGCAAGCATCCAGTCGCGGGTCAGGTTTCGCGTGTCCGCGCGTGCCAGCACCAGGCCCGAGTGGACGCCGTAGACGAGCCCCTGCGCCAGCAGCAGCGCCGAGAGCACGCCCGCCGCCACGAGCCCCACCGCCTTGCGACGAGGACGGATCGCCGCCGCGAGCCAGGCCGCCGAGCGCAATGCGAAGAACGCCGCCAGCAGGCACAGCATCGGCAGGATCGGCATCAGCCAGCGGCCAAAGTAGCGGCCCTGCAAGCCCATGAACACCAGGAACAGGACCGGCGCCGGCACCAGCAGCCAACCCAGCGCCCGCCTGCGCCACCAGATCGCGAACGCCCCACCGAGCGCCGCCAGCGCCGGAAGCCAGCCCAGGCCCCAGCTCAACGACCACAGGTAGTAGAGGAGACCGCCCTGTTTCGGCGCGCCCAGCTTGCCCTGTGCTTCGGCCGAGAGCGAGGACTGATGGACCAGTTCCGCGTGGAACGCCTTGTAGTCCAGCAGCCAGAACGGGTTTGCCGCGAAGAACGCCGCGAACGCCAGGACCGCCATCAGCGCGACGCCGAGCGCAGCACGCAGCAGGAGCTTCGAGCGGTCCTCGGGGCCGGGGTTCGGGTCGGTGTCGGGGCCGAGATTGGGGTCGGGATGGGATTTGGTGTCGGGGTCGGGGTCGGCCCGCCGCAGGACACGCGCCGCCACGGCGGCGATGAACGGCAGCAGCACGATTCCCGCGGTGTACTTCGTCGCACAGGCCAGGCCCAGCCCCACGCCCGCGAGCGCGTAGTCGCGCTTTCGGCCCTTCGTCAGCACGCCCGCGCTGCCCAGCAGCGAGAGCGTCAGCGGCGCGAGCGTCGGCACGTCGTTCAGCGCCAGGTGCGAGTAGAACACCGGCAGGAACGCCACCGCCTCGACCGCCGCCGCCAGCAGGCCGACCGCGCGGCCGAACAGCCTCGCCCCCGTCAGGTAGAGCAGCCACAGCGCCAGCACCCCCAGCAGCGCCGCCGCCACGCGGGCCAGCGTGTAGACCTCCGTCGGGTGGTGCACGAACGCATGGCGGACCCCGTCCGCGCCGCCGTAGGCGAGCGCGAACAGGTAGTGCAACACGTAGGTGAAGCCCGGCGGGTTCGCGAAGTAGTGCGGGTTCAGGTCGTGCCCGAACATCGCCACCGCCCGCGGCACGAAGTGGTCGGCCTCGTCGGTGTTGTAGGCGTAGGGCAAGCCCTGCTGCACGCCCCACAGGCGCAGGCCCAGGCCACCCGCGAGGACTGCCGCGAGCGCCGGCCACGCCCAGCGGCGGGGCAGGTCGAAGCGGGCCGCGGCCCGCGACCGCTCAGCAGTTGCCATAGATCGCGTAGTAGCGGCTCGTGAAGATGCGGTGGTAGCCGTCCTGCGGAATCTGGTCGCGGGCGTCGTCGCCGACGTCGACGATCGCCTCGTAGAACACGGCGCTGCCCAGCGGGAAGACCGCGACGCTGCCGCGCTTGATGCGGTTCTCCAGCGCGTGCGAGCCCTTGTGCACGTCGGCCCGCGCCTGGCTGCGGGCGACGATATCGCGCTGATTTCGGGTGTCGAGGATCCAGCGCGCGTCCGGGATCAGCTTGTTGTTCGGCAGCGTCAGCAGCGGGCAGCGCTCCAGTTCGCGCTTCACCGCCGGATCGTTCAACGCGACCGCGAGCCCCTTGTGGAAGTCCTCGTGGTAGGCCAGCGTGTTGCGCAGGCTCGTCAGGTTCAGCGTCGTCGCCGCCGAGGTCGCGCCGTAGATCACCAGCAGCGCCGCGCCCGCCATCCACACGCGGCGCATCCACGTGCCCTTCTCGAGCATCGCCCAGCCGCCGATCGCCACCGCGCAGAACAACACCAGCATGATCGCCGCGCCCATCAGGTAGCGGTCGATCACCGAGGCTCCCGCCGCGCCCTCCAGCACGAACACGCCGAGCAGCAGCACCAGCGCCACCAGCGGCGTGCGGGTGCGCTTCGGCGTCAGCCAGACCGCGAGCCCGACGCCGACGATCGCCCCCGCCAGCACCGGCAGCTTGTCGATCCGCACCGCGAACGTCCAGACCGAGCCGATCACGCTCGCCAGGCCCTGCGTGCGCCCGAGTTCCTGCGCCAGGCCCGCGGTCGAGTTCAGCGAGTAGAACGGCTTGCCCGTGACGATCAGGTCCACCAGCACCCACACGACCGGCCCGACCGCCGCCAGCGCCAGGTATGCCGCGCGCTTTCGCATCGAGATGCGGTTGGCCTTCGTCGGCCACACGCACCACAGCCAATACGCGCCCGCGAGCAGCCATGCATCGGGGCGCAGCAGCCCCGCGAGCGCCAGCAGCCCCAACACCGGCCGGCCGCGGCGCGGCTTTTCGACCTCGAGCACGACCGCCCACACGATCAGCGCCACGTAGGAGATGTCCAGATAGCCCTGCGCCGCGAGGTTCTCCAGGAAGAAGCGGCTCAGCACCAACAGGCCCGCGACCAGCCCCACCACCGGGCCGAAGCACAGCCGCCCGAGGCGATAGATGCCCGCGACCAGGGCCACGTAGGAGCCGATCGAGCCGAGCACCATCAGCCGCGCGCCACCCTGGCCGAAGATCGAGCAGAACATGCCGAAGGCGATCGCCAGCGGATGCTCGGTCGGGCCGCGGTAGACGCGGAAGTCCGGCAGGTGGGCGTGCAGCAGGTCGCGGCCCCAGAGCAGCGCGTAGAAGGAGTCGTAGGTCGGGTAGGTCGGGTAGACGAAGTAGCCGATCAGCGCGCCCACGCACATCGCCGCGAAGGCGAGCTTCGCCCAGGTCGCCGCGCGCACGGCGCGCAGTCGCCCGAACCGGATCGAGCCCGGTCTCCGCCGGGTGAGCGTCGCGCTTTCCATCGAGACTCGGCCGGCGCGAGCACCGGCGCCGGCGCCGCCCGCACGCCCGGTGTCAGGGACCGTGGTCGCGCTTTGGGATACTGCCGGAAGCCAAGTCTAGGCAATCGTGCCGATGAAGCTCAGGCATATCTCGACATGAAGCTCATCATCCAGATCCCCTGCTTCAACGAGGCAGATCAGCTCCCCCAGACGCTCGCCGACCTGCCCCGCGAGGTGGACGGATTCGACGTCGTCGAGTGGCTGGTGGTCGACGACGGCTCGACTGACGAGACCGTCGCGGTCGCCCGTGCCCACGGCGTCGACCACCTCGTGCGCCTGACCAACAACAAGGGCCTGGCCGCCGGCTTCCAGGCCGGCATCGACACCGCGCTCAAGCTCGGCGCCGACGTGATCGTCAACACCGACGCCGACAACCAGTACTACGGGCCCGACATCGTCCGGCTCGTGCGGCCGATCCTCGCCGGGCAAGCGGACATGGTCGTCGGCGACCGCGAGGTCACCGGGATCGAGCACTTCTCGCCGTTGAAGAAGTCGCTGCAGCGGCTCGGCTCCTGGGTCGTGCGCCAGGCCTCCTCGACCTCCGTGCCCGACACGACCTCGGGCTTTCGCGCCTACAACCGCGAGGCCGCGATCCAGATGCTGGTCGTCTCGAAGTTCACCTACACGCTCGAGACGATCATCCAGGCGGGCAAGCTGCTCGTCGCCGTCGACCACGTCCCGATCAGGACCAACCCCAAGACGCGCGAGTCGCGGCTGTTCCCCTCGATGGGCGCCTACGTGCGCCGCAACGCGCTCTCGATCTTCCGCATCTATGCCCAGTACGAGCCGCTGCGGGTGTTCTGGAGCCTCGCGCTGCTGTTCGGGCTCGCCGCGATCGGCGTCTGGATCCGCTTTGTGGTCGCCTACGCCGACGGCAACGGCAAGGGCCACGTGCAGTCGCTGATCCTCGGCGCCGTGCTGTTCATCGCCGCCGTCGTGCTGTTCGCGCTCGGCGTGATCGGCGACCTGCTCGCCGCCCAGCGTGTGATGACGCAGAAGACCTTCGAGCGCGTGCGGCGAATCGAGCTGCAGCTCGGCGTCGAGCCCTCCCACTACGAACCCGGGCAGCCCGAGCGCGAGGAGGCGATGCGCCTGTGAGCGGCGCCGGCAGCGTGACCGTCTCCGAAGAGGGGATCGTCACCGGCAACACCTACGACAAGTATGGCTCCACCAACCCGGTCGTGCGACGCCTGATGGGCGGCTTCGAGCGCACTTTGGCCGAGCTGATGGCAATGGCCGCGCCCCGCTCGCTGCTCGACGTCGGCTGCGGCGAGGGCGTGCTCGTGCAGCGCTGGGCGCTGGAGCGCCCCGAGGCCCGCGTCGTGGGGATCGACCTCGAGGAGGAGTCGATCCAGGCCGGTTGGGCCGCCCGTGAGGCGCCGAACCTCGAATACCGCACGATGCCCGCGGAGGACCTGCCCTTCGCCGAGAGCGAGTTCGATCTCGCGTGCGCGATCGAGGTGCTCGAGCACGTGCCCGACCCCGAGCACACCGTCGCGGAGATGGCCCGCTGCGCCGAACGCCACCTGCTCGTGTCGGTGCCGCGCGAGCCGCTGTGGCGGATGCTGAACATGGCCCGCGGCGCCTACATCCCGCAGCTCGGCAACACCCCCGGGCACCTGAACCACTGGTCCAAGCGCTCGTTCGCGAAGCTGCTCTCACAGCACGGCGAGGTCGTCGAGCTGCGCTCGCCGTTCCCCTGGACGATGTTGCTTGTCCGCCTCTAGCGGCGTGGGCGGCTCCGACCGCGGGGTTGAGGCCGCAGAGGGTCGCCAGGGGCTCGAGCACGAGCGCTCGGTGGAGCATCGCAAGGGCCAGGGTCCGCGGCGGTCATACGGCGCGGGCGCGCGCATCCTGTCGATCGGCATCGCCTCGACCGGGCTGCTGACATTCGCCTACTTCTCGATCGCCAGCCACGTGCTCGGCGAACAGCCCGCGAAGCGGATCGACCTGTTGTGGTCGGTGATGTTCGTGATCATCTCGGTGATCTATCGGCCGATCGAACAGCTGCTCTCGCGCACGATCGCCGAACGCCGCGCGCGCGGGCAGGAGGCGCACACGCTGCGCGTGCCGATGCTGATCCAGGGCACGTTCGCGCTGGTCTTCCTGATCGTCGCGCTGGCGCTTCACGACACGCTGGTCGACGACGTCTTCGAACATCAGGAAGCGCTCTACATCGTGCTCGTCGTCGGCACGCTCGCCTATGCCGCCAGCTACTTCGCCCGCGGCTGGCTCGCGGGCCACGAGCGCTTCGGACTGTTCGGCGGGCTCGTGCTGATGGAGTCGGTCTCACGCGTCTGCTTCGCGCTCGCGGTCGCGATCGGCATCGCCGGCGGACAGACCGCCGTCGCGCTGGGGATCGCCGCGGCGCCGTTCGTCTCGCTCGTCGTGGTGCCGCTCGCGTTCGCGCGCACGCGGGCCGAGCGCGCGCAGGGAGCCGCCGAGCTCGGCGGCGGCCACGAGCGCGCGCTCGACGCGGCGATCACCGTCGACGAGGCCGACGCCGCGCTCGCCGGGCCGGGCACCGAGGGCGTGCAGGAGACCGCCGCCCACGACGACCTCTCGCTGCGCCGAGGCGGCGGCTTCGCGGTGTGGGTGTCGGGAATCATGCTCTCCGAGCAGACGCTGCTGAACGCCGCGGTGCTGACCGTCGATGCGACCTCGCCGAATCGCGCGCTCGCCGGGATCGTGTTCAACGTGCTGCTGATCGCCCGCGCGCCGCTGCAGCTCTTCCAGGCGATCCAGACCTCGCTCCTGCCGCATCTCACGGGCCTGGAGGCGACCGCGGGGCACGAGGCTTTCGCCCGCGCGATCCGCACCACGATCCTCGCGATCCTCGCCTTCGCCACGCTCGTCGCGCTGGGGCTGCTGATCGTGGGGCCGTTCGCGCTGAAGCACGTGTTCTTCGGCCAGGACTACGACTACAAAGCCGTGGGGCTCGCGCTGATCGGCGTCGGCATGGGCCTGCACCTGACCTCCGGCGCCCTGAACCAGGCCGCGCTCGCGCGCGACCGCGCCCGCGCCGCCGCCGGCTGCTGGCTGCTGGCCGCGGTCGTGTTTGTCGTCTGGATGGTGATTCCCGCCGTCTCCGAACAGCTGCTGCGCGCCGAGATCGGCTATGCGGGCGCGACCGCACTGCTGGCGCTCGCGCTTGCGCTGCTCTACCGCCAGGGAGCTCAGGCCGCGCCGACGGCCTCGGCGATCGCGCGGTAGGCCGCGCCCGGATCGGCGGCGCCGAAGATCGCCGAGCCCGCCACGAACACGCTCGCACCCGCCTCGCGACACGCGGGCGCGGTATCGGGCGCGACGCCGCCGTCCACCTGGACCGCGACGCCCTCGCCGACGATCGCGCGAATGCGGGGGAGCTTGTCCAGCGAATGCGCGATGAACGCCTGCCCGCCCCAACCCGGGTTGACCGTCATGCACAGCGCCATGTCGATCTCGCGCGTCACCTCGGAGAGCGCCCCCACCGGTGTGCCGGGGTTGATCGCCACGCCGACGCAGGCTCCCTGCTCGCGCACGATGCTCGCGGCGTAGGCGACGTGCGGGGTCGCCTCCGCGTGCAGCGTCACCGAGTCGGCGCCCGCCTTCACGAACTCGGCCACGTGGCGCTCGGGGCGCTCGATCATCAGGTGCACGTCGAGCATCGCGCCCGCCTCGCGCGCCTGCCCGGCAAGGCCCTCCACGACCAGCGGGCCGACCGTGATCGGCGGCACGAAGTGGCCGTCCATCACATCTACGTGGATCACGCGCGCGCCCGCCGCCAGCACCTCGCCGACCTGCTCGCGCAGCCGTCCGAAGTCCGCCGAGAGGATCGACGGCGCGACGCGCACGTCGCTCAACAGCCCGCGTGCGAGGTCGCTCATATGGGTTGCAGCATCGAATCGCCGCAGTGATTGCACTTGAGGATCGCGGTCGAGGACATGCGCACGATCGTGGAGTGCTCGCCGCAGTTCGGGCACACCGAGGTCAGCTCGAAGCGGTGCAGGCAGTAGACGCAGCGATAGCGCCCCGGGAGGTTCGTCGGGCGCAGCCAGGGCTCGCCGCAGTTTGGGCACTGGGGCCCGAGGTCGACGACCGCCTTGGCGGAGACGTTGGGGGGCTCGCCCTCCACGCCTCAGCTCCTGCGCAGTCGCGCGATGAAGAAGCCCGCGGTGCGATCGCGGTGGGGCAAGGTCAGCACCGTGCCCGGCAGACCGCCCCCGGACTGGCCGTCCTCCACGAACGCGGGTAGCTCAGTAGCGAGATCGTCGAGGCTGAAGTCGGCGTGAGATTCCAGGAATTTTGCGATCACGTGCTCGTTCTCGATTGGAGAGATCGTGCACGTAGAGTAGACAAGCACGCCTCCCGGACGAAGGGCCTCGGCGCCGGCCTCGAGGATTCGGCGCTGCACGCGGGCCATCTCCTCGGCGCGTTCGGGGCTCACGCGCCAGCGCAGGTCGGGCCGCGCCTGCAGCGTGCCGAGCCCCGAGCAGGGCGGATCGACCAGCACGCGGTCGAAGGCCGGACCCTCGGGGCGCGCGAGCGCCGCATCCGCGAGCTCGACGCGCACGTTGGCAGCATGCAGACGCCGCGCCGTGCGCTCGAGCTCGCCCGCCCGCGCGCGGTTTCGCTCGACGGCCAGCACCGCACCCTCCCCCTGCATCAGCGCCGCCAGGTGCGTGGCCTTGCCGCCGGGGGCCGCGCACAGGTCGAGCACCCGCTCGTCCGGCGAGGGCGAGAGCACGCGCGAGACGAGCATCGCCGCACGCGATTGGGCGATGAACGCGCCGCCGCTCCACAGCGCCGAGTCGTGGATGTCCAGGGCGCCCTCGAGCACCAGCGCCTCGGGGATCGCCGCGTCGCGGCGGGTCGCCACCGAAGCCCCCGCCAGATCCTCGGCCAGTGCGGCGGCGTCCGTCACGAGCGTGTTAGCGCGCAGCGCCACCTCGCCGGGCTCGTTGTCGCCGGCGAGCAGCGCGCGCGCCGCCTCCGCGCCCAGGCGCTCCCACCACAGGCGGGCGATCCACTCGGGATGGGAGTGCATCACCGCCGCCCGGGCGGGCGTCTCCTCGCCGAGCGTCCCCAGCAGCGCCTCTCCCCCCTCCCGCGCGGCGCGCCTGAGCACGGCGTTGACGAGCCCGTGCCCGCCGCGGCCGTGGCGCTTTGCCAGCTCGACCGCGTCGGCGACGATCGCCCGGTCGGGCGAGCCCGACAGGTAGATCAGCTCGTAGAGGCCGAGTCGCAGCGCCGCCAGCACCGGCGGGTCGAGCTTTGCGACCGGCCGCCCGGAGAGCCCTTCGAGCAGGTGGTCGAGCGTGCCCTTGCGCTGAACCGCGCCGTAGGACAGCCGCATCGCGAGCCCACGGTCGCGGCGGTCGAGCGACCCCGACTCGGCCTGCAGCGCCTTCTCGGCGTAGGCGCCGCGCTCGAACACGCGGCGCAGCACGACGTAGGCGCAAGCGCGTGCAGGGGCGATCGCCGTGCTCGGTGCCTTGGATCTGCTGCGTGTGGGACCCACCGCGGGCATGATCCGCTATCCGGCGCGGGCCGCGCGGGCCGGTGCGCAGACCTCGGCGATGTCGGCAGCCAACAGCTCGGACTCCCGCGGCGCGAGCGTCGCGATCGTGATGCGGATCGCGGGCGCGCTTGCCGCCAATCGATACGGCGCGCCGGGCGCGACCACCCAGCCGCGGCCGGAGAGCGCGCCGACGACGCCCGTCTCGTCCTCGACCGGGACCCAGACGTTCAGGCCTGATGCGCCGAGCGCCTCGATCCCGTGCCCGCGCAGCGCACGCAGCAGGTGCTCGCGCCGCGCGGCGTAGGTCTCGCCCGCGCGCTCGGTCAGCTCCTGGACATGGGGGTCCTGCCACAAGCCGAGCACCAGGCGCTGCAGGATGTGGCTGACCCAGCCGGGGCCGCACTGCTGGCGCCCCTGCACGCGGGCGAGCGTCTGCTCGTCGCCCGCGAGCACCGCGACGCGCAGATCGGGGCCGAGCGTCTTGGCTACCGAGCGTGCCGCCGCCCAGCGTTCGCGGCCGCCGACGATCGACTGAAGCGGACAGCCCGCGGCCTCGGCGAGGTGGTCGTCCTCGATCGCCAGCACCTGCGGCTCGCGGGCGAGCACGTCGCGAAGCTGCTCGGCGCGCTGTGAGTCGAACGCCGCGCCGGTGGGGTTCTGACCGCGCGGCGTGACGATCGCCGCGCTCGCCCCGCGCCGAAGCGCGGCCTGCAGCTCCTTCGGTCGCATTCCGCGCTCGTCGACCGCCACCGGCTCAAGCGACAGCCCGCGGGCTCTGAGCAGGTCGAACAGCGCTGCATAGCCGGGATTCTCGACCGCGACGCGATCTCCTGGGCGCAGATGCACGTCGACCACGCGCTCGATCGCATCGAGCGCGCCGCTGAGCACGCACGGGGACTCGCAGAGGATCCCGTCCGCGGCCAGGCGCTCGCTCGCGAGCGCCGCGAGCTCGGGCAGCGTCGCCTGCTCGCCGTAGAGACGCAGCGGCAGGTTCGTGCCCGCCAGCGCGCGCTTGAGGTCCGGCAGCAGCCCGGGGTCGGGGTTGCCCTGGGAGAGGTCGCACGCGCCCGGCGGCACCGGCAGGGGGGCCCTGCTCGCTCCGATCGGAGGGCGTTCTCCGACGCGCGAGCCGCGCCGCGGTTCGCTGACGATCACGCCGCGGCGGCGCAGCTCCGCCAGCGCGGCCGTTACCGTCACCGGGCTCAGGCCCACGTCGGCGGCGAGCCGCCTGACCGAGGGCAGCGGCTCGCCGGGGGCAAGCGCCCCCTCGGAGACCGCGGCTTCGACGCTGCGCACCAGCTCCGCTGCGCTGCCGCCCTTGATTCGATACTGTTTCAGATCAGTCATCGATCTGTACTATGACAGATAGGAGGAAGCGTGTCCACCCAACAGGAGCGCGCCTCGGCCGAGCAGGCGCCGTTCTCAGACCGCGTCCGGCTTCGCCGCAAGCGCGAACGCGGCAGCCATGAGCGAGCGACGATCGACGCGATCCTCGATGAGGCGCTGATCGCCCATCTGGGCATCGCCGACGAGCACGGCCAGCCGTTCGTGATCCCGACGCTCCACGCACGCAGCGGAGACATCGTCTACCTGCACGGCTCGACCGCCGGCCGCACGCTGCGGGCGCTGCGCGACGGCGCGCCCGCCTGCCTGACCGTCTCGCTGCTCGACGGGCTGGTGCTGGCGCGCGCGGTGATGCACCACTCCGCCAACTATCGCTCGGCGATGCTGCTCGGCCAAGCGCGGCTCGTCGAGGACCCCGAGGAGAAGCTCGCGGCGCTGGAGGCGATCGTCGAGCACATCGTCCCCGGGCGCTGGGCCGAAGCGCGCGGGCCGAGCGAGAGTGAGCTGAAGGCCACCGCGGTGCTGGCGCTCGCGATCGAGGAGGCATCCGCCAAGCTCCGCAGCGGCCCGCCGCAGGATGACGAGCCCGACTACGAGCTGCCCGTGTGGGCGGGGGTGATCCCGATCACGACCGAGGCCCACGCCGTCGTGGCGGACCCGCGCCTGGCGCCGGGGATCGCGACACCGGCCGGCGCCGCGCGCTACGCGCGCCCCGGCGGGCCGTGACCTCGTAGGTAGGCGTCGGCGTCCATTGGGCGCCCGCCCGGCGGCTGCACGACGCGCAGCTCGAGCGCGCCCTCGGCGCACGCCAGCAGCAGGCGCTGCTCGTGCGCCAGGACTCCCCGCGCACCGCTGAGCGCCTCGGAGACCTCGGGCGGGGCAAGCGCAGCCTCGTGCACGCCGAGCATCGCGCCGTCGGGGAGCGCCGCGCGCGCGCCGATGTGCGGGTGCAGCGCCCGCACGACACGCTCCAGCTCGCTCGCCGGGCGCGCGGGGTCCAGCAGACGATCCGAGGGCTCGATCTTCTCGGCGTAGGTGACGCCCCGCTCGTCCTGCTCGACGAACTGCGGCTCTCCTCCCTGCGCGATCAGGTCGAGCACCTGCAGCAGCAGCTCGCTGCCGAGCGACTGCAGGCGTGCAGCGAGCGAGCCGTAGGTGTCCTCGGCGCCGATCGGCAGGCTCTCGGCGAGGCACACAGGCCCGCTGTCGAGGCCCGCGGTGAGCCGCATGATCGAGACGCCGGTGCGCTCGTCGCCCGCCATGATCGCCCGCTCCAGCGGCGCGGCCCCGCGCCAGCGCGGGAGCAGCGAGGGGTGCAGGTTCAGCAGCGGGTGCCCCGAGAGCAGCGGCTCCTTGATCAGCGCGCCGTACGCGCACACGACCACGGCCTGGGGCGCGAGCGCCGCGATCTGCGCCACCGTCTCGGGGTCGTTCACGCGCTCGGGCTGGGCCAGCGCCAAGCCCAGTGCGCGGGCGCGCTCGGCGACCGGCGGGGCCGCGAGCTTGCGCCCGCGCCCGCGTGGGCGGTCGGGCCTGGTCAGGACCAGCGTCGGACGGTGCTGGGGACGCTCGGCCAGCCGCTCCAGAACCGCTGCGGCGAAGTCCGTCGTGCCGAGGAAGACAGTGCTCAACGCGCGGGCGGCGGCTAGACGGCGCCGGCCGTCTCCTGCGCCTCGCGCATCGCGCGCATCGCATCCTTGCGCGCCTCGCGCGAGATGCGATCGAGGATCAGCTTGCCGTCGAGATGGTCGACCTCGTGCTGGATCACCCGCGCGGGCAGGCCCTCGGCCTCGATCTCGAGCTCCGCGCCGTGCTCGTCCTTCGCCTTCACGCGAACCCGCGCCGCGCGCTCGACCTCGACGTGCACCCCGGGCAGGCTCAGGCAGCCCTCTTCGGCGCTCTCGCGCTCCTCGCTGCTCCACTCGATCACCGGGTTGACCAGCACGGTCAGGGGATCTTCGGCGTAGGCGCGGTAGACGAGCACGCGGTGCAGCACGCCGAGCTGAGTGGCCGCGAGACCGACACCGAGCGCGTCGTGCATCAGCGCGCCCATGCGCTGCACCTCGCGCGCGAGCGTCTCGTCGAAGCGCTCGACCGGCACCGCCTTCGCGCGCAGCACCGGGTCGCCCAGCTTGCGCACGTGGCGCAGCGCGGCGTCGCGCCGCGCGCGCGTCTCCTCATCGAGCTCCTCGGGCGCGTCCTGCTCGCGCTCGACCTCGACGTCGGCCTCCTCGGAGGTCGGGACGGGCAGCTCAAGCGAGGAGTCTTGCCCCTCGGCAGCTACGCGCTCCTCGGCATTCTCGTGATCGCCGGCCATCGCCTGCTGAGTTTATGAGGAGCGGCGCGACTACTGCGGATCGACGTCGACGCTGAAGTGAACGCCGCGGTGCTCGCGAGCTGCCGCGACCCGCCGGACCGCCTCGTCGATCGCAGCCACCGCCGGCCTGCGCTCGCCCGCCTTGACGACCAGCGACTCGCGCTCGCGCCCGCGCAGGCGAAACAGCGCAGCCGGGCCAAGCACGGTCATCTGCGCGCCGTCGTCGTCCTGTGGGGGGCGCGACGCCAGCGCCTGGCGTATCGCCAACGCCGCCGCACGGGCGGGCTCGGGCCGCTCGGCCGAGCACACGACCCGCACCAGGTGCGAGTACGGCGGGTAGCCGAGCGCCTCGCGCCGCTGCAGCTCGCCCCGCAGGAAGCCCTCGCTGTCGTGCCGTGCCGCGTGCTCGATCGCTCGCGCCTGCGGCGCGATCGTCTGCACGAGCACGCGCCCCTCTCCCCCGCGCCCGACGCGACCAGCGAGCTGCGCGATCAGCGCGAACGTGCGCTCGTCGGCGCGAAAGTCCGGAAAGCGCAGGGTCGCGTCGGCGTCGAGCACGACCCCGAGCGCGACATCGGGGAAGTCGTGCCCCTTCGCCACCATCTGCGTGCCGATCAGCACGCCGCAGTCGGCGGCCTCGAAGCGGCGCAGCAGCGCGCCGACCGCGCTCTCCTCGGCGGCTTCGGGGCCATCGCCGGTCGCAGAGGCGCCGCCCGCCGCGGTCGGCGTGGGGGTCCCCGCTCCCGCCGCGACGTCCGCGTCCAGGCGAAAGATCGGGAAGCTGCCGTCGTCCAACACGGCGGCGAGCTCGTGCTGCAGGCGCTCGGTCCCGGCGCCGTGGCGAGCAACCGACATCGACGAGCACGCGCCGCAGCGCTCGGGAGCGGGCTCGCGGTGGCCGCAGTGGTGGCAGGCCAGGAAGCCGCCCGCGCGATGCAGGACCAGCGCCACGTCGCAGGAGGGGCAGCTCCAGACGTTCCCGCAGGAGCGACAGGAGAGGAAGTTCGACCAGCCGCGGCGGTTCAGCAGCACGATCGCCTTGGCGCGAGCGTCGCGCACGCGCGCCAGCGCCTGCGTGGTCGTCGGGTGCAGACCCCGGGTCTCGCCGCGCATGTCGAGCACCTCCACCCCCGGCAGCGGCCGCCCGTCGACGCGCCGCGGCAGCAGCGAGGAGCGCACCCGATGCTCGCTCTCCGCCCGCGGCGTGGCGCTGCCGAGCAGCAGCACCGCGCCGCTGCGCCGCGTCCGCTCGGCGGCGACATCGCGGGCGTCGTAGCGCGGATCGCCCTCGTGCTTGTAGGAGGACTCGTGCTCCTCGTCGAGCACGATCAGGCCCAGATCCTCGATCGGCGCGAACACCGCCGAGCGCGGACCGACGCAGATGCGCGCCTCGCCCTCGCGCAGGCGGCGCCACTCGGCGTAGCGCTCGCCGGGACGCAGTTGCGAGTGCAGCACCGCGACCGTGTCGCCGAAGCGTTCGATGAAACGCCCCACCGTCTGCGGCGTCAACGCAATCTCGGGAACGAGCACGATCACGCCGCGTCCCTGCTCGAGCGCGGTCTCGGCGGCCTGCAGGTAGACCTCGGTCTTGCCCGAGCCCGTTACCCCGTGCAGCAGCCGCGCGTGGGCGGTGCGCCGCTGCAGCGCCTGCTGCAGCGAGGCCAACGCGACCCGCTGATCCTCGTTCAGCACGAGCGACTGCGGCGCACGAGCGCCGACCCCGACGTGGGTCGTGCGCTTGACCGCGCGCCGTTTGCGACCGCTCAGCCGCCGGGTCGCCCCGGGCGGCAGCACGAGCGCCAGCGCACGTGCGAGCGTCGAGCAGTACTCGGCCGCGATCCATTCCGCCAGCGCAACCATCTCCGCGGGCACGCCCAGCTCGAGCGCACGCAGCGGCGCCAGCAGCTTCTCGGTTGCGATCTCGCTGGAATCGGCCATGCCGACGACGACGCCGAGCACCTGCCTGTGCCCGAACGGCACGACGAGCATCGAACCGACGCCGACGCCGCTACCGCTGCCGGAGAGCTCCTCGGGCAGGCGGTAGTCGAACGGCCCGCGCAGCGCACGGGCAGTCGTCATCGGCTCGACCTGGGCGATCGACGGCATCGCCCAGGACACTAGAGCCGTACTCGGACTACGCTCCGGCTGCGGACTTCAGCGCGTCGACCTTGTCGGTGCGCTCCCACGTGAAGTCTGCATCGTCGCGGCCGAAGTGGCCGTAGGCGGCGGTCTTCTGGTAGATCGGGCGGTGCAGGTTGAGCTCCTCGCGGAAGGCGCCGGGACGCAGGTCGAAGACCTCGTTGACGGCCTTTGCGATCTGCGCGCGACCGACGGTCTCGGTGCCGAACGTCTCGACCATCACCGATACCGGGTGCGCGACGCCGATCGCGTAGGCGACCTGCACTTCGGCGCGTTCGGCCAAACCGGCCGCGACGATGTTCTTGGCCACCCAGCGCGCGGCGTAGGCCGCCGAGCGGTCCACCTTGGAGGGGTCCTTGCCCGAGAAGGCGCCACCGCCGTGCCGCGCCATGCCGCCGTAGGTGTCGACGATGATCTTGCGCCCCGTCAGCCCGGCATCGCCGACCGGACCGCCGATCACGAAGCGTCCCGTCGGATTGACGAGGAAGTTCCTGCGCAGCTTCGCGGCGTCATAGAGCTCGCCGGGCAGGATCGGCTCGACGACGTGCTGCCAAAGATCCTCGGCGATCTGGGATTCGACGCCGTCGGCGTGCTGCGTCGAGATCAGGAGCTTTTCGATCTCGGCGGGCTTGCCGTCGACGTAGCGGACGCTGACCTGGGTCTTGCCGTCGGGACGCAGGTATCCGAGCGTGCCGTCCTTGCGGACGGCGGACAGGCGCTCGGCGAGCCTGTGCGCGAGCGAGATCGGCAGCGGCATCAGGCTGTCCGTCTCGTTCGTGGCGTAGCCGAACATCATTCCCTGATCGCCCGCGCCTGCGATGTCGAGCTCGTCGTCGTCGCCGGCGTCGGTCCGGGCCTCATACGCCTTGTCGACGCCCTGTGCGATGTCGGGCGACTGCTTGTCGATCGCGTTCAGCACCGCGCAGGAGTCGGCCGAGAAGCCGAGGTCGGCGTCGGTGTAGCCGATCTTGCGGACCGTCTCGCGGGCGATCTCCTGGATGTCGACGTAGGTGTCGGTCGAGATCTCGCCGGAGACGACGATCAGGCCGGTGTTCACGAGCGTCTCGCAGGCCACGCGGCCGTATGGGTCGTCCTTCATCACGGCGTCGAGCACGCCGTCGGAGATCTGGTCGGCGATCTTGTCCGGGTGCCCCTCGGTGACGGACTCGGACGTGAACAGGAATTCTGTGTCGGAAAGCTCAGTCATAGGCGCAGCGGCTCACTCCAGGGTCGTCGTTGCACGGGGTCCGGCCCTCGTTGCAGGGTCCGGCGGAAAGCCGGGCAAGTCTAGGCGACGGCGGGGACTTTGTCGTGTCGGCCGCGCTGTCCGCGTTCGACGAAGTCGATGATCAGCGGCACGCCGTCCATGCCGTAACGCGCCCGCAGCCGGTTCTCGATGAAGTAGGCGTAGTCCCGCGTGACCCGCGTGCGGGAGTTGACCTGGATCGCGAAGCGGGGCGGGCGCTGGCCGATCTGCGTCATGTAGATCAGCTTCAGACGGTGCTGGCTGGATCCGCGGCGGGTGCCGACGGGGGGCTGGCGGGCCTGGACCGCCTCGCCGAGGAAGCGGTTGAGCTCGGCGGTCGGAATGCGCCCGGCCATCCGGTCGCCGAGCGCGATCACCTCGGTCAAGAGGCGCGGCACGTGACGTCCGGTCTTCGCGCTGGCCGTCAATACGCGCGGGCGCAGGCGCAGCTTTTCGGCGACCCTCGCGCGCTCGTGGTCGAGGTCCTCCTCGCCGCCCTCGTGCAGATCCCACTTGTTGAGCACGATCGCGGTCGCGCAGCCCGCCTTCATCGCGATCTCGGCGACACGCAGGTCCTGCGAGGTCACCCCGTCGTTGGCGTCGCAGACGACGAGCGCCACGTCGGCACGATCCGCCGCGCGCTGGGAGCGCAGCGTCGTGTAGTACTCGACCGAGTCCGAGACCTTCGACTGGCGACGCATCCCGGCCGTGTCGATCAGCGTCAGCTTGCGCTCGCCGACCAGCAGCGGCATGTCGATCGCGTCGCGGGTCGTGCCCGCGAGCTCTGAGACGATCACGCGATCCTCGCCCAGGAAGCGATTGACCAGCGAGGACTTGCCGACGTTCGGCCGCCCGATCACCGCCAGGCGGATCGTGTCGTCCTCCTGCTCGTCGTCGCCCGCGGGCAGCAGCTCCACGATGCGGTCGAGCAGATCGCCCGAGCCGAGCCCCTGGGCGGCCGACACCGCGATCGGCTCGCCGAGCCCGAGCCCGTGAAACTCGCTGGCCTGCGGCAGGTCGGCCACGCCGTCGCACTTGTTCGCCGCGACGATCGTCGGCAGCGGCGAGCGGCGCAGCAGGTCGGCCATCTCCTGATCGCCGGGGCGCATGCCCGCGCGCGCGTCCACGACCAGCACGGCGACCTGGGCGTCGGCGAGCCCGGCGCGCGCCTGCTCGCGGATCGAGCCCGCGAGTGGGTCCTCGTCGTGGAAGTCCACGCCGCCGGTGTCGATCAGCTTGAACTGGCGCCCGTTCCACTCGCAGTCGATCTCGTTGCGGTCGCGCGTGATGCCTGGGCGCTCGTGCACGACTGCCTGGCGAGTGCCGGACAGGCGGTTGATCAGGGATGACTTGCCGACGTTTGGATAGCCGACGATTGCGACCTTCATGTAGCCAGTATGAACGCGCGCCGGGCGCGCCTCGGGCTAGGCATTGGCGCTCAGCCCGCGTGCCAGCTCGGCGACGCGGCCTACGACCCGCTCGACGCTCATGCCGGTGGTGTCGAGCACGACCGCGTCCGGCGCCGCCCACAAGGGGCTGTGCGCGCGTGTGGAATCGCGCTCGTCGCGCAGCGTCTGCTCGGCCAGCACCGCCGCCGGGTCGGCGCCGAGCTCCGCGGCGCGGCGGCGGGCGCGCTCCTCGGCGCCCGCGGTCAGGTACACCTTCAGCTCGGCGTCGGGCGCCACTACCGTGCCGATGTCACGCCCCTCCGCAACCCAGTCCCCGGCCCCGATCAGCTCGCGCTGCTTGGCCACGAGCGCCTCCCGCACGTCCGGATCGGCGGCGATCCGCGACGCGGCCGCAGACACCTCGGGCGAGCGGATCTGCTCGCTGACGTCCTGCCCGTCCAGCAGCGTTCGCGACTCGCCGTCGAGCTCGCGCAGCTCGATGTCCGCATCGCGGGCGAGCGCGGACGGCGCCGCGGCGGGCTCCCGCAGCGCGAGCAGCGCCACGCAGCGATACATCGCGCCGCTGTCGAGGTAGGTGAAGCCGAGCTCGCGCGCGGCGGCGCGCGCGACCGTTGACTTGCCCGCCCCGGCCGGGCCGTCGATCGCTACGAGCAAAGCGAGGCCAGGTCCTCGACGAAGCCGGGGTAGGACACGGCGGCGGCCTCCATGCCGAGCACCTCGACGCCCTCGCGCGAGGCCAGGCCCGCGATCGCGCCCATCATCGCCATGCGGTGGTCGCCGAGCGCGTCGATCGTGCCGCCGCGCAGGCCCCCGGTGCCGCGCACCGCGAAGCCGTCCTCGGTCGCCTCGATCTCGCCCCCGAGCCCGCGCAGCCCCTCGACCACGCCCGCGATGCGGTCGGACTCCTTTACACGCAGCTCCTGGGCCCCGCGCACGATCGTCTCGCCCTCGGCGAAGCAGCCGAGCAGCGCGACCAGCGGCAGCTCGTCGATCGCCAGCGGCACCTCTTCGGGCTCGACCACGGTGCCCTCGAGCGCCCCGTGCGCGACGTCGAGGTCGCTGACCGGCTCCTCGCCCACGAGCTCGCCGGTCTCATCCTCGAGGTCGCCCAGCACGATGCCCTGCATGCGCCGGACGATCCGCATGAAGCCCGTGCGCGTCCAGTTCACGCCCACGTCGCCGATCAATAGGCGCGAGTGCGGCACGAGCACGCCCGCGGTGATCAGGAATGCCGCCGAGCTGGCGTCCCCGGGGACGCGCACGCCGTCGAGCAGCAGCTCGTCGGCGTTGACGACCGTCACGTGGCGTCCGTTGCGATGGATGCCGACGCCCGCGCGCAGCAGCATCCGCTCGGTGTGGTCGCGGCTGCGCGTGGGCTCGCCCAGCGTGGTCGCGCCGTCGGCGGCCAGCGCAGCCAGCAGCACGCACGACTTCACCTGGGCGCTCGCGACGTTCAGCTCGTGGGAGATCGCGCGCAGGTGCGTGCCGTGCACGACCAGCGGCGTGAAGCGTCCGTCGCGCGCGCTCAGCTTGGCGCCCATCAGCCGCAGCGGCTCGGTCACCCGGTCGACCGGGCGCCGCCGGATCGACTCGTCGCCGTCGAGCGTGAACGAGCGTCCCTGCTGCGACGCCAGCCACCCCGGCAGCAGTCGCAGCAGCGTGCCCGCGTTGCCGACGTCGATCGGCCCGTCGGGCTCGCGCGCCTCGCGCAGGCCGGTGCCGCGCACGACCACGTCGTCCTCGCGCAGCTCGACGAGCGCCCCCAGCGCGCGAACCGCCTCGAGCGTTGAGTCGGTGTCGGCCGCGTGCAGGTAGCGCTCGATCCGCACCGGCTCGGAGGCCATCGCCCCGAGCAGCGCCGCGCGATGGGAGATCGACTTGTCCGCGGGCGCGCGAAGCTCGCCGCTCAGCCCTCGCGCAGGCTCGAAGCGCAGGTTCATGCGCGCGCCACCGGGAATCCGAGCGCGGCGATCAGCTCGTGGGCTCGCGAGCTGTCGCGCTCGCCCGCGATCCACAGCGCCACGACGCCCTGGCGGTTGTCCTCGGAGGGCGCGAGCGCCATGTCGAGGATGTTCACGCCCGCGCCGCCGAGCGCCAGCGCGATCTCCGCGATCACGCCCGGCTTGTTCGGCACCGAGACTCGCAGCTCGGTGGCGCCCTCATCGCCGCGGCCGACGCCCAGCAGCTTCTCGCGGTCCGCGCGCGCGGCCTCGTTCCAGCCCGTGATCGCCGCCGCGTCGCGCGCAAGCAGCATCGCGCGGATCTCCGCGATGCGCGCTGAGAAATCGTCGATCGCCGCGACCAGCGCGTCGCTGTTGGAGGTGTAGATGTCGGTCCAGATCGCGCTGTTCGCGCCCGCCACGCGGGTCGTGTCGCGGAAGCTCGGCCCGACCGCGGGCAGGCGTCCCTGCGCCGCCTCGCCGAGCGTTCCCGCCGCCTGCGCCACGAGCAGGTTCGCGAGCACGTGTGGGAGGTGTGAGACGGCGGCCAGCAGGCGGTCGTGGGTGTCGGCGTCGATCGCCGTCGGCCGCGCCCCGATCGAGACCAGCAGGCGGTGCAGGCGCTCGTACAGGACGCCGGCCGTGCTCTCGCTCGCGGGGGTCAGATACCAGACCGCGCCCTCGAACAGGTCCTCGCGCGCGTGCTCGACGCCCGCGGTCTCCGCGCCCGCGAGCGGGTGCCCGCCGATGAAGCGCTCGTCGGCCCCGACGCCCGCGAGCACGCGCTTGGTAGAACCCACGTCGCTGATCACCGAGCCCGCCGGGGCGTGCTCGAGCGCTTCGCGCACGGTCGCGACCAGCGCCCCGACGGGCGCGGCGACGAACACCACGTCGGCATCGCGCACAGCGGTGGCGAGGTCCTCGGAGGCGACATCGATCGCACCCAGCTCGAGCGCCCGCGCCCGCACGCGCTCGTCGGGGTCATACCCGGACACATGCGCGCCCGCGCGCCTGCGGCCCGCCAGGCCGATGGAGCCGCCGATCAGCCCGACCCCCAGCACTGCCACGTTCAAGGAAGCGGCACCAGGCCCATCAGACGGCGCTGAGCGCCTTGCCCGCGAGCTGCGCCGCTTGCTCGACCGCCGTCGCGTAGCTCGCGAAGTCCTCCGCGCGCAACGCCTGCGGCCCATCGCAGATCGCGGCCTCGGGCTTCGGGTGCACCTCGACGATGATGCCGTCCGCGCCGACGGCCGCGGCGGCCAGCGACAGCGGCGTCACCAGGTCGCGCCGCCCCGCCGCGTGGCTCGGGTCGACGATCACCGGCAGGTGCGAGAGCTCCTTGAGCACCGGCACCGCCATCAGGTCGAGCGTGAAGCGGTAGGCGGTCTCGAACGTGCGAATCCCCCGCTCGCAGAGCATCACGTTGGGGTTGCCTTCCTTGAGGATGTACTCAGCCGCCATCAGCAGCTCGTCGAGCGTCGAGGACAGCCCGCGCTTGAGCAGCGCCGGACGCCCCGAGCGGCCGATCTCGGCCAGCAGCGGGTAGTTCTGCATGTTGCGCGCGCCGATCTGCACGACGTCGGCGACCTCGAGCACGGCATCCAGATCGCGCATGTCCATCAGCTCGGTCACGATCGGCAGACCTGTCTCCAACTTGGCCTCGGCGAGCAGCCGCAGACCCTCCCGTCCGAGCCCCTGGAAGGCGTAGGGGGAGGTGCGGGGCTTGTAGGCGCCGCCCCTCAGGAACGATGCGCCCGCATCGCGCACCACGCGCGCGGTCTCGAGCGTCTGCTCGCGCGACTCGACCGTGCAGGGACCGGCCATCAGCGCGAAGTTCTCGCCGCCGACCTTGCGCCCGTCGATATCGAGCACGGTTCGCTCGCCGTGGGTGATCTGCGAAGAGGCGAGCTTGTAGGGCTTGAGGATCGGGACCACGCGGTCGACGCCCGGCTCGCCTTCAAGGCCCAGGCTCTCCACGGTGATGTCCTGCTCGACATCGCCGATCGCCCCGATCACCGTCACACGCGCGCCCTTGCTGCGGTGGGCGAGCGCGCCGGCTCGCTCGATTTTCTCGACGACCGCCTCGACCTCTTCGTCGGTCGCGGTCTCCTTCATAACGATCATCATCGATTCATCCTTTCAACCCGCCAAAGCTTATGTGGTGAGCACCGGCTGCGCCGGCATTCCGACTCTTGACTCGTGAGTCCCGCGATGCTCGAGCTGCGAGCGCGGGAGGGGCGGTGGCCCTTCCGAACGGCGCTTGGTCTGCGATGAGACCCCGTGCGACCGATTGGACCCGTTCACGTACGGGTCCAGGTCGAAGCGCCTAGCTAAATCGCCAGGAGCAGACGGAATACGACCATGCGGCGTGCGCGGAGCTGCTCGTGTGTGCGTTCGCTTCAGATGACATGGTCGATCTCGAAGGTTGTAGCACCTTCAAAGCACCTCGGCAAGCGCTTGCAGGAAGCGCTCGTTCTCCGACGGCGTGCCGTAGGTGACACGCAGCGCGCCCTCTCCGCCCAGGGCGGTGCCGGCACGCACGAGCACGCCACGCTCCTGCAGGCCGTTCATCACCTGCTGCTCGTCGCGCTCGGCGCCGAGCTGGAACCAGCAGAAGTTGGCCTGCGACTCCGCGGGGTCGAGGCCCAGTGCGCGCAGGCGCTCGTCGACCGAGATGCGCTCGGCGACGTTGCGCGCGACGCGATCGGTGACCGCGTCCTGGTGGGCCAGCGCCTCGACCGCCGCCGCCTGCGCGAGCGCGTTGCAGAAGAACGGCTGGCGCACCTGATCGAGGGCGCGCGGCAACCGATCGGACCCGCACAGACCGAAGCCGACACGCAGCCCGCACAGCCCGTGGACCTTGGAGAAGGTGCGCAGCAGCATCAGGTTCGGGTGGCGCTCCAGCAGCTCGATCGAGGCGTCGGGGTCGTCGAGCAGGCTGAACTCGCAGTAGGCCTCGTCGAGGATCGCGCAGACGTGCGGCGGCACTTCGGCCAGGAAGTCCGCGATCCGATCGAGCGGCAGCGCGGTGCTCGTCGGGTTGTTCGGGTTGCACACGATCACGATCCGCGTGGCGACCGTGATCTCGCGCAGCATCGCGGGCAGGTCATGGCGTTCCTCGGAGTCGAGCGGCACCGTCACGGCGCGGGCGCCCGATGCCGCGCCGAGGTGCGGGTAGACCGAGAACGAGGGCCATGCGTACACGAGCTCGGCCCCCGGCTCGAGCAGCGCCTCACCGGCCGCGAGCAGGATGTCGCAGGAGCCGTTGCCGATCGCGATCCGCGATTGCGGGACTTCGTAGCGCTCGCTCAGGCGCCGACGCAACAGCGAGTTCGAGGGGTCCGGGTAGCGGTTGAGCGAGCCGAGCGCGCGCTCAACCGCGGCGCGCACCTCGGCCAGCGGCGGATATGGCGACTCGTTGCTGGCCAGGCGCACGAGCGGCAGCTCATCGCCGTACCCGCCCGCGGCGGGATAGGAGGGGAGTCGGGCGATGCGCTCTGAGAACTCGAGGGCCATGCCTCCATTGTGCCGCGCCTGCTCGCCGAACGCGGGCTGCCGCACACCCCGCCGCGCCGCTTGCAGTCGGCGCTCGCCCCGCTACTGCGCGGCGCTCAGATCCCTGCGCAGCGAGCCGGCCTCGCCGAGGTAGACGTGCTGGGCGGAGTGCCCGTCCGCTGCGTAGTAGTGGATCAGCACGCGGATCACGCGCTCGAGCGAGCCCTCGACGTCGATCTCGCGCGCGCAAAGCAGCGGCACCGAGTCAAAGCCGATCGCGCGCGCGGCCGCGGCCGGGAACGCCGTATCGAGGTCGTTGGTCGCCGTGAAGATGCAGCTCACGACGTCCTCGGGGCCGAGGCCGTTGCGCTCCATGAGCGCCTGCATCAACTCGGTCGTCGCCGCGAGGATCGCCTGGCTCTCGTTGCGCTCGACGCTGATCGCGCCACGCAAGGCAAACAGTCGCATTGATCTCGATTCTGTCAGAGGCGTCAGAGCGCACGCAGCAGCTCGAGCTCGGCCTCGCTCAGGCGCCTGTGCCCGCCCTCGCGGAGCCCGTCGAGCGCGAGCGGACCGAAACGCACACGGCGCAGCTCGATCACGGGGCGCTCGAGCGCCAAGCACATGCGCCGCACCTGGCGATTGCGCCCCTCGTGGATCGTCAGCTCCAGCTCGTGCGCGCCCACGCGCACGGCCCGCGCGGGCGCGGTCAGCCCGTCCTCCAGCTCCACGCCCCGACGAAGCCGCTCGAGCGCGGGCTCGTCGAGCGCGGGGCCGCCCAGGCGCGCGCGGTAGGTCTTTGCGACCTCGAAGCGCGGATGGGTGAGACGGTTCGCGAGCTCGCCGTCGTTCGTCAACAGGATCAGGCCGCTGCTGTCGGCGTCGAGCCGCCCGACCGGATAGAGGCGCAGACCCTGGGCCGGGACGAGGCCCACCACGGTCGGGCGCCCGTGCGTGTCCTGTGCGGTGGAGACGACCCCGACGGGCTTGTGCACGAGATAGGTGATCCTCGGCTCCGGCCCCTGCACCGGCCGACCGTCGACCGCGACCGCGCGTCCCTGCTCGACGTCGCGCGCGGGATCGGTGACGGTCGCGCCGTCGAGGCTCACGCGGCCTTCGGCGATCAGCGACTCCGCGGCGCGGCGCGAGGCGACGCCGGCGTGAGCGAGGTACTTGGCCAGGCGCATCAGCGTGTCGCAGCGGCCGCAGGCTCGCTGTCGGGTCCGGGAGAGGAGCGCATCTGCTGCAACCATTACCAGGCAATGGACCTGGCCCTACTCGAGCAGACCCTCGCCGAGCGCGACGAGCCGCGTTTTCGCGCACGCCAGGTATGGGGCTGGGCAGCCCGCGGCGCACGCGGCTATGAGGAGATGACCGACCTGCCCGCCGAGCTGCGCGACGCGCTCGCGCGCGAGCTGCCGTTCTCCAGCCTGACGCTGCGCGAGCAGGCGCATGCGAGCGACGGCACGGTCAAGGCGCTGTTCGCCACGGTCGACCAGCGTCCGCTGGAGGCGGTGCTGATGCGCTACCGCGACGGCCGTCGCTCGATCTGCCTGTCATCGCAGTCGGGCTGTCCGCTGACATGCACGTTCTGCGCGACGGGCCGGATGAAGTTCGCGCGCAACCTCACCGCCTCGGAGATCGTCGACCAGGCGCTGCACTTCCATCGCATGCAGAAGGCCCCCGCGCGCCTGACGAACTGCGTGTTCATGGGCATGGGCGAGCCGATGCTCAACCTCGAGAACGTCCTGTCCGCCTGCGAGCGGCTGCCCGACCTCGGCATCGGCCATCGACACATCGCGATCTCGACCGTCGGCTGGATACCCGGGATCGAACGCCTGGCCGAGCAGGAGATGCCGCTGCGGCTCGCGCTCTCGCTGCACGCCGCGGATGAAGCGCTGCGCAGCGAGCTGATGCCCGTCAACGAGCGCTACCCGCTGAGCGAGGTGATCGAGGCCTGCCACGCCTTCTACGAGCGCAAGCGCCGCCGCGTGTTCGTGGAGTACGTGATGCTCGGCGGCGTCAACGACCGCTACGAGCAGGCGCTCGCGCTGGCGAGAGCACTGGCGCCGAGAGGCCCGGGCGAGCGCTCGATCTTCAAGGTCAACCTGATCCCCTACAACCCCACCGACTCGCCCTACGAGGGCTCGACGCGAGCCTCGATCGCAGCCTTCCGCGACGCGCTCGTGTCAAACGACGTGCCCGCCACGATCCGGCTCACGCGTGGGCAGGACATCGACGCGGCCTGCGGCCAGCTCGCCGCGAAGGCCGGTTAGCCCGCGCGGGCCTCGCCCGCCTTGAGCAGGCGCTCCCTGAGCTCGGCCTGCTCCTCGGGCGTGGGATCCCAGCGCCCGACGTCGGGCAGCTCCTCCAGCGAGCGCAACCCGAACAACTTCAGGAACTGAATGCTCGTGCGGTAGACGACGGCGCCGAACTGCGAGTGGCCCGCCTCCTCGATCACGCCGCGGTCGAGCAACGTGGCGACGGCGGAGTCGGCGCTGACCCCGCGGATGCGGGCTATCTCCGGACGCGAGATCGGCTGCAGGTAGGCGACGATCGCGAGCGTCTCGGCCTGCGCGGGGGTCAGCGTGGAGACGCGCGGGCGGCTGAACAGGCGTCGCGCGGCATCCTCGGACGCGGGGTCGCTGGCGAACGTCCAGCCGCCGCCCAGCTCGCGCAGCGTGATCCCCGAACGCCCCGGGGCGTGGTGCTCGGCCAACAGCGACAGCGCGGTCGCGACCGCCCCCTCCCCCGCCTCGGTCGCCTCGGCGAGCTCGGCCATGCTGAGCGGGTCGGTCGAGAGGAACAGCAGCGCCTCGACCGTGCGCGCCAGCTCGGGCAGCTCTACGGCGGCGTCGCTCACCCGGCCAACCCCGCGGCGGCGGGCGCCCCCGCCAGCGCGACCGCACCCCCGCCCGCGGCCGCGGGCGTGCCCGGCGCGTGCACGGCGATCTCGCCGAAGCTCTCGCCCTGCTCCCAGTCGGCCTCGCCGCGCTTGTAGAGCTCGAGCAGCGCGAACAGCGTGACGGCGACCGTCATGCGATCGGCGCCCCGCACGGCCTCGTCGAAGCTGAAGGCGCCGCGACGCAGCAGCCCACGCAGCACGGCCAAGCGCTCGGAGACGGCGACGCGCGGCACCGAGACGTGGCGCAGGCTGATCTCGGGTGGCATCAGCAGCAGCCGTCCGATCGCCTCGCCGAGCAGCTCGGGGTCCTGCGAGCCCGCGGCGGGCTCGAGCACCGTGCTGCGTAGGTGCGCGGGCAGCGGCGCCTCGCGGAAGCGCACGCCGTGCTGGCTTGCGAGCAGCTCGCCCAGATGTCCGGCCGCCGAGCGGTAGCGGCGCGCGTCGAGCATCCGCGCCAGCAGCTCCTCGGCGGCCTGCTCGGGCTCGATGTCGAGCTCCTCTTCCTCCTCGCCCATGAGCATCAGGCGCGACTTCAGCTCGAGCAGCGCGGCGATCAGCACGATGAATTCGGTGGCGGTCTCGAGATCGAGCTCACCGCGCGCTTCGAGGTGGTCGAGATATGCCAGCACGACCTCGGCCAGCTGCAGCTCCAGGAGATCGACCTCTTCGCGCAGGACCAGCGTCAACAGCAGGTCGAACGGCCCCGTGAAGACCTCCAGGTCAAGCTCCAGCGTCGCCAGGCTCATCGCCTCACCGTACTGTCCGCCCCCGACGGGGAGCGCCCACGCCCATCCGCTCGCGCACGTCGGCGAGCGTCTCGGCGGCGATCGCCTGCGCCCGAGCGGCGCCCTCGGCAAGGATCGCCTCGATCTTCACCTCGTCGGCGCGCAGCGCCTCGTAGCGCTCGCGCACCGGAGTCAGGTACTCGACCACGGCCTCGGCGACCGCGACCTTGAATTCGCCGTAGCGAGCCTGCGCGAACTCCGACTCGATCGCCGTGGGCTCGACGCCGCGGACGGCGGCGAGGATTTCGATCAGGTTGCCGATCCCGGGCTTGTCCTCGGCGCGCAGCACCTCGCTGCCGGAGTCGGTGACCGCGCTCTTGAGCTTCTTCTCGATCGCCTTCGGCTCGTCGAGCACGTAGACGGTCCCCTGCTCGGAGCCGCCGGTCGTCGACATCTTGCGGGTCGGGTCCTGCAGATCCATGATCCGCGCGCCGACCGAGGGGATCCGAAGCTCCGGCACGACCAGCACCTCCTCGCCGTCCGCGAAGCGCGCGTTGAAGCGGCGTGCGACGTCGCGCATCAGCTCGACGTGCTCGCGCTGGTCCTCGCCGACCGGCACCTCGTGCGCCCGGTAGGCGAGCACGTCGGCAGCCATCAGCACCGGGTAGAACAGCAGCCCGGCCGAGACCAGCTCGCGCTGGGCCAGCGACTTGTCGCGAAACTGGTGCATGCGCTCCAGCCGTCCGAGTTCGGTGACGCTCGAGAGCATCCACGTCAGCTCGGTGTGCTCGCGCACGTCGCTCTGGCGAAAGAGGATGCAGCGCTCGGGGTCGAGGCCCGACGCGAGCAGGATCGCGGTCGTGTCGTAGAAGCGCTCGCGAAGCTTGGCCGGGTCGTAGGAGACGGTCAACGCGTGCAGATCGACGATGCAGAAGATGCCCTCGCCGCGCTCCTGACTGGTCACGTACTGGGCGATCGCCCCGATGAAGTTGCCCAGGTGCTTGCGCCCGGTGGGCTGAATGCCGGAGAAGATCCGCATCGGCGGTGAGCTTCAGCGCCGGCGCTGTGCGGCGTCGGCGAGCCAAGGTGGATCCCAGCCGCGCTCGGTCGGGTTGACGTTCAGGCCGGGCGGGACGATCTCGTCGATGCGGTCGAGCACGTCGGCGCTCAGCACGCGCTCGAGCGCGGGCAGCTGGCTGTCGAGGTGCTCGACGGTGCGCGGGCCGATGATCGCGGCGCTCACGGCGGGGTGCGTCGTGACGAACGCGATCGCCATCTCGATCAGCGACATGCCCGCCTGCTCGGCGAGCTCGCCGAGCGCCTGCGCGACCTCCAGCTTTCGCTGGTTGGCGGGATCGGACATGTCATAGCGTCCCGGGATCATCTGGGCGCGGCGGCTGGCGTCCGGCGTCTCCCCGCCCTTGCCGTAGCGGCCGGAAAGCCAGCCCATCGCCAAGGGGCTCCAGGGGATCACGCCGATCCCGTATTCCTCACAGACCGGCAGCACGTCGGCCTCGATCCCGCGGTTGAGCATCGAGTAGGGCGGCTGCTCGCACATGAACCGCTCGCGCCCACGGCGCTCCGCGGTCCACTGCGCCTGCACGATCCGATGGGCCGGGAAGGTCGAGCTGCCGATGTAGCGGACCTTGCCCTCGCGAACCAGGTCGCTGAGCGCGCCGAGCGTGGCGTCGATGTCGGTGTCGGGCTCGGGGCGATGGATCTGGTAGAGGTCGATCCAGTCGGTTTTCAGGCGGCGCAGGCTGTTCTCGACCTCCTGGACGATCCAGCGGCGCGAGTTGCCGAACTGGTTGGAGTCCTCGTCGTGCATCTTGCCGTGCACCTTCGTGGCGAGAATCACCCCCTCGCGACGCCCGCCCGCGAGCGCCTTGCCGACGATCTCCTCGGACTCGCCGCGGGAGTAGACGTCGGCGGTGTCGATGAAGTTGATGCCCGCGTCCAGCGCGCGATGGATGATGCGGATCGAGTCCTCGTGATCGGTGTTCCCGTAGGCGCCGAACATCATCGCCCCGAGGCACAGCGGGCTGACGCTGATCCCGGTGGCGCCGAGTTTGCGCTGTTCGATCGCCATCCCGTTCCGCCCCTAGGCCAGCGCCTGTCGGATCACGGGTCGCTTGGCGGCGGCGACCTCGTCGAGCCTGCGTACCGGCGTCGTGTAGGGCGCAGCGAGCGCCACCTCGGGGTCGGCGGCGGCCTCGGCGAGGATCGCGGCAATCGCCTCGGCGAAGGCGTCGAGCGTCTCCTTCGTCTCGGTCTCCGTGGGCTCGACCATCAGCGCCTCCTCGACCAGCAGTGGGAAGTACACGGTCGGCGGGTGAAAGCCGTAGTCGAGCAGCCGCTTGGCGAGGTCGAGCGTCTTGATCTTCAACTGCTTCTTCATCGGCCCGCCCGAGAGCACGAACTCGTGCATGCAGAGCTCGCCGTAGGCCAGCGGGAGCTGCTCGGCGATCCCTTTCTCGCGGAGCCGCGCGAGCAGGTAGTTGGCGTTCAGCACCGCGGCTTCGGAGGCGTCCTTCAGGCCGTCGGCGCCGAGCGAGCAGATGTAGGCGTAGGCGCGCACGAAGCAGCCGTAGTTGCCGTGAAAGCCGCGCAGGCGCCCGATCGACTTCGGGCGCTCCGAGTCGAGCGCGAACGTTCCATCGCCGGCGCGGGCTACAACCGGGACCGGCAAGAAGGGCGCGATCCGCTCGGAGACGGCGATCGGCCCCGAGCCGGGTCCGCCCCCGCCGTGCGGCTGCGTGAACGACTTGTGGAGGTTGAAGTGAACGATGTCGAAGCCCATGTCGCCGGGACGCGAGAGGCCCATCACCGCGTTCAGGTTGGCGCCGTCGTAGTAAAGCGTGGCGCCCACGCCGTGTACGATCTCGGCGATCTGCTCGATGTTGGGGTCGAACAGGCCGAGCGTGTTCGGGTTGGTCAGCATCAGGCAGGCGACGTCCTCGTCGGCCTTGGCGCGCAGGTCTTCGATGTCGACGCCGCCCTCGCCGTTGGTGGCGACCTTGACGACCTCGAAGCCCGCCATCGTCACGGTCGCGGGGTTGGTGCCGTGGGCGGTGTCGGGGGTCAGGACCTTGTGGCGCGTCTCGCCGCGATCCTCGTGGTAGGCGCGCGTCAGCAGCACGCCCGCGAGCTCGCCGTGCGATCCGGCGGAGGGCTGCAGCGAGACGTGCGGCAGGCCGGAGACCTCCGCGAGCGCGCCCTGCAGGTTGAACATCAGCTCGAGCGCCCCCTGCGCGCGCTCGGCATCCTGCAGCGGATGCAGGCGGGCGTGGCCAGGCAACGCGGCGACGCGCTCGTGCAGGCGCGGGTTGTGCTTCATCGTGCAGGAGCCGAGCGGGTAGAAGCCCGAGTCCAGATCGAAGTTGCGCTTGGAGATGCCGACGTAGTGGCGGACGATCTCGGGCTCGGAGACCTCGGGCAGACGCGCGGGCTCGCTGCGGCGAAAGCGGGCGGGCAGCAGCGTCTCGGCGCCCACCGAGGGCACGTCGAGCTCGGGGCACTGGAAAGCGCGCCGGCCGGGTGCGCCCTTCTGGAAGATCGTCGTGGCACGCTCGCGCTGAAGCGGGCTCTCACCGGGTCCGCCGGTCGCGACGCTCAACCCGTGACGGGGATGCGTGGCCTCGATGCCGGGGTCGGAGTGCAGGTGGTTCTCGTCGATCGTGCTCACACGCCCACGGGCCTTCCCTGCGGCGCGCTGCGCCCGTCGGCGATCCGCTCGCGGTTCGGGACCTGGCGCTCGGCGGCGACCGCCGCGCCGAGCACGCCGACGAGTCGATCGATGTCGGCCCGCGAGCGTCGCTCGGTGATCGCGACGAGCAGCACGCCGCGGTCCTCATCGCGCCCGCTCAGCGCCTGCACGTCGACGCCGGGATTAACGCCTTCGGCGATGCAGCGGCGGCGCACGGCTGCGAAGTCGGCGTCGATGCGCAGCGCGAACTCGCGCACGACCGGCTGCTCGTGCAGCTTCTGAACGCCGTCGAGCGCGGCCAGCGCCTCGCGTGCGTAGTGCGTGCGGGCGAGCAGCAGCTCGCCCAGCTCGACCAGCCCGACACGGCCGAGCCAGCACAGGTAGACGATGCCGCCGAGCGCGTTCAGCGCCTGCGCGGTGCAGATGTTCGAGGTCGCCTTCTCGCGGCGGATGTGCTGCTCGCGGGTCTGCAGCGTGAGCACGAAGCCGCGACGGCCGTCGACGTCGACGGTCTCGCCCGCGATGCGCCCGGGCATCCGCCGCAGGTACTCCTCGCGCGCGGCGAAGAAGCCGAAGGACGGCCCGCCGAAGTCGAGACGATTGCCGAGCGGCTGTCCCTCGCCGACGCAGACATCGACGCCACACTCGCCGGGCGAGCGCAGGACGCCGAGCGCGATCGGGTCGGCCTGGGCGATGACGACCGGGTCCGCGGCGGACTTCGCGGCCTCGCTGAGCGCCGCGGCGTCCTCGACGGCGCCGTAGAAGTTCGGCTGGGCGAAGATCGCGGCGCCGGTCTGATCGTCGATCGCGGCAGCCCAGGCGTCGGGGTCGGTCACGCCCTCGCGCAGCGGGACCTCGACGACCTCCATCTCATAGCCGTGCGCGAGCGTGCGCAGCGTCTGGATCGTGTGGGGGTGCAGTCCCGCGCTGACGACGACACGCCGGCGGCCGTTGTGCAGCTTGGCGAGGTAGGCCGCGGCGGCGACCGCGGAGGGGCCCTCGTAGACCGAGGCGTTGGAGACCGGCAGGCCGGTCAGCTCGGAGATCGCGGTCTGGTACTCGAACATCACCTGCAGCCCGCCCTGGGAGATCTCGGGCTGGTAGGGCGTGTACGGGGTGAGGAACTCCGAGCGCTGCAGGATCGAGTCGATCAGCGCGGGGACGTAATGGTCGTACATCCCGGCGCCGAGGAACGCCAGCTCGTCCTCGGCCGAGACGTTGCGAGCGGCCAGGTCGCGGAGGTAGGCGTAGACCTCCTGC
>DATAVP010000006.1:0-13555 GCA_036267655.1 Solirubrobacteraceae bacterium
ACGGGCAGATCCTGACCTTCAACGGCGGACGTCTGGCGCTGTGGACACACCCCCGGGAGGTCGAGGTGCGAGAGCGCGAGAGCTGGAGCGTCGAGCAGATCGCCGAGGTGTTCGAGGGCCCCGACGCCGCGCAGCAGCAGCGGATGGACGAGCCGGACCTCCAGCCGCTGACCGGCGCCTGAGCCTCTTCGACGACGACGGGGTGTCGCCGGTCAGGGAGCCGGGCCGCAGTGATCCGCGACAGCCCTACCGAGCCGCGCTTGTCGCAAGGACCGCCTCGAGATGCCCGATCGACTCCTCGGCGTCGGCCTCGGCGTCGCGCAGCGTGCTTGTGCGCTCGGAGCGGTTGGCGAGCTGGCTCTCGTAGATCGTCGCATCGCTGTGTCTGACGATCAGCCACGCCACGCTCACGGCGAGCATCGCCGGTACGAGGATCGAGATGCTGCCCGTCATCTCGGCGACCATCAGCATGACCGCGATCGGGGCGCGCGAGATCGAACCGAAGCAGGCCATCATCCCGACGATCACGAACGGCGCCGGGTCGTGACCGAGCGACGGGACGATCGGGTCGAACAGACGCCACACAGCGGCTCCGATGAATGCGCCGATGACCATTCCCGGTCCGAAGATGCCGCCCGAGCCACCCGAGCCGATCGACAGCGATGTCGCGACGATCCGCAGCAACGGAAGCGTGAGCACGATCCACAGGGGGATTGAGCGCAGCTCGGCTCCCATGCCGTTCTGGATGAAGCCGTAGCCCGTCCCGAGCACCTCGGGGACGACGATTCCGCTCGCGCCGACCAGCAATCCGCCGAGCGCAGGGTTGAGCCAGCGAGGAAGCGGTGAGCGCGCGAACAGTCCGGCGGTCCCGTAGAAGCCGCGCGCATACAGCAGCCCGACCAGACCCCCGAGGACGCCGATCAGCGCGAACCAGCCGAGCTGGGCGGGATCGCTGAAGACATAGGCGCCGTGCGCGCCGAACAGCGGATCGAACCCCTCGGCTGAGCCGAAGATCAGATATGCCACGGCCGAAGCGATGAAGCACGGCAGCAGCACGGCCGGTTCGAAGTCGTCGCGATAGAGGATCTCCGCCGCCAGCACCGCTCCACCGAGCGGAGCGCCGAAGATCGCGCCGATCCCCGCGCCAATGCCGGTCGCGACGGCAAGTCGCGAGTCATCCGGGCCGAGGTCCAGCAGCCGCGCGAGCAGCGAGCCGAACCCGGCGCTGATCTGCCCAGTCGGGCCCTCGCGACCGCCCGATCCGCCGGAGCCGATCGTCAGCGCCGAGGCGAGCAGCTTGACGACGATCGCGCGCAGCCTGACGCCACGCGGGTTGTGATGGACCGCCGCGATCGCCGCGTCGGTACCGTGGCCCTCTGCCTCGGGCGCGAACGCGAACACGAGGACCCCGCTCGCCAAGCCTCCAAGCGCCGCGATCAAGGGCAGCGCCCACTGGTGCGCCGGAGCACTCGAGCCGAGCACGTGGCCCTCGCCGTAGGGGGTCGGAACGGTATACCCCGCGAGCCCGCCGAGCAGCAGATGCGTGCTGAGCAGCAGGGCTCGATAGAAGACGATCGCGCCGACACCGGCGACCGCGCCGATCGCCACTCCGAGGACGATCCAGCGACGGATGTAGGACGTCTCGGCCACCCATCGAGAGGCCCGCGACGCGAGCGTGGCGGGCCTCACAGATCCCAACCGTCGCTCCAGTCCTGCTCGCGGACCTCTCCGGCGGCATCCGCGAGCCGCTGGAGCGACGCCGCGACCGAAGCCTGTTCTGCCGCCGACATCGAGGCGAGCAACTGAGCGATCTCCTTCCGCCGCCGACGGGTGACCTCCTCCACGAGTCGCCTGCCGCGCGCGCTGAGCGCGACCCTGATTTGGCGGCGGTCGCTTGCATCGGCGCGTCTGAGGATCAGCTGCTTGCGTGCGAGCCGATCGCACATGCGCGAGACGGTCGGAGGCGTCACCCCGAGCAGCTCCGCGAGCGCGCCGAGGCTTTGCTGCCCGCGCGAGGCGAGCACGACCAGCGATCGGTACTGCGTCAGCGTGACCTCCTCGCCGGCGTCGGCGAGCGAGCGCGCCGCAATCGCCACAAGCGCGCGGCTGGCGCCGAGTACGGCCTCCAGAACCGCATCGTCGGCGCCATGAGGCTCGGCCGAGGGACGAGATACATGCACAAGGCAACTATTGCATACAGCAATGGCCTACACGGGAGCGAGACGGTTCGCCAGTCGAGTGTTAGCCTGCGATTCGATTTCAGCCTTGGCCGCGGTATCCGAATAGAAGCGGCGAGGATCGAGAACGAGGAGGAGAGAATGAGCGCGTCCAATCTCGAATTGCTGGCGCAAGGATTCGCGGGATGGGGCAAGGACAATCCGGCCAACATGGCCGACCTGCTCGATCCCGAATGTGAGTTCGTCGTGCCGGACTCGATCGAGTACGGAGGGACCTTCAAGGGCGCTGACGCTGTGATCGGCTGGTTCACGAAAGAGCTTTGGCGATGGTTTGACGAGTTCGTCTCGACGCCCGAGGGGTTCGTCGACGGCGGCGAGACGCTCGTCGTGCCGGTCAACGTCAAGGCGCGTGCCAAGAACGGGCAGACAATGGACGTCCACAACGTGTGGATCTACGAGTTTCGCGACGGGAAGCTGATTCGCGGACAGGTTTACGCGGACACGGCGATCCTGCGAGACACGGTCGAGGGCGTCGACCCGACGACAGGCTGACGCCGTGGAGCGCCGGTGGCGATCATCGGGGGCGGCCCGGGCGCGTGCCCCTTCGGCATTACCCGCGCGGAGCATCCCGCGCGTTGGCATCTGCGAGCAGTGAGCTCGTACCTCCTCATCCTCAGTCTGCCTGAAGTCCTCATGCCAGCGCCCGACCGAGAGCATCCGCCGCGCGGTCAGCAGGCACACCACGTCGTCAGCGAGGCGTCCCGGCGCCTCGCCTCGATTTGAAGCTCGGGTTGGCGGGTATGCGACGAACATGAGCGATTGGCAGGTCGCCGAGCAGAGGCTCGGGTCATTGCAGCGGGAGGATTCCCGGCGTAGCGGTGTCGGGGGATCGCCGCAACCGCCGTATCCCGAGCCGCCGGCTGCCGATTCCCCCGGCCGAGCCCTTGGAAGAGGGACGCAGACGGCCAACGCAATTGCTCTGCAGCGGATCAGCTGCGCCGGCTGCGGCCGGTCGTTCATGACCGAGGAAGCGCCCCAGATGCTCTCAAGCATCACCGGGTCCTGCCCGAGCTGTGGCGGCTGCTTCCACTTGTACGGCACTTCGGCGGACGACGCCGATGGGCGGCTGACGACGTGAGCTGAATGGCGGCGGTGCAGAGATCGTCGGTGGATCCTGGACCTTGGCCTGGCGCGTGGATCGATCCCGCCGGAGGCTCGCTCGACGCTCTACACTTCCCCTACGTGCGCTGCTCTGGAGCGCGTTGCGGGACAGAGCGAAACGCGGACCTCGCGGGCGGATCTTATCCGTCTCCTTCCTACCTTTCGCGGGTCCTGTATGAGGGAGGGGGCGAGAGAGGCCGGTACATGTCCGGCTATCAAGCTGACCGGCCCTCCGGAGAGGTCACAGCAAGCATCTCCAAGGCCGTCGTACGACTGCTCAGCGACTACACCGGCCGCGGTCCCACCAAGGCTCGAACGCACCTGAGCAAGGACCTGGTGACGGTGGTCCTGCACGACAGCCTGACCAAGGGCGAACGCAGCCTGGTTCGCGAAGGCGATGTCTCGATCGTGCTTGACACGCGCAAGGCGTTTCAGAGGGCGATGAAAGAAGATCTCGTCGCGGCCGTGGAGCATCATTCGGGGCGCACGGTGACCGCGTTTCTGAGCGCCAATCACATTGAGCCCGATATCGCCGTTGAGACTTTCCTGCTCGAGCCTGAGACTGGCGGAGATATAGACAGCCCAGTTGCCGACGCCATGGATTAGACAAGAGCAAAGGCAGCAACGCACGGGCCGACAAGATGGCCTACTCGCGCGCGAGCTCGATCCCCGCGGCCACCCGGTCCCACACCGCGGCGGGGTCGCGCTCGCTGCGCAGCCGCTCCTTCTGCACACGCTGGCGCACGTTCTTCGGCAGCTCGGCGACGATCCGCACGTAGCGCGGCACCATGTAGCGCGGAACCCGCGGCACCAGGAACTCGATCAGCGCCTCCGGGGCCAGCGCGCCCTCCTCGCTCGGCACCACGACGATCTCGATCTCGTCCTCCGCGTACTCGGAGGGCACGGCGATCGCGGCGCACTCGGCCACACATGGGTGCGCGTCGACCTCTGCCTCGACCTCGAACGAGGAGACGTTCTCGCCGCTGCGCCGGATCGCGTCCTTGGCGCGATCCACGAAGAAGTAGCTGCCCTCGGCGTCGCGGGTCATGATGTCGCCGGTGTGAAACCAGCCGTTGCGCCACGCCTCGGTGGTCTGCTCGGGCATGCCGAGGTAGCCGAGGTTCATCGTCCACGGCGCCGAGGTACGCATCATCAGCTCGCCCGCCACGCCGTCGGCGACCTCCTCGTCGGCGTCGTCCACGATCCGCAGCTCATAGCCCGGGGAGCCCTGGCGCATGCGCCCACAGCTGCGCCAGTCGGCGATCTCCCAGGCCGGGGCAGACACGATCGGGCAGCTCGTCTCGGTCATGTTGAAGACCGTGAAGATGCGCGTGCCGAAGCGCTGGTTGAACTGCTCGTGCTCGGGCATCACCGGACACATGCAGATGTTGCGCAGCGGCGTCTCGGCGTCCTCGGGACGCTCGGGCTGGGAAAGCAGGAAGTGGCCCATCGAGCCGACCAGGATTGCCGTGGTAGCGCCGTAGCGTGCGATCTCCTCCCAGAAGCGGCTCGTGCTGAAGACGTCGCGCACCACGATCCGACCGTCGATCATCGCGAACAGGAACGGCATCGTCTTGGCGCCGACGTGGCTGGGCGAGCTGGGACCGTAGAAGCAGTCCTCCTCGGTCATGTCGCCGATCGGGAAGTTGCCGCTGCCGGAGGCGCGCAGGTTCGCCCACGGCAGCACCACGCCCTTCGATGGCCCGGTCGTGCCCGAGGTGAACACGACGCAGGCGACCTCGTGTGCGCGCGGTGGCTGCAGCCCGCTCGCCGGTCGAACGCTCTGCAGCAGATCGTCCTGGGGGGTCACGCGAAAGGGGACGTCGGCCGCGCCGGCATCTCCATCGACGACCAGCGACAGCTCGGCGGGCAGCTGCTCGGCAATCGCCGCCATCCGCGGCAGATAGGTTGCTTCGAGCGCCATCACCTCGCCGTCGGCGACCGCGATCGCGTGGCGCAACGTGTTGCCGCGCAGCTCGGTGCTGACCGGCACCTCGACCGCGTGCAGCCAGCCGAGGCCGATGAAGATCGCCACCGACTCGACGCTGTTGCGGCGCATCGTCACGACACGATCGCCCGCACCGACGCCGAGGCTCGCGAGCGCGGCGGCCCAGGTGAGCGCGCGCTCGTGCAACGCCTCCCAGGTCAGCTCGCCGCCGCCGACGTCCTGCAGGAACACGCGCTCGGGGTGCTCGGCCGCGCGGCGCGCGACCAGCTCCGGCAGCGACTCGACGTCGGTGACGTGCATCGCTCAGGCGGTCGGCAGCGGGCGGCGCGAGCGCGGGCGACGGCGCCGGTTGACCGAATGACGCAGCGCCTGTACCAGCACGTCGCGTGTCTCGCTCGGCATGATCACGTCGTCGACCGCAAACGTCTCCGCCGCGCTGAAGGCGAACGTGCCATGCGAGTACTTCTCGATCCGTTCGGCACGCAACTGTGTCGCGGCCTCGTCTTCGGCGTCGCCGTCGCGGCGCTGGAAGACGGTGTCCACCGCGCCCTCGATCGCCATCGCCGCGACCTGGGCATGCGGCCAGGCGACCGACAGGTTCGCCCCGAGCGAGCGCCCGCCGCCCATCGCGACATAGCCCATGCCGTAGCCCTTGCGCAACGTCACCGTGAAGAACGGCACGGTCATGTGCGCCATGTCCTGCACAAAGCGGCTCGCCCGCCTGGCGATGCCAGAGCGCTCGGCGGCCGAGCCGATGTGAAAACCGGGTACGTCGATGAACGAGTACAGCGGCAGCCCGAAGGCGTCGCACAGGTTCACGAAGTGCGAGAGCTTTTCGCAAGCCTTCGCGTCGATCGTCCCCGCGAGGTACATCGGCTGGTTGGCGATGATCCCCACCGGGCGCCCCTCCAGGCGGGCGAAGGCCGTGATCGCGTTGCGCGCGAAGCGGGGGCGGATCTCAAACAGCGAGTCCTCGTCGAACACGAGCCTCAGCACCTTGCGCACGTCATAGGCGCGGCGGTAGCTCTCCGGCACCGCCAGCGCGAGCGCGTCGGGGCTCGGCAGCGTCGGCGCCAGCCACTCGCTCGCCACCGGCGGGTCCTGCTCGCTGTTGGAGGGCAGGTAGCCGAGGAACCGCTTGATCGCCTCCGCCGCCGCGGGCTCGTCGGGGACGACCAGATCGACCAATCCGGTGCCTTCCGCCTGCAGCTCGGCGCCGCCCAGCTCCTCCTTGGTCAGCGACTCGCCCGTGGAGGCGCGCACCAGCGCGGGGCCTGACAGCCCGATGCTGCCGATCCCCTCGACCATCACGACGAAGTCCATCAGCGCCGCGAAGTTCGCGGTCCCGCCGAACACCGGCCCGACGATCGCCGCGACCATCGGCGCGTAGCCCGAGAGCTGCGCCTCCAGCGGCAGGATGCCCGAGCCGACATCGATCGTCCATGGTTCGAGGCTCTCCTGTACACGGTGGCCGCCGCCGTCGTAGTAGACCACGAAGGGATGCCCGTTCTCGAGCGCCGCGAGACCTTGGCGGTTGAGCTTGAGCGAGCCGATCTCGCCGTTTGAGCCGCCGAGCACGCTGAAGTCGAAGGCGCCGACCGACACCGGGCGCCCGTCGACCATGCCCGCGCCGATGACCACCCCGTCGCCGCTGGCCGCGCGGCGGAACTCCTGGGCGTCCTCGAAGCCGAGCTCCTGCTGCACGCGCTCGCCCGGGATCGCGAGCATCCCGCGCTCACGGAAGCTGCCCTCGTCGAACAGCAGCTCGATGCGCCGGTGCACCGACAGCTTGCCGCGCGAGTGCTGGCGCTGCAGCTGCTGCTCGCGCGCCTCGTCGCGCGTGTCGGCGCGATGACGCGCCACCTCCTGCTCGAGCGGGTGCGCCTCCGCGCCGAGGTCGACCTCCTCAGCCATGGCGGGTGGCTTCCAGACCGTGCTCGCGTGCGTCCCAGGTGGCCTCGTTGACGCCCGACTCGCGCAGCGCGGTCTTGGAGATCCGCTGCGTGGCCGTCTTCGCGAACTCGTCGATGAACTCGATGTAGCGAGGCACCATGAAGTACGGCAGACGCTGCTTCAGGAACGCGAGCAGCTCGGCGTGCGTGACCGTCGCATCAGGCACCAGTCGCACGCAGGCCTTGATCTCCGATTCGTAGTTCTCGCTCGCCACGCCGATCACCGCCACCTCCATCACCTCGGAGTGGGCGCGCGTTTCGGCCTCGACCTCATACGAGGAGACGTTCTCGCCGCGGCGGCGGATCGCATCGTTGTTGCGGTCCACGAAGAAGTATTGATCGTCCTCGGCTTGGCGCACCAGATCGCCCGTGTGCAGCCACAGGTTGCGCCACTTCTCGCGCGTGGCCTCGAGCTGGTCGTTGTACTCGAGCATCACCGACCACGGCTCGCGCGGGCGCACGACCATCTCGCCGACCTCGCCCTTCGGGACCTCCATGTCGTGCTCGTCGACGACGCGCACGTCGAAGTCAGGCCGCGCCCAACCCGATCCGCCCGGCACCGTCGTGCCGTAGGGACCGACGATCGGACAGGACGCCTCGGTCTGACCGAGCCCGACCACCGCCTCGACGCCGAAGCGGCGCTTGAAGTCCTCGATCTCCCTGATGATCGGCGCCATCAGCACCTTCCTCAGCGTAGTGTCGGCGTCGTCGGGACGCGGAGGCTGGCGGTAGAGGAAGTCGGCCATCGTGCTGACCGTGGTCGTGTGGGTGATCGAGAAGCGGCGGACGTCCTCCCAGAAGCGCGAGACCGAGAAGCCGTTGACGATCACGGCCGTCGCGCCGACGTACAGCGCCGCCATCACGCCGGCCCATTGCCCGCCGATGTGGAACTGCGAGAGCACGACCAGCACCACGTCGTCTGAGTCGGCCAGGCGGAAGTAGTCGGGCGAGGTGTAGGAGTAGGGCTGCCCGTGCGGGATCACGACCCCCTTCGAGAGACCGGTCGTGCCGGAGGTGTAGAGAATCCCGTAGACGTCCCAGGGCTCGACCTGCTGCTCGGGTCCGCCGCCGGGGCCGCCGCTGAGCACCTCCTCGAAGCGCAGCACCTCGAAGCGCCCGGCCGGCAGCGCCTTGCCCTCGCCGCCGCGGACGATCACGCGCCGCAGCTTCGGGACCCCCTCGGCGATCGACGCCAGCCGCTCGCAGTAGCCGTCCTCGATCGCGATCGTGTCGCAGGCCGCGTTGTTGATCACGTGCGCGAGCACCCCGCCGCGATAGGCGGTGTTGACCTGCACCTGCACGCGCCCGTGGTAGGTGGCGCCCAGCCACGTGAGCACGTGGTCCAGGTGGTTGTCCATCATCAGCAGGAAGCGCTCCTGCCATCCGATCCCGAGCTCGCGCAGCGCCGATCCGTGGCGGTCGGCCTCGCGGAACAGCTCGGCGTGGCTGATCGTGTGATCGCCTTCGCGCAGCGCGACCTTCTCGCCGCACTCGCGGGCGTTGCGCTGAAGAACCTTGCCGATCGTCCGATCGGCGGGCGCGTAGAGCGGCTCGCGCTCCGGCTGCGGACCGTGGATGACCGGCTCGACGCTAATGCTCATCGCTGCGAGCGGTCAATACGCGATCACGATCTCGCCGCGCGTGGTCGTGCCGTTGCGGTCCGTGTCCGTCCACATCTCGACCCTCACGAGCTTACGCCCGTCGTCCTCGACGGTCTTCTCCGCCACGCGCCCGTGGACGGTGAGCATTTCGCCCGCGCAGTTGAAGGTCAGCATGCGAAAGCGCATCGACACCACTCGCGGGTCCAGGCCGGCCCACTCGCGTACCGCGACCTCATACACCGACTGCAGGAACAGCGTGTTCACGAACATGTCCGGGGCGCCGTGCGCCTGTGCGATCTCGCGGTCGTGGTGGATCGGCGCGAAGTCGCGCATCACCGCGACGTCCATCACCATCCGCTGCGAGGTCAGGGCGACGTCGAAGGGCGTGATCTCATCCCCGACGGAGATGTCCTCGTAGGAGCGGCCGCTGACGCTAGTTGCCGGCATTGTCGTTCTCCTTCGTCTCGGTGCTGTCCTTGGGCTCGTAGCGGAACAGGGTCAGCCGGTCGATCGCCACGAGCTCGCCGGTCGCCTTCTTGTACTCGGACTCCACGACGATGAAGGCGCCGTCGCCGACCGCCGTGGACTTGCGCGTCACGCTCTTGATCTTCGAGGTGGCCGAGATTTCATCGCCGGGGTAGATCGGCTCGTAGTACTCGACCTCGCAGTCGGTGTCGATCATGCCGCTGCCTTCGCCCGGGATCGCCGTCACCATCGGGATCGCCGGCATGTAACGGCGGTTCAGCTCCTGCCGACGCGGTTCACCGGGCTTCCAGTAAGGGGGCATCGCCCAGCCCATGTGCATCGAGACGGGCGCCACGACCCCCTCGAAGCCGTGCGCTTTCGCGACCTCGTCGTCGTAGTGCAGGGGACAGTCCCACTCGAGCGTCTCGAGCAGGCGGCGGATATCGGCGCCCGAGACTGCATCGGGGCCCGCGAACGTCCCGATCTCGGTTCCGATCTTGGCTTCGGCGTCCTCCCACGTACCGGCGGGAAAGCCCCAGTCGATCGTCTCGCTCATATCACCGCTCCTCTCGTGGAGCCGCGCTGTGCGACTCCTTCAACTGCAGTGTGCACGCCCTCGCGAGCACGCGGCCCATGGCGCCCCGCCGAGTTTGTAGAGCCGGACAATCGGCCCGCGCCCTGCTCAGACGCCGACCCCGAAGTACGCCTCCTGTAGACGGCTGGAGTTGTCGAAGTCCTCGGGTTGGCCACTGTCGCGGACGCGTCCGTCATCGATCACCGTCACGTGATCGGAGATCGTGAGCGCCTGCTCGGCGAGCTGCTCGACCAGCAGGATCGTCATCCCCTGCTCGCGCAGGCGCACGACGTGCTCGAAGACCTCGGAGACGATCGCGGGTGCGAGCCCGGCCGAGGGCTCGTCCAGCAGCAGCACGCGCGGCGCGGCCGCGATCGCCTGGGCGATCGCGAGCATCTGCTGCTGTCCGCCCGAGAGCGCGCCCGCGCGCTCGCGCTCGCGCCCGACGAGCGCCGGGAACTGGCCGAGCACCGAGGAGCAGACCTCCTGACGCTCGGAGCGGTCGAGCGTGCGCGCGTAGGTGCCGAGCACGACGTTCTCGAGCACCGTGCGTTCGCGGAAGATCTGCTTGCCTTCCTGCACGAGTGAGATCCCCGCGGCCGAGCGCTTGTGCGCGGGCGCCGAGGAGATGTCGCGATCGTCGAGCACGATGCGCCCGCTGCGCATCGGCAGGATGCCGCTGATCGTGTGCAGCAGCGTCGTCTTGCCGACGCCGTTGCGCCCGAGCGCCAGCTCGATCGAGCCCGCGGGCAGCGTCAGCGAGATCCCGTGCAGCACCTGCAGGTCGCCGTAGCCCGACGACAGGTTCTCGACGCTGAGGGCTACCTCGCTGCTCACGGTCAGCTCGCGGTCGCGGGCCGGTCGATCAAGGGCGGCGAGCTCGGCGAGGACAGCGAGCGCGCGGTCTGCGAGCCGAGGTAGCTTTCGATCACGCCGGGGTCGTGGCCGATGCTCTTGGCGTCGCCCGAGGCGATCAACGCGCCCGCATGCAGGACGTGCACCGCGTCGGAGATGCCGACGATGAAGTGGAAGTTGTGCTCGATCAGCACGACCGTCGTGCCGGCGTCGGCGGCGGCGCGGATCACGTTGCCGAGCACCTCGACCTCGCCCTCGCTGAGCCCGGAGGCGGGCTCGTCCAGGAGGATCAGCTCGGCGCGCCCGCAGATCGCGCGAGCGACCTCGAGCAGGCGTCGGGTCCCGAGCGACAGCGTCGCCGCTTCCTCCCCCGCCAGATGCGCGAGCCCGACCTCTTCGAGCGCCATCAGCGCCTCGCGCCGGTCGCTGCGCCGTGCGCGCCAGTAGTTCGGCAGGCGCAGCATCGACCCCAGCACGCCGACGTTTTCCTCGCAGTAGCGGCCCGCCGCGACGACTTCGAGCGCCGACAGCCCGCGCGGCACGCTCGGCGTCTGAAACGTCCGCCCGACGCCGAGGCGGGCGATCTTGTGCGGCGCCATGCCGGTGATCGTTTGCTCGCCGAGTGTGATCTCGCCGCCGTCGACCTTCGTGTAGCCGCTGATCAGGTTCAGCAGCGTGGTCTTGCCCGAGCCGTTCGAGCCGATCAGCGCCGTGACCTTGCCGGGCTCGGCGCTGAGCGAGACGTCGTTGCTCGCCTTGACGCCGCCGAACGCCTTGCTGACGTGCGAGACGGCCAGGCGGCTGCCGACGCGCTCTTTCAGCGGCGGCGGCTCGTAGCCGGGCAGCTCGTCATGCGGGAGCTCCTCGGGGGCCGGGATGTCATAGCGCCCGGGCGGGGCCGCCACGACCGGCTCGGCCGGGACGAGGCGACGGCTCGCGATCCGCGCCAGCGCCTTGCCGAGTCCGCTGAGACCGCGCGGGAAGGCGATCGCAGCGACGATCAAGAAGACGCCATAGGCGACGGGGGCGTACTGCTGGAAGCTGAGCGAGGCGTTCGGGCCGAGCTGGAAGATCGCCGAGCCGATGATCGCGCCATAGATGCTCTCGGTGCCGCCCAGCACCGAGGCGGCCACGAAGCCGATCGCCAGCGCCAGCCCGAACGTCGACGGCGTCACGTACTCGATCTGGAAGGCGAAGAAGACACCCGCGATCCCCGCGGGCAGCGCGCCGAGACCGTAGGCGAGCACCTTCAGGCGCATCGTCGAGAAGCCCAACGAGGAGGCCAGCACCGGCGACTCGCGCAGCAGGCGGAAGATGATCCCGTAGCGCGAGGTGACCAGGTTGCGGTAGACGATCATCCACACGACCGCGACCGCGATCGTCAGCCGATAGAGGCCGTTTGGGCCGAGCGTCGTGCCGAAGAACGTGGGGATCGGGATGCTGAGACCGGCTTCTCCACCCGTGTACTTGTGCAGGATCTGCGTGAGCTCGGGGATCGTGATCACCAGGAAGAACGAGGTCATAGCCAGCGACCAGCCGCCGATCCGCAGCGCCGGCAGCGCGATCACGGTCGCGACCAGCGCCGCCGCGACGCCCGCGATCAACATCAACCAGAAGACGTTCGTGCTCCAGTGCGTGGCCAGTGCGCCTGCGAGGTACGCGCCGATCGCGAACATCAGCACCTGGCCGAACTGCACCTCGCCCGCGAAGCCGAAGCTCAGGTTCAGACCGCTGACCACGAGCGTGTAGATCGCGATCAGCTCGAGCTGGTCGACCCAGTAGGCGCTGCCGCCGATGCTCGGGAACAGCAGCAGCACGACCGCGGCGACGATCGGTACGCCGAGCGCGCCGTTGCCGCCGAGCAGGAACTTCGAGAGCTGACGGGCGCCGCCGCTCGCGGGGCGCGCGTCGGTCGACGCCTGCTCAGACACGACGCACCTCGCCGAGGCCGCCGAGGCCGCTGGGGCGGATCGTGAGCGTCGTCACCAGCAGCGCGAGGATCGCCAGGTTGGAGTATTCCGAGCCGATGTAGCGGCCCGCGAGCGCCGAGACTACGCCGACGACGAACGCGCCCGCCAGGCCACCGAAGAAGTTGCGCTGCCCGCCGATCGCGATCGCCACGAAGCCGCCGAGCGCGAAGTTGTTCGCCAGACCGGGCACCGCGAAGGTGATCGGTCCGATCAACAGCGCCGCGACCCCGGCGAGCGCCCCGGCGACCGCGAACGCCCCGAGCGAGAGCTTGTTGACGTTGATCCCGCGCAGCCGCGCCGCATCCGGGTTCTCCGACGCCGCCAGGCACGCTTGGCCCGCTCGCGTCCTGCGGAACCACAACGAGCAGGCCGCGACCACGACGATCGAGCCGACGACCAGGAAGATCGACACGGGCGAGGCACGAATGCCGAGGAACTTCACGATCCCCGTGGGACCGTGGAACGGCACCGCGAGCGGCAGATAGCCCCAGGCGATCCCACAGGCGCCGATGATCGCCGTCGCCATTCCGACGGTCGTCACGAGCTCGGCGTGCGAGCCGCGCCTACGTGCCAGCGGACGGATCGTCGTCAGCTCGCAGATCACCCCCATCAGCGCGCCGCTCAAGATCAAGAGCACGACCACCGGCACGAGCGGCAGCCCGACGGTCTTGAAGAAGAAGTAGGCCAGGTAGGTCCCGGCCACGACCAGCGCGCCCTGCGCGAAGTTGAACACCCCGCTCGGCAACAGGCCCAGCGTGAAGCCTGTGGCGACGATCGCGTAGAGCGCCCCTTCGGTAAGTCCGCTCCAGATGGTGATGGCCATGCCCTCGTCCCTCCGTGGTGGGCGCCGGC
>DATAVP010000007.1:0-2479 GCA_036267655.1 Solirubrobacteraceae bacterium
CGCTGCGCGCGGCCCAGGGTGAGCAGCGAGCGCGCTCGATCGAAGCGCAGACTGAGCCGTCCGTACTCGGCTGCCGCTTGCGTCAGCGCCGCGACCGCATCCTCGTCGTAGGCATCGGAGGCCAGGCGGATGGTCGCGGCACACCGTTTCGCGGTCGAGGTCGCCCATGGGTGATGCTGCTGATCGGCGAGCGCCTGTAGGCGTCCGGTGACCGCGAGCGCTTCGTCCACCGCGCCCAGCTCGGTGAGTGCCTCGACGAGGTCGGGCGCGACCGGGAACACGCCGGGTTCGTCGATCTGCTCGCGCCGCGTGTGGTCCCACACCGAGCGCAGGCTCTCGACGGCTCGCTCGGGCTCGTGCGCCAGCATCGCTCCGATCCCGGACGCTCGCAGGCCCTCCAGCTCGTCCCAGCGAGACCCGACCGTCGCCGCGGCTCTGTGCGCTTTCGCCGCCCAACGTTGGACTTCACGGGGGCGACCCGAACCCGCTGCCAGTAGGGCACGGCAGCGCTCGTACATCGGCCGGAACTGCAGCTGGCGGTCTGCAGACTCGGACCACTCGTCCAGCAGGCGCGACGCTGCGTCCCAGTCTCCGACCCGCAGCTCGAGCTCGCACAGGTGCAGACGCGCCAACGCGTATGACATCGGCTCGCCCCGCTCGTCGGCCAACGTCAGCAGTCTCGTCAGCTCCGTTCGCGCCTTGGGCACCTCGCCCCGCCAGATGAGCCGCTGGCCTGCGATCCGCTCGGCGGATGCCGCAATGTATTCGGGCGCGTCCGACGCCGCCCGAGCGCGCCGACATAGATCGTCGATCGGGCGTCCACTCAGTGCCCGTGTCCAGGCGAACGCGTACAGCGCCAGCCGTTTGACCCCGGGATCCGCGCGACGCGCCGCGCGTAACGCCTCCGACGCCCACGCCTCGGCGTCGCGGATCCGTGCGACTCCGGTAGCCGACGTATTCGCCGCCTTCTTCGCGAGCACATATGCCCGCAGGCCCGGATCGTCTTGAGACTCCGCCAGCGCGCGTTCGTGGTGGCGCTCGACGTCGTCCAGGTTCTTCGGGCCAGCGCCCTCTGACAGGAGCAGCCAGGCGCGGGCCCGTGGCGCGCCCGCTGGTAGCGCCTCGAGTTCGGGAGTGAGCACAGCGGTCACTCGCTGCACCTCGCCCGCCGTCTCCAGATAGCCGGCCAGCACGAGCAGCCGTTCGGTGCGCGCAGCCGACTCCGGGGGCGTCAGACGCAGGGCGTGCTCGCCAAGCGCAACGGCCTCCTGCCGCGCGCCGCGTGCGGAAGCGCTCGCCGCCGCATGGGCAACCGTCTCCGCGAGCTCTGGGTCGGCCTGCACAGTCGCAAGCGCGGCGTGCAGCGCACGCAACTCCTCGTCGGCGACCACACCGGCCAGCACGAGATGCAGCTCGCGCCGCTCCCGCGGCCGGGAGCGCTTCCTCTCCACGGCTGCCAGCAGCGGGTGCGACGCTCTCACTCGCGCGCCGTCGATCACGAGCACGCCGGCATCGACCGCGTCCTCAACGGCTTCGGTGGGGCCGATCGCCCGCAGTTCGGCAACGCGGAGATCGGCGCTCAGCGACACCGCGAGCAACAACCTGCGCACGCCGCCCGACAGGCCCGCCACGCGCGTGCCCAGCATCTCCTCGACGCTGTCGGGGAGCGGGATCTCGCTCCCGATCTCCGGGACCCCCTGCTGGACGAGGGTGCGCCCAAACTCCAGGACGAACAACGGATTGCCCAGCGTGGACTCGACGATTCGGCGCAGCAGATAGCGCGACAAGCTCAGACCGAGCCGCTCGGATAGGAGCTGACGCGTCGCGCCGAGGCGCAGGGGGCCGATCTCCAAGCGCTCGAACTCGGTCCGCTCGAGGACGCGCTCGAGCGCAGGCCGGCGCCCGGGACGCCTGGCGAGCAAGAAGCCCACGGACTCGCGCTCGAGCCGTCGTACGGCGAATGCGAGCGCCTCAGCGGACGGGCCATCGAGCCATTGGACGTCGTCGATCGCGACAAGCACCGTCTCGCGCGCCGCGAGCGCGCGCAGGCTGTTGAGCAAGCCGAGACCGATCGCATGCGGCTCGGCCAAGACGGCCGTTGGCTCTGCCCGCAGCAGCGCCACCTCCAACGCCAAGCGTTGGGGCGCCGGCAGACCATCAAGCGCTCCCAGATCGATCCCGTCGAAGAGATCGATCAGCGCAGCGAACGACAGCTCAGCCTCGGCGCCACTCGGCCGCGCCACCAGCACGCGCACACCTCGCTCGCGCGCGATCATGATCCCCGCCTCCCACAACGTGGTCTTGCCGATCCCCGGCTCGCCCGCCAGCACAAGTGATCGCCTCGCCGCGTCACGATCGAGAAACCCGCGCAACGCCGAGAACTCCGGCTCTCGTCCGACGACCTGTGCGAAATCGTCACTGGCCCCATCGAGCACCGTCGCACTCTCGCAGACGATCGGCGACTGTCAAGGAAAAGCAC
>DATAVP010000008.1:0-79276 GCA_036267655.1 Solirubrobacteraceae bacterium
TTCGGAGGCTCGCTCATCGGCGTCAGGCCATCATCTCGCACAACTGCAGTTTGTGCCATCGGGTCGATGCGCGGCGACGCTCGCGGCGACCCCGCGCAGCGTTAGCCCTTTGTGGCCGTCAGCGCGCGCAGCTGGTCCAGCGAGCGGCGCAGCAGGCGCGAAACCTGCATCTGCGAGATGCCTACGCGATCGGCGATCTCCGTCTGCGTCAGATCTTCGACGAAGCGCATGCGCAGGATCTCGCGCTCGCGCTGGGGGATCTTGCCGAGCACCGCGCTGACCGTCGCGTCGAGCTCAACGAGCTCGTAGCGCGCATCCTCTTCGCCCATCGCGTCGCCGTAGGAGGTCGCTTCCTCGGTCGCACCCGGACGGGGAGCGTCCAGCGAGAGCGACTCGTACGCTTGGATCGCCTGCAGCGCGTCGATCACTTCGTCCGTCGCCAGCTCCAGGTACTCCGCCAGCTCGTTCACCGTCGGCGCACGGCCTCGTGCGTTCGCCAGGCGCTCCTGGGCGTCGCGCACCTTCAGCGCGCGTTCCTGGGAACCGCGCGGAACGTGGACCGACCAGCCCGCATCGCGGAAGTGGCGGCGCATCTCGCCAAGGATCGTCGGCACCGCGAAGGAGGCGAACGGGTGGCCCATCTCCGGGTCGAACCGGTCCAGAGCCTTCAACAGGCCCAGCGACGCGACCTGCAACAGATCCTCGAACGGCTCCGAGGAGCGGTCGTAGCGGCGTGCCAGGCTTCGCGCCAGCGGCATGAAGCGGCGTACCAGTTCCTCGCGCGCAACGCGGTCGCCCAGCTGATCGCGCAAGAAGAGCTGCGCCTCGTCGCTCGCGCCCGGAACGATGCGTGGTTCGCGAGTGGCTGCGGTGCTGCGCGCCATGTTCGTAACCGTCATGTCGTTCCTCCGTCGGTTCGCTTGCAGGTCTCCGACTTCCTGCCCCCGCAGTTTACTACTCCACTGACGGGAGCGTTCGGTCGAATTGAACGCTTGCCCTCGTCCTGCTTGCTGTTCGCTGTCCAAACCGTCTTGGATCAGTCCAGTACCCCGATCTGGACGAAATAAACGTTTGGTCCGCGAATTTCCCCCGAATCTCGTCGTCTCCGTGACCCGCATGCGAGCTACGAGGGTGGCTGCGAGGGACCAATTTCGCTCTGCAATGCGCGATTGCGACATGACCCGGCAGGCTTCGCGAGGACCGCGAGCAATTTCCGCGCCGACGTTTATCGATCACCGGATTCCGTGCCGAAGTCGATCCGTGGCGCAGGCCGGGTCCGCCCCGCGCCCTGTGATGCCTGGCGCACGGGCAGGCGCCCGAAGCCGTCACAGCCCGAGCTTGCGAACGCCCGCCTCGTCGAAGCCGAAGTGGTGGGCGGCCTCGTGACGAACCGTCTGCGTCACCTTCGACCGCAGGCGCGACGGGTCGTCCCCGAAGTCGCGCACCAGCGTGTCGCGGAAGATCATGATCTCATCCGGGACGCCACCGCCCCCGAAGAACCCGGCGCCGTTCATCCGCAAGCCGACGTAGAGACCGTAGGCGTGGTGCTCGGCGCCACGGTCCGAAACCACGATCGCGACGTTCTCGAGCGCGCGTTGAAACCCCGTTGGCAGGTCGTCGAGCGCCGAGCGAACCAGCTCCTCGAACTCCTGCTCGCTGTAGTGGCGGTGTTTGCTCATCGCTGCATCATCGCGCCGAGCCTCGCTCGCTGCCGTTTGCCCCGGTTGCTGATGGGCCCGCCTGGACTCGAACCAGGGACCTACCGATTATGAGTCGGCAGCTCTAACCAACTGAGCTACGGGCCCTACACGCGTGCGGGCCTAGGCCCAAGCGCGACCGGCCGAGACCGGCCCGCAGAAGCTACCAGCGAGATGTGGAATGCTCACGATCGCCGTCCGCGGGACGGCGGCGTCGCGGGTCGGGGGCGGCGTCCAGGGTTCTTCGAGGAAGGGACAGCAGATGGCAGAGCGCGCCGCGATCGTGACGGGGGCTTCGAGCGGGATTGGTCTTGCGATCGCAAGAGTGCTGGGCGAGGAAGGCTTCGCGATCACGATGGCCGCGCGACGACCCGAGAAGCTCGAGGCAGCCGTCGCCGGGCTCGCCGCCGACGGCTTCGACGTTCAGGCCGTCGCCGCGAACGTCGCCGACGAGGCCGAGATCCAACGTGTGGTCGAGACCCACCGCGAGCGCTACGGACGGCTCGACGTGCTCGTCAACAACGCCGGCGTCGGCATCGGCTCGCTCGTCGGCGAGATCGACACCAAGCGCCTTGACATGCAACTCGACATCAACCTGCGCTCGATCGTGCTCTTCTACCGCGAGGCGCTCTCGATGCTGCTCGAGGCCGCGGGCGAGCACAACAACGCGCTCGTCGTGAACACCTCCTCGATCTCGGGCAAGCGCGCCGAGGGCTGGCTCGCCGTCTACTCCGCCACCAAGCACGGGGTCGTCGGGTGGACCGAAGCCATGAACAAGGAACTCGGCAAACAGGGCATCAAGTCCACCGCCCTCTGCCCCGCCTTCGTCGACACGCCGATGACCGAGTTCATCAAGGAGCAGATCTCCGCCGAGGAGATGATCACGCCGCAAGACATCGCCGAGTCTGTGCGCTACCTGCTGAAGACCTCGCCCGCCTGCGTCGTGCCCGAGATCATGTTCATGCGCCCCGGCGACTCGCTGTAGTCGGGCGGGACGCCGAGGACCGCGCGAATCGGGCCGCCCGACAGGATCGAACGCGAGCCTGGCGGGATCGGTACGGGGCCGACGGGCAGGTGACGGGCTAGCAGCTAGGCGCGCGCTGAGACCGGCGACAGCTCGGGCTGTCGCTCGGCCTCCGACGCGATGGTGTCTCCCCCAAGTCGATTGCGCGCGAATCGTCTCCCTCTGCGCTTGACCACGATCTCGCCGCTGGGGTCGCGGGCCTCGCGCTCGCGACGACGGACCGATCCACGGTGCTCGGCGATCGCCCGGTCGAGGTCGACCTCCACCGCGCTCGTCAGGCTGCCTTCGAGCTGCCCGATCAGGATCGCGCGCTCGCGTCGCGTCGCCGCCCGCGCGCGTCGGCCCGCGTGCGCGAAGCGGTCCCAGGCGCGTGCGAAGGACAGGAAGTTCGTGCGCCCGCCCCGGCGGTGTGCCGCCAGCATCGGGCAGACGCCGCCGTGGCCGTCGGTGTAGGCGCCCACGATGATCGTCTCTGCGCCGCGAAACGCCGTCGAGCATCGCCTCGCGCGTGGCCACCGGCAGGCAGTCGATCGTCAGGCGCAGGTCCTCGATGTGGCGTCTTGAGGATTTCGGGCGGATTCCCATAGGGTGTGCTCTGCCGGAGGTCTCGATTTGCCTGCGGCAGGTGCGCGGCCAAGCGTAGGCCCCGTGTCTTCACCTCGCAACGAAATCCTCCGGCTGAAAGGAAATTTGCACATGAAGCTCGGCGTGCACATCGGCTACTGGGGCCTCGGCCTCAGCTCGGAGGATCAGTTGAACATCGTCCAGGAGGCCGAGCGCCTGGGCTATGACTCGGTCTGGGCCGCCGAGGCCTATGGGTCGGACACCGCCACCGTGCTGGCCTGGCTGGCGGGGCAGACCACCAAGATCCGGCTCGGGTCCGGCATCTTTCAGATGCCCGGGCGCTCCGCGGCGATGACCGCGATGACCGCCGCCACGATCGACCAGCTCTCAAACGGGCGCATGATCTGCGGGATCGGCTCCTCCGGCCCCCAGGTCGCCGAGGGTTGGCACGGGCAGCGCTTCGCCAAGCAGCTGCAGCGCACGCGCGAGTACGTCGCCGTCATGCGAATGGCGCTCGCACGCGAGCGCGTCGAGTTCCACGGCGAGACGCTCGAGCTGCCGCTGCCCGACGGCCCCGGCAAGGCGCTGAAGCTCACGATCTCGACCGTCCAGGAGCAGATTCCGATCTACCTCGCTGCGATCGGCCCCAAGAACACGGCGCTCGCCGGCGAGATCGCCGACGGTTGGATCCCCACGCTGTTCAGCCCCGAGCACGTCTCCGAGCTGCGCCCGCTGCTGCAGGAAGGCGCCGATCGTTCTGGCAAATCGCTCGAGAACTTCGACATCGCGCCGACCGTGAACGTGTTCGTCACCGACGACCTGCAGGGCGCGCGCGACGCGATGCGGCCCTTCATCGCGCTCTACGTCGGCGGCATGGGCTCGCGCAAGCAGAACTTCTACAACCAGCTCGTCAGCCGCTACGGCTTCGAGGCGCAGGCCAAGACCGTTCAGGACTACTACCTCGAAGGCAAGCGCGAGGAGGCGATGGCCGCGATTCCCGACGAGCTGATCGACACCGTCTCGCTGTGCGGGCCTCGCGACGTGGTCCGCGATCGGCTTGCCGTCTATCGAGACGCCGGCGTAGGCACGCTGGGCGTGACGCCGATCGCCTTCACCGCCGCCGAGCGCCTCGAGCAGTTGCGTCTCGTCGCCGAGCTAGCCGCCTGAAGCGCGGGTGCCCGGCCTGACCGAGGCGCAGACGCCCGGCGAGGGCCGGTCCGATCGCCCGAAGCCCAGGCGGCTGCTGCTGGGCGCCTTCGGCGACCCCGGCCACGCCTTCCCGATGATCGCACTTGGCCGCGCGCTCGCCGCGCGCGGACACGAGGTCACGCTGCAGACCTGGGCACGTTGGCGTGAGCACGTCGAGGCCGAGGGAATGAGCTTCGCCACCGCGCCCGAGTACCAGGTCTTCCCGCAGGGGCCCGAGCCGCTCGACTTCTACGAGGCCGTCGTGCATGCCACGCTCGACACGCGCCCGCTAGTGCAGGAGCTGCGCCCGCATGCCGTCGTGTCCGACATCCTCACGCTCGCGCCCGCGCTCGCCGCCGAGCTCGCGGGGCGCCCGCGCGCGACGCTGATCCCGCACGTGCACCCGCACAGCGCCCGTGACTTCCCGATCTACTCGCTCGGGGCGCGCATGCCGCGCAGCGCCGCGGGACGTGCGCTCTGGCGTCGCGCACAGCGCCAGGTGCAGCGCGGGCTGGAACTCGGGCGAAGCGAGCTCAACGACACCCGCGCACGCGTCGGCCTGGTGCCGCAGAACAACGTGCACGGGGGCATCAGCCGCGAACTCGCGCTCTTCGCCACGCTCCCGCAGCTCGAGTACCCGCGGGCCTGGGCCCAGAACGAGCACGTCGTCGGCCCGCTGATGTGGGAGCCCCCCACCGCCGCGGTCGAGCTGCCCTCCGGCGATGCCCCTCTCGTTCTGATCGCGCCCTCCACCGCACAGGACGCCGAGCATCGGATGCTGCAGGCCGCGCTGCGCGGGCTCGCCGAGCTACCTGTGCGCGTGCTCGGAACCTGGAACCGGCGGCTGCCGCCCAGCCCGCTGCCCGTGCCCGCGAACGCCAGGCTCGTCGAGTGGGTCTCCTACGCCCAGACCATGCCCCAGGCCGACGTCGTCGTCTGCCACGCCGGCCACGGCACGCTCATACGCGCGCTCACCAGCGGCTGCGCCGTCGTCGCCTGTCCCGCCGTCGGCGACATGAACGAGAACGCCGCCCGCCTGGACTGGGCCGGGGCCGGGGTGCGAGTGCCGCGGCGCTTCGTCAACCCGCGGGTGCTGCGCCTCGCCGTGGAGCGGGCGCTGGGCGACCCTTCGATCGGCGCCCGTGCTCGCGAGCTGCGCGACTGGACGCGCGCGCACGACGCGGGCGCGACCGCCGCACGGCTCGTCGAGGGCCTTGCGGGCGCATGAAAGAATCCGTCCATGCCCCTGGCTGAGCACGACCACAGCGAGGAGTGCAGACGATCCTCGTCGATGGCCATGGGAGCATGAACGTGGCGCGCCACTTCTGGCGCCACGTTCCCTCGTCGCCACCGATCTGATCGAGGATCTCGGCGAACAGCTGCCCGACGCCGAGCGCCTCGAGCTCGAGGCTCGTGGGCGCGAGGAGCCGGTACCTGCGCTCCTCGCCGACTACTCACAGCCGGTCGGCGCCGCTGCGTGACGAGCTCCGGGGGTGGGACTCGAACCCACAACCAATCGATTAACAGTCGACTACTCTGCCATTGAGCTACCCCGGAACGGGCTACCCCGGATGGTCGCCCGGGAGCCGGATGGATTGTAGGGGAGCGCAATCTTGCTCGGCAAGCCTCGTCACGCCGACCTCCACCTCCGCGTGACAGTTCGCGCAGAGCAGAACGCACTTCTTCGCCTCCTCGCGCGCTCGCGTCAGCGACCTCGCCAAGCCGCGTGACTCATCGAGAACCGCTTCTCGGCCGGCACCAGATGATGGAACTCCAGCGCAGCGATGCAACGGTCATAGCCGCAGAGCCGACATGCCCCTCCCGCCTCGCCCACCAGGATCTGCTTCACCCGCCGTCTTCCACGCGAGACGGCCTCCGCATTGCACTTCGCGCACCGGTATCCACCCCCAGCCCTCGGATGGAACGTCGTCATGCCGTGCTCGGGGCGCTCGAGCGCCATCTCCCGTCGCCCATCTCGCGACGCCTCGCGCCGCTCCGCCCAGATCGTCGCAAGCCCGTACTCCTTCAGCCAGTGGCGAACGGTCGTCTTGCTGCGCCCCACATGCCCCGCGATCTCACCCGCCGACAACCCCGCATCGACCAGCGATGCGAGTTGACTCCTGGATAGCCCACCCTTCGGCGCATGGCGAGCACGGCCCGTGGCCCGCAGCCCATACCTCCGAAGCCAATAGGCCACCGTCGATTCGTGACGCCCGACCCGGCGGCCGATCTCCGCCGGCGACAGGCCCTCGCCAAGCATCTGCTCGAGTACAGCGCGCTCCATGCAGCGCATTGTCTACTGCGCTTGAGACACAACACTCGCGCACGAACCGCGCCGCGAGCATTCAGTGCTCGCGCTCGCCCGTCTCCTCCAGCACTCGTCCATAGGCGCGGTCGAACTGGAGCTTCACCTCTGCGCGCCGGCCCGCCAGCGTGCTGATCTCACCGCTCTGCTCACCTCGCGCCCGCTGGATCTGACGATCCACCCGCGCCAGCTCGAGCTGCAGGCGCTGGGCCTCGAGCTTCGCGGGCTTCGCCACCGACTCGCGCCCGCCCTCCACCACCAGCTCCGCCAGCAGCCGCTTCAACTCGAGGTCCTCGTCCAGGCTCGCCTCGCCCGGCGCCGCCGACAGTGGCGCCTGCAGGTCCCCCGCCGCCAGGTGGCGTGCCGCGCGACGCAGCAGCTCGCTCGAGAAGTCTTCCTCCAGATCGACGCTCGCCAGCATCGGGGCACCCTCCTCGGGTGAGGCGATGCACAGCGCCAGGAACGCCCGCTCCGCCTCCTCGCGACCCGACAGCGAACGCGGACGCGAGGGTGAGCCGTTGCGCTGCACCGGCGCCCCGGCGCCCGTCGGCCGCTGCTGCTCGGTGCGCGCCGCCGCCGGAGGAGCCGCGCTCCTCGTCTGGGCGCCCGGCGCCGCCGCCAGGCGTTGCTCCAGCACGCGCTCCGGCACCGCCAGGCGCCCCGAGACCATCCTCGTCAGCTCCATTCGCATCGCCCCCGGCGGCACCTGCTCGAACACCGGGCGCAGCTCGTCAATCATCCGGTCCTGCCCCTCCGGGCTCGAGTGATCGCCGCTCGCCAGCACCCGTTCCACGCGGAAGCGCACGAACGGCGTCGACCTCTCCACGATCGCCGTCATCGCCTGCGATCCCTCACGCTGGATCAGCTCCGCCGGGTCCGCGCCCGTCGGCAGCGGCACCACCCGCAGCTCCAGGCTGCGCTTCGCCGCCAGACCCGCCGCCCGCAGCATCGCCTCCTGGCCTGCGCTGTCCGCGTCCAGCGCCAGCAGCACCGTCTGCGCCATTCGCGAGAGCTCCCCCACCTGATCGCCCGTCAGCGCCGTGCCCATCAGCCCCACCGCATTGCGCATCCCGGCCTGGTGCAGCGCGATCGCGTCGGTGTAGCCCTCACACAAGATCACCGAGCCCGCCCGCGTCGCGTGCGCACGCGCCAAGTCCGCGCCGTAGAGGTGCAGGCCCTTGTGATAGATCTCGTTGTCCGAGGTGTTCAGGTACTTCGGTTTCTGGTCCTCTCTCATTGCCCGCGCGCCGAAGCCCAGCACGCGTCCGCGCACGTCCGTCAGCGGGAACATGATCCGTGAGCGGAAGCGGTCATAGGGCTGGCCGTTCTGCTTCGAGCGTTGCGCCAGGCCCGTCGTGTAGAGCTCCTGCTCCGAGAAGCCCCCGCGACGCGAGGCCAGCAGCACCCGATCCCACGCGCTCGGCGCATAGCCCACGCGAAACTCCCGCAGGATCTCCTCGCCCAGGCCCCGACCCGCCAGGTACTCCCGCGCGCGCGCCGCCTCGCTCGACTCCCACAGGTAGCGCTCGTAATAGGCCGCCGTGCGCTTCAGCAGCTCCAGCAGCCGCTCGCGCCTGCGGCGGCGCTCCGCCTCGCGCGGGTCCTCCTGCTCGCGCTGCAGTTCCACGCCATAGAGCTCCGCCAGCAGCTCCAGCGCCCCCTTGAAGTCAACGCCCTCCGTCTCCTGCACGAACGTGAACACGTCGCCCGAGGCCTGGCAGCCGAAGCAGTGGTAGACCTTCTGCCCCGGGTCGATCCCAAACGAGGGCGTGCGCTCGTCGTGGAACGGGCACAGGCCCTCCATCCGCGCCGGCCCCGCCCGGCGCAGCTCCGTGCGAGCCGAGACCAGCTCGACGAAGTCCACCGCGTCGCGTACGCGATCCTTCGACTCGTTCGTGTACAGGGCCACCGACCGCAACGCTAGCGGGCGAACGCCTGCGGCACCTCGAGCTCCGTGTAGAGCCTGATGCAGTAGCGGTCCGTCATCCCCGCCAGGTAATCCGTCACGCGTTGGGCCAGCTCTCGATCGCCCTGCTCGCCCCCGCTCCGCTCGTCCGCGCCGCCCGGCGCCGACCGATCCTCGCCCGAGCCGCCCGGCAGCTCCTGCGGGTGCTCCACGTAGTGCTCGAACAGCCTGCGCACCACGCCCGCGATCCGTCTGTGCTCCGCGCGCACCGCCGGTCCCAGGTACACACGCTCGAACATGAAGTCCCGAAGCGCCGCCATCGCCGGCCCCGCCCGCGGCCCCTGCACGATCTCCCCCGCCCGCTCGGAGTGCTCCACCATGTCATGCACCAGCGCGTCGATCCGCGCCGAGCCGCTCCCGCCCAGAACCGCGATCGGCTCGCCCGGCAGGTCCTGCTCGCGCAGCAGCCCCGCTCGCACCGCGTCGTCGATGTCGTGGTTGATATAGGCGACCCGGTCGATCACACGCACGATCCGACCCTCCAGCGTCGCGGGCTGCCGGGCGCGGGAGGAGTGCCGCGCGATCCCTTCGCGCACCTGCTCCGTCAGGTTCAGCCCCCTCCCCTCCCGCTCCAGCCGGTCGACCACGCGCAGCGAGTGCTCGTAGTGGCGGAAGTCCAGCCCGAAGCGCGCTTTCAGGCAGTCGTCCAGCACCTCCTCGCCGATGTGCCCGAACGGCGGGTGTCCCAAATCGTGGCCCAGGCCGATCGCCTCCACCAAATCCTCGTTCAGGCGCAGCGCCCGCGCCACCGTTCGCGAGATCGTCGTCACCTCCAGCGTGTGGGTCAGGCGCGTGCGGTAGTGGTCGCCCTGCGGCGCCACGAACACCTGCGTCTTGTGCGTCAGCCGCCGAAACGCCTTGCTGTGAACGATCCGGTCGCGGTCACGTTGAAACGGCGTGCGCAGCGAGCAATCCTCCTCCGCCTGCGCCCGCGTCGCCGGGTAGGAGCGCGCCGCCAAGGGCGAGAGCAGTTGCTGCTCCTGCTCCTGTACGCGCGCCGCGAAGCCCGCGGCGACCGCGTCCTGCTCGCGGGCGATGCTCACCCGCCGATTGTGCCGGCAGCCACGACGCCTGCGCTCAAGTCTCGCGTTTCCAGTCGCCGCGCAGGCCCAGCACGTGGGTCCAGTGCTGCCAGCCCTTCATCTCGCCAGGATCCTCGCCGTAGACCGGCGCACCACCACCCGGTTCCGGCAGGCTCGATGCCGCCGCCGAGTCGATTCGCAGATCGACGCCCCGTTCGTGCAGCGAGGCCACGTCCGCAGCCTCCACGAAGCGCCGCCCCGCCGGGGCCGAGATCACCAGGCCGTGGAAGATGTCCTTCTCCGGGGCCGCCACCACGTGGTGGACCGTCCCGATCTGGCGGCCGTCCGAGCTCAGCACCGGGACACCCTTCTCGAGCACCTCATAGGCGATTGGCAGGCCCTCGTCCACGCGCCAAACCATAGCCGTGCGCGCCTCCGAGGCGCGCCCGCTCAGGCCGCCCGGGCCGCAGCCGGCATCAGCCGCAGGTGCGCATGGTGCTCCAGCGTCGCCGAGATCGCGCGCTCCACCTGGCCCAGCGCCTGCTCCGGCGCCTGCGGCGCCTCGTGCAGCGGCGCGCCAAATGCCTCCGCCATGAAGCGATATGCCTGCTCGCCCAGCGGGAACGACGCCGCCTCGCACGCACCGCACACCACGCCGCCCGCCGCGCCCGAGAAGCCCACCAGACCCTCCGGCTCTCCGCAGGAGGCGCACGCGCTCAGCTGCGGCGCCAGGCCTGCCGCCAGCAACAGCTTCAGGCGAAACGCCAGCGCCCCCGAGCGCGCCGCGATCGGCGCGCTCTCCGACGGCTCCCTGCCGCCCGCCTGCCGATCCAGCAGCCACAGCTTGCGGCACAGCAAGTTGAACACACCCGGGTGCGGCTCGCTTGTCTCGAACAGCCGCCCCACCGCGTCGCACGCGCGCGCCGCCGCGTCCAGCGCCCGCGCGTCTTCGCGCAGCCGGCGGTGCCCGTCCACCGTCTCCGCGCCCGTCACCGTCAGCAGCTCGCCGCGGCCTTCGTGCAGCTCGATCCGCAGCCTGAAGAACGGCTCCAGGCGTCCGCCGAAGCGGCTGCGCGCGCGGCGCACGCCCTTCGCGATCGCCCCCACCCGCCCGCGCGTCGGCGTGTACAGGTGCAGGATCCGGTCCGCCTCGCCGTAGCGCATCGAGCGCAGCACCACCGCCTCCGTCTTCACCGCTCTGCCCATGACCCATCGAGTCTAGGCGCGCCCGCGGCGGGCCCGTCGATCCGGACCGCCCGCCACCGTGGACGTCGTGCGCGGCTCAGCTCGGCGGCGCGAAGCCCAGTTCCAGCAGCAGCACCCCGACGCTCGCCTCGCTCGAGTGCTCCACGATCTTGCCCTCCGACACGCGGTTGATGTCGATGCCCTTCAGCTCGATCCGCCTGCCCGTCGGCGCCATGCCCAGGAAGTCGCCCTCGTGCGTGCCGCGCGCCGTGTAGCGCGTCACCACCTGATCGCCCTCCGCGATTTCCTCCTCGATCCTGATCTCGTAGTCCGGGAAGGCGCCGATCACTTCGTCGAACACCTGCTTGTAGCCCGCCAAGCCGCCCGGGTCCGGGAACGCCGTGTCGCTCTGCACGTCCGCCGACATGATCTGATCCAGGATCGCTTTGTCCTTGCCGTTGATCGACTCGATGTAGAGCTTGCGCACCAGCGCCTTGTTCTCCTCCAAACTCATGCTTGCCCTTTCGTTTGTTCGTTCGTTTGCGCGGGCAGAATAGCTGCGGTTGGGCGAAAGCCACCGCTATACTAAATAAAGTAATGAGTAAGGTCACCGTATATACGACCGATCCCTGCTCCTTCTGCACGCGTGTCAAGGGGCTGCTCAAGGCGCACCAGGTCGAGTTCGCCGAGGTCAACCTCTCCAAGGACCCCGCCGGGCGCATCGAGCTCGCGCGCCGGACCGGGATGATGAGCTTCCCGCAGGTCCTGATCCACGACCGGCTGCTCGGCGGCTACGCCGAGGTGCAGCGCGCCGTCGACAGCGGCGAGCTCGACGAGCTGCTCGCCGCTTAGCGGGCGGTCGCCGCGGCCACTCGCGATCCGGCTCGCCCCGCCCGCCGGGGGCGCGGCTGACAGGTCTCGCAGACGTAGGTCCCGCGCCCGCCCACCACCATCTTCACGATCGTGCTCCCGCAGCGCACGCACGGCTCGCCCTCGCGCAGGTGAACCAGGAACTGGTCCTGGAAGGCGCCCTTCACCCCGTCCACGTGGCGGAAGTCGTCGATCGACGCACCCCGCGCCTCGATCCCCGCCTGCAGCGCCTCGATCACGCCCTCGCGCAGCAGCCCGTACTGCTCGCGCGTCAGCTTCCCCGCCGCCCGCAGCGGGTGCACGTAGGCGCGAAACAGCGCCTCGTCCGCGTAGATGTTCCCCACGCCCGCGATCCGCCGCTGGTCCAGTAGGAATGCCTTGATCGGCGCGCTGCGCCCGCGCGCCAGCGCCCGCAGGTGCTCTGAGGTGAACTCCTCGTCGAACGGCTCCACGCCCAGCCGCGCCGCCAGGAACTCATCGAGCGCCTCGCCCCCCAGCAGCAGCTCGCCCGTCCCGAAGCGCCGGGGGTCCACGATCGCCAGACGGCGTTTCGGCTTCAGCTCGATCCGTACCCGCGTGTGAATCGGCTCCGGCTTCGGGTCCAGCAGCACCGCCCCCGTCATCCGCAGGTGCTGCGCCAGGTGCACGTCGCCGCCGAAGTTCCACAGCAGGTACTTCCCGCGCCGGCCCAGCGACTCGATCCGCCGACCCTCCAACGCCGCCGACAGCTCCTCCGGCGCCAGCGGGCGCGACCAGCGCGGGTCGAGGATCTCCAGGCGGCGCAGCGTTCGCCCCTTCACCAACGGGGCCAGCTGTCTCCTGATCGTCTCGACCTCTGGAAGCTCCGGCACCCGCCTAGCTTATGAACGAGCTGCCCGGCAGTGCCTCCACATGCTCGCCCGTCAGCCACTTCATCACGCTTGCGCCCACATCCGCGAGTGGGCCGTCGTGGCGCAGCCCCGCCTCGGAGCGATCGTCTTCATCTCGATCATCCACACCCATGGCTGAGATCGCCCTGCGGCCCGCCGCCATCTCGCCCGTGATCGCCAGCAGGGGCGCGTACTCGCGCGTGTGATCCGTGCCCGCCTGGCTTGGGTCCACGCCGTGGTCCGCCGTCAGGATCAAGAGGTCGCCCTCGCGCAGCTGCGCCAGCCAGCGCGCCACGTGCTTGTCGAGCTGGCGCAGCGCCCCCGCGAAGCCCTGCACGTCCTTGCGGTGCCCGTAGATCTGGTCCGTCTCGATCAGGTTCACGAAGATGAAGCCGCTCTCCAGCCGCTCCATCAGATCCTCGAGGCTCGACAGCGCCTCCGTGTTCGATGCGCCCCCGTAGGAGTGGGTCACCCCCACGCCCGCGAACAGATCGCCGATCTTGCCAACCCCGTGGACCGCCACCCCCGCCCGCTCCAGCTCCTGCAGATACGTCCGCCCCGGGGGCCGCAGCGCGAAGTCGCGCCGTCCCTCCGTGCGCTCGAACGAGCCTTCCTCGCCCGCGAACGGCCGCGCGATCACCCGCCCCACCGCGTGCTCGCCGCTCATCGCCGCCCGCGCCGCTGCGCAGGCCTCGTACAGCTCCGACGCCGGGACGCGGTCAACGTGCGCCGCCAGCTGCAGCACCGAGTCCTGGGAGGTGTAGAGGATCAGCGCCCCCGTGCGCATGTGCTCCGAGCCGAAGTCCTCGATCGCCGCGATCCCGTTGTAGGGGCGGTTGCAGATCACCGCATGGCCCATCGCCTCGCTCAGGCGCTCGATCACCTCCGCCGGGAAGCCCTGCGGGTAGGTCGGCAGCGGGCGATCCAGCACCGCCCCCATCAGCTCCCAATGCCCCGTCGCCGAGTCCTTGCCCGGCCCCAGCGGATGCAGGCGACCGTGGATCGCCGGGTCGCGCGCCCGCGCGACACCCAGCAGGGGCGTGATCGAGCCCAGCCCCAGCGACTCCAGCGCCGGGAGCTCCAGGCCCCCAACCGCCTGCGCCACGTGCGCCAGCGTGTTCGTGCCCTCGTCGCCGTAGCTCGCCGCGTCCGGCAGCGCGCCCACGCCGCAGGCGTCCATCACCACCACCATCGCGCGCGCCGAGGCCATCGCGCTCAACGCGAGGACGCGCGCGGGTGCGCGCTGAAGTAGGCGTCCTTCAGCCGCTCCGCCGAGAGGTGCGTGTAGACCTGCGTCGTCGCCAGGTCCGCGTGGCCCAGCATCTCCTGCAGCGAGCGCAGGTCACAGCCGCCCGCCAGCAGGTGCGTCGCGAAGGAATGGCGCAGCGTGTGCGGGCTCATCCGGTCCTCCAGGCCCGCTCCGCGCGCGTGTCCCTGCACGATCTTGTAGAGGCCCTGGCGCGTCAGCCCGCCGCCGCGGCGATTCAGGAACAGCTTCGACTCCGTGCGCGCGCCCAGCAGCAGCGGGCGGGCGCGGGCCGTGTAGGCGTTCAGCGCCGCGATCGCCTGCCTGCCCACCGGCACCAAGCGTTCCTTCGAGCCCTTGCCTCGCGCGCACAGCATCCCCTCCTCCGCGTCGACGTCCGCCAGCTCGAGGCCCGTCACCTCCGAGACTCGCAGCCCGCACGCATACATCAGCTCCAGCAGCGCGCGGTCGCGCAGCGCCGGCGGCTCCGAGCCCTTCGGCTCGCGCAGCAGCCGCGCCACCTCCCCGCGCGTCAGCACCCGCGGCAGGCGCTGGGTCTTGCGCGGGCCGTGCAGGTCCGCCGTCGGGTCGTGTTCGATCAGCCCCTCACGGCGCAGGTGGCGGTAGAACGAGCGCAGGCACGCCACCTTGCGCCCCAATGTCGCTGCTGCTGCCGGTCGCGGCGGACCCTCCACCGGGGGATCGCGCGTGCCACTCCCGCCACCTCCCGAGAGCTCTGAGAGGAACGCCGCCAGGTCGCCATGTGTCGCCTCGGTGACGCGCACCCTGCGCCGCTGCAAGAAGCCGCCGAACTGCAGCAGGTCCGAGCGGTATGCCTCGAGCGTGTTGCGCGACAGCCCCCGCTCCAGCTCCAGGTAGGCCAGGAAGTCCAGCAGCAGCGACTCGATCCCGCCGCGCCGCGCAGTCTCGACCTGCGGCGCCGAGGAGATCGCTTCCGCCGTGCTCACCGCTCAAGCTTCGCCTCCCGGCGCATTGCTCCTTGAGTCTGCAACCCCGCGTTCAGGAGCACGCCGCTTGCTTTGGGACCTTGCCGCCCCGCCGCCCCCCGCGATTCAGCCCCGCAGACGAGCTTGCAGCCAATACAGGCCGATCAGCGTCTTTGCGTCGCGGCACTGTGCGATCGCCTCCCCGAGGCGGTTCAGCGGCCACGGCACCAGCTCGATCCGCTCGTTCTCCTCGCTCTGCGCGTGGCGCTCGTACAGCTCGGTCGCCTCGAACAGGTGCACGCGCTCGTCCGTGAAGCCCGCCCCCGTGTAGTAGGTCACGATCGACGCCCAGCCATCCGCGCCCTTGCCGATCTCCTCCGCCAGCTCGCGCTTCGCCGCCTCAAGCGGCTCCTCGCCCGGCACGTCGAGACGCCCCGCCGGGATCTCCAGCAGCGCTCGCTCGTTCACCGCCTCGCGCGGCTGGCGCACCAGCCACACCTGCTGCTCGTCGTAGGCCACGATCGCCACCGCCCCCTCGTGCCTGACGATCTCGCGCGAGACCTCCTCGCCGTCGGCGTGGCGGAAGCGCTCCACCCGCACGTCCACGATCTTGCCCCGGTACACGCTCTCGCCGCCGAGCGCCTCGAAGCCCTGCCCCGCCTCGCTCATGCCACCGGCGCTCACGCCGCCGCGCCCGAGGCGCTCTCGCCGCCCCCCGCCTGCGCCATCAGCTCGCCCAGCACCCCGCCGCCCGCCAGCGCCGCGCCGAAGAACAGCGGGTCCTGCGCGATCGTGCGCCCCATCGTCATCGCCGGGAGCCCCGAGGCCGCGTAGGCCGGCAGGTCCACGCTCGCTCGCCGCCAGTCGTGGCGCGTGATCCGCACCGGGCGCTCGACCTCCAGCGCCTGCGCCCGACGGCCCTCGGTCGTGCCCGCGCCTGTGCCTGCACTCGTGCCCGGGCCGCCTACGCCGCCGGGGCCGCCGGAGAACACCGACCCCAGGCCCGCGCGCAGGTCCGAGCCCACCGGTGAGCGCATTCCCGCCGGCAGCGCCACCGTCACCGGCTCCAGCAGCAGGTCCAGCACCGTCAGCGTGTGGTGGGAGATGCCACGGTGGCGCGTGCGCTCATCGCCCGAGGACATGCGCGCCACGATCAGCGTCGAGGCGCCCAGCGCCAGCGCCGCGTGCGCCGAGTCGAGCGCCGCCATGCCGCCGTGTCCCAGCGCCGAGCCCGAGCCCACGATCCCCGGCCCCGGGCCGCAGATCGCCGCGTCCCACCCCAGCTCGCGCAGGCCGTGGTGCAGCGCGCCCGCCGTCGTCATCGCCTCGCCCTCGCCCCCGAAGGCCGCCCCCGCCGTCAGGTGGCCCGCCAGCAGACCGCGCTCGCCCAGTTCGCGCACCGTCTGCGAGTGCCCGCCCGGCAGCGCTCCGCCCGCCGTCTGCACGTAGCCCAGGCGCCGACCCGGCCCTCCCTGCGCGAAGGCCCAGGCCACCGCCGCGAGCTGCCCGTGTAGCGCCAGCACGCCCACCGGGCGCTCCAGCGGCAGCCCCAGGGCCCCCTCGCCCTCGCCCGCCTCGCCGCCCTGCTCCTCGACCGGTGAGACCGTGTGCTGCAGGCTCGTGTAGTTCAGCTTCATCACGTTCGCCCGTCCCGTCGCCCTCGCCGTCAGGCCGCGGGTCAGGTTCACGTGCACGATGTCGAAGCCGCCCGAGCCCAGCCCCCGCTCGAGTGCCTCCACGTTCACGATCAGCTCATCGCCCCGCTCCGCCCGGCCGACCAGGCCCACGTCTGCGATCGCCGCGCGGTGCACGCCCGGCGCATCGCTCAGCTCGATCGTCAGGCGCTGCTCGCCCGCGGGCGTCTCGGAGTCGACCACGATCGCGCGGCGGAGCTTCAGCATCGTGTCCCGAACCTAGCGCGCCGCGTCGGGCGATGACTCGGCCGCCGCCGCGTCGAGCAGCGCCAGCGCCACGTCGAGCATCTCCTGCAGCGCCTGCGCGCTCACCCGCTCTCCCGGCTCGTGGTTGCGCTCGGTGCCGTTCGCCAGGTTCACCACCTCCACGCCCTGCGCGAGCAGCTCGTTCGCGTCCGAGGCGCCGCCGCTCGAGACACGAACCGGCTCATAGCCGCATGCCCGCAGCGCCGTCTCGCCCACGCGCACCGCCGTTCGCGTCGGCGTCAGATGGAAGCCCGCGAACGTGCGCTGCACCGCGACGTCGACGTCGCACTCGCACTCCGGCAGGTTCGCCGCCCGCTGCATCGCTTCCACCACCTCCGCCACCGTCTCCTCCGCGCGCTCGTCCTGCATCGCGCGCACCTCCGCCACCACCCCGCAGCGCTCCGGCACCACGTTCATCGCCGTGCCGCCCTCGATCGTGCCGACGTTCACCGTCGTCTGCTCGTCCAGGCGCCCGACCCGCAGCGAGGCGATCGCGCGCGCCGCCGCCAGGATCGCGCTGCGGCCCTCCTCCGGGCGAATCCCCGCGTGCGCCGCCGCGCCGCGGAAGTCCGCCTCGATCCGGAAGTGGGTCGGCGAGTCCACGATCACCTCACCGATCGGCGAGGCGTGGTCGAACACGTAGCCGAACTCGCTGCGCAGGCGCGAGGCGTCGAATGCGCGCGCCCCCGCCAGCGCCGTCTCCTCGCCCACCGTGAACAGCAGCTCCAGATCCAGCGGCGCGCCTCGGTCGCGGACGTGGCGTGCCAGCGCCAGGATCACCGCGATCGCCGCCTTGTTATCCGCGCCCAGCACGCCCTCGTGCTCGTTCTCCCAGAAGCCCTCCACCAACACCGGTTCGACCGGCGCCGGCAGCGGCACCGTGTCCAGATGCGCGCACAACAGCAGCGAGCGCCGCGGCTCGGCTGTCCACTCGCCCGCCGACTCGCCGCCACTCCGGCCGTCGGTCCCGCCGCCGTCGCCCGGGACGTAGGCGAGCAGGTTGCCGCAGTCAGAGCCCGCCCGCAGCCCCGCCTCGTCCTCCTGCACCTTCACATCCAGTGCCCGCAGCTCCGCGATCACACGCTCCGCGCAGGCCCGCTCGCTGCCCGAGGGGCTCTCGATCCGGCACAGCTCCGCGAACGTGCCGTTCAGATAGCGCAGCTCGTCCTCACCGACGCGTGGCTCGACCGCGTCGAGCCTCACAGCACGTCGGCGCGCTCGCCGACCCGAGAATCCGGGTCGCGCGCCTGCGAGCGGTCGGTGCGACCGTCGGTGTCGGCGCGCTGCAGCGCAGCGGCGATGAAGTCGCGGAACAGCGGCGCCGGGCGCTCGGGACGCGACTTGAACTCCGGGTGAAACTGCGAGGCCACGAAGAACGGGTGCTCCTCCAGCTCGACCACCTCGACCAGGCGCTCGTCCGGCGAGGTGCCCGAAGCGCGCAGGCCCGCCGCCTCCAGGCGCTTGCGCAGCAGGTTGTTGACCTCGTAGCGGTGGCGATGGCGCTCGTAGACCACCGCTTCGCCGTAGATCTCGCGCACGCGTGAGCCGTCGTGGAGCTTGATCGGGTCCGCCCCCAGGCGCATCGTGCCGCCGAGGTTCGAGACCTCCTTCTGCTCGGGCAGCAGGTCGATCACCGGATATGGCGTCTCGACGTCCATCTCCGTCGAGTTCGCCCCGTCCATATCCGCGACGTGGCGAGCGAACTCGGCCACCGCCACGTGCATGCCCAGGCAGATGCCAAGGTAGGGAATGCGCTGCTCGCGCGCGACCCGCGCCGCCGCGATCTTGCCCTCGATCCCGCGGCCGCCGAAGCCGCCCGGGATCAGAATCCCGTCGGCCTGCTGCAGGCGCTCGCGCACCTCCTCACCGTCGGTGCCCTCGACCTGCTCGGAGTCGATCCAGTCGATTTCGACCGTGCTGTCCTTCAGCGAGGCCGCATGGCGCAGCGCCTCCGACACCGACAGGTAGGCGTCCTCGAGCTGCACGTACTTGCCCACCAGCGCGATCCGCACCGTGCGCGTCGCGCGCTCCGAGCGCTCGATCGACTCTTCCCAGCTCGTCAGGTCCGGCGCCGGCGCCTGCATCGCGAAATGCTCGAGGATGAAGTCGTCCACGCCCTGTTCGCGGAAGGTCAGCGGCACCTTGTAGATGTCATCGACGTCGCGCGCCGAGACGATCGCCTCCATCGGCAGGCTCGCGAACAGCGCGATCTTCTTGCGTATCTCCGGCGAGAGGGCGCCCTCGGAGCGGCACATCAGCATGTCCGGCGCGATCCCGATCCGGCGCAGCTCGTTGACCGAGTGCTGCGTCGGCTTCGTCTTCAGCTCGCCCGCGTGGCCGATGTAGGGCACGAGCGTCAGGTGGATGAACAGACAGCGGCGGCGGCCCACGTCGACCGGGAACTGGCGGATCGCCTCCAGAAACGGCAGCGACTCGATGTCGCCGACCGTGCCGCCGATCTCCGTGATCACGAAGTCCACGTCGCTGGACTCGGCGATCAGTGCGATGCGCTGCTTGATCTCGTCGGTGATGTGCGGCACCACCTGCACGGTGCCGCCGAGGTAGTCGCCGCGGCGCTCGCGGCGGATCACCGTGTCGTAGATGCCGCCCGCCGTCACGTTCGAGGCGCGGCTCGTGTTCGCGTCTGTGAAGCGCTCGTAGTGGCCGAGGTCGAGGTCGGTCTCGGCGCCGTCCTCGGTCACGAACACCTCGCCGTGCTGGTAGGGCGACATCGTGCCGGGGTCGACGTTGATGTAGGGGTCGAACTTCTGCAGCCCCACCGTCAGGCCGCGAGCGACGAGCAGGCGTCCGATCGAGGCCGCGGCGATCCCCTTGCCCAACGAGGAGACGACACCGCCGGTCACGAAGATGAAGCGCGTGTCGCTCGGAACCTGTGCGTGTCGATCTGAGTATTGCGTCCTCATGCGGGCCTGCCCAAGGAGTCTAGATGGCGCAGTCCCGGAGTCCGTTCGACAAAGCCGGAAATTGAGCGAACCTCTCCGTAGACGGTCAGCGCGATCAGCACCGCCAGCGCGATCAGCTGCCCGGTGTCCGACAGCGCCAGGACCAGCCACAGCCCCGCCAGCGCCCCGAGCAGGTTGGCGCCGGTGTCGCCGAGCATCGCGCGCTCGCGCAGGTCGTACAGGCCCGCCAGGAGCGCCGGCGCCGCGAACAACCCGAGCGACCAGAGCTGGCGCGGGCTGCCCGCGCCGATGCCGAGTCCCAACCCGAGCAGCACGAATGCCTTCAGCGACCGGCCCGGGCGCAGGTCGAGCAGGTTGAAGGCGTTTGTCGCCAGCACCAGCACCGCCGCCGCCAGCAGCCAGCGCCCGTCGGAGAGGCCGAGCCGGCTCATCGCCAGCAGCGCCAGCCCCAGCGAGCCCACGGCCTTCAGCGCCCCGGTCGAGAGCTCGCCGCGGGCGACCGCCGCGCCGTGCCCGCGCCAACCGCGCCTCGGCGGCGCGCCGGCCCGCGGCTCGCCGAGCGTGTCGTCGATCAGCCCGAGCGCGATCACGCCCAGCGCGTAGACCGCGATCGGCCACGTCTCGGGATGGAAGACCTCGGCCGAGCCGAGCACCTGCACCAGCATCAGCGGCACCAACGCCACGAGCGCCGCCGCGGGCACCAGCACCCCGAACGGGAAGGCGAGCCGCCGCTCGCGGTAGTTCGCCTTCAGATGACCGCCCTCCTGGAGCATCCGCAGCAGCGCCGGAGCCAGCAGGGCCGCGCTCAGCAGCGCGAGCAGGAACGGAAGGGCGTGCATCGCTGGAAATTAGCGGCGGATGCGGATGGGACGTTCGCGGCGGCCGAGGGGTGCGGGACGGCCTCGGAGCGCGCTGCGTGCTCTGGCGCTACTAGAGCGCTAGGGCTGGGCCGTGGCGGCGCCGACCACGTTCGGCAGCAGCGAGTCGGCGGTGGACTTCGTGCCGTAGGCCCCATGCGAGCCGGTGAGCGCGTAGATCAGCGCGGCCTGCCCGGCGGTGGTGTCGAGATCGTCGACGCTCGAGAGGTCTTTGCCCTGATACCAGGGCACCTGCGAGGGTTCGGTGCCGCTCAGCTCGACCCCGACGACGGGGACCCCGACGGTGGCGACGCCGCCGAGCAGCCCGTTGTCGAACTGCGCCGAGGTCTTCGCCTGCTCGGGCGTGAGCGTGCTGGGCTCGTTGCGCATCACGACCAGCGCGTCGAGCCGTCCGAGCTGGCCGTCGAAGGCGCTCAGCAGACGCGGTCGCACGCGGCTGATCAGCTCGCGGTCGACGTTCGCGCCGCCGCTGACGAGCTGCTTGCCGACGATCGTGGCGAAGCCTTCGAGCAGTTCGGCCTCGGCGGGGCTCTGCTGCGCTTCGGCGGCCCCTTCGGCGGCTTCGGTCGTTTCGACGGCGGGCGCCAGCCCCGCGAAGCGGGTGCCTACGGCGAGCCGCGCGAGGCCCGCGAGGTCGAGCGGCTCGCGCACCGCGACGACCGTCGTGAGGTCGCCGCCCGCCTCGGTGATCGCGTTGCGCACGAGGCCGTTGACGCGGTTGGAGGAGCCGCCGAGGAACACGAGTCCGACGTTGCGGCCGCTCAGCAGGCCGTGCACCGCGATCGGGTAGAGGTCGTTCGCGAAGGTTTCTTCGCTCGTCAGCTCGCTGCCGAGTTGGCTCGCGTGCTGCTGGGCCTCGCCGACTTCTTCTTTGAGCTGGTGGACGATCCCGCTCTTGGCCGAGGAAACGAGATCGGAATCGCCGATCGCCACGCCGATCACGACGCCGACCGCGAGCGCGAGCAGCACGGCGGCGAGCGACAGCGCGTGGTAGCGAAAGTCGAACACGTGAGAGAGGCGCTGCGGCTCAGCCGCCGAGCAGCAGCTGGAGCTTCAGCCAGAGCAGGTTCGCGACATCGCGCAGCGCCGGGGTCATCAGCACGACGGCGATCAGCGCGATCAGGCCCGCGGCGATCACGACCAGCAGCGGCGTCAGCCCCGGGCGTGGACGGTAGAGACGGCTCACGCCCTTGGCGTCGACCAGGATCTCGCCGATCCGCAGGCGCGTCAGGAACGTGGAGGACATCCCTTGACGGTTGCGGTCCAGGAACTCGACCAGATTGAATTGAGATCCGACCGAGACGATCAAGCGCGCTCCCTTCTCCGCGGCGATCAGCATCGCGACGTCCTGGCTCGTGCCGGGGGCGGGCACGAGCTTGAACGGCAGGCCCATCCGTTCCAGACGAGCGCGACCCGGGGCGCGGCCGTCGGGATAGCTGTGCACCACCAGCTCGGCGCCGCCCGCGTGTGCGGCCAGCAGCGCGGCCTCACCCGCCGAGTCCATGTCGCCGACGATCATGTCCGGCTTCATGCCCTGCTCCAACAGCGCCTCGGCGCCGCCGTCGACCGCGACGATCACCGGGCGCATGTCGCGGATGAAGGGCCGCAGCGCCTGCAGGTCGCGCTGGTGATCGACGCCGCGCACGACCACGAGCGTCGAGCTGTCGCGGAAGTCCGTGGAGAAGCGCGGCAGCTCGATCCGGCCCGCGAGCAGCTCGCGCTCCTCGCGCATGTGCTCGATCGTGTTGTGGGCGAAGCGCTCGAGCGCCTCGCCGATCTCGCGGCGGCGCTCCTCGGTTTCGGCACGGACGCGCTCGAGGCCGAGCACCTCACCGCTGCCCAGGAGCTGCCCCTTGCGCAGCACGTCGGCGATCGCGCGCCCATCCTCGTCGGCTTCGACCACGATCGTGGCGGGATCTCCATCGGAGAGCAGCTCGAACAGCGCGTCGTTCGGCAGGTCGACGAGCAGGATGCCCGCTTCGACCAGCAGTTGCGGACCAAGGTTCGGGTAGGTGCCCGAGGACGATCTGTCGCAGTTGAGCACCGCCGCGACGCCTGCGGCGACCAGCTCCTCGCCCGAGACGCGGTCGATGTCCCGATGATCGATCAGCGCGATGTCGCCGCGTCGCAGGTGTCTGACCAGCAGCTTCGTGCGCCGTCCCGAGCGCAGGGGGCCGTTGACCGTGCGCGCGAAAACCCGCCGCTCGGGCGGGACGATCGGGCGCGAGACAGCACCCGGGCGCGACAGACCCGCGAGCGCGCCGTCGGCTGAAATCGGCGCGGAAGGTCTCGGTCGTGTCGAGGCCATCCAATCGAGAGTAACGCCCGCGGGCGCCGAACGCACCTGCTGGGCGAGTCTCAGGCGGCCTTGCGCAGGTCGCGCGCGTGGCGGCGCGCGGCGACGTCGTCGGCGTCGGCGCCGAGCATCCGCACCAGCTCGGAGACCACCTCGCGCTCGCCGAGCTGTACCACGCTCGTGCGCGCCAACTCCTCCGCGGTCTCCTTGACGATCGAGAAGTGACGATCGCCCAGCGAGGCGATCTGCGGCAGATGCGTGATGCACAGCACCTGGCGGGCCTCGCCCAGCTCGCGCAGCCGTGCCCCCACCGCGCGCGCGGCGTGCCCGCCGATGCCCGCGTCGATCTCGTCGAACACCAGCGTCTCGCCCGCCTGCTGCCGAGCAGGCGCCGCGCGGCGGGCGGCGGTGACGAGCGCGAGCATCACCCGCGAGAGCTCGCCGCCCGAGGCGATCTCGCGCAGCGGCCCCGCCGGGACGCCGGGGTTCGGGGCGATCAGGAAGTCGACCGCGTCGCCGCCGAGCGGGCCGGGCTCGCGGGGCGCGATCGTCACCTCGAAGGACGCGTCGGCCATCGCCAGCGATTCGAGCTGCTCGCGCACGCCCTGCTCGAGCAGCGGCGCCGCCGCCTCACGCGCCTTGCGCAGCGCCTGCACGTGCCCGTCCAGCACCGCCTGCGCCCGCCCCAGCTCCTGCGTGGTCTGCTCGAGCGCGACCTCGGCCCCCGCGAGCTCGTCGCGACGGGCGCGGCTGCGCTCGGCGTGCTCGAGCACGCGCTCGATGCTGCCGCCGTGCTTTCGCATCAGCCGCTCGATCGCCGCCAAGCGCTCTTCGAGGCCGTCGAGCGTGAGCCCCTCCTCCTGCGAGGAGGGCTCGCCCGACTCGGGCTGCTCGACATAGGAGTGAAGCTCGGCCGCGAGGTCCTCGGCCTCGATCCCCAGCGCGCGCAGCCGCTCGCCGAGCGCGTCCAGACGGGGGTCGACGCCGACCAGGGCGTCCAAGCTCGCGCTCGCGCTCGCGACGCGGTTCGCGACGCCGAGCGCATCGCCCGAGTCCGGCGCGAGCGCCTCGGCCGCGAGGCCCGCCGCCGAGCTCAGCGCGTCGGCGCGGCGCAGCCGCTCGCGCCGCGCCAGCAGCCGCTCGCGCTCCTCTGCGTCGGGCTCGGCCGCGTCGATCTCACCCAGCTCGAACTCGAGCAGGTCCAGCTCGCGCTCGCGCGCGCCCTCGAGCTCGCGCAGCTCCTCCAGGCGCCCCTGCAGGCGGCGGGTCTCGGCAAACGCCTCGGCGCAGGCGTGCAGGCGCTGCGTCTGCTCTGCGCCGCACAGCTCATCGAGCAGACCGAGCTGCTTGGAGGAGATCGTCAGCTTGCGGTGCTCGTGCTGGCCGTAGAAGGACATCAACGTCCCGCCCAGGTCGCGCAGCTCGCCCACGGTGGCGGCGCGTCCGTTCAGATACGCACGCGTGCGTCCGTCGGCGCCGACGCGGCGGGCCAGCACGACCTCCTGCGCGTCGGCCGGAAGGCGCTCGGCGAACTGCTCGGGCAGCGCGCTCGGCAGCTCGAACACGCCCTCGACATATGCCTCCTCGGCGCCGGGGCGCACGATCCCCGTGCGAGCGCGGCCCCCGAGCAGCAGATCGAGCGCATGCGCCAGCACGGTCTTCCCGGCGCCGGTCTCGCCCGTGAGCACGTTCAGCCCCGAGGACAGGCGCAGTTGCGCCTGCTCGATCAGCAGCAGGTTCTCGACACGTAGCTCCAACAGCATCTCGGCAGGTGTAGCAGCGGCCGCCGACGGATCTAGCGCGGACACTCCAGGGCAGGCGCCCGGCTGACGATAAGGGACGTAACCTGTGGCAAAGGGGGCGGCGCCCGGATCGGCGCCTTCCTTGTCGCACGTCCGCACAAGGCATGGCTGCCAGCGAGCACAACCCGAGCACACGGCCCTCCCCTGCGGGAGGCGTCCGCTGCCTGTCCGCGGAGTCCCTGCAGCGACGGTTGGTCGAGGAGATCAACCGCGCCGGGCGCCATGGCACGCCGCTGAGCTGCCTGCTCGTGACGATCGGCAACCTCGAGGAACTGGCTCGCGAACACGGCGAGGAGCTCTCCGAGCAGACGCTCGCCTACGTCGCCAGGGTGCTGGCCGCGCAGGTGCGGGGCTTCGATCGCGTTGGACGCCCGAGCGACGGCGAGCTGCTGCTGATCCTGCCCGGAGCCGACGGTCCGCACGGCGAGATCGTCGCCAGGCGCGTGCTCGAGCGGCTGCGCACCGTCAAGGTCGAAGCCGAGGGAGCGCGGCGCGCGCTGCGCGTCTCGGTCGGGCTGGCAGCCTGGCAGGAGGCCCTCGGCGCGGAGGATCTGCTCGATCAGGCTCGCATCGCCGCCCGCCGCGGCAACGGCGCCGATGTTTCCTCGACGCTACCCAGCTCCTCGCCGCCCGTCCTGGGACGGCCGCACCGACCTGCATAATCAAAGCGTGCTCACGGGATCAGAGCTCTGGCTGCTGCGGTTGATGGCCGACCGCGGGCTCGCGCTGCTCGACGCCGACGCGCTGCTGATCCTGATCGAGGAAAAAGGCGAGCTGCGCGCGGCGGGCTCCAGCGGGTCGGTGACCGTGCGTCTGCGGATCGTCCCCGTCGAAGGCAGCGCGCTCGGCGATCTCTACCGCGCGGGCCAGCCCGTCGCGGTCGACAAGCCCCGCGGGCAGGAAGCCGCGTGGCTTCACGAACTCGGTGTCGAGGTCCGCGCGGGCCTGATGGAGCCGCTGGCGATGGAGGGCCAGGGCGGCGGCATGGTGATCGCGCTGCGCGAGAAGAACGGCTTCAAGAACCACGACAAGGAGGCGCTGAAGGCATTTGCCACCAGTGTCGCCCAGCGCCTCGCGGCCGAGCGCTCGGTCGAGATCGAACGGCTGCGCTACGGCATGGAGGCGCGCGAGCGCGAGCGCACCCGCTGGGCTCGCGAGATTCACGACGAGAGCATTCAGGGCATGGGCGCGCTGAAGCTGCGCCTCGCCAATGCCCGCGACATCGACGACGCGCAGACATTGCGTGAGGCGGTCGACATGGTGCTCGACGGCCTCGGCAACGAGATTGACGGTCTGCGCCACCTGATCACCGAGCTTCGTCCCGCGGCGCTCGACGAGCTCGGTCTCGCCGCGGCGCTCGAGGCGCTCGCGCGCCGCGCCCAGGCGATCGACGGCCTGGACGTGCAGATCCAGGTCGAGCTCGGCCAGCACGACGGCCGTCGCCTGGACGCCGAGCTCGAGAGCACGATCTACCGCATCGTGCAGGAGGCGCTCACGAACGTCAGCCGGCACGCCGAAGCGACCAGCGCGGTCGTGCGGATCGCCGAGCGCGAGGGCTCGGTGGTGGCCTCGGTCACCGACGACGGCAAGGGCATGCCCGGCGCCGACCGGCTCGGCCCGCGCGGCGACGGCCTGGAGGGCGGCTTCGGAATGGGCGGCATGCGCGAGCGCGCCGAGCTCGTCGGCGGCGAGCTGGACTTTGCGCCCGCGCCCGAGAAGGGCACCACCGTGCGCCTGATGGTGCCCCTGGCGGGACGTCCGTCCGCCGAGGACGAGGCCGCCGCGGCAAGCGGCATCGGCGAGCTGTCGCTGAACGCCGGGCAGCGCTGACGCCCGGCGAGCGACCGAGGATGCCTGCCCGCGCCGCCTGTCGGTCGTCTGGCCTTGTTACTCGACTAGGCCGATGCGGCGCACGTACGCGGTGATCTCCGCGCGGGAGGAGAAGCCCAGCTTCTCGATCGCCCGTGCGCGGTAGGTCTTGACCGTACGCTCGGCGACGTGCAGCTGGTCGGCGATCTGCGGGTTCGTGTAGCCGTTCGCGATCAGCCGCACGACCTCGCGCTCGCGCTCTGAGAGCACGACTCCGTCGGAGGAGCCTTCCTCGCCGGTCGCCATCAACGCCCCGAGGCGCGGGTGAAGGTAGTTGCCGCCGGAGACCGCGAGCCGGAACGCCTGCAAGAGCTCGGCGGGCTCGGCCTCCTTGAGTACGTAGCTGCGGGCGCCCGCGCGCAGCGCCTGGCGCGCGTACTCGGGGTCCTCGCGCATCGTCAGGATCGCCACCGCGAGCGTCGGGTGCGCGATGAAGCAGGACGGCAGCGCCGCGAGGCTCGAGCCGCCCGGCATCGTCAGATCCAAGGTCAGGAGGTCCGGCTTGTGCTCGCGCACTTCGCGGATCGTGCTCGGCACGTCCGCGGCTTCGGCGATCACCTGGAACTCGTCCTGCTCGCGCTCGAGCACCGTGCGAATCCCGTCGCGCACGACCGTGTGGTCGTCGGCGATGATCACGCTGATCGGCCGGTCGATGCCCGGCGTTCCCTGCTCGAGCTGCATCGTGCTTGCCTCCATGGGAGGGGTATCGGCAGCAGAGGGGCTCGACCTTGAGGGTCGCATGGGACGACAACGATCTGCCCCTTTCGGACGACAAGATCAGCACTTTTCGGACGGCAGACAAATGCCCCGCGAGGACGCATCATGTCGTACATGACAAGCATCGCCGTTCAGCCAACAGGACTTCTCGACGCTCCCCGCTTGCGGCTGCTGCCCGCACACAGCGCCACCTCCAAGCAGCGCAGGACCAAGGCCTCGACCGGCGCCGAGCGCCGGGGCCTGCGTCTGTTCAGCCGCCCCGGCCCCAAGGAACGTCCCGTGTTGATCGCCGGCGGCGACCCGGCCGCGCGCGAGGCCGTGCTGCGCGATCTGGCGCGTTCGCTCTCGCCCGACACCGTGGTCGAGCAGGCCGCCGCGGTCTGGGAGGTGCTCGCGCGCGCCGGGGACAGCCGCGTCGTGATCCTCAGCGGCGAGCTCGAGGACGTCTCGGCCGAGGCGCTGATGCAGATGCTCGCCCACAGGCACCCCGGCCTGCCGGTCGTGAGCCTCGACGGTCCCGGCGCAGGCCCACGCGAGAGCGCTCGCGTGGCCTGCTGAAGTGCACCGGCTGACACGGACACTGCACCCCTAGCCCGCGCCGACGGCAGCGGATAGCGTGGCCCCCGTGGGAGCGATGAGGTCGCCGCAACTGCGCCGGATCATCGGCGCATACACAGTCAACCGGGTGGGGACGTGGCTTGGCATCGTCGCGATGCTCGTCGCCGTCTTCGACCACACGCACAGCGCGCTCGCGGTCTCGGCCTTCCTGCTCGCGGGGCAGGCGCTTCCCGCGTTCGTCGTCCCCGTGATCGTCGCCCGCGTCGAGGCATCCAAACGACGCAGCGAGCTCAGCGGCCTGTACGTCTTCGAGGCGATCGTCACCGCCCTGCTGGCCGTGCTGCTCTGGCACTTCTGGCTCCCCGGCGTGCTGCTGCTCGCGGCGCTCGACGGCACCGCCGCGCTGACCGCCAGCGCGCTGCTGCGCGCCGAGGTCGCGAAAGCCGCGCGCGCCGAGGTCGAGGCACAAGCCGCGGCAGACGCGCCCGTCGGAGAGCCCGTTACGCACGCCGGGCGCGAGGTCGAAAAGCGCGCCGGGGGCAAGCTCGAGCAGGCGGTGCAGGAGGCCGAACGCCGCGCGAACGCCGCGCTCAACGTCGCCTTCTCCGCGACCTTCGTGCTCGGCCCCGCGATCAGCGGCGCGATCGTCGCCTCGGCCGGCGCCTCCGCCGCGCTGTTCATCGACGTCGGCTCGTTCTTGATCTGCGGCGCGCTGCTGCTCGACCTGCATCCCCACGTCGAGGAGGCCGGCGGCGAGTCCGTGGCCTCGCGCCTGCGCGCCGCCTGGCGCCACATCAACGAGGTGCCCTCGTTGCGCGGGCTGCTGCTGCTGGAGACCGTCGCGCTGATCTTCTTCGAATCCGCCGGCCCGATCGAGGTCACCTACGCGAAGGCCACGCTGCACGCGGGCGATCGCGGCCTCGGCCTGCTGCTGACCGTGTGGGGCTCCGGCGGCGTGCTCGGCAGCATCGTGTTCGCACGCATGGTCAAGCGCTCGCTGGGGATCATGCTGAGCGCGGGCGCGCTCGCGATCGGCGCCGCCTACGTCGGCTTCTCGGCCGCGCCCTCGCTCGCGCTGGCCTGCTGCGCGGCATTCGTCGGCGGCATCGGCAACGGACTTCAGTGGCCTTCGCTGATCAGCCTCGTGCAGAAGCTGACGCCGCCGCAGCTGCTGGGCCGGATGATGGGCGCCGTCGAATCGATGGGCGCCCTGTGCCTGGCGTTCGGCCTGCTGCTCGGCGGCGCGCTCGCCGCGCTCAGCTCCCCGCGCATCGCATTCCTGGTCGTCGGCGTCGGGGCTGTCGCCACGACCGTCGTGTTCCTGCGGATCACGCCCGGCGGGATGCACGCCGAGGACGACGAGCTGCGGCCCGAGGCCGTGCCCGGCGACCTGCTCGAGGCGCACGAGCCGCTCCCGCGCGAGACTTCGAGCATCTGAGCAAAGCCCCGCCCCGCCGGGCCTGGGCGCCCGTCGAGGCACCGTCCCGCCCTGAGCGTCGCCCTTTGCGGGCGTATCCGTTCGATCTGCGCGCCAGTCGAAGGATTCGGCATGTCCTAGCACTCGCGGCCAGTCAGCACTCTGCACCTTAAGTGCTACCCGCCAGCGGTCGTTAAGCCCTACAGAGGAAATCCCACCACCGGCGCCAGGCCTCGGGAGGGACCCCGCGCGAATGCTCGATCACCAAATCACAAGACGGACCTTCTGGGTAGTAGAGGCACTGCTGCTGGCCGGCGCCATCGGCGGAGCCGCGCTGCTCTCAAAAGGCAACGAATGGCAGCCGCTCGTGCTCGTCGGCCTCGTCGGCGGCCTGGCCTTCGGCGCAGAGTGGTTCACCGTGACCACGCGCAGCGGCGTGTTCAGCGCCTCGATGGTCGCACTCGTGATGGCGATGAGCCTGCTCGGCCCCGCGCCCGCGGTCGCAGCCGGGCTCGCGGCGATGATCGTCAGCTCCGGCGTGCGACGCCTGTCCTTCAGCCGCTGGCTGAACAACCTCTCGACCTTCGCCTTCTTCCCCTTTGCCGGCGCCCTGACAGTGCGCCTGCTCGCCGGGGATGTGCACGCCGCAGCCAATCAGGAATTCATAAAAAGCGTCACCTTCGGGCTGATCGTGTTCGCCGCGTTCCTCGTGACCGTGCTCGTCAATTTCGCGATGGTCGCGCTCGACGTGCGCTTCGACGAGGGTCGCTCTTTGCGCCGTCAGGTCACCGAGCTGTTCCTGCCGACGCTCTCCGGCCAGCTCGCCACCGGCGCGCTGGCGACGATCCTCGTCGTCGCCTACGCCAACCTCGGCCTGCCTGTGCTGTTGGGCTCGGTCGCCGTGCTCTTGATCTTCCAGCAGCTCACCGTCGCGCTGCTGCGCTCCGAGGATCGCGCCGACCAGCTCGAAAAACGCTCGATCCAGCTCGCCTCGCTGCAGTTCGGCGTGCTCGCCACGCTGATGGACGCGCTCGCCCTGCGCGACCGCCGCACCGCCAGCCACGCCGCCGCCGTCGCCCGCTACGCCAAGGCGGTCGCCGTCGACCTCGACTGCAACGAGGAGGAACAGGAGGTGATCCACACCGCGGGCCTGCTTCACGACATCGGCAAGTTCACCTGGTCCGATCGCGTGCTGCACCCCGAGCAGTTGACCGACGAAGACATGGCCGTGATCCACCGCCACCCGCAGGACGGCGCCACGCTCGTCGGCAAGCTCGACGGCTTCGGCCCCGTCGCCGACGCGATCCTCTACCACCACGAGCGCATGGACGGCGGTGGCTACCCCGCGGGTCTGATCGGCAACGAGATCCCGCTCGCCTCCCGGATCGTCGCGGTCTGCTCCACCTACGACACCATGACCGCGCGCGAGACCTACCGCGCCCCGATGCCGCCTCGCGACGCGATGGCCGAGCTGCGCAAAGCCGCCGGCGGCCAGCTCGATCCCGAGCTCGTCGAGAAGTTCATCGCCATGCTCGAGCGCGACGGCGTCGGCAACTTCGCCAACGGCGAAGAGGCCAGCTTCGAGGCCGAGCTGGCCTTCGAGCAGCGCGTGCGCAAGATGGCTCAGCCCGCCGCGCGCTAAGCATTTGTCAGGGCGCGCGACGCCGCATCGCGGGGCCCCCGCGCGGGGTGCCAACAGGGCCGAACAAGAGAGGGCGCCACGCCCGTAGGCGCGACGCCCTCAAAGCTTTGGTCGTTCTTGACCGAAGCGTAAATACGACTCTTAACGAGCGTGGTATTCGGCCATAACTTTTTCCTATCTCCTGTCGCGCCGCCCCACAGAAGGGCAGCACTATTCGTTTCCATCCTGCGGAGCTTCGATGAGGATCCTACCCGTATCAGTAGATATGTCCAGTTTGCGTAGGTTTGTGCACAGAACCTTGCACATCGGCAGCTCCACACAGGTCCTTACCCGTTTTCCCCGAACGTCCACAAACCTGATCGCCGCTCAACTTCTCGCCCCTGACTGCCGAAGCAGGAGGAGAAACAGCTCGCGGCCCTCGGCCGACAGAGCCGGCCACCGCGATCTACGAGGTCCCCCATGACCACCACCCTGCCCCGCAACAGCCGCCAGCTCGTGTTCACGAGCTCGCAGGCCGCCAGCTATCTCGGCATCTCACTCGCCACGATCCGCCGCTGGACCGACGCCGGTCACATCAGCTGCTACCGAACGCCCGGCGGCCAGCGTCGCTTCGCGCGCCAGCAGCTCGACGAGTTCATGACCTCCATGCACCGCGACGGCCCCGCCGAGCACGCACACCGGGACGAGCCCGTCGTCAGCCGGGGGCCCAGCGCGAAGGTCGCCTGACTCCCGCTAGCTCGCCAGCCTGCCGAACTTCTCGCGCAGGCGCCGGTAGAAGGAGGAGCCCGGCAACTGCGCGATCGTGCCGATTTCGCGCATGAAGCGCGCATCGAGCTTTCCGCCTGCGGCGATCTCGCCCGAGGGTCGCCCGTCGACCGCCACGTCCAAAGGCTCCAGCGAGCGGTTGTGGATCGTCAGCCGGTCGCCCGGCGCCACTACCAGCGCGCGCGCCGTGAGCGAGTGCGGCGCGATGAACGAGACCACGAAGCCTTCGACTCCCCACGCCATCACCGGTCCGCCGTTCGCCAGGTTGTAGCCAGTCGAGCCCGCGGGCGTCGCCACGACCAGCCCGTCGCAGCGCACGTTGCCCACGACCTCGCCCTCGATCTCATATGCCAGCTCCGCGACGCGCTCGCCGACCTTGCGGTGGATCGCGACGTCGTTCACCGCCGCCAGCGACCGCGGCGCCGTGGCACGCTCGGTCTCGCTCGGGGCCGCCGGAGCCTCGCCGATCAGCGAGTCCAGCACAATCGCCGGCAGCCGCAGCAGCTCGAAGTCGCCGTTCAGCGCCCGACGCATGCCCGGCTCCAGCTCGTCCGGCTCGACCGTCGCCAGGAAGCCGATCTCGCCGAAGTTGATCGCGAACACCGGCACGTCCGCGTCCCTGTAGAGCCGCAGCGCGCGCAGGATCGTGCCGTCGCCTCCAAGCGCGATGCACAGCTCGACGTCGTCCTTCAGCGGAGCGTTCAGCGCCAATCCCGGCCGGTCTTCCGTGAGGCCGTGCCTGCGCGTCTCGCGCTCGTCCAGGCGCAGCGTCACGCCCGCCTGCGCCGCCAGCTCCGCCAGCCGTAGGAGCGCCGGGGTCGTCTCCTGCGGGCGACGGTGGGTCAGCACCGTGAACTCCCTCACGGCTCGACCTCGCGCGCCAGGCGCTCGAGCTCCCGCGTGCGCCCCTCCGCCGCCGGCACGCCCGACACGCCCGCGTCCTCGGCGCCCGACGGGTCGGCCAGCCACACGAACGTCTCGCGGTTGCCCTTCGGACCCGGCAGGCCCGACGAGTGGTAGGAGCGCACCGCCGCGCCCAGCTCGACCGCCGCCGCGCCGACCGCCACCAGCGCCGAGCGGCGTACCTCGGCGTCGCGCACCACCCCGCCCTTGCCCACACGCTCGCGACCGACCTCGAACTGGGGCTTGACCAGCGCCAGCACCTCATAGCCCGGCGCCATGCAGGCCAGGATCGCGCCGAGCACCTTCTCCAGCGAGATGAACGAGACGTCCATCACCGCGAGGTCGGGCGCGTAGGGAAGCATCGCGGGCGTGAGCGCGCGGGCGTTCGTACGCTCGAGCACCGTCACCCGCGGGTCGTTGCGCAGACTCCAGGCCAGCGTTCCGTAGCCCACGTCCACCGCCACCACCTCGCGTGCGCCCCGCTGCAGCAAACAGTCGGTGAAGCCGCCCGTCGAGACGCCCACGTCCAGTGCGCGCCTGCCCTCCACATCGAGCCCCGTCGCCGTCAGCGCGTTCGCCAGCTTGATCCCGCCGCGCGAGACGAACGACGGGCGCTGCGCCACGTGCAGCGCCTCCGAGTCCTCGACCATCTCCCCCGGCTTCTGCGCGCGGCGCTCCGCCGATCCAACCCGTACCTCGCCCGCCATCACCGAGGCCGCCGCGCGACTGCGCGAGGAGAACAGCCCCCGCTCGGCAAGCAGCGCGTCTAGGCGTCGCTTTCCCATTCCTCAAAACCCTTGCACATCACGCAGCACTTCACGCGCGCGTCCAGCTCATCGTGCGAACCTAGCTGCATCTCGAGCATCGGCGATCCCCCGAACAGGAGCTGCGCATGCCACTAGACAGAGCGGTACTCGGAAAGATGGCTTCAGAGCAGATGGAGGCTCTGGAGGAGAGCTACGGAGACGACGAGAACGTCCAGATCGGCGCCGTCATGACGTTCGTCGAGGTACTAACCCCCGTCGGCGAGGACGAGGAGGGAAACGTCCAGCTTCGCTCCGACATCAGGGTCCGGCACAACATCGGCGATCCCTACCGGCGGGTCGGGTTGTTGCAGCAGGCCGCGCACGACATCTTGGGGGGTTCCGGGGGGTAGGTTCGGGGGGCGCTTATGCAGAGATTGACCATCTGTGCGCAACATCACACTTGGGCAGTCTCTGTATAAGCGGCGGGCCGTGATCACAGGAGGCCAGAAATGCCCGCAATCTCATCGGCCTGTCCGGGATCTATGCTCCGGACGTGGCGACGCTGCTTCACATGCCCCCGCGCGGACGCTATCTAGCGGGCGAAGTTGGTCGGCTGTCCGGCGTCTCGGGCGGCAAGGTCGGCCAATGGGCGCGGCAGGGATACATCTCGTCGTCCCAAGGCACAGGACGTCCTCGTGTGTACTCCTACCAGGACGTTGCCGAGGCGATGGTCGTCCATCAACTGCTCGATAACAAAATCTCCTACCGGCTCATCAAGCGAACACTTGAAGAACTGCGCCGCGACCCGGACCTTGGCGATTGGCCGCTGGCGCAGGTGGAACTTGTCGCGGCGGGCGCTGAGGAGCAGCCTCACGTCTTGGTCCGGCGCGGTGGCGGAGAGCACTTCGATCTCACCGGCCGTCCGTGGCACGGCATGCTCAACGCTGGCGACCTTCGGCGGATCGCCCACGATCTAAACCGGGGTGGATGGGCCGCGCGGGAGCTTCCAGACCTCAAACACGTTGAGATACATCCCGAACGGTTGAGCGGAAGGCCGACCATCCGTGGTCGTCGAATACCGGCGCGTTCCGTCGCGGAACTTGCCCGCACACCGCAGGGCGTTCTGCTCTTGAAGGACGAGTATGAGCTTGAAGAAGCCGAGATCACGGATGCCGCTCGCTGGTGGGAGGTCGCGCGTACCTACGAAGCGGCATAGTCGTAGCGAGAGGCTGCTGATCATTGATGCCTCGCTGAGCTCTAAAGTGGCCAGCCGTCTCCGCGAGCGTGGACGAGAGGCCAAATCGCTCAACGAACTCGACCTGCGGACTGCACTCGATCCACAGGTTGTCGAGGCCGTTTTCGGCCTGTATCCAGATGCCGTTCTCGTCACGTACGACGACAGGATGCCGGAAGAACACCCGGTCGTCATTGAGCGGCATCGCGCGACTGTCGCGACGATTGAGCCGTGGGATCGCAAGAAGCGGGCGCCCCTGTTCGGCCACGACGTCCTCGCCGATGACGAGCTATGGAAGCGCGAGGTGACGCACCGTTGGGCGCATGAGATGGCGCTTCAGGAGCGCGGGAGCATCTGGCGCTACGACCGCGAGAAACGGCGCAAGTGGACCCCGAACATTCGCAACCCGCAAGGGAAACTGTTCAAGACCAAGTAGCCCAAAATATTGCTGTCAAGACACTCGACACCATCCGAAGTGTCAAGTATATTGACAGCATGGCCGCAGGAGACAGACACGATCCCACCCGAACCGCGTGTTCGGATTCGACCTTCTCGCTCATGGAGTTCATGCGCGACTACCCCGACGACGCGGCGTGCCTGGAGCACCTGTGGCGCTCGCGCTTCTCGCTCGACGGCGAGCACGCCGAGTGCCCCAAGTGCGAGCGCGAGCGCGTGTTCAAGCGCTACAAGACAGCGCAGGGTCGCCAGTCATGGACTTGCACCGGCTGCGGGCACCACGTCCACCCAACGGCCGGGACGATCTTCGCCAAGTCCTCAACGTCTCTGCACCTGTGGTTCTACGCGATGTATCTCATGGCGAGCACTCGCTGTGGGATCTCGGCCAAGCAGCTAGAGCGCGAGATAGGCGTGTCCTACAAGACGGCATGGCGGATGCTCAACCTGATCCGCAACCAGCTGATGGCCGACGACGGGGAGCCGCTGAGAGGCGACGTGGAGGCCGATGAGACCTCCGTAGACGGCAAGCCGCGCAAACCCCACGGCAAGCACCCGCAGATCGCCATAGGCCCGCCTGTGAACCGGCGCTCGGAGGCGATGAAACTGCGCGAACGTAGTAGAGCAACGGTTTTCGCCGCCGTCGAACGCGGCGGTCGCGTCAAGGCCACGGTGCTGCCCTCGCGCAGAGGCCCGGCGCTCAAAGCCAAGCTCATCGAGTGGGTCGAACCCGAGTCGATCATCGTCACCGACGAGTGGGGCGCCTACAACGGCCTGGACCGTCATTTCCTCGCCCATAGTCGGATCAACCACTCGACGGGGATGTATGTCCAAGGCGACACCTACACGAACACCATCGAGGGCTTCTTCGGCCATTTGAAGCCTGCGATCCGTGGCACCTACCGCAAGGTCTCCCACCGCTGGCTTCAGGGCTACCTCAATGAGTTCGTGTGGCGCAGGAACGCGCGCTATGCGCCTGCCTCGATGTTCGAGACGCTGCTCGATGAGGCGATCGGATGAGCGAGTCCGAGGCGATCAAGGGCATCCGCCGCGCGGCCAAGCGCCGGGAGTACGCCGAGCGCCTGCGAGTCGCGGCGACGAACGACCTGCGCGACTGCTGCCTGCGAGCGCAGTCCGAAGGCGTGCCTATCGCTCAGATTGCTCGGGAGGCTCGTCTGTCTCGGCAGGGCGTTTACGACCTCTTGGCGGCGGCGCAACCTTCTTGACCAAGCGCTCGAACGCCTCGCGTGTTGGGACCGGGATTCGGTGGCCCGCTGGTGTGGTCTGTTTCGGCTCGTCGCCCTCGTCTGCCACAGGGGCAGGCTAGCGAACACCGCCCAGTCGAGGACGATCCTGCGCCGCCGCCATGGCGATCCGGCGGAACAGCCGTAACGCAGACTTTCCGGCAACGAGATCGACTGCAACGGTCCCTTCAGCGCAAAAGGAGTTCCGATCAATGGACGAAGGGGGCTCTTATGAACCCAGTCGGCTATCTAGAGACGGGTGTACTCTACTGCGACGACAACCTCAGTCGACTGTCTGAGTTCCCGGCTGATTGCGTCGATCTGATCTATCTCGATCCGCCCTTCTTCTCTAACCGCAACTACGAGGTCATCTGGGGCGACGAGGCCGAGATGCGGTCATTTGAGGACCGCTGGGAGGGCGGCATCGAGGTCTACACCGGCTGGATGCGCGAGCGCATGATGGAACTTCATCGGGTGCTTCGCCCTACGGGCACGATCTATCTGCACTGTGACTGGCATGCTGGTCACTACCTAAAGGTCATGTGTGACGCGATCTTTGGGATGCGCCATTTTCGCAACGAGATCGTCTGGTGCTATGCGGGCGGCGGTATTCCCAAGAGGGATTTCCCGCGCAAGCACGACACAATCTTTCGGTATACGAAGTCGGCCGACTACTTCTTCGAGCCAATCTACCGCCCGTATAGCGAGGGCACGCAGCAGAGGGGCCGCACGCAAGTCAAGGGGAAGTACTACGACGAGGGCTTGCGGTCGCAGGGTACGCCGATAAACGACTGGTGGACCGACGTTCCCAAGATTACGAGCCCCACGGACTCCGAGAAGCTCGGATGGCCTACACAGAAGTCGGAAGCTCTCCTAGAACGCGTCATCCTCGCAAGCTCGAAGCCGGGCGACATTGTTCTCGACCCGTTCTGTGGCTGTGGCACGACTGTCGCAGTCGCGCAGCGACTAAAGCGTCAGTGGATCGGCATTGACATCAGCCCGACCGCGACCGGCGTAATGCGCGAACGAATGATGAAGCTGGGAATTGAGCCGAGTGTCGTGGGCCTCCCAGTGACCGAAGCCGACCTCCGCCTTCTCAAGCCTTTCGAGTTTCAGAATTGGGTTATCAGGCGCATTATGGGCACAGCAGCGGCTCGAAAGAGCGGGGACATGGGTATCGATGGCTATTCGTTCTTCGAGCATCTTCCGGTTCAGGTAAAGCGTTCAGATCGAGTGGGCCGCAACGTCGTGGACAACTTTGAGACGGCGATTGAGCGCGACGGGAAGGCGAAGGGCTACATAATCGCCTTCAGCTTTACGAAGGGCGCGTACGAGGAGGCAGCGCGTGTCAAGGCAACGGGTCGCTGTCAGGTAGTGCTCGTGACAGTCGCGGACCTGCTCGACGCATCGGAAGGACTGGCGCCGGTGGCTCCGAGCCCGCATTCGCCTCGCCGCACTCCCACGCCCGACCTCATGCAACTCCTGTCCGGCCTTCAGAAGAAGGCGGAAGAAAAGAAGGCCGACAATTGGATCATCACAGGGCCCCCGAAGAAGGGTGCTCGGCCCAGCGCCGAGGAACTGCTAGAGACTACGCACGCTCCTGCTGTCGCCTGAGCGGACGGCTCACGCCTCGATCGGTTGGCAGTACATCACCCTCTGCCGTGGTTCAACGGGGCGGTCGCGACGGGCGTCTAGAGTCCAGCCTGCGCGAACAGCTCGCCGAGGGTCGCACCCAGGCCAACGGCAACCTTGGCCACGGTATCCACGCTCACGTTGTACTCGCCGCGCTCAATCGCCCCGAAGTAGCTCCGGTCGAGCCCCGCGAGAGCGGCGAGTGCTTCTTGTCCAAGCCCGCGTTCCAGCCGAACAGCGCGGATCGCCCGCCCAAGCGCCTGATTGGCCTCCGACTTCTTGGCAGCCACGTCAGGCCCCGATGAGATCCAGCAGGTCGATGCGCTCCAAGGCGCTCGACTGCCGGACTGACCGCCCGCTCAGCACCACGACACCGACCGCTACGAGGCTGGCGATGGCGTCGTCTACGCGCTCGCCTCCAATGTCGCTCAATGCCCCATGAAGCTGCTCGCGGCTACGTCCTCGCGCGACGCCTGCGACCTGGAGAACCACAAGATGCTCTGCACGACTGTCTATCCGGTCCTCGCCCTGCTTCGATGCTCCGTGCATGGGAGTTCACGCTCCTTTGCCACGGCCGGGGGGCAGTCACCGCTGTCGCCCCGGCCAATCTCTGGGATGGCCGAGGAACGTAGGGGCACTGGACGACGGAATCGCCTACGGAGTCGGGCTTATACAGAGGCTGCCCAAGTGTGCGCAACATCACACAGAACCGTTGCGCCGAGGCGCATCATGTTGAACGTACCCCGTAGCACTGCAGCATCCCTCCTCCCTCGAAACGGCCCGCTTCCCCAGCGGGTCGTTTCATTTAAGCCCTCCCGCTTGAAGATCGGCGCGGGACGAGCAGTAGGGCAACGGCGGGTCGCAGCGGCTCGGCGGCGCGCCTCTGGTTGCCGCTCTCGAACGTGTACCCGCCGCCGGAGCGGCGCGTCAGGCCTCGACGATCGCCGACTGGCGATCGGAGATCGCCGCGGCGACCCGTTCGGCGATCCGCTCCGCCGTGAAGCCGATCTCCTCGTGCAGCAGCGCGGGCTTGCCGTGCGTGACGTAGCGGTCGGGCAGCCCCACGCGCAGGATGCGTGGCGTGGCGCCCGTCTCGTTGAGCGTCTCCCAGACCGCGGAGCCAAAGCCGCCCGCGAGTACGCCCTCCTCGATCGTCACGAGCAGATCGTGCTCGGCCGCGAGCTGGGCCATCAGGCCCGCGTCGATCGGCTTCGCAAAGCGCGCGTCCACGACCGTCACCGAAAGATCCGCGCCCGTCGAGAGCTCCTCCGCAGCGGCCAGCGCCTTGCCGACGCCGCTGCCGTAGCCGATCAGCGCCACGCGCCTGCCCGCACTCTCGCTCGCGCCGCCCTCGCGCAGGATCTCGCCCGTGCCGATCGCGATCCCCCGCGGCTCCTGCGGAAGCTCCACACCCGTGCCCTCGCCGCGCGGATAGCGCAGCGCGATCGGGCCGTCGAACAGAAGCGCCGTGCGCAGCATGTGCACGAGCATCGCCTCGTCGCGCGGCGCCATCAACACGATGTTCGGCAGGCAGCGCAGGTAGGCGATGTCAAACGCCCCGTGGTGGGTCGGGCCGTCATCGCCAACCAGGCCCGCGCGGTCCAGCGCGAACACCACGTTCAGCTTCTGCAGGCAGACGTCGTGCACGATCTGGTCGTAGGCGCGCTGCAGGAAAGTCGAGTAGATCGCCGCCACCGGCTTCACGCCCTCGAGCGCCAGACCCGACGCGAACAGAATCGCCTGCTGCTCGGCGATTCCAACGTCGAAGTAGCGCTCGGGCATCGCCTTCTGCAAGATGCTCAGGCCCGTGCCGGAGTTCATCGCCGCCGTGATCCCCACAACGCGCGGATCGCGTTCGCACTCGCGCACCAGCGCCTCGCCGAAGACCTGCGTGTACTGCGGCGCCGGACGCTTCGCGGGCTTCGTCGTCAGCCGATCCGCGCGTGCCGGAACCGCCGGAAGCCCGTTGACGATCGAGTTCGGCTTCGCGGCGTGCCACTGCTCCATGCCCTCCAGGCCGCCTTCCTCCGCAGGGGCGAAGCCCTTGCCCTTGACCGTCGCGATGTGCACGACCACCGGCCGTTCGGCCGCGAGCGCCTCGCGCAGCGCCTCGCGCAGCGCGCGCACGTCATGGCCGTCGACCACGCCCATGTAGGCCCAGTCGAGCTCCTCCCACCACAGGCCCGGCGCCCAGAACGCCTTGATCGACTCCTTCAGCTGCGGGCCGAGGCGCTCGAAGGCCGAGCCGATGCCGATCGGCAGGCGCGCCAGACCGCCCTCCACGCCCGAGCGCGCGTGCCACAGCTTCGGGTTCAGGCGCACGCGGTTGAAGTAGCGCGACAGCGCCCCCACGTTCGGGGCGATCGACATGCCGTTGTCGTTGAGCACCACCACCATCGGCGTGCCCAGGCCGCCCGCCTGCCCGATCGCCTCGAAGGCCACGCCGCCGGTCATCGCGCCGTCGCCGATCACTGCCACCACGTTGCCGACCAGATCCTCCTGGTCGTGTGCCCCCTCGCCGCCCAGGTGGCGCATGCCCTCCTTCATCCCGACCGCGTAGCCGATCGAGGTCGAGGCGTGGCCCGCGCCCATGATGTCGTGCTCTGACTCCTCGCGCGAGCAGAACGGCGCAAGCCCTTCGTACTGGCGGATCGTCTCGAGCCGGTCGCGGCGCCCGGTGAGGATCTTGTGGGGATAGGCCTGATGCCCCACGTCCCAGAGGATCTTGTCCCTCGGCGACTCGAGCACCGAGTGAAGCGCCACCGCCAGCTCGCAGGTCCCCAGGTTCGCGCCGAAGTGCCCGCCGATCTCACCGACCGTGTCGATGATGTGGGTGCGAACCTCCTGGGCCAGCGTCTGCAGTTGCTGCTCGGAGAGCCCGCGTAGATCCTCAGGCCCCTCGATCGAGTCGAGCAACTGCTTCGCGTCGGCTTTCGGCTCGTGGCTGCTCATGAGGTGCGCGTGTAGATGAAGTCCGCGATCTGCTCGAGCTCACTGGTTGCGTGCTCGGCCCGTCCGTGCTCGGCGCCGCCTACACCCACCGCGACCGCGGCGGGGGTCCGCTCAGCCGCTTCGGTCAGCGCCTGCAGCGCCATCGCGTGCGATTCCGCCGCCAGATCCCTTGCACGGTCGATCCCGAACTCGCTCACGTATGTCCGCTTGCCATGACGCTCATCGCTACCTCTCGGCTTTCCCAAGGCATCGTCCGTGCCCGTTACGTCGAGTATGTCGTCGACGATCTGAAACAACACGCCCAACTCGGAGGCAAAACGACGGAAGGGAACGGCCGCAGGTCCATCTGCGACCCCACCCAACAGTAGTACGCAAAGCACCGATGCGCCGATCAGGCGTCCGGTCTTCAGCTCGTGCAGGCGCCGCAGCGCCGCGTCTCCCGCTGGCGTCTCGGCCTGGACGTCGACGTACTGCCCGCCCACCATTCCGTTCACGCCCGTGGCCGAGGCCAACTCGGCCGCCGCCAGCAGCACCCGCTCGGGCGCCGAGCGCTGGTGCGTGAGCAGGTGATGGAACGCCTCCGCATAGAGGCCGTCTCCCGCCAGGATCGCCACGCCCTCGCCGAACTTCACGTGGCACGTCGGCTGTCCGCGGCGCAGCGCATCGTCGTCCATCGCCGGCAGGTCGTCGTGGATCAGCGAGTAGGTGTGGACCAGCTCGAGCGCCGCCGCCAACGGCATCACATCGCTGGGCTCCAGGCCCACCGCGCGGGCCGTGGCGAGCGCCAGCACCGGGCGGATCCGCTTGCCGCCGCCGAGCAGCGAATAGCGCATCGCCTCCTCCAGGCCCGAGGTCAGCGCCTCTTCGGAGAAGCGCAGCTCGGCCAGGTAGCGTTCGACGTCCTCGCGCAGGTTCTCTGGATAGGTTGCGCTCACGAGCGGCCGTGGACCCCTACAGCAGGGTGTCCTGGCCGGGCGGGGGCGCGCTCGCCTCGGCGCGAGCGAGCTGCTCGAGCTCCGAGGCTGCCTGCGTCGCGAGCGTCGCGCAGTCCTCGACCATCGTCGCGGCCGCATCCTGGGAGAGCTCGCCCGAGCGCAACTGCTCGGCCGCGCGCTCCAGGCGGGTGATCAGGTCGTCGAGATGCTCGGCGCTCGTCATCAGATCGCCGCATTCTCGCGCACGCCTCGGAGGACTGCCGCCAGCACGCCGTTTACGAACCCGGGCGCCTCCGCGCCGCAGAACGTCTTCGCGCTCTCGACCGCTTCCTCGATCGCCCCCTCCGCAGGGATCGGCTCATCGCCCGGGACCGCGTCCGGATGCAGGATCTCGATCAGCGCCACGCGCATGATGCTGCGCTCCAGCGGCTGAATCCGCTGCACCGACCAGCCGTGTGCGTGGCGGTCGATCAGCTCGTCCAGTTCCGGCGCCCGGTCGGCGGCCGCGTGCGCCAGCGAGCGCACGAACGGCGAGTCGTTGCGGGCGAAGGTCTCCGCCAACGGTCGCCCCGTGAGATCGTGCTGGTAGAGCGCCACGACCGCCGCCCTGCGCTGCTCGGAGCGGCGCATGCCTAGGCGCGCGCCACGTAGGCGCCGGAGCGCGTGTCCACGCGGATGCGCTCGCCCGGCTCGACGAACAGCGGCACCTGGATCACCGCGCCGGTCTCCAGGGTCGCGGGCTTCGTGCCACCGCCCGAGGCCGTGTCGCCACGCAGTCCCGGCTCGGCCTCTGCCACCTCGAGATCCACCGTGCTCGGCAGCTGCAACTCCGCGGGCCGGTCGTCGATGAACAAGAGGTCCACCTCGGCGCTCGGCTTCGTCCAGCGCAGCGTGTCCGCGAGCGTGGATTCGGGCACCGCCAGCTGATCGAAGGACACCGTGTCCATGAAATGCGCGTCCGAGCCGTCCGCGTAGAGGAACTGCATCTTGCGGGCCTCCGTGCGAACTTCGCGGAACTTCTCGCCCGCGCGGAACGTGCGGTCGATCACGTTGCCGTCCGAGGCTCGGCGCAGCTTCGTGCGCACGAACGCGCCGCCCTTGCCCGGCTTCACGTGCTGGAACTCGAGGATCTTGAAGATTGTCCCGTCGACCTCGATGTGGTTGCCGTTCTTGAATTGGTTGGTGCTCAGGGCCACGGCCCCGCATCATAGGAGGCCGGTGGGCGAGGCAGGCGCCGGTCGAGGTGGCTTCGAACGGCGATATGATGATCGCATATGGCACGTCTGCTCTCCGTATCGATTCCTGACGATCTCGCTGCCGAGGCCGAGGCGCTCGCCGCCGCGACCGGCAAGACCAAGAGCGAGGTGGTCCGCGACGCGCTGCGCCGCCACGTCCAGCACGAGCGCTTGGCCGAGCTCCAGCGCTACGGGCGCAGCCAAGCCGAGGCTCGCGGAGTCGGCCCCGAGGATGTCGAGGGCTTGATCGACGAGCTGCGCTCCACGCGGGCGTGACCCCGCGCGTTCTCTGCGACACGAACGTCCTCGTCTCAGCCTTCATCGCCGGCGGGCCACCGAGCCGAGTGGTCGAGGCGGCAATTGAAGGTCGCATTGAACTCGTGCTCGCCGATCCCGTCCTCTCTGAGCTTGAACGCGTCCTGGGCGAGAAGCTCGACTTCACCGCGGAGCGCGTCCGCGACATCGCAAAGCTGCTGAGCGAGCTCGCCGGAGAGCGGGTCGCCGCACCGACGAGCACACCCGAGCCGATCACGGGTGACCCCGACGACGACCTGATCCTCGCGTGCGCAGTCGACGCGGGCATTGAGATCGTGGTGTCGGGGGATCGCAGGCATCTGCTTCCCGTCGGCGAGCACGACGGGGTGCGAATCGTCACGCCGCAGGCACTACTCGCCGAGCTGTCCGACGCCTGACGCCCGTCTGAGGCAGTCGAGCGAGAGCCCTGGTCGGCAACCTTCGCCTCGCGTGCCGAGACGACACGCCAAGCCTCAAGCCCCGCACCCCCCGCGTCGATGCCTACACATGCGGCGAATCGCACGCGAGAACGCCCCATGCGCACTGGCGGCGCTGCTCGGCTGCGCGCTGATCGCCTGGCTGGGCCTGAAGAGCTTTGCCTGGAGCGACTACGAAACCGAGGCCAGGCCCGCCTTCGACGCGCTGACGCAGGGCCACCTGAGCGAGTTCCTGCGCCTCGCCCCCGCCTACGGCGGCTCGCTCGTGGAGCGCGCGCCCTTCGCGCTGATCCCCGGCCTGTGGGGCGGCGGCGCGCTCGCGGTCTACCGGATGGTCGCTCTCCCCTGTCTGCTCGCCGCGGCGCTGCTCGGGGTCTGGCTGCTGGCGCGGATGCGCACCGAAGGTCGCCCGCGCTTCGCCCGTGCCCTGGCCCTGGCGGTCTGCGTCCTGAACCCGCTGACGCTCCGCGCACTGGAACTCGGCCATCCCGAGGAGCTGCTCGGCGCTTGCCTGTGCGTCGCCGCGATCCTGCTCGCCGCCCAGGATCGCCCGCTGTGGGCCGGCCTCGCGCTGGGGCTCGCGGTCGCCAACAAGGAGTGGGCGCTGCTCGCCGCGGGACCCGTCCTGCTGGCACTGCCTGCCCGGCGCCGACTGCCCTGCGCTGCCGTTGTGCTCGCCGCCGCCGGGCTCGTGCTCGCGCCGCTGCTGCTCGTTCGCGGCGGCGGCTTCTCCACCACGATCAAGGCCAACGCGACTCCCGATGCCGCCGTCTTTCATCCCTGGCAGGTGTGGTGGTTCCTCGGCCACCACACCGCTAGCTACCCCGGCGCGCCCGCATCGGTCGCGCTCGGCTACCGCGTCGGCCCCGCTTGGAGCACCGCGATCGCCCACCCGCTGATCCTCGCGGTTGGCTTCGCGGTAACCGTCGCCGTCTGGCTACGCGAGCGCCTGGACGCGCTACGCGGCTCCGCACACGCCACGCCGCGCGGGATGCACCTCGACGCGCGCACCGCGCTGCTCGCCTTCGCCCTGGTGATGCTGCTGCGCTGCCTGCTCGACACCTGGGACACCGGCTACTACATGCTGCCCTTCGTGTCCGCGCTGCTCGCCTGGGAGGTGCGCGGGTCGATCGCGCGACCGCCCGTGCTCGCCGCCGCCGCGAGCGTGCTGGGCTACGCGAGCTTCGTGTGGTCGGCGAACCACGTCTCCCCCGACCTGCAGGCGGCCCTGTTCCTGGCCTGGACCCTGCCGCTGGCGATCGCGCTCGCGCTGCGGCTGTTCCTGCGGCCCGAGACTTCGCAGCGAAGGAGCGCGGCGAGCCGTCTGGACCTGCAGCCGCCGCTTCGGCCCGCCACGCTCAGGAGATGACGCTCAGCGTCTTCTCCAGGCCGTTGAGCGCTTCCTGGCCGCCCTCGCGCACGACCAGCAGATCCTCGATCCGCACGCCCAGCTCGCCCGGCAGGTAGACGCCGGGCTCCACCGTCACCACGTTGCCCGCGCACAGCGCCCGCTCGCTTTCCACGCGCGAGAGGCGAGGCGCCTCGTGCACCTCCATGCCCACGCCGTGACCGAGCCCGTGGCCGAAGTGCTCGCCGTGGCCGGCCTGCTCGATCACCGCACGAGCCACCGCGTCGACCTCGCGGCCCGTCGGGCCTGCTTTCACGGCCTCGACCCCGGCCTGCTGCGCCGTGAGCACCAGCTCGTAGACCTCGCGCGCCTGGGCGGAGATGCCCTCGCCGGTCGCATACGTTCGCGTGCAGTCCGAGCAGTAGCCCTCGTGCAGCGCCCCCCAGTCGATCGTCACGAGCACGTCGCGCGGGATCGGCTCCGCGCGCGGATGGGCGTGCGGCAGCGCGCCGTGCGCGCCCGAGGCCACGATCGAGGAGAAGCTAGGCGCCTCCGCGCCGAGACGACGCATGCGCAGCTCGAGCTCGATCGCCACGTCGCGCTCGCTGCGCCCCACAAGGCCGTCTTCGAGCACCGAGCGAAGCGCCTCGTCCGCGAGCTGCGCCGCCGCACGCATGCGCTCGATCTCGCGCTCGTCCTTCACCGCCCGTAGCCGCTCGACCGCGCCCGCGCATCCCACGAGCTCCCAGCCCTCGGGCAGCGCCTGCGCCAGCGAAGCGTGCTCGGCGACGGTCACGCTCGCCTCGTCAAAGCCGAGCTTCCCGGCTGCTCCGTCGAGCGCGCGCACCGCCGCCTCAATCAGGCTGCCCGTGACGATCTTGCGCTCGAACTGCGGCTCGACCTCGGCCGCCGATTGGGTCGTGTAGCGGAAGTCCGTGAAGAAACGGTGCGAGCCCTCGGCCTCGCCGCCGGAGTCGGCCGCGACCAGCGCGAGCCCGTTGCTGCCCGTGAAGCCCGTCAGGTAGCGGAGGTTCGTCGGCGAGGCCACCAGCAGCACGTCGACCTCGCGCTCGCGCAGCGCAGCCGCCAGGCGCTCCGTGCGCGTTCCCGACCCGACCGTCGCCGAGCCGTCCGCGCCGCTCATGCCACCGTCCCGTCGAGCCGCTCGCGCAGCAGCCCCAGCGCCTCGTCATAGCCCTCCGCCCCGCGCCCCGAAACCGTGGCGAAGCACAGCTCGCCGATCACCGAGACTCGCCGCCAGGGCTCGCGCGATTGCACGTCTGAGAGATGCACCTCAACCGCGGGCAGCGCCGCGATCTCAAGCGCATCGCGCAAAGCCCAGGCGTAGTGCGTCCACGCCCCCGGGTTCAGCACCACCCCGTCGGCTCCCTCGCGCAGCGCGTGCAGGCGCTCGACGAACGCGCCCTCGTGATTGGACTGGAAGAAGCTCACCTGCAGGTCCAGATCCTCCGCGCGCGCGCCGATCCGGGCTTCGAGCTGCGCCAGCGTCAGGGCGCCGTACTGCGCCGGGTCGCGCCGCCCGAGCTGGTCGAGGTTGACCCCGTGCATGACCTCTATGCGGTGGCGCGCGTCGCTCATCCTCGTGCCGACATCATCGCGGCTGTTCGAGCTCCGCGACGGCTGCCCGCAGGTCGGCCTGCGCGACCGCACAGCCGATCTCGGGCCTGCCCGGCTCCTGCAGCAGCACGAACGGAAGCTCCTCCCCCACCCGCTTCTTGTCGCGCGCCGCCGCGGCGGCGATCTGCTCGACGCTCGCGCCCTGCAGGCGAACCGGCAGATCATGCGCCAGCAGCAGCTCCGCAACCTGCTCGCGGAGCTGCTCCGCGCCCGAGAGCCTCAGCGCCGCGAGCAAGCCCAGCCCGACCGCTTCGCCATGGCGGTAGCGCTCATAACCGGTCGCAGTCTCGATCGCGTGCCCGATCGTGTGCCCGAGGTTCAACGCCTGGCGGCGCCCGCCGTCGCGCTCGTCCGCCGCCACGACCGCGAGCTTCGTGCGCGCGCAGGCAAGGATCGTCCAGTCGTCGAGGTCCGCGCCCCCGCCCACGCGTTTCCACAGCTCGCCGCCCGCGATCAGGGCCGTCTTCAGGACCTCGACCCAGCCCGCCGCCAGCTCGCGCTCCGGCAGGCTCGCGAGTGTGTCGGGGTCCACGAGCACGCCCGCGGGCTGGTGGTAGGCGCCGACGTAGTTCTTCGCCTGCGGCAGGTCGACGCCGGTCTTGCCGCCGTAGGCCGAGTCCACCTGGCCCAGCAGCGTCGTCGGGATCTGCACCACCGGGATGCCGCGTTGGTAGGTCGCCGCGCAAAAGCCCGCCAGATCGCCGACGACGCCGCCGCCCAGCGCCACCAGATGATCGCCGCGATCGACTCCCGCCGCGACCAGCGCATGCCACACGGCCTGGGCGCTCTCGAGCGTCTTGTGCTGCTCGCCCGCGCGGATCGCCACCGTTCCCGAAAGCCGCTCGAGCTGATCTTCGTAGAGCGGCCCGACCGCCTCGTCGGTTACGCAGAAGCTGCGCGAGCCCGCACGGTCAACCGGCCAGATCGCCGCGCCGTCCGCGGCGCCCGCCGCGCGCAGCAGGCCACGTCCCAGCAGCACCGGATAGTCGCCCGAGGCGCTCTGCGCCCACAGCAGGCGTGTGCCGGGCGGCGCCGCCGCAAGCGAGCGCAGTCCGTCGAGCACCCGCGCCGCTCCGCCGAGCGCCAGAGGCGCCAAGAACGCATCGGCAACCTGGTCGTACAGCGAGCGGCGTTCGCCGTGCAGCGCGATGAACGCCTCGCGATCGCGCGCCAGCGGGCGGCCAAGGGCTCCCGCGGATGCCTCGACCGCACCGCCAACGCGCTCCCACGCCTGCTCGGCCTCGATGTCCAGCAGCACCACGACGTGCGGCTCCAGGGCGGTGCGCACGCGCGCCGAGAGGATGCTGCCGCCTCCCAGCGCGATCACCGCGCCGGGCTCGGCGCCGTCGAGCAGCTCGCACACGAGCTGCTCCTCGGCCTCGCGGAAGGACGCCTCACCGCTGCGCTCGAACTCCTCCGCGGGCGTGCGCCCGAGGCGCTCGCCGAACACCACGTCGCTGTCGAGCGCCTTCGTGCCGAGCGCCTGCGCCAACTCGCCCGCCACGGTCGACTTGCCCGCCCCCATGAAGCCGATCAGGACCAGCGCGCGCCGCGGCGCCTGTGCTACCTCCGCCATCCGATCCGCTCCGCATAAGCGCCGAGCGCCTCGCGCACGTCGTCGATGTGATCGCCGCCGAACTTCTCGCGATAGGCGTCTGCCAGCACGAGCGCGACCATCGCCTCGCCGACCACACCCGCCGCGGGCACCGTGCAGGAATCGGTCCGCTCGCGCAGGGCCTGCGCGGGCTCGTGCGTGGCCGTGTCGACCGACTGCAACGGCTTGGTCAGCGTCGGCAGCGGCTTCATCGCCCCGCGCACGATCAGCGGCAGGCCGTTGGTCATCCCACCCTCCAGGCCGCCCGCGTGATTGGTCTCGCGGTAGTAGCCGCGCTCGGAGGAGTAGTAGATCTCATCGTGCGCCTGCGAGCCCGGCAGGCCCGCGACCGTGAAGGCGTCGCCCAGCGAGGCGCCCTTCACCGCTTGGATCGAGCAGATCGCCATTGCCAGGCGCCCGTCCAGGCGCTGCTCCCAGGAGACGTGCGAGCCGAGCCCGGGGACCAGCCCGAAGGCCCGCACCTCGAACACGCCGCCCAGCGACTCATTCGCCTTGCGCAGATCGTCGATCTCGCGCACCATCGCGCGCGTCGCCTCGGCGTCCAGGCAGCGCACCGGCGAGCTGTCGACCTCCGCGAAGTCCTCCAGCGCCGGCTCGCGATCCGGCGCGGGCGCGTGCACCGAGGCGATCTGCACCACGTGCGAGCGCACCTCCACGCCCAGCGCGCGCAGGAACGCCTTGCACAGCGCGCCGCCCGCCACGCGCGCCGCCGTCTCGCGCGCCGAGGCGCGCTCCAGGATGTTGCGCACGTCTGACTGCTTGTACTTCTGCGTGCCCACCAGGTCGGCGTGGCCCGGACGCGGCAGGTGCACCTCGGCGATCTCGGCCTGCACCGGCCAGGGGTTCATCCGCTCCTCCCAGTTGGCGTAGTCGCGGTTGGCGACCTGCAGCGCGATCGGCCCACCGAGCGTGCGCCCGTGGCGGATGCCCGCGGTCACCTCGGCGGCGTCGCGCTCGATCTTCATGCGTCCGCCGCGGCCGTGACCGAGCTGGCGGCGTGCCATGTCCTCGTTGAGGTCCTCGGGACGGACCTGCAGCCCGGCGGGCAGGCCCTCCACCACGCACGTCAGCCCAGGCCCGTGCGACTCGCCGGCGGTTATCAGTCGGAGCGTCACGGCTCCTAGCTTATTTGCTGGGGGCTCAGCCTCTGAACGCCGTGGCCCACGCGGATGCGTGAGCGCGTGGCGCAAAGCCGCGGCCGCTGCCCGCGAAGACCAGCACGCTCTTGTCGCGCGAGTAGCGCAGCCCGGGCAGGGCGACCAGGCCCGCCTTGCGCAGGAACTTCAATCCGGCCGCCGATTCCTGGTCCAGGTGGCTCTTGCGAGCCTCCTTGGCCTTGACCGGCGTGATGCTCACGACGTGAAGCTGGTAGGTGATCGCGGTGCCGCCAAGGGGCACGTATTCGAGTTCCTCGGTCTGACCCGGCTGCAGGTCGATCGCCTGGCACTGGGAGGCGTCCGGCTTGCAGACCGCGTCGCCGCGCAGGATCGCTTCGCCGACCAGCGTGAAGGCGACGCTCTTGCCGCCCGCGATCGCGCCGCGGTAGACGATCAGCGGCTGCGTCGCCGAGGGCAGCGGCTGCTGGAGTTTGAGGTCTTCGTACGTTTTCAGTTCCGCGCTCAGCAGGGGCGTTCCGGGGGCGGCCGAGCCGAACAGGACCGAGACCGCGTAGCTCTTCTTCGGCTTGGTCTTGTTGCTCGATTTTTCTTCCGCTTTCGACCCGCCGCTCTGCGAGGAGCCCGATTCCGATGAGCCGGAGCCCGATTCCGAACCCGAGCTCGTGGTCGTTTCACTGCCGGTGGTGGCGCCGGCCGAGGAGCCCGGCGCCGCAGCCGCTTCCGAAGTCGCGCTTTTGCTCGCGGACTTGACGCCCGGCAGCGGTGCGAACGGGTTGCGGCTGGATCCGCGCGTCTGCCGGGCCGAACCGCTCGTCGTCTCAGCCGCCGAGGCCGTCGTGGCGTCGGTGCTCACAGCGCTCACCGCGACACCCGAGCTGGTCGGCGCAGGCGCGGGCGCGCTCGCCGACGGTGCCGTCGAGGAGCCCGAACCGCCGCCCATCGCCGCATACACGAGCGCAGCCACGAGCGCCAGGCCGAGCAGCGCCAGGACCGGCGTCAGCCGTCGATCCAGCAGATCCGCCTTCAGCGACTTGAAGAATGAGCTCATCGGACCGCTCCGATCGTCGCGGCGGGAGCCGGGCTCGAACCCGAGCTCGAGGTGCTGGTGCTCCCGCTCGAGGCACTGGTCGCGCCCACGGCGCTCGCGGGCGATGCCGCCGTCGCGCCCGCGGTCAGACCCTGGCTCGCCGGCAGCACGTAGGCCGTTGCGGTGATCGTGCCGGTCAGCTGTTCGCTGGCCGACGGTTCACCGGCCGCCGCCGGTTCGAGCTTGACGGCCTGCAGCGTCAGCAGCCGGCCGCTGACCTGCAACCCGCCCGAGGTCGTGCGCACGGTCGCGGCGTTGAGCTGCTGGAAGAGGTGATAGAGGTCGGAGAAGGTGCCGCTGAACACGAACGTGAACGGCATCTGCGTGAAGCCCGCCGTCGCGGCCGCCGGGGTCGCCGGAGTCGAGGTGGAGCTCGCGCCCGCCGAACCGGCGCCGCTCGTGATCGAGTTGAAGTCGACGTGCTTCTTGTCGGATGCCTGCGCGAGCTGGTACATCAGCGAAGGCACTTCTTCGCTCGCCGGAACCGCTTTGCCGAGGTTGACCACCGACGCGTAGGCCGAGTCGTAGCGCTGCTGCGCCTGCTGGGCATCCGCGGCCTGGCTTTCGGCCGTCGCCAACTGCGCGCCGGCGGCGCTGACTTCGGTGTCGAGCTTGCCGGCTTTGCTGCGCTCGGGCGAGACCAGCAGCAGCCACACGACTGCCAGCACGGCCAGCGCCGAGATGCCAACGAGCACGAGACGGTCACGGCCGGTCACTTTTCGCCTCCAGTCGATGCGGTCAGTCGGGTGCTCGAGCCACTCGTCTCAGACGGCGTGGGGAGCGGGTCAAAGGTGATCTGGACCGTGAAGTTCGGGCTGCCCGGGGCGCAGTGGCCGTTGCTCGACGCGGAGGCACCGGCGCCCGAGGGGGCACTCGCCGATTTCGCCGAGCTCTGCAGGCTGACGGCGCTGACGCCGTCCATCAGGCGCAGCCGCTGGAGCGCCAACGCGACCTCGGACTGGTTCATGGCGCAGCCGCCCAGGGTCATCGTCGGCACGCTCCCGGGCGGCGTCGCCGAGCTCGGGGCCGCGGCCACCGCGGCGCCGGTCGCGGAAGCAGCGGCCGGAGCCGCGGGCGTCGCCGTGGCGGCGCCTTCGGAGCCGCCGACCGAGCCGTCGAGCGAGGAGATCGAAGCGTCGTGCGGCAGCACGCGACCCAGCTCGTGGAAGGTGTGCGCCCAGTCAAAGCGCGAGTCGACGACCTGCTCGACGGCCTGCGTGCGTTCTTCGCGCAGCGCCATGAAGCTCGTATACGGGGTCAGCTGCGAGGCGGTCTGCTGCACGCGCGCGGTCTGCGCGTTGATCGAGGCCAGCTTGCTCGTCTGGCTGGAGACTTTGTGGCGAGCGATGCCGTAGAGCAGCGTGAACACCGCGAGCAAGCCGACCACGCCCAGCACGACGTAGGCGGCGCCGCCGGAGCGGCCTGCGCCGACCGCCGCGCCGCGGCGCTCGTCGGAGGGGATCAGGTTGACGGCCTTCATCGAGGCGCCTCCGTCGCGGCGAGCCCCGCCGCGACCGCCAGGCGGTGCGTTGAGACCTTGCCCTCCAGGCTCGCGTCCGCGAGGCCGACGACTTCCTGGCGGACTTCGATGCCGAGCGAGGACTGCAGCGCCTCGGCGAAGCCCGGAAGATCCAGCGCCGCGCCGCTCAGCGAGACGTGCGCGATTTCCCCACCCTGCTCCTGGGTACGGTGGAAGTCCAGTGAGTTGCGAACCTCGCCCGCGATCTCGCGGACGCTGTTCTCGAGCACGGTGCGGATGTCGCTGTCGGAGTCCTGCTCGGGCGAGGGCCTATCGGCGGCCGGGGAGGCCGGCGCGGAAGCCTGCGTGGCGGAGATCGTCTCCGCGTAGCCCATCGAGAGCTCGCGCGCTTCGTGCTCCTCGCGGCTGAGCTGCGGCTCCTGGCCGTCCACCTCCGCGCGCTCGGAGTCCTGGCTCGCGTCATCCGGCGAAACCTGCTCATCGGTCTGCGTCTGCTCCTCGACCGGCTTCTGCTCGAGCGCCTGTTCGAGCGCGGCGACAGCCTCGTCCACCGGCTGTGCGGGCCTGAGCTTCTCGGCGCCCGGCAGGACCGGGGCGCCCAGGTCGACCGTCGCCAGCAGCCTGCGGGCCTCGGTGAGTGAGATCTCGCGACGAGCCGCGAGCTCGCCCGCCATCGCCTCGACACCGCCGCCTACGACACGCGTGAAGCGGCAGATGGTGCCCTCGGCGATCGCCAGGTTCGTGAGGCCGTCGACGTTCAGGTAGAGCACGCGCCCCTCGGCCGATTCCGCGCGATCGTGCAGCGAGCGAATCAGGGCGAAGGCCGACAGGTCCACGCCCTCGGGCGTCAGGCCCGCCCCGCGCACCGCGGCCAGCAGGCGCTCGACCATGTCGCGCTGTGCTGCCACCAGCACGACGCGCTGGCGTGCGCCCGTCGGTGTGTCGAACACGCCGAGCGGGTGGAAGTCGAGCACCGCGTTGGAAAGCGGCATCGGCACCTGGTCCTGAGCCTGGAAGCGGACCGCGGCCGCGAGCTCCTTGCGGTCGGTCACGGGCGGAAGGTCGATCGTGCGCATCACCGTGCGCTGGTTCGCGAGTCCGACGCGCACGCGCTTGCCGAGGCCGCTGCCGCTGAACAGCTCGCGCAGCGCCTCGGTCAGGGCCTCGACGTCGACGACCTCGCCCTCGCGCACCGTGTCCGCGTCCAGCGGCTGAGCAGCTGCGCGTTCGGCCAGGATCGAGCCGTTCACGCGCGCCTTCACGGCGGCGACGAGACCCGGCTGCACGTCAAGGCCGACCACGTCCGTGCCGTGGGAGCGGTGCGGCAGCTTGGGCAGCTTCAGCGAGGTGGAGGGAAGTGAAGGAAGTGAGGGACGCATTTGTAGTTGGCGCTCGATGCGGCGCCGGTGCCGCAGGGGGGGTATCGGCGCGAGCCGATCACCGCTTTAGGGTTGGGTGACGACTAGAGGAAGCGATGGACGTAGAGGTGAACGATTTCGGGCCCCACGAACGTCGCGAGCACCGCGCCGAAGGCGAGGAACGGGCCGAACGGGACCTTCGTCTTGCGGCCCGCCTGCACGCCCTTGCGCACGAGGATCACGCCGCCCAGCAGCGCACCCGCGAACAGCGCGATGAAGATCGCGGGCACGACCGCGCTGCCCAGGAACAGGCCCATCACGCCGGCGAGCTTGACGTCGCCCATCCCCATGCCACCGGGGTAGGCCAGCGCCGCCAGCAGCAGGAAGCCGCCCGCGCCTGCGCCCGCAATCAGACGTTGCGGCTCGCCGCCCGGGTCGAGCGCCAAGCCCAAAGCCAAGGCCAGCACCGCGCCGAGCGCGGTCAGGCTGTTGGGGATGATCCGGTGCTCGACGTCGATCAGCGCCGCGGGCATCACGATCAGGATCAGGCCCACGCTCAACGCGATCGACGCCGCCGAGTCGTGCACGAGCACGGCGCCCGCGCACAGCAGCCCCGTCAGCGCCTCGACCAGCGGATATCGCGGCGAGATCGTCGCCGAGCAGCTGCGACAGCGCCCGCGCAGAAGCAGGAACGAGAGGATCGGGATGTTGTCGTAGGGCTTGACCGGCGTCGCACACGAAGGACAATGCGAGGCCGGGCCCAGCAACGACTCGTGACGTGGCAGCCGGTATGCCACCACGTTCAGGAACGAGCCGAAGATCGCTCCGAGCACTCCCGCGAACGTTGCAGCCTCCATGGGAATCTCATCGGTCGCCGGCGGGCGGCGCTTGAGCGTGGCGGCTCGGTGCCCCGAGCTAACTTCCCGCGCGAGCGCGGCCGCCGTGGTCAGAGCCTTCGCGTCGACCAGGACGCGGGCGAGTCCCGAAGCTGCCGGGCGCCGCCGTCGTCCCTCGACACAGTTACCAGCCCGCGCTGCCTTTGCAGCCGCCGCCGGTTCCCGAGCAGGTGCGCGAGACCACGCCCGCGGCGTTCGTGATCGTGAACGTGTCACCCGTGCTGGACGCCGTCGCGGTCACGACGTAGCCCGTCGCCGTACCCGACGCCGCGCCGATCCACGCGGTGTTCGCGCTCGAGACGATCGGGATCGATTTTTCGAGCGTGTTCAGCTTCGACGGTTCGAGACCGACGTAGCTGCCGTTGTTTTCGGTGGCATAGCTCTCGGCGGTGGTCTGGGCGGTGCGCGCCAGCTCCTTGGCCGAAGCGTCGTTGGCCTTGCCCTTCTGGTTCAGGAAAGAGGGAATCGCGATCGCGGCGAGGATGCCGATGATCAGGATGACCACGAGCAGCTCGATGAGGGTGAAGCCGCGCTCATCGCGCAGCCGCTGGCGAAGGTTCGTTGTCATGGTGAAGTCCACTCGTATCGGTTGGGCGGCCGCCGTCGCCGCGATTGCCATTCGGGCATCGACACCGATCGTCGGATTGCTGAGGTTTTCCTCGCCATGCACGAGATGTTCCAGGAATGGATCTCTCGAATGACAACTATCCGCCCCATCGCACTGTTCGCCGCCACCCGAGGATCGGAGCCGGCGGGAGGCAAGAACGACGAAGGGGCGGCCAACCGGCCGCCCCTTCGATCGTCTTTCACACATCGGCAGTGTCGCTCCAATGCACGCACTGGAGCGACACGGCCAACTACCAGCCGGCAGTACCGTTACAGCCTCCGCCGGTTCCCGAGCACGAGCGCGTCACCACGCCCGCGGCGTTAGTGATTGTGAACGTGTCACCCGTGCTGGGCGCGGTCGCGGTCACGACGTAGCCCGTGGCCGTGCCCGACGCCGCGCTGATCCACGCGTTGTTCGAGCTCGAAGCGATCGGGATCGTTTTTTCGAGTTCGTTCAGCTTCGCCGTGCCGAGGCCCACGTAGCTACCGCTGTTTTCGGTCGCGTAGGTCTCCGCCGTCGTCTGAGCCGTGCGAGCAAGCTCCTTCGCCGAAGCGTCGTTGGCCTTGCCCTTCTGGTTCAGGAACGAAGGAATGGCGATCGCGGCAAGAATGCCGATGATCAGGATGACCACCAGAAGCTCGATAAGGGTGAAACCACCCTCCTTGCTCAAGCGCTGGCGCAGTCTATACAGCATGTGAATCCTCCTAGGATCCGTTTTTAGAGCGCCAGCTCTCGGCCCATCGCCCACAAGCGGCGATGCGGTCCCCCGATCGTTGATCTGTGAAAGATCTTTTCCTGAGAGCCGCCGGCTTTGCTACGCACCCTTTGACAGATGCTGCCTTGCGCCTCGACACTGGCTTTGTCAGCCCGTGCATCGACTCTCCGGTGAATGATCTTTAGCGTTGCATCCTGCTTGGACGCATGCACTACTCGGCTTCGGCGCTCTGCTGCTCCTCACCCTCGCGCCATTTGCCCTGTGCATCGATCTCGGGCAGACGTATGCCGCCGCCCTCGCACCAGGGACACGTCACCGTGCTGGGGGTCCCTCCCAGATTGGAGATCACCTTGCCGCTGCCGCGGCAGGGCATACACTCCCGCGGCTGGTGGGCCTCCTCCATTCGATCATCGCTGTCGGTCTTCTCGCTCGCCACGAACCGATGAGACTAGCGTCCCGCCGATGAGAGGGCCCGTACGGACGTGGCAATGGGCGATTCTCGCCCTGATCACGCTTGGCGCCGCGGCGCTGCGTCTGATCCTGATCGGCAAGGTCGCCCCCGACCCCTTCTACGACGCCGCCGTGCGCAGCATGGGGCTGTCCTGGCACAACTTCTTCTTCGGCGCCTTCGAGCCCTCCGCGAGCGTCTCGATCGACAAGCCACCCGTCGACCTGTGGCTGCAGGTGCTGAGCGTCAAGGTCTTCGGCTTCTCCTCCACCACCCTGAAGCTACCCGAGGCGTTCTCGGGGATCGCCGCCGTACCGCTGCTGTTCCTGGCTGTGAAGCGCATGTGGAGCGCCGGCGCCGGTCTCGCCGCCGCAACCGCGCTGGCGGTGCTGCCGGTCGAGGTGATCACCTCGCGCAGCGACACGATGGACGGGGTGATGATGCTGCTGATCGTGCTCGCGCTGCTGTTCGTCGTGCGAGCCTGCGAGACCGGCGCGACGCGCTGGCTGCTGGCCGGAGCCGCGATGCTCGGCCTGGCCTTCGACGTGAAGATCCTCGAGTCGCTCGTCGCCCTGCCCGGCCTGGCCGCGCTCGCCCTGCTCGGCTTTCCGGGATCGCTCGGCAAGCGCGCGCTGAAGCTCACCGCCGCCGCGGCCGTCTACCTCGTCGTCGCGCTCGCCTGGCTGACCGCCACGCTGATCGCGCCCGCACACGATCGCCCCTGGGCGATCGGCTCCACCAACGGCAGCGCCTGGAACGCGGTGTTCGTCTTCAACGGCAAAGACCGCCTCGGCGGCAAATCGCCCGAACCCGGCGGCACCGAATACGAGCCGGGCCACAAATACCCGGTGGCCACGCAGTCTCAGCGCGACCACATCCCGATTTTGCCGCCCTCGCCCACGCGGCTGCTCGCGCGCGTGGGCCCGCTCTCCGGCGAGCGGCTCGGCCTTGAGCTGTTGCTGGCGCTGCTGCTCGGCATCCCCGCGCTGCTCTCGGGGCTCGTAATGCGGCGCCGACGCCAGGCCTCCGAGGACGAGGAAGAAGAAGCACCCCACGCACGCTCGGTCCCAGTCGATCGTGAGCCTGCGGCAGGCACCGACGAGACGGCAACGCCCAAGGAACCCGCACGACAGAACACAGCAACGCGGCAGCGCAGCGCCCGCTTCGAGCTCGCGGTCGCCGTCGGGCTCGGTCTCTGGCTGTTGACGGGGATCGTGCTGTTCAGCCACATGGTGCGTCTGCACCCGCGCTATGTCGAGGGGCTCGTGCCCCCCGTCGCCGCCACGCTCGGGATCGGCATCGCCTGGGCCGGCGAGCCGCGCGGGCGGCTGCGCCCCGCGGCGCTCCTGCTGGCGCTGGTCGTGACGGTCCTCTACGGCGAGCGCCTGCTCTACGGCACGCCGCTCGTGTGGTGGATCTCGCTGACATCCGCGCTCGCCGCGCTGCTGCTCGCCGCGCTGGCACGACTCGCCCCGCTCCCCGACAGGCTGCGCGGCACCCTCGCCCCCGGCGGCGTGCTCGTGCTCAGCCTCTGCGCGATGCTCGCGATCTCGCTCAGCACCGACATCCGCGCGATCGAGGACCACGTCACCGACGCGGGCGAGGTGGGCGTCCTGCCGGGCGAAGTCCTGCAGCCGCTCAGCAGCTACCTGCGCGCCCATCAGGGCAGCGCCCGCTACGAGGTCGCGGCCCAGTCCGCGACGCAGATCGGCGCGCTGATCGTGCACGACGCGCGGCCGGTCGTGATCCTCACGAGCTACGGTGCGCGCGTGTTCACGACGGTCGATCAGCTCAAGCGGAAGATCGCCGCGGGCGAAGTCCGCTACGCCTTCTTGAACTCGCCATGCCCACATCACATCTCACCCAAAAACCCGGCCTGCTCCTCGCCCGCGAAGTGGATCCGCGAACACGGCACCGACGTCTCGCTCCAGGCCGGTCTGCCGCATCGCAAGGTGCTGTGGCGACTTCCGGGGCTCAAGCCGTGAGCGGCGGGGCAGCCGAGGAGAACCTGCGCATGGACGAGGCGCTCGTCGCAGACGCACGCGCCTGCGGCCGGCTCGCGCTCGACACCGAGTTCGTCGGCGAGGGCCGCTACCGCACGCTGCTGTGCCTGATCCAGCTCGCGGTGCCCAGCCCCGGCGGCCAGGGCAAACGGATCGCGGTGCTCGACCCGCTCGCCGAGGGCTTCGACGGCTCCGCGCTCGCGAGCCTGCTCGCCGATCCCGCGATCGAGATCGTGGTCCACGCCGGGCGCCAGGACGTCGCGCTCGCACGCAGGGTGCTCGACACAGAGGTCAGCAACGTGTTCGACACACAGGTCGCCGCAGGCTTTGCCGGGATGGGCGCGCAGTCCTCCTATGAATCGCTGCTCGGCGAGGTGCTCGGCGTGCGCGTGGCCAAGAGCGCAAGCTTCACCCGCTGGGACCGCCGCCCGCTCTCTGACGAGCAGCTCTCCTACGCGCGCGAGGACGTCGAGCACCTGCTCGAGCTCGCCGATGAGCTGCAGCGGCGGCTGCGGGACCTCGGGCGACTGGGGTGGGCGCACGAGGAGTGTCTCGTGCTCGAGCGCTCCAGCGACGAGCGCAACCTCGAGACGATCTTCCAGCGGCTGCCGCGCGTGCGCGGCCTCGGCCCCAGCGCACGACCGATCGCTCGCGCGCTCGTGCAGTGGCGCGAGCAGACCGCCGAGCGCCAGGATCGGCCCGTGCAGGGCGTGCTCGGCGACGCCGCGCTGATGGAGATCGCCAAGCGTAAGCCGGGCTCGAGCGCCGAGCTCGAGCAGGTTCGCGGCTCGGGCGCCGCCAACCTCCGCCGCCGCGGCGAGGAGCTGCTGCGGGTGATCGCCCAAGCGCGCGAGCTGCCGCCCGAGAAGACTCCCCAGGAAGCGCGCCCACCCGCGCCCAGAGCCGAGGACGCGCCTCTGATCGCGCTCGGCGAGGCGCTGCTGCGGGCCAGGGCGCGCGAAGCCGGCCTCGCCTACGAGCTGCTCGCCGCGCGCGCGGACCTGCAGGCGATCGTCGCCGCCTGGCGCAGCAGCGATCAGGAGGCCGACGTGCGCACGCTGCGCGGCTGGCGGCGCGAGCTCGTCGGCGCCGAGCTGCTCGCGCTGCTCGACGGCGAGGTCTCACTGCTGGTCGCCGACGGCGCGCTGCACATCGAGCACCCGCACGCCGACTGAGCCGCGCGCGAGGCGCGCGCGGCTATTTGATGCTGTTGTAGACCGAGAACAGCGGCAGGTACATCGAGATCACGATGAAGCCCACGATGCTGCCGATGAAGATGATCATGATCGGCTCGAGGATCGAGGTCAGCGCCTTCACCGAGGCCTCCACCTGGTCCTCGTAGAACTCCGCGACCTTGTCCAGCATCGTGTCCAGGGCACCCGTTTCCTCACCGACGCCCACCATGTGCGTGACCATCACCGGAAAGATCGGCGCCTGCGCCAGCGGCGCCGCGATCGTGCCGCCGCGCTTGACCGAGGCGATCACGCCCTCCATCGCCTCCTCGACCGCGACGTTGCCGCCCGTGCGCCCCGTGATATCCAGGGCCAGCAGCAGCGGCACGCCCGCGCTCGTCAGCGAGGACAGCGTGCGCGACCAGCGCGCCACCGCCACCTGCTGCACGATCGCGCCGATCTTCATCGGGATCCGCAGGCGGAAGTGATCCCACTGGGGCCTGCCCCACGAGGACTTCTTCCACCTCAAGAACGCGAAGATCGAGCCGCCCGCGAGCGCGAAGATCAGCCACCAGTAGCCGGTGACCGCGTGCGAGAGGAAGACCGAGACCTGCGTGATCTTCGGCAGTTCGCCGCCGAAGGTCTTGAACACGCCCTCGAACACCGGCACCAGGAACGCGACCAGGGCCATCATCACGCCGATCGCGAAGGTGATCACCAGCACCGGGTAGACCATCGCCGAGCGGATCTGGCGGCGTAGCGAGGCGTCCTTCTCGAGCTGGTCGGCCACGCGCATCAGCGCGTCCTCCAGCACGCCGCCCGCCTCTCCCGCCTGCGTCATCGCGACGAACAGCGGGTTGAAGACCTTTGGGTGGCGTGCCAGCGAGTCGCTCAGCGAAAGACCCGCCTCGACGTCCTTTCGCACCGCGACGATCGTTTCCTTCAGAAACTTGTTCTCGGTCTGCCACTCCAGCACGTAGAGCGCGCGCAGGATGCTCATGCCCGAGGTGATCATCGTCGCGAGCTGACGCGAGAAGACCGCGAGCTCACCCGCGTTCACCGACTTCATGAACGCGAACTCGATCTCGCGCGAGGCGTGCTTGTCCGCGATCTCCAGGACGATCAGGCCGCGCTGCTTGAGCTGGTCGGAGACCGCCTGCTTGGAGTCGGCCTCCAGTTCGCCGCGCGCCTTGACGCCGGCGAGGTCCATGGCCTTGAAGACATAGGTGCTCATCTGCGCAGCTCCCTCCTATGCCGCGACGCGCTGCTGGTTGAGGTCCAGCGACTCCGCGCCCAGCAGACGCCCCAGCTCCTCGGGCGTCGAGGAGCGCGATTCGGCGAGCTTGCGGCTGATCTGCCCCGCGCGCACGAGCGTCGCCAGCGAGGCGTCCATCGTCTGCATGCCCAGCGAGGAGCCCGTCTGCAGCACCGAGTAGATCTGGTGCGTCTTGCCCTCGCGAATCAGGTTGCGGATCGCGGGGTTCGGCACCAGCACCTCGGTCGCCACCACGCGTCCCGAGCCGTCTGCGTTCGGGAGCAGCTGCTGGGTCATGATCCCCTGAAGGGCCACCGACAGCTGCACGCGCACCTGGCCTTGTTGATGGGCCGGGAACACGTCGATGATGCGATCGATCGTCTGCGCCGCGTCCTGCGTGTGCAGGGTCGCGAACACCAGGTGCCCCGTCTCGGCAGCCGTCAGGGCCGTGGAGATCGTGTCCAGGTCGCGCATCTCGCCGACCAGGATCACGTCCGGGTCCTGGCGCAGCGCCGCCTTCAGCGCGTCGCCGAAGCTCTGCGCATCCGAGCCCAGCTCGCGCTGGTTGACCAGGCACTTCTTGTGCCCGTGCAGGAACTCGATCGGGTCCTCGATCGTCATGATGTGCTCCTCGCGCGAGGCGTTGATCTCATCGATCATCGCCGCCAGCGTCGTCGACTTGCCCGAGCCCGTCGGGCCCGTCACCAGCACGAAGCCACGCGGCCTGCGCGTGAACTCGTGCACCGCCGGGGGCAGCCCCAGCTCGTCGATCGAGGAGAGGCTGAAGGGGATCAGTCGGAAGGCCGCGCCCAGCGCCCCGCGCTGGAAGTAGGCGTTCACACGAAAGCGGGCGTGACCCGGGATCGAGTAGGCGAAGTCCAGCTGCCAGTTCGTCTCAAGCCGCTGGCGCTGATCGCCCGTGAGGATCGAGTAGACGATCTCGCGGGTGTCCGTCGCCGACAGCTTCGGATAGTCCTCCAGCGGCGTCAGGCGGCCGCGGACGCGGACAGTGGGGTGTGCGCCGGCGCTCAGGTGCAGGTCGGACGCCCGGCGCGAGACGACCTCCATCAGCAGATCTGCGAAATCGATATCCATGGGTCCGCCCATCGACCGCGCGACGCCGAGGATCGCGTGCAATGCCCCGCACTGGACAAAGGTTGGAGTGCGCTTGAGGGATCGGTCGAGCGCTGCTATGGACCGCGCAGCGCCGGTGCGCGCACTACGGGTCGGCGCGTGCCGCGTCGCGCATCACCTGCAGCGGCGCCTCACGACCCGTCCACAGCTCGAGGCTCAGCGCCCCCTGGCGGACCAGGACCTCGAGCCCGTCGATCGTGCGCGCGCCCTGCGCGCGCGCCGTGCTCTGAAGCTGCGTCGGGCCGCTCTCGCGGTAGACCATGTCCACGACCGTCTCGAACTCTCCCACCAGCGCCTCGTCGAGCCCGAGCTGGGCCAGCTCCTCATCTTGCGGGGACAGGCCGACCGCCGTGCAGTTCACGAGCAGGCTCGTCGCCCGCGGCGCCGCCACCGCGCTCGCGCCCAGCTCCTTGGCCAGCTCACGGGCGCGCGCCTCGGTGCGGTTGCAGACCAGCACCTCGCTCGCGCCCGCCTGCGCCAGCGCCCAAACCGCCGCTCGGGCGCTGCCTCCCGCGCCCAGCACCAGTGCGCTGCCGCCGGTGACCGGCTCGCCGATCGCGGCGATCAAGCCCGGGGCGTCGGTGTTCTCTGCCGCGATCGCGCCCTCCGGGCCGAACGTCAGCGTGTTCGCCGCGCCAATCGCGCTCGCCGAGGCGCTCGCCGAGTCCGCCAGCGCCAGCGCCGCCTGCTTGTGCGGGATTGTCACGTTCGCCCCTGCAAAGCCCGACTGCCCCAGCGCGCGCGTCGTCTGCGCGAACAGCTCCGGTGGCACCGGCAGCAGCTGGTAGCGCCAGTCCTCAAGGCCCAGCGCCTGTAGCGCCGCGTTCTGCATCGCGGGCGAGCGACTGTGCGCCACCGGCCAGCCGAGCACGCCCAGGCGTCGCCTCGCGGCGTTCGCTCCCTGCTCGGCGCTCGGTACGCCCGGCGGCGTCACTTCTTCTTGCACGCCGGCGGATGCCCGCCGTTCTTCTTCACCGCCGCGTCGTAGGCCGCGACGTTCTTTTCGAATTCCGCATAGGTCTTCGAGAAGACCTGCTCGCCGCAGCCGTCCGCGCCCGCCACGTAGTAGAGGTAGGGCACGTGCGCCGGGTGCGCCGCCGCGTGGATCGAGGCTTCGCCCGGGTTCGAGATCGGCGTCGGCGGCAGGCCTTTGTGCGTGCGGGTGTTGTAGGGCGAGTCGATCTTCAGCATCGACTGCGTCAGTTCGCCCGCGTAGGTCGCGATCCCTTTCTGCTCCTCCACCGCGTAGTAGATCGTCGCGTCGATCCCCAGCGGGATCCCTTCGCGCAGGCGGTTGTAGATCACCGCCGCGATCAGCGGGCGATCGTGTTCGGTCTGGGCCTCGCGCTCGATCATCGAGGCCACCGTCAGCATCTCGTAGGGCGTCACGCCCAGCTCGTGCGCACGGCGAGTGTCAGCCGAGGTGAAACGCCGGCGGAACGCGATCAGCTGTTCGTTCACGAGCTTCTGCGCCGGCGCACCCGCGCGCATGTCATACGTCGCCGGAAACAGGAAGCCTTCCAGGTCGCGCGTGCCCTTCGGCGCGCCGTAATGGCGCGGGCTCAAGAGGCGCGAGCGCTTGCTCGCCGCCAGGTAGTCGCCGCTCAGCGAGTCTTCGCCCACGAGCGCCGCGATCTGGCGGCGCGTGTAGCCCTCCGGGATCACCACCTTCACCGCGATCACCTTCGGCGGCGGCTTGCTCAGCGCGTCGATCGCCGCCGAGTAGCTCATCCCCTTCTTCATCACGAAGCGACCCGAGTGAAGCGAGCTGCGCTTGCCCTCCAGAAGCGCCCGCAGGTTGAAGAAGAAGCCTGAGGAGACCACGTCGTCCTGAGACAGGATCGAGCCGATCTTGCCCGAACTCGCGCCCTTCGGGATCTGCACGATCACGCGGCCGCTGCCCTCGCCCGCGAACGGCTGGAACAGCGACAGCAGGAACCAAACCAGCACCGCCGCAGCCGCCAGCGCCAGCAGTGCCGCCACGCGCGCGCGCGTGAAGCGGCTCCTGCCCGAGCGCTGCGGGCGCCGCCGCCCCGTCGGGTCGCCACGCGCCGCACGGTCGCGCGTCGCGCTTGGCGGCGGCAGTGGCGGGCGCACGGCACTCGCCGGGTCCTCCGTGCGGCGCGCCGAAGGAGGCTGAAGCGGCTCGTAGGGATCGTGCTCCGCGGGATCCTCCGGTTCGCCCTGCTCCACCCGATCCTCCGGCTCGGCGAGCAGCGATGAATCCAACACCGGCGACCACGGTGGCGGCTCTGCGGCCGGGAGCGGCGGCTCCGGGGCGAGTGGCGGCGGCGACTGCGGCGGTGGCTGCGCCGGCGAGTGCTCGGCCGTCTCGGGCTCCGAGGGCTGTGCCGCGCTTGGCGCCTGCACCGACGGCACTTCTGGTGGGGGTGCCTGCGGGGGCGGCGCCTGCGGTGGCAGCGCCGCCCCTTCGCGCTCGGCTCGCCTGCGTTCGCGCTCCAGGCGATCGCGCTCGCGCTCCTGCGCCGTGCGTTCGTGCGCCGCCTCTGATCGGTTGCCGCGGGACAAGGGCTGCAGACCTTAGTGCGCTCTCGCCGCCATCCAGCTCTCGAGCATGTGCGCCGCCGCGCGCGAGTCCTCGCTCGTGCCGGCCGGGCTGTCCAGGCGCTGGGCCATCCGCGTCGTGAAGCGCTCGTCGTGCAGCTCCACCGGCACGCTCTCGCCGAGCCGCTGCGCCAGGCGCTGTGCGAACTCGCGCGTCTCGCGCGTCTGCTCGGTGTCCCCACCCGCCAGCGACAGCGGCAGCCCCACGACCACGCGCTCCACCTCGCGCTCTCGTACGAGCTCCAGAAGCGCCTGCATGCCGCGCTTGCTCGCCGGGCGCGCCACCTCCTCGATCGGCGTCACGATCGTGCCGGTCGGGTCGCTCAGCGCGCAGCCGCAACGTGCGCTGCCGTAGTCCAGCGCCAGCACCCGCATCAGCCCTGGAGCGCCGAGGAGATCGCGGCCTTCGCCGCCTCGATCGCCTGCTCCAGCTTCTCCGGCTCGCGACCGCCCGCCTGCGCCAGCGTGTCGCGTCCGCCGCCTCCCCCGCCCACGACCTCAGCCGCGGCCTTCACGATCGCACCCGCCTTCACGCCGCGTGAGACCAGCTCCGGCGGGACCGCCACCAGCAGGTGGGCGCGCCCGTCCACCGCGCTGCCCAGCACCACCGCCGCATCCGCCAGCTTGCCCTTCAGGCGATCGGCCAGGTCGAGAAGCGCCTTGGCATCGGGCAGCTCGACCACGGCTGCCAGCACCCGCGCCCCGTCGAGGTCCACGACGCCGTCCATCAATCGATCGATATCCACTGCGGCGTCGCCCCCACCCGCAGCGGCTCCGCCCTTCAACCGCTTCTCGAGCTCCTTGCGCTCCTGCTCGCGCGCCTTGACCAGCTCCGCCACCTGCTCCGGGCGCGTGCGCAGCGTCTGCGCCGCCTCGCCCAGCACCCGGTCGTGCGCGCGCAGCAGCTCGGTCGCCGCCGGGCCGGTCAGCGCCTCGATGCGGCGCACGTTCGCCGCGCTCGAGGTCTCGCTCGCAATCCGGAACGGGCCGATCTCAGCCGTCGAGCGCACATGCGTGCCGCCGCACAGCTCGCGCGAGTGCTCGCCCTCGCCCACCTCCACCATCCGTACGACCTCGCCGTACTTTTCCCCGAACAGCGCCATTGCCCCCAGGCGCTTGGCCTCATCGAGCGTCGTCGTGATCGGGCGCACCGGGTCGTTGCGCGCGATCCACTCGTTCACCCGGTCCTCCACGTCGCCCAGCTCCTCCTCGGAGAGGCCCTGCCCGTGGCTGAAGTCGAAGCGCAGCTTGTCCGGCCCCACGTAGGAGCCCGCCTGGCGCACGTGGCTGCCCAGGCGCTCGCGCAGCGCCGCCTGCAGCAGGTGCGTCGCCGTGTGGTTCGCCTCTGTCGCGTGTCGCGCCGCGTGGTCCACCTTCGCCAGCACCTGCTCGCCCGGCTCGAGCTGCCCCTGCTCGACTTCGACCGACAGCACCTGGTCATCGCCCAGGCGGAACACCTCACGCACACGCGCGCGGCAGTCGCCGTGCTCGCACTCGATCGTGCCCACGTCCGCGACCTGGCCGCCGCCCGGCGCGTAGAAGGGGGACTCCGGGAGCTTCACCAGGTAGCCGCCCTGCTGCTGCTCGATCGCGCCCACCGTCGTGTGCTGGCGCTCGGTCTCATAGCCCGTGAAGCGCGTCTGGAAGTCGGCTTGCCCCGCGAAGGCGCTCGCCAGCGCGCGCGGGTCTGTCGCGCCCGAGCCGTTGCTCGCGCCCGCGGTGCCCGGCGCCCCGCCCGCGCGGCTGCGGGCGCGCTGCTCCTCCATCAGCGACTCGAAGTCCCCCTCGATCGCGAGGGCCTCCCCGCCGAGCAGCTCCTTCGTCATCTCATACGGAAAGCCGTAGGTGTCGTGCAGGCGGAAGACCTCCTGCGCCGGCACGTTCGCGCGGCCCTCCTCGCGCGCGCGCTCGATCAGCGCCTGCAGCGTCGCAAGGCCCTGCGTCAGCGTGCGCCCAAAGCCCTCCTCCTCGGAGCCGAGCCAGGTGCGGATCGCCTCGCGCTGCTCGTTCAGCTCCGGGTAGACGCCGCCCATCAGCTCCTGCACGCGCTCGGCGTAGCGCGTCAGGAAGCCCGGCTGCAGCTCCAGCGCCCGCCCCTGCTGGATCGCGCGGCGCATCACCCGGCGCAGCACGTAGCCGCGGTCCTCGTTCGAGGGCACCACGCCGTCCGCGACCAGGAACGTCATCGCGCGCGCGTGGTCCGCCAAGATTCGCAGCGCGCGATCGCTTGCGAAGTCCGCGCCGTAGCGCGCCCCCGAGAGCTCCTCGCCCAGCTCGATCAGCGGCTGGAACTGGTCTGTCTCGAACACCGATGGCTTCTCCTGCAGGATCGCCGCCATCCGGTTCAGGCCAAGGCCCGTGTCGATGTTCGCCGCGGGCAGCGGTTTCAGCGCGCCGCCTTGCTGGCCGTACTGCATGAACACCAGGTTCCAGTACTCCAGGAAGCGCTCGTTCTCGCCCCCCGGCAGATCCTCCGGCTTGCCGAATTGCACGCCGCGGTCGAAGTACAGCTCCGAGCACGGCCCGCAGGGGCCGTTCGGACCCGCCTGCCAGAAATTCTCAGAGCGTGGGCACAGCACGATCCGCTCACGCGGCACGCCCATCGCCAGCCAGTGCTCGATCGCCTCCTCGTCGGGGCCGAGATCGAGCCACTCGTCGCCCTCGAACACCGTCACCCAGACGTCCTCTGCCGAGAAGCCGAACACCTGGAGCGAGAGCTGCCACGCCCACTCGATCGCCTCCGCCTTGAAGTAGTCCCCGAATGAGAAGTTCCCCAGCATCTCGAAGAACGTCAGGTGCCGCGCGGTGTTGCCGACGTTGTCGATGTCCACCGTCCGAAACACCTTCTGACAGTCGGTCAGGCGCGTCGCGGGCGGCGTCTCCTGGCCGAGGAAGTAGGGCTTCAGCGGGTGCATCCCCGCGACCGTGAGCAGCGCCGAGGGGTCGTGCGCCGAGGGCACCAGCGAGGCCGAGGGGATGCGCCGGTGGCCGCGCTCCTCGAAGAACGCCTGGAAGCGCTCGCGGATCTCATCGGAAGTCATCATCGTCCTCGAAGCATCTCAGTTGCTCAGGTCGCGGCTGTGGCGGTCTTGCCGAGGGAGGCTGGGTGGTTCGCGAAAATCAGACGAGCGAGTCGCCGGAGGCGATCGTCCCGTAGCCGACGACGACATCGCCTGCGTACAGGCAGGCGACCTGGCCGGGCGCGGTGCGCTCGGCGGGCTCGGCCAGCTCGATGCTCACGCGCGCGTGACGTCCCGCGGGCAGCTCGCGCTCGACGCGGCAGGGGAAGCGCCGCCCGTGCGAGCGTACCCGGACCCCGTCGACACAGGCGCCGTCACGGTGCAGCGTGAGCTCGTCGACGGGCAGACTCGCGCTCAGCAGCGCCTCGCGGGGGCCGACGGTCACGGTGTTCGCCCGCGCGTCGGTCGCCAGCACGTAGAGCGGCTGCGGCGCGCCGATCCCGAGACCGTGGCGCTGGCCGACGGTGTAGGCGTACGCCCCGCGGTGCTCGCCCAGGACCGTGCCCTCGCGATCGAGGATCGGACCCGGCTTCACGCCAAGGCCGCCGTGGCGCTCGAGGAAGTCGCCGTGGCGCGTGCCCGCGAGGAAGCAGAGGTCTTGGGAGTCGGGCTTGCGCGCGACGGCGAGGCCCGCCTCGGCGGCGAGCTCGCGCACCTGCGTCTTCTGCATCGCCCCGAGCGGGAAGCGCAGGCGCGCCAGCGACTCGGTGGCGAGCGCCGAGAGCACGTAGGACTGGTCCTTCGCGGGATCGCTTGCCATACGCAGCATGTGACCGTCCTCGACGCGCGCGTAGTGGCCGGTCGCCAGCGTCTGTGAGCCGAGGCGCTCCCCGAGCTCGAGCATCGCGTCGAGGCGCACGTTGCCGTTGCAGCGCACGCAGGGGTTCGGCGTGAGCCCGGCGCCATGGTCCGCGAGCCAGCCCTCGACGACGCCGGCGCGGAACTCGGCACGCAGGTCGATCGAGAGATGCGCCATGCCAAGGCCGTGGGCGAGCTCGCGCGCGCCGCGCACCGCCTGCGCCGAGCAGCAGCTGGCCTCGCCGTCGTTCTCGGGGTCCGACCACAGCTCGAGCGTCACGCCCACGGCCTCGGCGCCGTCGCGGGCGACGAGCAGTGCGGCGACCGCGCTGTCGACGCCACCGCTCATCGCCACGAGCGTGCGCGCCTGCACGGGGGCAAGCCGCGACTGACGGCGCGCGGCCCAGCCGAGGGCGCGGTGGAGCGCGTCGGCGGCTAGCTCGGCGGCGTGGCGCTTGGTGGGGCTGAGCCCGCCGAGCTCGGCTTCGATCTGGGCCGGGCCGATCCGCGCGGCGTCGAGCAGGGGCGTCCCGCGCAGCAGCGCAACCGCGGCGCTGCCCGCGGCGATCGCCGCGCCACAGCCGCCCGCGTCGAAGCCCGCGTCGGCGATCTCACCGACCGGGCTGTCGGGATCGACAGCGAGCGAGATGCGAATCAAGTCGCCGCAGGCGGCGCCGCCCGCGGCGCCGGTCTGTGCGTCCGCGGGCATGTGGCCGCGACCGAGCGGTCGTTCCAGATGCTGCCGAAGGCTCTCGAAGCCAGTCTCCACGCACCCGAGTTTAAGCGCAGCGGGGCCCGGCTCGGAGGAGTGGCCGCTGCGCGGCCGGGACTACTTGGCGCGCTTGACTTCCTTGACGGCCTGCTCGATCGAGAAGGCGTCGGTGAGTCCGGTCAGGCTCGAGGTCTTGCCCTTCGTGTTGATCAACAGGATCGAGGGCGTCGAGTAGACCTTTACGGTGTTCGTGAAGGAGCCGAAGGAGCCCACTTCGCTTGAGCGCGCGACGTGGATCGCGAGTTTGCCGTGGGAGGCGTGCTTGGCGGCCCGCAGTTCGCCGCGGACGACCCGGTCCACCGAGCCCTTCGGGTTCCAGAACAGGACCGCGACCGTTTTGCCGTCCTTGAGCTCGCCTTCGACCGACGCCTGCATCACCGGAACGCCGCTTGACGTTTTTGTCTCGCCCTTCTGCGCCTTCTGGGACTGGTTCTGCGAGCCCGCGGCCCGGGTCTTGGACGAGTTGTGGGACTGGCTCTGCGACTGGGTGCTCTGCTTCTGGTGTGCGCTCTGCTGCTGCGCGCCCTGCGACTGCTGCGTCCGGCTCTGATTCTGGCTTTCGCCGGAAGCTTGCGCCGATTTCTGCTGTAGCTGCTGCGCGTTCTGCTGAGACTGCGCGACGGCGCCGCGAGCACGCTGGATCGCACGAGAGAGACCGTTGACGCCGGGAGCGGAGCTGTGCCCGTCGCCGGCCTGGGAGGCGGAGGTGCCGCCGCCGGGGGCGCTGGAGGATGCGGCGCTCTGCGAGGCGGCGGACTGACCGCTGGAGGAAGAAGGCGTGGAGGCGGCGGAGGAGCCGGAGCTCTGGCCGCCGGAGGAGTGGCCGCGCAGCGCGACGAACCACACCGCGATGAACAGGAGCAGCGCGACGAGCGCGATCTGGAAGGGGCGCGAGATGTGCGTCATTGCCCCCTCCTTCGGCATTTGCGAGCGAAGAGTTGAGCCAGGCACGCCGCCGCGGACGGCGCAGGGCCGTCCTGCAAGATCGCTGTCAGCGCGCGGCGCGGCAGCGAGGGCGCGCCATGCAGGGCCTGACGCGGCCAGCGAGCGAGCGCGTGGCGACGCGGCTCAGAGCGTGCGCAGGCCGCGCAGCACGGCGTGCACGAGCGTGTCGGTGGCGATCCTCTGGCGGCCGCCGTCCTGCATGTCCTTGAGCACGGTCTGCCGGTCCTCGACGATGGCGAGGTAGCGGGCGCCGAGCGCGTCGGCGTGCTTGAGCTGGCCTTTGAGCGAGCGCCCGGCGAGCTCCATCTGCGCGTGCAGCCCGGCGGAGCGGGCGTCCTGCAGCAGGCCGAAGGCGATGCGCCGGGCCTGCGGCCCGTCGAGCGCGAGGAACAGGTCGAGGGGATTCGCGGCGGCGTGCTGGCCCTCGCCGGCGAGGAGGATGCGCTCGACCCCGGCGCCCCAGCCGATGCCGGGGGTGGGCGCGCCGCCGAGCAGCTCGACGAGACCGTCGTAGCGTCCGCCGCCGCCGACGCCGCTCTGGGCGCCGAGGGCGTCGGAGGTGAACTCGAACACGGTGCGCGAGTAGTAGTCGAGGCCGCGCACGAGCGTGGAGTCGATCTGATAGCCGATGGATGCCTCGTCGAGCAGGGCGCGCACCTCGGCGAAGTGCTCGGCGTCGGCGGAGTCGAGCTGGTCGAGCAGACGCGGGGCGCGGCGCATGACCTCGCGGGTGCCCTCGTGGTCGGCGTCGAAGGCACGCAGGGGGTTGAGCTCGATGCGGCTGCGGACGTCCTCGGAGAGGCCGGCTTCGTGCTCGCGCAGATAGTCCTGCAGGCGCTCGCGGTACTCGGCGCGGGTCTCGGGGCTGCCGAGGCTCGACAGCCGCAGCCTGACCTCACGCACGCCCATCTCGGAGAGCAGCGTGGCGAGCAGGGCGATGACCTCGGCGTCGACGGCGGGGTCCTCGGAGCCGATCGCCTCGACGCCGACCTGCCAGAACTGGCGGTAGCGACCGGCCTGCGCGCGCTCGTGGCGGAAGAAGCTCGAGAAGTACCAGAGCTTCACGGGCTGGCGGCGCTTGTGCATGCCGTGCTCGACGTAGGCGCGGCAGACGGGGGCGGTGCCCTCGGGGCGCAGCGTGAGCGAGCGCTCGGAGGCGTCCTGGAAGGTGAACATCTCCTTGCGCACGATGTCGGTGGACTCGCCGACGCCGCGGGCGAACAGCTCGGTGGCCTCGAAGGTGGGGGTCTCGATGCGCTCGTAGCCCGCGCCCTGCAGAAGCGCGCGGGCGCGGGTCTCGAGCGTGGCGCGTTCCTGCGCCTGCTGCCCGAGCACGTCGAAGGTGCCGCGGGGGGCTTTGAGCTTGGGAGCGCTCAACTGTGGGCGGCGGTGGAGTCGGAGGCGACCGCCGCCCGGGGCACGCGCTCACGCAGCTCGGTGAGGAAGGGATTGGTGTCGCGCTCGCGCCCAAGCGTGGTGAGGCCCATGTGGCCGGGGTAGACGACGGTCTCTGGCGGGAAGCCGCGGATCAGGCTGCCGATCGAGCGCTCGAGCGTGGGCCAGTCGCCGCCGGGCAGATCGACACGCCCGACGGAACCCTGAAACAGCACGTCGCCGGAGAGCAGCGAGACCTGCGGGGGCGCGGCCTGCTGCTCGCCTCCCCCCTCGGTGCTCCTGGGCGCGATGGCGTAGGTGACGTGGCCGGGACTGTGTCCGGGGGTGAAGATTATTTTGATATCGAGTCCGGCCGGCGTGATGTGCTCGCCACCGGCGACGGTGTGATCGGCCTCGTAGCTCTCGAAGGGGCCGAAACCGGGCGGCACCCAGCTCATGACGTCGGCGAGAACGGGACGCTCGATCTCGGGGCAGTAGACCGGGGCCCCGGTGGCGCGGGCGATCGGCGCGACGGCGCCGATGTGGTCGAAATGGCAGTGCGTGAGCAGGATCGCCTCGATCCGCACGCCGAGTGCCTGGATCGCCTCGAGCAGCCGCTCGGGCTCATCGCCTGGGTCGACGATCATGGCGGGGCGCAGGCCCTCGGCGTCGGCGGGCAGGCCGGGGTCGCTGACGATGTAGCAGTTCTCCTGCACGGGCCCGACGGTGAAGGAGCGCACGTCGAGGGCGCTCATCGGCGCGATCCTCGGGTGCGCCTGGCGCGGCGGCTCATCGCGCGCTTGCCTTGCCGCCCGCCTGCTTGCGCTGGCGGCGCTTGTATAGCCAGCTGTCGCTGTAGTAGCTGATGGGCGTGTAGGCGATGAGGCCGACGAAGAAATAGGCAACCGACTGTCCGGCGCTGGCTTTGAGGATCAGGCCGGAGAGCAGCACGAGTGCGGTGGCGGCGATCAGCGCGCGCAGGAAGGCGCCGCGCCAGCTCGGCGGACGGTTGCCTTTCTCGAGGCGCTCCTGCTTGACGCGCGCGGCCTCGGCGGCCTTGCCGCTCTTCTCGGCGGCGGTGGGCTTGCGCCCGGTGCGCCCGCGGGACTCGACGACGCCGGCGGCGTTGCCGCGATGCTTGGTTCGGCGCTTGCGCTTGGTCTGGGCCATGTCAGGAGCCTAGTGCGTTCTCGATCAGGTGGCGAGCGGGATCGAAGCCGGGCATCGGCAGCTCGGGGGGAAAGCCGTCGAAGGCGGCCCGCGGCGCGAGCCCGACGAGCTCGGCGGAGGCGACGGGAGCATGCGCCTCGACGGCGCGGACGACCTCGAACAGCGCGAGCTCCAGGGGTCGCTCGACGTTCATGGAGACCTGGGCGACGCCGCCCCGCAACTCGACGCCGATGGCTCGCAGGCCGGGCAGCCCGTGCTCACCGCCCTCGCGGATCAGCGACGCGACGCGACGGGCGTCGGCGAGCGTTGCGGGCGCTTGGAGCTGCAGGTTGAAGGCGACGAGCGGCTCGCGTGCGGCGAGCAGCGCGGCCCCGGCGCTCGGATGGGGCCTTGCCGGGCCGAAGTCGGGGCGAAGCTCGGCGGCGGCGAGTCGCGTGGCCAGCGCATCGATCCCGCCGCGCCGGAAGTCGGCACGCGTGGCACCGGGACGGCCCGCGGCGAGCTCGCCGTAGACGAAGACCGGGATCTGCAGCTCCTGGCCGATGCGATCGCCGACGCGCAGCGCCTCGGCGCAGGCGGGCCCTCGCGCGCGCGAGTCGAAGTAGACGAGCGGGATCACGTCGATCGCGCCGACGTGCGGGTGCGCGCCCGCTTCATCGGTGCGGCCGTTGGCACGGGCAACGACGTCGACGGAGCGCTGGGCCTCGGCGGCGCCGCTCACGAGCGCGTCGCCGATCTCGGGGGCGCGGCCGGTGAGCGTGTAGACCGAGCGATGGTGGTCGGGGTCGGAGTGCACGTCCAAGAGGCGGACGGCGTCCGCCTGGGCGGCAGCGGGACGGCGCGGCGCGAACGCGGCTGCGACACGTTCGATCACGGCCGGGTCGCGCCCCTCGGAGACGTTGGGCACGGCGAGCAGGATTGGCGATAGCACCACGGCCACGAGATTAGACCGCGCGGCCGCGCGCGAGCCTTGACTTCCCCACCGTGGCGATGGAGAGTGTGCGCGACCAACGTCGGCCTCGACCCGTCGCTGCGCCTCTGGGCGGGTCGGCGAAATCGCGTGCCGCGTCGTGGCGCCACCAACCAGACGGAGGTTGAGATGAGCAGTGTCGATGCGAGCAGCGAGAGCGCGGCTGGCACCCCACCGGTGAACGCGGGGGAGTTCAAGCTCGAGGCGGTGGTCCTGCCGGTCTCGGACGTAGATCGGGCGAAGCGCTTCTACGAGGGCCTGGGCTGGCGCCTGGACGCGGACGTCTCCCCTACCGATGACTACCGCATCGTCCAGTTGACGCCTCCGGGCTCGGGCTGCTCGATCCAGTTCGGGATCGGCGTCAGCTCGGCGGCGCCGGGCTCGGCGCAGAGCCTGTACCTGGCGGTCGCCGACATCGCGGCGGCGCGCGAGGAGCTGTCGGCGCGCGGCGCGGAGGTGAGCGAGGTGTTCCACGAAGGAGCGCCGGGCGCCCGCTTCCGCGAGTCCGACCACGCCGCGGGACCCTCGCCCGACCCGTACAGCTCGTTTGCGACGTTCAGCGATCCCGACGGCAACGGCTGGCTGCTGCAAGAGATAACCGCCCGGCTTCCGGGCCGCTGAGAGGAGGAGCGATGGCGACGAGCTACGAGTCGGCGGAGGATCTCGCGGAGGCACTCAGACGCGCGGCGGCGGCACACGGCGAGCACGAGCAGCGAATCGGCGAGGCGGATCAGAACTGGCCGGACTGGTACGCGCTCTACATGGTGCGCGAGCGCGCGGGCGAGGAGCTGCCGAAATGAGCAGCGACTACGACGTGATCGTGCTCGGCGCGGGCTCGCCGGGCGAGCACTGCGCGGGGGCGCTGGCGGAGGGCGGCCTGCGCGTGGCGGTGGTGGAGCGCGAGCTGGTGGGAGGCGAGTGCTCCTACTGGGCCTGCATCCCCTCGAAGACGCTGCTGCGGCCGGGCGAGGCGGTCCACGAGGCGCGCGAGGCCGCGGCGAGCGCGGAGGTCGACGTCGAGGCGGCGCTGGCCTGGCGCGACTTCATGGTCTCCGATCACACCGACGCGGGGCAGGAGCGCTGGCTTGCCGATCACGGCATCGACCTACTGCGCGGTAGCGGGCGGCTCGCGGGGCCGGGAGCGGTCGAGGTCGACGGCGTGCGCCACACGACCGAGCACGTGGTGCTGGCGAACGGGGCCGAACCGGTGATTCCGCCGGTGCCGGGGCTGCGCGAGCTGGAGGGCGTTTGGACGAACCGCGAGGTGACGGCGATGAAGGCGATACCGCGCCGTCTGCTGATCCTGGGCGGCGGGCCGGTGGGTGTGGAGATGGCGCAGGCGGTACGTCGCCTCGGCGGCGAGACGGTGGTGATCGACATGGCCGAGCACGTGCTCGCGCGCGAGCCCGCACCGCTGGGCGAGGCACTGGGCGAGGTCCTTCGCGGCGAGGGCATCGAGCTGGTCCTGTCCGCGAACGCGAGCGCCGCGCGGCGAGAGGGCGAGGAGTACGTGCTGGAGCTCGACGACGGGCGCGAGCTGCGCGGCGAGAAGCTGCTGGTCGCGACGGGGCGGCGTCCGCGGGTGAGCGGGATCGGATTGGAGAGCGTCGGCGTAGAGCCGGACGCGCACGGCGTTCCGGTGGACGCGCACCTGCGCGCGGCGGAGGGCCTGTGGGCGATCGGCGACGTCAACGGCCTGTGGCCGCTGACCCATGTCGGCAAGTACCAGGGAGAGGTGGTCGCGGCGAACATCCTGGGCCGGCCGCGCAAGGCGGACTACGAGGCGGTTCCGCGCGTGGTCTACACCGATCCGCAGGCGGCGGCGGTCGGCGCGGCGGCGGGCCGCTTCAGCGCGACTGCCTCCTTGTCGGGAGTGCCGAAGACGGCGACGTACACGCGCGCATACGCGGAGAGCAACGGCTTCTTGACGCTACTAAGCGACGGCGAGCGGCTGACGGGGGCCTACGCGCTGGGCCCGGAGTCGGGCGAGTGGCTGCAGCAGGCGACGCTCGCGATCCGCGCTCACGTCCCGCTCGAGGTGCTTGCCGACACGATCCAGCCGTTCCCGACGTTCTCGGAGATCTATGTGGAGGCGCTGAAGTCGCTGCGCGGCGAGATCGCGTCGAAGTCGAAGGCTGTCGGCGCAGGACCGCCGATGGCGAGCTGAGGAAGGGAGCGATGCGATGAGCAACGAGATCGCCGCGAGCGTCACGCCGCGCGGGCCGGCGCTGCTCGACCAGACCGTGGTCGTGATCGGCGGCAGCGCAGGGATCGGCCTGGAGACGGCCCGTCTGGCCCGCGCGGAGGGCGCGGAGACGATCCTCACGGGCCGCAACCCCGAGCGCCTGGAGCGCGCGGCGCAGGAGCTCGGCGCGCTGAGCAGCGCCGCCTTCGATGCGACCGACGAGGCGCAGCTCGAGCGCTTCTTCGCGGAGCTTCCAAGCCCGATCGACCACCTGATGCTCTCGGGCAGCGGCCCTTACTACGCGCCGCTGGCGGAGATGGACTTCGAGCAGGCGCGCCAGGACATCGACCGTCACATCCTGCTGCCGGTTCGGGTGGCGCGCCACGCCACGGAGAAGCTGCGGCCGGGCGGGTCGCTGGTATTTATCGGCGGCACGGGAGGCCGCCACCGCGGCGTGGGCCTCACGCTGATCGGGGCGATTACGGTGGCGATGCCGGCGCTGGTGGCGAACCTGGCCCTGGAGCTGGCGCCGATCCGGGCAAACCTGATCGCTCCGGGCTTCGTCGACACGCCCCTGTCGGCCTCGCTGCTGGGCGAGGAGCTCGATGCTCGACGTGAGGAGCTTCGGGCCACGCTCCCGATCGGTCGCGTCGTGGGTCCGGAGGACGTCGCTTCGCTGGCTGTGCATCTGATGTCGAACACGGCGCTGACGGGCGCGACCTACGATGTCGACGGCGGGCAGCAGCTCGTCGCATGAGGAAAGGCGTTCAAGATGCGCTCCGACATCGTCCCCGGCGCCACGTTCCCGGACTACGAGCTGCCGGATCACACGAAAACCCCGCGCAAGCTCAGCGAGCTGCAGGGCGATGACCCGCTGATCCTGACGCTCGCGCGCGGGCACTACTGCCCGAAGGAGCACCAGCAGCACCTCGAACTCGCGGCCAACTACCCAAAGCTCGCGGTGGCCTACACACAGATCGCGACGATCTCGACGGACGAGGATCACGCGAGCAAAGAGCTCCGTGCCTCCGTGGGCGCGGTCTGGCCGTTCCTCTCAGACCCGGGGCGCATCGTGCAGAAGGATCTGGAGATCCAGGAGTACACCGACTCCGAGAACGACCCGATGATCCCGCACACGCTCGTGCTGAAGCCGGGCCTGGTGGTCCACAGCATCTACAACGGCTACTGGTTCTGGGGGCGCCCCTCTTTCGCGGATCTCTGGCGCGATCTGCGCGATGTCGGCAAGGAGATCCGCCCGGACTGGGACCTCAGCGCTCCCGGCCTGCGCGGGGCGTGGGAGAAGGGCGAGCGCGCGCCCTTTCACGGCTTCGAGTAACGGCTCGGGCGAGGCGGCGGGCTCGGGCGAGGCGGGCGCTGCGGGGCGAGGCGGCGCCGCGGGTCCCGCGGCACGCCCTCGCGGCTAGATGCCCGTTCTGAGTGGCGGATCGACGTCGTCGTAGATGCGTGCGGCGGCGAGCCTGCCGCGTGAGCCCCGCACGTAGACGGCGACCCCGGCCTGCGGCGGCAGCTCGGTCCCACCCCAGCGCACGACGTTGTACTCGAGCGCGCAGGCGCGTCCATCGTCGATCGTGGCGCAGTGCTCCAGCGGGATGCCGCCCCCACCGGAGAAGAGCAGCTCATAGAACGCGCGCAGGCCGTCGTGGCCGGTGTGGACGTGCTCCCCGCCCGCGGGCTCGCGGGCATAGCCGTCGGGTTCGAAGGTCGCGAGGATCGCGTCGAGGTCGCCGGCGCCAAGCGCACGCTGATATTCGCCGACGACGTCTGGCTCACGCACCTCGGGGTCAGGCTGAAGCAAGGGCGGCCGGTTGGCGTGGCGGCCGTTCAGAGGCCAGGTGCTGAAGTAGACGCGCAGCTCGGTGAGACCTCCCCGGGGATCGTGGTCGGCGACCATCGCATGCGGAAGGGCGATCCGCCCGGCCTCGGTGTCGAGCTCGAGGACGACCTCCTCGAAGCCATGGCGCTCCATCACGACGCGCTCGACCTCGCTCACGGAGACGTTGCGCCGTGCGAACCACCGATTGGTCTCGGCGACGAAGTCCTCGAATGCGCGCAGGCCCTTGACGCGCCCACGCACCGGATGCTGCAACTGGGGCTCCCCGGCAAAGGAGTCGACCAATGCCCCCAGCTCGCCGGACATCAAGCCGTCGAAGTAGGGCACGTCCACGACCTCGCGCTGCTGCCTCTCTTCAAACCGCTCGAGCACCTGCGCGGAGAACAGCTCGGGGATCCAGGGCATCCGAGAAGCGTCTCACACCCGTCGCATACGAACCCATGCCCGGCTCGACCGTTCGGGGCCGGGACGCTGCCCCGCAACGTTCTCGGGACCTCGGCGCCTTCGCCGAGCAGGCGACGCCCTCGAAGCTAAACTGCGCCACCCCGCCGGAGTAGCTCAGTTGGTTAGAGCAGCGGAATCATAATCCGCGTGTCGGGGGTTCGAGTCCCTCCTCCGGCACTCCTCGTTTGGCTCTAGAATGCGGGTTTGCGGCATTAGGTCGCGACCTCGCCTGGCGATTTTGGTCCCGAATTGGTCCCGAGGCTGGGACCCCATCGGAGCAGGTGGCGATGAGCTTTCGCGCACCTCAGCCGATCTCCGGGCACGTCTTCCGCCGCGAGGGCACGCGCGGCGCGGTTTGGCACGCGAAGTATCGACTGCCGGACGGCCGACAGGTCAAAGCTCGCATCGGCCCGGCATGGACTGCGCGCGGACGCCCGGCTGAAGGCTTCTACACGCGTCGCACCGCTCAGGCGTGGCTCGATCAGGTGCTGGCCGAAGCACGCCGGGCGAGCTGGCGGGGATGGTGCGTACGGGCGCGACGTTCGCCGACGCGGTCGCCGAGTACATGCGCCGGCTGGAGCAGGACCGCGCACGCAAGCCGACGACGCTTCGCGGCTACGAGTCGATCATGCGTGCTCATCTGCTGCCGGCGTTCGGGCAGTGACGCCTTGAGGACATCACGGCCGACGAGGTCGAAGCGTGGTCGGCGACGCTCGCGGCGCGCGGGCTGGCAGCAGCGACGCGGCTTCGCATCCTCACGTGCCGGCACGGCGTGATGCAACGCGCCAAGCGCGTCTGGAAGCTGCCGCGCAACCCGATCAGTGAGGTCGAGAAGCCAACGCAGCGCGACACAGCAATCGAGCTTGAGGTCTTCTCGCCGGAGGAGATCCACGCGCTCGTGCGCACGGCAGAGTCAGAGCAGGACGCGGCGATCTTCCTCACGGCCACCTTCACGGGCCTTCGCCGCGGCGAGCTGGTCGCGCTGCGCTGGCGCTCGGTCGGCTTCGCCCGCCGGAGCATCCGCGTCGTCGCCTCCTACAGCGAGCGCGCGATGAGCACGCCGAAGTCGGGCAAGGCGCGCTCAGTGCCAATGGCGCCGGCGGTCGCCGACGCGCTTGCGCGCTTAGCCAGTCGTGGCCACGACGACGACGACAACCTCGTGTTCCCGGGCACGTTCGGCGAATAGCTTGATGCCTCAGCGCTCTACCGCCGCTACAAGTTCGCGCTGAAACAGGCGGGTCTGCCACCGCTGCGCTTCCACCTGCGGCACACGTTCGGAGCGCTGGTGATCTCGAACCCGGCCGTGTCGATCCTGCAGCTCAAGGCATGGATGGGCCACGCGGACATCGACACACGACGATGAAGTACCTGCACTACACGCCACGCGACGGCGAGGCAGACCTGATCGCCGCCGGGCGAATCTTGCTGGGTGACATAACCCCGTCGAGGAGGTGTCCTGGTGGCGAGGTCGACCTGGAAGGTGCGGGACGAGCTATGGGAGACGCTCGCGCCGCTGCTCCCGGAGCACTCCCCAGATCCACGTGGCGGGCG
>DATAVP010000009.1:0-54408 GCA_036267655.1 Solirubrobacteraceae bacterium
CGACGCCTCGGACATGCCCGCGTACGCCAAAGGCCAAGGCAAGCTTGAACCGGGCGAGGCCTCCGACCCCGATGCGTCGTGGGGCCACCGCTCGGCTGTCTCGACTCGTGGAGCCGGGAGCTTCTACGGCTACAAGCTGCATCTGGCCGTGTGCTCGAAGACGGACCTTCCACTTGCCTGGACGGTGCAGACGGCGAAGGCCAACGAAAGCATGTTGGTGACGACGCTGCTCGACAAGCTCTCGGAGGTCGGCATCAACCCCGAGACGTGCGCGATGGACAAGGGATATGACCACCGCCGCGTCTACGGCGAGTGCGACGAGCGGGGCGTCCTGCCGATCATCCCCTTGCGCAACTCGCGAGACGTGAAAATCGGGAACCACCTGTCGCCGTTCTGCAAGCACGGCAACTGGCACTTTGCCGGGTCCGACTACAGCCGCAAGGCGGCGAAGTGGCGCTGTCCGACTGGTGAGTGCCAGCCTGCATCGAAGTGGCGGAAGGCCAACCGCCTTCACCCGCTGATCCCTCGCGAGACGGAGCGCTGGAAGACGCTCTATCGCCGACGCGGCTCGGTAGAGAGAGCGTTCGGCAGGTTGAAGCACGAGTGTGGACTCGGCCCGCTACGCGTGCGGAGAATCGAGAGGGTGCGGCTTCACGCCGACCTCACGATCCTCACGCAGTTGGCCTCTGCGCTGAGCCGGACTACAGTCGCGCCCGCCGAAGCAGATCACTCGGGCGCACGTCCAGCCCTGCGGCCAGCTTGACCAGCGTTTCGAGGCTGACGTTGAATTCACCTCGCTCGATGGCTCCGTAGTAACTGCGGTCCATGCTTGCGTGCGCCGCGAACGCTTCCTGTCCGAATCCGCGCTCGACGCGGACCTCTCGGACGGCACGGCCGAACGCGATGGTGGTGGAACTCCTCTTGCGAGGCATGGTCTAACCGCCGATTTCGTCGGCAATCGCGGCAGCGCGCGAGGCCCACACGAAGCCGTCGAGACGGTGGATCAGGCCACCGCCGTACAGCCGCCGCAGGCTGTCGGTCACGTCCTTGCCCAGTTCGCGGGCAACCTCCTCGACCGCCCACGGACGGTGCGAGGTCTCCTCCAACAGGGTCATCATGATCGCGCGATCCTGCGCGTTGTCGCGCTCGATCACGTCGGTAGGCTGGTCGTGCATGGGAGTTCACCCTCCTGTGCCACGACCCCGGGGCAGTTTGCGCTGTCGCCGGGGTCAATCTGTATGGAGCCGCCGACGCTACGGTTCGTCGGCCATGCCGTCAACGACTTTCGCTAGTCGTTTCGCTGGACCCTCGCTACCCGGTCGCACATGTGCGACCGGCGGGAGGGCGCACGCGCCCTCCCGAGGTCGGGCCGCATGCCGCCCGCCACAGACGGGTGCATGCACCCGTCTGGACAACGTGGATTGACCCCCGATCAGCGGATCAAGGGATCAAAGGCATCACAAGCAAGTTGTAGAACCGTGGAATGAGCGATTCGATCGAGCGGCTGAGCTTCGAGTTGAGCGCGAGTGCGCTTGCCGAGCAGGAGCGCAGACTTGCCGGCCTGCGGTTGTCGGCAGGCACTGTGCTCGCATCGGGCTCGGTGGCCGGTTCCCTCCTGGGATCGAGGGCGACGCGGGGCATGTTCGCGGACCCTCGCGCTGATCTCGTACGTCTTCTGTTTGGTCGGCGCGATCTGGGTGCTCATACCGCACGATCTGGTGTTTGCCTTTCGAGGCGAGGATGCGATCGCGGAGTGCGACGGTGCCGGACTTGCTGATGCTCGGCCTATGTACTTGGCGGCTGGGCTGTGGATCGAGCGACATCTGAACGTTAATCGCGACAAGTTGGCGACCCTCGCGGGTGGGTTGAGCGACGGCACGCTGTTCGTCGTACCACCGGAGCCACCTGGTTTCGCGCTTGCCGAAAAGCCGATATGGATGCAACGGGTCTTCAGGAAGATGTTCGGTGCGCTCCGCAGGCGCTTGGGTCGAGAGTGATCGCGGCGCGATCACTCTGTCGCGCCGCGCTCCGACTCCGCAAAACTCACCTCAACATTCTCCTGCTCAACCCGCTCCTCGACTTCGGCGGACGAGGTGAGTGCCCGTCGGTCGGCATCGAGCAGGGGGTCCGAGAAGAAGCTGCGCGGCCACAGCCGCTGCTTTCGCACGACGTTGATCTCGGCGGCGAAGATCATCAGCTGGGCTCCGAGGTATAGCCAGGCGAGCAGGCCGAGGACCAGGGCGAAGACGCCGTAGAGAGGGCTGGTGCGCTTTAGCTCGTGGTCGAGGTAGTAGCCGCCGAGGTGCTGCAGAAGCTGCCAGGCGATAGCGGCGACGAGCACGCCGGGGAGCAGGTCGCGCCAGGCGACGTCCACCGCGGTGAGCAGGCCGAAAGCGGCCATGAACAGCGCGACGTTCACCAGGAAGGCCAGCACGATCCCGGCGATCACGGCGCCGGTGCCGTGGCTGGAGGCGCCGACGAACCCGGCGAGCACGGTGGAGAGGATCGAGAGCGTGCCGAGGATCGCCAGCATTCCGAGGCTGCGCAGACGTGAGAAGAGGAAGTTCGGGCGATCCTTGAAGGGGACGTCCCAGATCCGGTTGAAGGCGTTCTGTGCCGCGCTGGTGACGCCCATGCCCGCGAGCAGCGAGCCTACGACACCGATCGCAAGCGCGACCCCGCTGCCGCTGAGCGAGTGAAGTTTCAGCTGGTCGGAGAGGATCGGAAACTGGCCCAGGGCGCCGTCGAGAATTTTCTTCTGCTCGTCAGGGTCGCCTTGGAGCACGAAGCCCAAGACCGTGACGAGAACCAGCAGCAGCGGGAAGATCGAGACGAAGCCGTAGTAGGAGATCAGCGCTGCGAGCTGGCCCGCCTGATCGTCGCCGAACTTCTTGATCACCGCCGCGACGAAGCGGACGCCTCGGGTTTGCTGCTGGCGCCGGTCCAAGGCGTTCAGGTGGTCGCCGAGGCTCATCGAGGGCGGCTTGCCGATCTGGCGTAGGCCTTCCGCGGCAGAGGGCGAGCGAAATTGGAGGGGGGGCAGGAGGCGCTCGGCCGCGACATGCCTATGTGTCTACCCGATGCGAGCCCGAAAAACGAGTGGCGCACCGTCGCCGGCCTGCCTCGCGGGCCGTGTCGACCGGGTCGGTCGCTCGCCGCCCCGGAAGATCCAGCGACCTCGCTCAGGAGATAGCGCTGGTCTCGGCGAGCAAGCGCGAGCTGCTCTTGCGCATCCACCGGCATCGCCTGCGCCGGGAGGATCTCGAGGACTGCTTCAGCCAGGCGACGCTCGAGCTGCTCGCCCATGTCGAGGCCGGTGGCTCTTTCGCGAGCCGTGCCCACATCGCCAACACACTCGAGCTGCGTTTCCTCTCGCGCGCCCACGATTGCCGCCGGGCGTTGAGCGGACGCAGCCCGATGCGCGCGGTGCTCGAGCGAGCCGATCGGCTCGACGATCGTCACGCCCTGCGGGTCGAGCCGATCGATCGCGGCCCGAGCGTCGAGGAGCTCGTGCTGATACGTGAAGAGCTTCGCCGAATCGGTCGACTATCGATGTCGCTCAGCGCCGATCAACGGCTCGTGCTGGGCTCACAGCTCTCCGGTGAGAGCTGTGCGGGGTTCTGCGCCAGGCACGGCTGGTCGCGCGAGAAGTATCGCAAGGTCGCCCAGCGCGCCAGGTCGAGGCTGAAGGCTCTGGCGGACGCCGGCGAGTCGGGTGTCCCGCCTGCGCGGTGTTCGTCGGATTCGTTGCCAGGACCGACCTATGAGCACATCTCCCCCCACACATAGGCCAGTCCCGCAAGGGCGCCGGCCGTCGGTTGCACAGACGACGGAACGGCGATGCCCATCCGCGCGCAGGCGGCCGGGGGCCGGGCTTCTCCCCCCTTGGCGCCCGGCCGCTCGCGTGGATGTCCGAGATCGAGCCCGCCGTGCCGAACGGCACTTCCGCGTCTATGGCGAGGACGAGTTCTTCGCCCGCAGCGATCCAGGTGCCCCGATCGCCACGCCCGTCGCTTCGATTCTCAGCACGGCCGCGAAGCCGAGCAGCGCCCTGCCCAGGGCGATCTGCGTCACGGCAATGGTCGGGGCGACAGGCGCTGTCGGCTTCTTGGTCGCGCTCCAACTGCTTGCCTCGGCGGTCCACCCGCGGCGTCGAGGGCTACCGCGAACCGCACAGGCCGATGCGACCGGCACAGGCTCCCACGCACACCCATACGTCTCGTCGGGATCCGCAGGGAAGCGTCCGCGTCCGAGGCAGTTCGGTCGCGCAAAGCGCTCGATCCGCGCGGGCAAGTCGAGACCCCGCACTCGCGAGCGGGAGGCCGCAACGCGCCAAGCGCCGCCCCCGCGCGCCATCGAGGCGTCGGCGGAAACGGAGGAGGGCAGGACAATCTCCTCGACCCGCCCCTACCGAGCCGAGACAGCGGCCCTGCCACAGGACGATCAGCGCCAAGAGCCGCGCCATGGGGAGTTCGGCTTTGAGCGCTGAGCCCTCGCATGAGACGGCGGGACGCGCCGCGGGGGCCGTGACGATTACGGCGACACCGCTCTGGCGGTTGCGCCTGATGCGCTCGCTGCCGCGGTATCTGCTCTACGCGCTGTGTGCCGCCGGGACGGCTGCGAGCGTCCGCTTCGCGGTCGCGCCCCCATCGTCGGCGCCACGCTCGCCGGGCGCCCTGGCTCCGCCGCCACTCGATCCGGCCGCGGAAGGCTACGCGACGCTGTTCGCGCGTCGCTACCTGACGTGGGACGCGGCGAGGCCGCAGACGAGCGAGGCGCTGCTCGACGCGATGGGCGGCTCGGGGTTGGCGCAGGACGCCGGCTTGGCCCTGCCGCCGAGCGGGGCTCAGCACGTCGAATGGGCGGAAGTCGTGCAAGCTCGCAGGCAGGGCCCCGGGGCGCACGTCTACACGGTCGCCGCGCAGACCGACGCAGCCGGTCTGGTGTACCTGACCGTCGATGTGGTGCGCCGGGCGAACGGGAGCCTGGCGCTCGCGGGCTACCCGGCCTTCGTCGGCGCTCCTGCGCAGGAAGCGGCTCGGCCGCCGTCGATGGGCGACGCGGTTGGCGACCCGTCATTGGCGACCGTGCTGAGGCGCGCGTTGCGCAACTACCTTGCGGCGACGCCCGAGGAGGTCGATGCCGACCTCTCGGAGGGTGCGCAGGTCGTCGTGCCAGGTTTCGGGCTGACGCTCGAAACCGTGCAAAAGCTCGTCTGGTCCACCGTGGGGCGCTCCGTGCTCGCGGTGGTCCAAGCCCGCGACGTGCGCGATGCCCGCTACACGCTCGGCTACGAAGTCGACGTGGTCGAGGTCGGGGGCAGGTGGGAGGTCTCGGCCATCCAGGTGGACCCCGACCAATGAACGTGCGAGTCACCCGGCGCTTGCGACACATGCTCGCGGCGATCATCGGCGTGCTGGTCTGTGCCTTCGCGCTCGTCACGCCGATGACGGCGGCGGCAGTCGCCGCGGTCTCGACGCATACCGCTGCGGTGAGCAGCGGAGCCGAACGCGCCGGGGCCTCCGAAAAAGGCGAGAGCTCGCTCGAATCGGCCGCGGCGAAGGCGGGCGACACCGGGCGTGCGGTTGCGATGAGCCTGATCGGCCTGGCCTTTGCGGTCGCCGCGACCGTGCTCGCCTTCCGGCGTGACTTCAAGGAGGCCGCCGGAGTGTTCGCGGTCGGAATCGTGTCGGTGCTGCTGGCCACGCCCGCGGGCATCTCTCTGCTGCGTGACACCGTGGGCTCGCTGTTCGGCGGGCAGTGAGGGCACGGCGATGGAGATTCGCTCCTACCGGCGAGTGTTCGACCTCGAGCGTCGCATCTATCGCGTGGACCGGCTGCGCTTGAACCCAGGCGGAGTACCTGTGCGGGGCATCGTCTACTTCTTGGCGCTGCTCGCTGCCGTGCTGCTGGCTGCGCGTCTACCGTTGATCGGCGAGCTGGCACGAGCCGTGCCGTGGTACCTGCGCTACCTCGCGCTGCCTGGTCTTGCCGCCACGCTGCTCGGGCTCGTGCGCGTCGAGGGACGTCCGTTTCACCTCGCGGTGCGTGCGGTGCTGCGCGCGGCGCCGGGCTCGCGGCGGCTCGTGGGATTCGAAGTCCACGGACGAGGCACCGGACACACATTGGGTCAGCTCTGGCGCCCGCGGCCGCTGCTGATGCTGCCCGACGGCTCGGAGGGCAGGCTGCGCCGCCTCAACTACCGAGGCCCCGGCGCGCTGCTGATCGCGGTCGCACACGAGCGCAAGCTGAGGCGTGGTCCCCTGGTGGCGGTCGGCCTGCGCGCGCACCTGTCCGTGAAGCAGATCGGGCGCGCGGAACGTCCGCCCGGCGGAGAGGTGATCGTGCTCGAGCGTGCGGGAAGGCTGAGCGTGCGCTGAGATGCGCGCTCCGCTGCGTTTCATCTACGGCAACTGCGTGTTCGCCGAGGATCTGACCGACGCCTGGGCCGGATTCTCGATCGAGCTGTCCTCCTATCGGTGGCTCAACGAGGAGGGCAAGCGGGCTCGCTTCCTTGCGCTGCTCGGCGCGCTCGAGGCGCTGCAGGCCGATGTCCAGCTCCTGCGAGTGGGGTCGCGTCCGGTCGCGAGCTACTACGAGGGTGAAGTGGAAGGCGAAGCTGCGGCACACGCCCGCGGCGAGCCGCATACGAGCTCGCGGCGAGCCTACGTACGCGAGCACGCCCGGCGCCTGGCGTTGCTGGGCGGCACGGGACCCGCGATGTTCGTCTTCGTGCGCTTGCACGAGCCCGAGCGCGATGTTGCCGGCTACGTCTCGCGTGCATTTGAGAGCAGGCCCGGCGAGTGGCGCAAGGCGCTGGCCGATGCGTTCGCGATGCGTGAGCGAGCGCTGCTGAAGGCCTCGGAGCTGGAGCGCATACGAGTCCGGGCCGACCAGGCCCATGCACGACTGGCCGAGTTTCTCCCGGCTCGCCAGGTCCGCGGCGTGGAGCTGCAGTGGCTTGTCAGACGGGCCTTCTGCCGGGGGTTGGGCGAGCCGGCCGTAGATGGGCTGCACGAGCCGCGCGCGCTGGTGTTCGAGCGAAACGGAGAGGCGGTGCTGGCTCCGTTGGAGGCGGATGTGATGCGCTGGGCCGACAGCCACGTCGAGCACCACAGCCGCTGCCTGCGGATCGAGGCCGAGCAGGGCACGGCCTGGCAGGCGCAGCTCGTGCTCGGCGCCCTACCCGACCGCGTCGAGTTTCCGGGACCGAACGCCGAGCTGATGTTCGCGCCCGCGGAAAGCCTCCCGTTCGAGGTCGATCTGTCGCTGACGGCGCGCTACCTCCCGAACGAGCTCGCGCTTCGCATCGCGCGCAGGCGCGTGCAGGACGCCGACCAGATCGTGCGCGCGGAGTCCGAGGGCGAGCAGGGCGTCAGCGATCTGGGCTATGCGCGCACGCAGGAGGCCCGAGACCTGCTGAGCTACCTGCAGGCTTCGAGTCACCCGCCGCTGCTGAGGGGAACGCTCGCGATTGCGGTGGCGGCGCCAGATCAGCAGCGGCTCGAGGAGCGCGTCGAGATGTGTCGGCGTGCCTTCGGAGACGTGCGCCTCTACCGGCCCGTGGGCGAGCAGCTGCAGCTGTTCATCCAGCATCTCCCGGCGCAACGCACGCGGGTCTCGGGATATGACGACACGCTCACGACCGAGCAGGTCGCGGCGATGATGCCGACTGGGACGCACGCGGTCGGCTCGCACGGGGGCTTCTACCTCGGCTACACGCTGACCGGCTCCAGGCGTCCGGTGCGATTCAACCTCCGCGAGGGCTCCGACAGCGATCGCAACACGACGATCCTGAGCGTGGGGGCGCTCGGCTCGGGTAAGACGACGCTCGATCAGAAGCTCAAGTACGAGGGCTTTCTGATGGGTGCGCGCGTGATCGACTGCGACCCCAAGGGAGACCACCGCTTTCACCTGCTGGAGGACGTAGCGCCGCACACCGAGTGCGTCACGCTGAAGCCGGACCCGGCCCTGCGCGGCATGCTGGACCCACTGCGCGTGGCCCCGGCCCACCTGCGCCAGGACGCCACGGTTTCCTTCCTGCGCGATCTGCTGCCTCTCCGTGCCGAGCCTACGTGGGAGACCGCGGTCGTCGCGGCGGTCGATCGCGTGCTCACTCGAGCGGCCCGGCCGACCTGCTCGGAGGTCGTGCGGGCGCTGGACGAGGGGGACCGAGTCGATCGGCAGGTCAGCAAGGCGCTCGAGGTCTATGCCCGCTCGGGCCTCACGCAGCTCGGGTTCGCCGAAGCCGGCTTGAGCCTGCCGGCGCTTGGCCGTCGGCAGGTGACCTACCTGCCGATTCGCGACCTTCCCGCACCGGAGCCCGGCACGCCCCGCGGCGAGTACTCGCAGGCCGAGCGGATCGGCGAGCAGATCGTGCGGCTGATCGCGATGTACGCGATGCACCTGATGGGCGCCGAGCGCGAGCGGCTGAAGCTGTTCTCCTTTGACGAGGGTTGGCGGCTGCTCGGCGATCCGGCTGGTCGCAGCCTGCTCACGGCGTTGCAGCGCATGGGCCGCTCGGAGCTGGCGGTGCCGATCATCAGCACGCAGCTCGTCACGGACACCTCGATGGGCGGGCGCGAGTCGCTCGAGAATCTGATCGGGGCCGCATTCGTGTTCGGGATGCGCTCGGAGACCGAGGCGGCACGTGCGCTGGCGCTGCTCGGACTCGACCCCGAGGATCGGGCTGCACGCCAGTACCTGCTCGAGCTGGAGGCGGGGCGGTGTCTGTTCCGCGACCATCGCGGCCGCGTCGAGGCGATTCAGGTCGACGTGGTGGTGCCGTCGTTGTTGCAGGCTTTCTCGACGACGCCGGCTCGCGATTGAGCGCGAGGCTCGAGCGGGTGGCGCGGGTTCGCGTCGGCGCGGCGTTGGCAATCGGCGTCGTGCTCACGGGTGGAGCGGTCCTCAGCGATCAAGCAGCCGCGCGCCGGCAGCGAGCACCTGCCGGCGGTTCGACCTCGCCCGCCGGTCCGCCGCTCATCAGCGCCACGACCGTGCCCGGTCCGCAGGGTGGCGATACGGGCGGCGATGAACCAGGTGCGGGAGGCTCGCCGCAGGCGGAACTGGACCCGTTGGTCAGCAACGGGCTGGGCAGCCCGCTGTGCTCCGGCGCCCTCGGTGGGTCCGGCCTCGATGGAGCGAGCAAGAGCCACTGCGAAACCTCGGGGTTCATCGCCGCCGCGGCGCCGACGGGCAACTTCGGGATCGACGTGCACATCGACACCGGCTTCCTGGGACTCAGCTCGGCGGGGCTCCTGGCGATCGTCCAGGATCTGTTCGTCACGCCGGTGTGGATGGCGCTGGTCTGGGCGGTCCACGCGCTGGTGGTGATGCTCGAGTGGTGCTTCGCGATCGACCTGCTCGACAGCCCGTCGGTCAGCAGCGGGATCGCACGTGGGCTGCGGAACATGCAGTCGGCGATCACGGCGCCCTGGCTCGCGACGGTGCTGGCGATCGCCTCGGTGCTGTGCGCGTATAACGGACTGGTTCGGCGACGTGTAGCCGAGAGCGTGGCTCAGGCGCTGCTCGTCCTGGCGATGATCGCGGCGGGAACCTGGGTGATGGTCGACCCGGCGGGGACGGTCGGCGCCCTCGGCGCTTGGGCCAACCAGGCGAGCCTGGGGACTCTCGCCGTGACGGCGCAAGGAGATCCGTCGGATCCCGACGGGGCACTGGCCGGCGGAATGGACGCGGTGTTCTCGGCGGCCGTCGAAGTCCCGTGGTGCTACATGGAGTTCGGCGACGTCGACTGGTGCCGGAGCCCCTCGCGGCTGGAACCGCAGCTCCGTACGGCCGCACTGGCGCTGGCGAGGACGGAGCTCGAGTCGGTTGGCTGTTCGGCCGCCGAGGCGCCTTCTGGCGCCACGACTTCGGGATCGCCGTGCGCCGCCAAGGGAGGTGCGGATGCAAAGGCACTCGAACGCAGCGCACGGCTGCTGCGGACGGCACGCACGAACGGGGCGATCTTCCTCGCCCTCCCGCCGAACGGTCCGGCGCGAAACGCGATCAACGATTCGAGTTCGCTGTTGCGTGCGATCTGCCGAAGCGACGACGCGACGAGCTGTCGCGGTCCGGCGGCGGCGCAGGCCGAGTTCCGTACGAACCGTGGCACCTGGCCCAGGGTCGGCGGGCTCCTGCTGATCGTCCTCGGCGTGCTCGGAATGCTGCTGCTGCTCGGGTTCCTCGCGCTGCGGCTGCTGGGCTCGGCGATCTTCAGCCTGCTCTACCTGCTGCTCGCGCCGGCGGCCGCACTGGCACCGGCCCTTGGCGAGGCGGGGCGGGCGGCCTTTCGCAAATGGGCCGCGCACCTGCTGGCGGCGGTCGTGTCGAAGTTGCTGTTCGCCCTCGTGCTCGGCGTCGTGCTGGCGGTTCTCGGGCTTCTGGAGCACCTCGAATCGCTTGGCTGGTGGACACGCTGGTTGCTGATGTCCGCGTTCTGGTGGGGTCTGTTCGTTCGCCGCCACCAGGCGCTGCAGCTCGCGGGCGGAGATCGCACCCCAGGACGAGCGCACGGCTTCGGCACGGTGAGACGAGGTCTGAACGATGCCCTGGACGCACGCGCGGGAGCGCAGAGGCGGGTGCGCGAAGCGAAAGAGCGCTTTGCCAAACGAGCACCGCAGCTGGGCGCAGGCGCCTCGGTCGCACGCCGTCCTTCGCCACGCCCCGGCACCGGCTCTCCGGACTCAAGCGGCTCTCGGGACCCAACCGGCTCCGTCGAGAGTGCGGGTCGGGTGCGACTTCCGAGCCTGCCGCGCGGCGAGCCCCGTAAAACCGGCGCCGAGCCCGAAGCCGTCCGTGACCCGATGCGCATGCCGGATGTGGACGGTTCGGGACGCCTCGGTCGATCGCCCGCGGAGCCCGGCGGCGCGTCGGCGCAGGTGTCGATGGGGCTCGCCTTGACACCTCCGTCAGCGAAGTCCGCCTGGAGCGCCTGGCCGATCAGCGGCGGCAGGCGATGGCCGTGGGCAACAAGCGCCGCGTCCTGCGGTTGACCGAGCGCGCACGCCGGATAGAACACGAACCAGGTTCGAGCCTGTCCCCGCGCCATGCCGGTGCACGAGGACTCGGCGAAGCGGAACGGGAAGCCCGGCATGCACGTTTCCTGGAAGCCCAGGTCACGTTGCCCTCCGGCGGCCCGGCAGGTGCACGGGAGGGCGGGCTCGAACGCAGCTACAGCGCGCTCGCGGGTATGGCTGGGTACGGTCGCCGCGAATACGTGCAGCTCGATCAACTCGGCAAGCGCGCGGCCCGCTTGCAGATCGACCGCGAGCTGACTCGGCACAGAGCTGGAGCCGCCGTCGGCCGAGGAGCGCCGGGCGGCCAGGGTCCGTCCACCGCCGGTCCCGCGTCCAACCGAACCGCCCTTCCCGTCCGTCCCGCCCGGGACTCCACGTCGGAATCGGAAGTGATGAGAGATGCTCGCGAAATCGCTGCGCGACGCAGGCGCCAGCTTGGTAGGGAGTCGCCGTGAGCGCGGAGTCGCTCGCGAGCTCGGGACGCACGCGGCCGGGCGGAGCGGGCGTGCTTGCGGGCGTCGGCTCGGGCCTCCTGCTGGGCACGCTGATGCTGCTTGTCGCGATCGCCGCGATCGCGGGCGCCTCGCTCGAGGGTTCGAGCGGCGTGGAAGCGCAGACGGGGGGATTGTCGCCCTCGGCGCTGGCGCGCCGGGAGATTCCCTCGCCGTACCTCCGAGCCTATGAGCAAGCAGCTCAGCGCTATGACCTGGATTGGGCAATCCTGGCCGGTATCGGCAAGGTTGAGTGTGACCACGGCCGCGATCCCGATCCGTCGTGCGCTCGCGAGGGCGCGACGAACGCGGCGGGCGCAGGCGGACCGATGCAGTTCCTCGCCGGGACCTGGGCGTCCTACGGCGAGGACGGCGACGGTGACGGCCGAGGCGACCGCTGGGATGCCACGGACGCGATCTTCGGGGCCGCGAATTACCTTGCCCACGCGGGCGCGCCCCGCGACTATCGGGCGGCGCTGCTGACCTACAACCACGCGGGCTGGTACGTCGAAGAGGTTGAGCAATGGGCCGCGAGATATCGAGGCTCGTCGCTCGCGAATGTCACGGACACGGAGCTGTTCGCGGCCCGGCCAGACGAGCCTGCCGCAGGGCCGGACACGCGCCTTGGAGCCGAGACCACGACGCAGGTGCGGTTCGTCGCGGGCCGGCGCGCGGCGTTGTCCTCGCTCGATGCTCACCAGGCGCTGGTGCCGGCCGCGGCGCCGCCCTCGGTGCAGGCGATGATCGTGGCCGGGAACGAGCTTCAGTCCCTGCCCTACGGCCCGGGGGGCCACCCCGATCCTCGTGGCGCGCTCGAGGAGGATTGCTCGAGCACCGTGAACTACGTGCTCTATCGCGCTGGGATCAGGCCGATAGATGAAATTCTTGCGAAGAACCCGCTGGCGCAGGACTACGTCGATTGGGGTGAGCCGGGGCCGGGGCGATGGGTGACGATCTACGCGACGCGGCAGTCGACGGACCACGTGTTCATCACGGTCGCGGGCCTGCGTCTGGACACTAGCCATGACGGCACCGACACGGGCCCGAATCAACTCGAAGGCGGGCCGCGTTGGCGGCTGCTCGACCGTATCCCCGGCTGGGCGCATTGGTCGATTCGTCATCCGCCAGGGTTGTAAGGTCCGTCGCATGCCCTCCAGAAAAGCCGACTACCTCCTGATCGGCGGTGGCCTCGCTGCCGCGAACACCGCCCGCTGGCTGCGCGAGGAAGGCGCCGAGGGCGAGATCCTGCTCGTGGGACGCGAGCCCGACCCGCCCTACAACCGCCCGAACTGCTCGAAGGGCTACCTGCAGGGCAAGGAGGAGCGCGAGGAGGCCTACTTCCGCCCGAACGAGTTCTGGGCCGAGCAGAAGATCGACCTCTTGACGCGCACGAGCGTCACGGAACTGGACCTCGACGCGCGCACCGCGAAGCTCTCGAACAAGGACGAAGTCGAGTTTGACAAGGCGCTGCTGGCCACCGGCGCGAACGTGCGGCGCTTGAACGTGGACGGCTGCCACCTCGAGCAGATCCACTACCTGCGCACGCTCGGCAACTCCGACGCGATCCGCGCGGGCGTCAAGGATGCGCAGGAGATCGTCCTGATCGGCGGCTCCTACATCGGCTGCGAGGTCGCGGCCTCGCTGACGCTGCTCGGCAAGCACTGCACGATCGTGATGCAGGAGGGGCACACGCTCGAACGCGGCTTCGGCCCAACCGCGGGCAAGTTCTTCGGAGAGCTGCTCGAAGCCCACGGCGTCACCGTGCACGCGAACGACGAGCTCGAGCGCTTCGAAGGCGAGGAGACCGTCGCGAAGGTCGTCACCCGCGGCGGCCTGGAGCTCGACGCGGACGCGGTCGTGATCGGGGCGGGCGTCACGCCCGACGTGCAGCTCGCCCAGCGCGCCGGTCTTCGGATCGGCGAGCGCGGCGGGGTCGTCTGCTCCTCGCGCCTTGAAACCGCGGTCGAGGGCGTGTTCGCGGCGGGTGACATCGCCGAGTACGACTCGCCCGTGCACGGCGGTCAGCCGATGCGGATCGAGCACTGGGACGTGGCCTTCAACCACGGCAAGACCGTCGCCTTGAACATGCTGGGCCAGGACGTTCCGCATACCGAGGTGCCCTACTTCTTCTCGGTGTTCGCCGACTGGGGTGAACTCGAGTATGTGGGTCCGGCCTATGAGTGGGACCAGGAGATCGTGCGCGGCTCGCTCGAGGATCGCGCCTTCTCAAACTGGTATCTGAAGGACGGCGTCGTCAAGGCCGCGCTGAGCTTCGGCCGCTCCGCGGATCTCGACCACGCTCGGAAGCTGATCGTCGAGGCCGAGCCGCTCGACCAGGCGCAGCGTGAAGCGCTGGCCGATCTCGACACCGATTTGAATTAATTTAATTATTAATTAATAAGAATAAAACGTCAGTCCTCGCCGCCCTGCACGCGTCCGGCGAAGCCGGTCGGCAGGCGGTTCAGCTCGTGCGATGAGATCACCCGGTCGATCAGCCCGTACTCGCAGGCCTCCTCGGCCGTGAAGTAGCGGTCGCGGTCCATGTCGTCGTGCACGCGCGCCACCGGCTGGCCCGTGTGGCGCGCGTAGATCTCATCGATGTGACGGCGCAGCTCCAGCGTCTCCTTCGCGTGGATCTCGATGTCCGCCGCCTGCCCCTGGAAGCCGCCCGAGGGCTGGTGGATCAGGATGCGGCTGTTCGGCAGCGCCATCCGCTTGCCGGGCGCACCGCCCGCCAAGAGCAGCGAGCCCATGCTCATCGCCACGCCGAAGCAGATCGTCTGCACGTCGGGCTTTATGAACTGCATCGTGTCGTAGATCGCAAGCCCCGAGTAGACCACCCCGCCGGGAGAGTTCACGTACAGCGAGATGTCCTTCTCGGAGTCCTCGGACTCCAGGTGCAGCAGCTGGGCTACGACCAGGTTCGCGACCTGGTCGTCCACCGGCGTGCCGATGAAGACGATCCGCTCGTTCAAGAGGCGGGAGTAGATGTCGAACGAGCGCTCGCCTCGCGCGCTCTGCTCGACCACCATCGGGACCATTGGCATCTCGGCTATCCTTTCGACAACTTAACGGTTGTCAAGCGACAATAGCAACCAATTGGTTGTCAAAAAGGAGCAAGCGCATGCCGGCACGCACAGAAGTCGAGGTCGAGGCCTCGCCCGAGGAGGTATTCGAGGCGCTCGTGACCGAGGAGGGACGCGAAACTTGGCTCCAGGAGCCGGATCGCGACGTGTACATCGAGGTCGTCGAGGCGCCCGGCCGCCTCGTCTGGTGGTGGACTCGCGAGGACGAGCCCGCCACCCGCGTCGAGTTTCAGATCGTCGCCGCGCCCGCGGGCGCGCGTGTGGTCGTGACCGAGTCAGAGCCCGCCTTCCCGATCGCGATGCTCGCTGCGAGCTTCGCCGGGGTGCTCGCTTGAGCGACGAGCTCGGGCAGGTGTTCGCCGCGCTCGCCGACCCGACGCGGCGCGCGATGATCGAGGCGCTGCTGCGCGAAGGCACCACCAGCGCGCCGCGCCTCACCGCCGAGCTGCCGATCACGCGCCAGGCCGTCGCCAAGCACCTCGCGACGCTCGATCACGCGGGCTTGATCGAGCGCGCGCCCGTCGCGGGCCGCGAGGTGCGCTACCGCCTGCGCGACGGTGCGCTCGTCTCCGCGAACGCCTGGCTCTCGCAGGCCGAGCTCGCCTGGGAGCAGCGCCTCGCGCGTCTGAAGGGGGCCGTCGAGCGCGACGCTGCCGAGCACGCGCGCTGAGCGCCGGGTAGGATTCGATCGTTCAACGGCCGGTGGCCCAGGGAAGTCGGTGCGAATCCGACGCGGACCCGCCACTGTGACCGGGGATGCCATCCGCGGCGCGCGAAGCGCGCAGCCACCGGGACCGCCTCGCGGCCCGGGAAGGCGCGGGAGGGTAGGCCCGGGAGCCAGGAGACCTACCTCCGGCCGAAAGCCCACAAGCCCTCGTGGAAAGGGGTTGGCTCCATGCACCACTCTGCTCGTATCGCTCGATCGCTCCCGGCGCTCCTCGCCGGCGCGCTGCTGTCACTCCTACTCGCCTCCGCCGCTCATGCCGCGGCTCCCGCCACGGTCACGGTCCGCGTCGAGGGCGTGAGCCAGACGCTGCTGGCGCCCACCACCGTGACCACGAACAGCACGCCTGTGGGGAAGGACGGCAACCCCGCCCACACCTGCGCAGGCGGCAGCGCCACGGGCGCTCTGGAGCTCGCCACCTCCGGCAACTGGGGCGGGGAATGGTTCGAAAGCTTTGGCTACTCCGCCGAAACGATTCTCGGCGAGGCGCACGTCTTCGAACCGGGCGCGGCCGCGAACTACTTCTGGAGCTACTGGCTCGACGGCAAAGCCTCCTCCGTGGGGATCTGCGAAGGCGAACTGGAAACCGGCCAGAGCATCCTGTTCTTCCCGGAATGCTTCAGCGAAGTAGCCGCCTGTCCGCCCCCGCCGAACCCACTCGACATCGACGCTCCGTCCGTCGCCGAAGCCGGCTCGCCGTTCACGGTGACCGTCACCTCTCACGACAACGTCTCCGGCGTCGCCTCGCCCGCGGTGGGGGCGACCGTCTCCGATGGCGGCGTGCAGGCCACGACCGACGCTTCGGGGCACGCGACGCTCGCGCTGTCGGACGCCGGTAATCAGGCGCTGCGTGTCACCGCGCCGAACTCCGTACGCAGTGAGGCGAACGTGTGCGTGCACAGAGGCAACGATGGCAACTGCGGCACCGTCTCCCCGACCGGCGTCACGGTCCCGGGCACGGTGCCCGTCGCGCCTGTCTACAAAGGCCCCTACGCCGTCGTCGCGCACGCCACCAGCGTGCGCGAAGGCCACCTCTACACGCGCAAAAGCGCCCCGCGCGAGCTGACCGGCACGATCGCCACGCACGCACGCATCGCCTCGGTGAGCCTGAAGCTGCGCCGCTCCTACAAGGGGCGCTGCTTCGCCTACAACGGCACCGCCGAGCGCTTCCAGCGCGCGCGCTGCGGCAGCGGCAGCTTCTTCGGCGTCGGCTCGACGCCGAGCTTCTCCTACCTGCTGCCGGGGGCGCTGCAGCCGGGGCGCTACGTGCTCGACGTGCAGGCCACCGACGCCGCAGGCAACCGCACGAGCCTGGCGCGCGGCAGCTCGAGGATCGTGTTCTTTGTCCGCTGAAGCCCGATCGAAGGGGCGAGTGCAGCCGTGAGGCAAGAGCGCCGCAGACGCCCGAGGCTCGGGCTGCTCGCGGCGCTCGCCGCCGCCGCCGCCGCGCTCGCCTCGGGCTGCGGGCTCGGCGCGGGCAAGGCGCCCGGCGGCGTGCAGCTGCTCGTGACGCGCGACTTCGGCGCCTCGACCCTGCGCTCCTTCCACGCGCCGCAGGCGCGGGGGCAGGAGACCGTGATGAGCCTCCTGACCCGCAATGCCAAGGTCGGCACCCGCTACTCGGGTGGCTTCGTGCAGAGCATCGACGGCCTCGCGGGCGGTCGCGAGGGCGGACAGCCCGTCGACTGGTTCTATTACGTCAACGGCATCGAGGCCGGTCAGGGGGCGGCCGCCACGAACCTGCACCCCGGCGATCGCGTGTGGTGGGACCGGCACGACTGGGGCACGACCGACGACGTGCCCGCCGTCGTCGGCTCCTACCCCGAGCCGTTCCTGAACGGCATCGACGGCAAGCGCCTGCCGGTGCGTGTCGAATGCGCGAGCGCCTCCGGCGCGGCGTGCCGCACGGTGACCAAGCGACTGCGCGCGCAGGGCGTGCCCGCCGCGGTCTCCGCGCTCGGCTCCGGCGCCGGAGCGACGCACACGCTGCGCGTCGCCGTCGGCCCCTGGCGCCTGCTCTCCGGCGAAATCGCGCTGCGAGAACTGCATGAGGGGCCGCAGTCAAGCGGCGTCTACGCACGCTTCTCCCGCGAAGGACGCGGCCTGGCGCTGCTCGATCAGCGTGGGCGCACCGTGCAGACGCTTGGCGCGGGCGCCGGTCTGATCGCCGCGACGCGCAGCGGCGAAGACGCGCCGGTGTGGGCCGTGACCGGCACCGACGACGCCGGGACCGAAGCCGCCGCGCGGGATTTCGATACCGCCACGCTGCATGCTCGCTTCGCGGTCGCGGTCGGCCCCGGCGGTCCGCTGCCGCTGCCGCTGTTCGGCCGCACGCTCGATCTCGGCATTAAATCGGGGTGAGCGGGTGGGCTCGCTGTTCTTCTACCGCCGCCTCGCCAGCCCCCTGCACGCCACACGTGCGAGCATCGGCGCGCTGTGGGCGCTGTCGCTCACGGCCGCGGCCCTGATCTTCTACCACCCGCTCGTGCTGCTCGCGCTGCTGGCCGGTGTGCTCGGCGCCGGTTGGGGCGCGGGCGTCGGCGGGCGGCTCGCGCGCTCGCTGCGCACCGCGCTGATCGTCGCGGTGCCGATCGTGCTCGTGAACGTGCTCGTCAGCCGCGAGGGGCTGACCGTGTTCGCCCGCCTCGGCGACCTCGGCCCCTTCGGCCAGGGCGATCTCACCGTCGAGGCGCTCGCCTACGGCGGCGTGATCGCGCTGAAGGTCGCGCTGCTGATCCTGGTCACGACGCTCGCGGGCCTCGCCGTGGACCCCGACGAGCTGCTACGCATCTTCCGGCGCCTGTCGTTTCGCTCCGCCCTGACGGCGACGCTCGCGACGCGGATGCTGCCCGTGCTCGCCGCCGACTCCCAGCGCCTGGCCGAGGCGCAGCGCACCCGCCCCGGCGGCGCGCCGGGCGGCGCACGTGGGCGGGTCGCGCTGCTGAGCGCCGTCGTCGCGGGCTCGCTCGACCGCGCGATGGACGTCGCCGCCACACTCGAGGTTCGCGGCTTCGCGGCTCCCCGCCATTCGATCGCGCCTCGCCTCGGCGTGCGTCCGCGCCGCGTCCGCCGCCCGCTCTCGCGCCACGACCTCGCCTTCGGCGCCTCGGCCCTCGCGGTGCTCGCGCTCGCGATCGCCGGACGACTCAGCGGCGTTGCCTCGTTCGACTCCTACCCGCGGATCGAGATGCGGCTCGACGCAGGCATGCTGCTGCTGTGCGGCGCGCTGCTCGCCGCGATGCTGCTGCCGTTCTGCGACCGCCGGGGGATCGAACCATGAGCGGCGCGCTGCTGTCCTTCCAGGAGGTCACCTACAGCTACCCCGACGCCGAGCGTCCCGCGCTGAGCGACGTCAGCATCGAGCTCGAGCCCGGCGAGTTCTGCCTGCTCGCGGGTCTCTCCGGCAGCGGCAAGTCGACGCTGCTGCGCGCGGCCTGCGGCCTGGTCCCGCACTTCCACGGCGGGCGCTTCGCGGGTCGCGTCGAGCTCGCGGGGCTCGACACGCGCGAGCACGGTCCCGCGCGGCTGGGCGCGTTCGCGGGCGCCCTGTTCCAGGACCCCGAGACGCAGCTCGTCACCAGCTCGGTGCGCGCAGAGCTGTCGCTCCCGCTCGAAAGCCGCGGCGAGGGTGCGGCGGCGGTGGCGCGTGGCGTCGAGGAGGTCGCGCTCGCGCTCGGCATCGACGCGCTGCTCGATCGCTCCACGCACGAGCTCTCCGGCGGCGAGCAGCAGCGTGTAGCGCTCGGCGCCGCGCTCGCCGGGCGCCCGCGGGTCGTGCTGCTCGACGAGCCCACCTCGCAGCTGGACCCCGTCGCGGGGGATGAGCTGATCGGCTTGCTGCGTCGCCTGAACCAGGAGTGGGAGACCACGATCGTGCTGGCCGAGCATCGCCTGGAGCGCTGTCTCAGCGCGGCCGATCGCGTGATCGCGCTCGACGGCGGGCGGGTCGTCTGCGACGGCGCGCCGTCCGAGTTCGCGCTGTGGGCCTGCGAGCACTCGCCCGCGCTTCAGACCCCGGGGGCGAAGCTGTTTGCGCTCGCGGGCCTGCATCCGCCGCCGGTCGGCGTGCGCCAGGCGCGCGCCGCATTGCGCGCGCGGGGGCTGCTTCCCTCCGAAGCGCAGTCCTCGGAGCTCGGCGAGTCAGGCGCGACTCCCGACACCGGGGACCGAGCCCCCGTCCCGGCCCCGGCGAGCCGTCGCGGGCGCAGGGCTCCGCGGCCCGTGCTCGAGCTGCGCGGGGTCTGGCACGAGCTGCGCGACGGCCCCGCGATCCTGCGCGGCGCGGACCTGCGCCTGATGGCGGGCGAAGTCGTGGCGCTGATGGGCCGCAACGGCGCGGGCAAGTCGACGCTGCTGCGCCACGCCGCCGGGCTCTTGCAGCCGACGCGTGGGCGCGTCGAGCGCGCGGGCCGGGTCGCGCTGCTGCTGCAGAACCCCGGCGACTACTTCATCCACGAGCACGCCGCCGAGGAGGCCTCGCCGCGGGCGCTCGCCGAGGTCGGCCTGGCCGCGTTGGCCGAGCGCCACCCGCGCGACCTCTCCGGCGGCGAGCGCCAGCGCCTGGCGCTCGCGATCGTGACCGACGGCGAGCAGCCCGCGGTGCTCGCGTTGGATGAGCCGACGCGCGGCATGGATCGGCGCGCGAAGGCCGAGCTCGCCGCGGACCTGCGCAGGCGCGCGGGGGAGGGGCAGGCCGTGATCGTCGCCACGCACGACCCCGAGTTCGCGGCGGCATGCGCCGCGCGCGCGGTGCTGCTCGCCGACGGCCGCGCGATCTCCGACGGGCCGACGTCCGAGCTGCTCGCGGGCGGCTGGTACTTCGCGACCGAGACCGCGCGGATCCTCGGCGGCGCGGGCGGCGCGCTGCTGCCCGAGCAGGGCGCCGAGCTGCTGCGGCGCGACACGCTGGTACAGGCGGTGCGCTCGTGAGCTGGCCGCTGGCCTCGTTCCTGATCGTCGGCGTCGTGCTCGTGATCGGCTGGCTCGCCTACGAGCGCGCGCGCCCGTCGGCGCGGATGGTCGCGGTCGTCGCGACGCTGGCCGCGGTCGCCGCGCTCGGCCGCGACGCGTTCGTCGCGATTCCGGACGTAAAGCCGATCACCGCGATGACGCTGGTCGTCGGCTACGCGCTCGGCCCGCTGCCGGGCTTCAGCGTCGGCGCGCTGGGGATGCTGGCCTCGAACTTCGTGCTCGGGCAGGGTCCCTACACGCCCTGGCAGATGGCCGCCTGGGGGCTCGTCGGTCTGGCGGGCGCGGCGCTCGGCGCGCTGAGCGGGCGGCGCCTGGGGCGCGTGCAGCTCGCGCTGGCCTGCGCGCTCGCGGCGTTCGGGGCGAAGGAGACGATGAACGTGTACCAGTGGACGCTCGGCGCCAGCCACACGCCCGCGGCGTTCCTCGCGGTCGCGGGCACGGGCCTGCCCTATGACCTGACCGACACGGTCGCGAGCTTCTTCTTCGGCCTCGCCTTCGGCCCCGAGCTCGCGCGCCTGCTGGCGCGGATGCGCGCGCGCATGGACGTGAGCTGGGAGACGGCCGAGCCGCGTGGCTCGGCCGCCGACACGGCCCCGGGCTCCTTGCAAGCGGGCTCGCTCGGCCTGCCGGGCTCGCTGCTGGCGCTCGTGCTCGTGTGCGCGCTCGGCGCGGGGCTCGCGGCGCCACGCACGGCCTCGGCGGCGTCGCTCGGGCGCGAGCTCGGCTACCTGGCCTCGGCCCAGAACCCCGACGGCGGCTTCGGCGCGACGATCTCCCAGCACAGCAGCGGGCTCTACACGGGCTGGGTCGCGATGGGGCTAGCGGCCGCCGGGCGCAACCCGGCGAGCGTGCGCCGCGACGGGCACTCGGTGCTCGATTCGCTGCGCGGGCAGGCGAGCGGCCTACAGAGCCTCGGCGACGTCGAGCGCACGGTGCTCGCGGCCCGCGCCTGCGGCGCCTCGGCCTATTCGTTCGCGGGGCGCAACCTCGTCGCAGAAGTGCTCCGCGCCCGCGCCGCGGACGGCTCGTTCGAGGGCCAGGTGAACCTCAGCTCGTTCGCGGTGTTCGCGCTGCGCGCGGCGGGACACTCCGCGAGCTACGGCCCGATCGCGAAAGCCGCGGGCTGGATCGAGCGCCAGCAGAACTCCGACGGCGGCTTCGGCTTCGGCGCGCACGGCTCGCGCAGCGACGTCGACGACACCGGCGCGGCGCTGCAGGCGCTGGCCGACGCGGGCGCCCGCGACCGCCGCGCGCTCTCGCGCGCGGCGGCGTACATCACCCGCTCGCAGAACCCCGACGGCGGCTTTCCCCAGCAGACGGGCGGCGAATCGAATGCGCAGTCGACCGCCTGGGCGGCGCAGGGGCTGCAGTCCGCGGGCGTCTCGCCCGGGGCCGTGCGCCGCAGGGGCAGCCGCTCGCCGTTGGGTTATCTGGAAAGCCTGCTGGCCCCCAACGGCAGCATCCGCTACTCGCGCACGAGCGCGCAGACGCCGGCCTGGGTGACGGCGCAGGCGCTGATCGCGCTGGCGGGCAAGACCTTCCCGGTCGGCTGAGGATCCAGGCGCTTGCCCCCGCGCCGGCCCGGATGGTCGAGGCTTCAGCGCGGCTTTAGCCCTGCTCCTACGCTCTAGGGATGCCTGCGCGGATCTATACCGACGCCGAGCGCTCCCCGTCGTACGGCGGGGCCGTGGCTGCGGCGGAGCGCCCGAGCGCGGCGCCCGCGTTGCTGCTCGCGGCGCTCTGCGTCCTCGGCCTCACCGCGGTTTGGGCGCTCGCCTCGCACATCTCGCCGTTTCGCGTGCGCGACGCCCAGCTGCTGCACGACTTCGCCTCGATCGAAGGCCCGCGCATCAACGCGGTCGCGCGCGAGCTGCTGTACCTGCTGAACCCGGCGCAGTTCACGATCTGGGCGACGGCGGTCGTGCTGTTCGCGCTGGCGCGCGAGCGCGCGCGGCTGGCGCTGGCGGTGGCGCTGGTGATGTGCCTGGCGCCGTTCAGCGCCGAGCTGCTGAAGCCGCTGCTCGCGCATCCGCACCTGAGCTACGGCGAAATGCGCACGATCGGCGCGGCCTCGTGGCCTAGCGGGCACGCCACGGCGGCGACGGCGCTCGCGCTCAGCGCGGTGCTCGTGACGCCGCCGCGCCGGCGCTGGCTCGCGGCGATGCTGGCGCTCGCGTTCATGGCGGTGATCGGTGTGGCGTTGTTGATCCGCGCCTGGCACATGCCGAGCGACGTGCTGGGCGGCTACCTGCTCGGCACGCTGTGGGCGTCGCTGGCGCTCGCGGCGGTGCGCGCCTCAGAACGGCGCTGGCCCGCGCGGCTGAGGACCGCGCGCGGCGAGCCCCGTGGCGCGCGCATGCGCGTCCCGGCCTAGTCGGTGTGCTCTTCGGCCTCGTGCGCGCCGGGCTGCCACAGCGGCTCGGCGTGCTGTTCGGAGCCCTCGTTGTTGGCGGCGCGGCTGAGGATGAACAGCAGGTCTGAGAGCCGGTTCAGGTAGCGCACGGCCTCGGCGCTGCCCTCGGCGCCGACGGCGATCGCGCGGCGCTCGGCCCGCCGGCAGACGGTGCGGCAGACGTGCAGGTGCGCGGCGGCGGGGGTGCCGCCGGGGATCACGAACGAGCGCAGGGGCTGCAGCGTGACGTTTACCTCGTCGCAGGCTCGCTCGAGCCATTCCGTGTACTCGGGGCCGACGCGCAGGCGCGCCCTCGCGGGTGAGGCGGGCTCGCCCTCCGGGGCGTCGTCGTCCTGCTCGGGTGGCGGCACCGACAGGTCGGCGCCGAGGTCGAGCAGGTCGTTCTGCACGCGCTGGAGCCAGCGCGCGAACTGCTCGGGCATGCCGCTCTGCAGCAGCGCGACGCCGATCGTGGCGTTGAGCTCGTCGACGGTGCCGTAAGCCTCGACGCGGGGGTGGACCTTGGAGACACGGCTCATGTCGCCGAGGTGCGTCTCGCCGCCGTCGCCGAGCTTGGTGTAGATGCGCGTGAGGTTGACGGTCATGGCTGTGAGCCGGCGTCGGGCCGACGCCTCGATGATAGGCACGCACATCGCTCTGTGCTCATCGGCACACCGCCCGTCGTCGCGATGGGATACGTTCTCGCCCTTCATGCGGATAGGTGTTCCGAAGGAGACCGCGGGGGGCGAGCATCGCGTTGCGCTCGTGCCTGAGGTCGTGAGCAAGCTCAAGGCCAAGGGCCTTGACGTCGTCGTGCAAAGCGGCGCGGGCACCGACGCGCTGGTGCCGGACGCTGCGTTCGCAGAGGCGGGGGCCGAGCTGACCCAGAACGCGTCCGACGTCTGGGGCGCCGACGTGGTCGTGACGATCGCGCCGCCGGACCCCGAGCAGATTCGCTCGCTGGGCCAGGGCTCGATCCTGATCGGCTTCCTGGCGCCGCTGTCGAGCCCGCAGACGACGAAGGCGCTCGCCGACGCGGGCGCGACGGCCTTCGCGATGGAGTCGATCCCGCGGATCTCGCGCGCGCAGTCGATGGACGCGCTGTCCTCGCAGGCGAACGTCGGCGGCTACAAGGCGGCGCTGCTCGGCGCCGAGGAGATGGGCCGCTTCTACCCGATGCTGATGACCGCGGCGGGCACGATCCCGCCCGCGAAGGTGCTGGTGCTGGGCGTGGGGGTCGCGGGGCTGCAGGCGCTCGCCACGGCCAAGCGCCTGGGCGCGCGCACGACCGGCTACGACGTGCGTCCCGAGGTGGCCGAGCAGGTGCAGTCGCTGGGTGCGATGTGGCTCGACCTGGGCCTGGAGGCCAGCGGCGAGGGCGGCTACGCGCGCGAGCTGACCGACGAGGAGCGCGCGCGCCAGCAGCAGGCGCTGACAGACGCGATCAAGGGCTTTGACGTCGTCATCACGACGGCGCTCGTGCCGGGTCGCCCGGCGCCGAAACTGGTCACGGCGGAGGCCGTGGAAGGGATGAAGCCGGGTTCGGTGATCATCGACATGGCGGGCGAGACCGGCGGCAACTGCGAGCTGACCGAGCCGGGGCAGACGGTGGTCAGGCACGACGTGAAGATCGTCTCGCCCTTGAACCTGCCCGCGAGCATGCCCGAGCACTCCTCGCAGCTCTTTGCCCGCAACGTGCTGTCGCTGCTGGAACTGCTGATCGGCGAGGAGAACACGCTCAATCTTGATTTTGATGACGAGATAATCGCCGGGGCGTGCGTCGTGCGCGACGGCGAGATCGTCAACGCGGCCGCGAAGGCGACCGTGGAGAAAGCGGCGGGAGGAGCACCGGCATGATCCTGGCGAGCACGCTCACGACCAACCTCGCGATCCTGGTGCTCGCGGGCTTCATCGGCTTCGTTGTGATCTCGAAGGTGCCGAACACGCTGCACACGCCGCTGATGTCGGGCACGAACGCGATCCACGGGATCGTGCTGCTGGGCGGCCTGCTGGTCGTGGGCGCCTCGGGCAACGGCACCTTCAACAAGATCATCCTCGTGATCGCGATCGCCTTCGGCACGATCAACGTGATCGGCGGCTTCCTCGTGACGGACCGCATGCTCGAGATGTTCAAGTCCAAGCCGAAACCGCCCAAGGACGGCGATGGCGAGGGGGGCGGCGCGTCGTGATCCTCGCGAGCTCCTTCCTGCAGGACCAGAACTTCCTCGACGTCCTCTACATCATCGCCTTCGCCCTGTTCATCCAGGGCCTGCGCGGCCTGTCGGGGCCGACGACGGCGGTCCGCGGCAACCGCATCGCGGGCGTGGGCATGTTGATCGCGGTGATCGCGACGCTGCTGAACGAGGGCGAGGGCAACTGGGGCCTGATCGTGCTCGGTGTGGCGCTCGGCACGGCCGTCGGCGTCCCGGCGGCGCGCCAGGTGAAGATGACCGCGATGCCGCAGATGGTCGCGCTGTTCAACGGCGTCGGCGGCGGCGCGGTGTTCCTGATCTCTTGGTCGGAGTTCCGCCTGACCGACGGCTTCACGGGCGTGGCGACGTACATCACGATCTTCTCGCTGTTCGCGGCGATCGTCGGCTCGGTTTCCTTCTGGGGTTCGAACATCGCCTTCGGCAAGCTCCAGGAAATCATCCCCGGGCGCCCGATCAGCCTCGGCTCCGCGCAGCAGATCGTCAACCTCGTGCTGCTGATCCTGGCGGTCGCCGCGGGCATCGACATCGCCGCGGGCAACCACTCCGAGGGGATCTTCATCGGCCTGCTGGTGTGCTCGGCGCTGCTGGGCAACGCGGTCGTGCTGCCGATCGGCGGCGCGGACATGCCGGTCGTGATCTCGCTGCTGAACGCCTTTACCGGCCTGTCGGCGGCGGCGACGGGGATCGCGCTGAACAACACGGCGCTGATCGTCGCGGGCATGATCGTCGGCGCCTCGGGCACGATCCTGACGAACCTGATGGCGACCGCGATGAACCGCTCGATCCCGGCGATCGTGGCGGGCGGCTTCGGCGGTGGCGGCGCGGTCGCGGGCGCCGAAGGCGCGGGCGAGCACGCGGGCACGGTGAAATCGACGAGCGCGTCGGACGCTGCTATCCAGCTCGCCTACGCGAGCCGCGTGGTGATCGTGCCGGGCTACGGCATGGCCGTGGCGCAGGCGCAGCATGCCGTGCGCGAGCTGACGAAGGAGCTCGAGAAACGCGGCGTCGAGGTGAGCTACGCGATCCACCCGGTGGCGGGGCGCATGCCGGGGCACATGAACGTGTTGCTGGCCGAGGCCGACGTGCCGTATGACCAGCTCAAGGAGATGGACGACGCGAACCCGGAGTTCCAGCGCACCGATGTCTCGCTGGTGATCGGCGCCAACGACGTGACGAACCCGGCTGCAAAGAACACACCGTCCTCGCCGATCTACGGGATGCCGATCCTCGAAGTCAACGACAGCCAGTCGGTGATCGTGATCAAGCGCTCGATGAACCCGGGCTTCGCGGGCATCGAAAACGAGCTGTACTACGACCCCAAGACCGCGATGCTGTTCGGCGACGCGAAGTCGGCTGTCTCCGAGATCACCTCGGAGCTCTCGGAGCTGTAGCGGGCGTGTCGCGCCTGGCGACGCTCCTGCTGCCGGCGCTCGCGGCGCTGTTGCTGTCGTCCTCGCCGGCGCTCGCGGCGCGAGTGCGCCCGCGGATCGTGCACGGCGCCCCGACCGCGATCGACGAAGCGCCGTTCCAGGTAGCGCTGTACGACCCGCAGGTGGTCGACTCCCACGAACCGGACAACCTGCTCGAGGCCCAGTTCTGCGGCGGCGTGATCCGCGACGCCACGCACGTGCTGACCGCGGCCCACTGCGTCACCTTCGGCGGCTTCGAAGCGGCGGCGCCCGAAGAAATCGAGGTGCTGGCGGGGAGCGCGAACCTGCAGGAACCGGAAGTCGGCTCGATCGAGGACCCGGTCGTTGCGACCTCGTTCGACCCCGACTTCGACCCGTTCACCTACGAACATGACCTCGGCGTGCTGACGCTCGAAAAACCGCTCTGGGAAGAAGGCACGACACCCGAAATCGGCGGTGCCGGGGTGAGGATCGCCCCGATCGCCCTCGCGGGCGGCTTTCCGGCGATCGGCTCGAGCGCGACGGTCAGCGGCTGGGGCTTCACGAAACCGCTGCTGCCCGAACAGGAACCGACGGAAGCCGAAGAAGAAGAAGGCCATCCGGCCCTGTTGCAGTCGGCGCAGGTCACGACCCTGCTCCCCGCCGAATGCGCCTCGGACTACGAAGAAGAGAGCCTGCTGCGCGCCGACTTCATCTGCGCGATCGGCAGCGGCTCGCCGACGACCGACGCCTGCTACGGCGACAGCGGAGGCCCGCTGTTCAGCGGTCCGCTCGGTGACCCCGAAGACCGGCTGCTCGCCCTGGTCGACTTCGGCGCGGGCTGCGCGCAGAAAGAATTTCCCGGCGTCTACCAGAGCGTCGTGACCGGGGAAAACCGCCTGTTCGCGACTTCGAACCCGCCGCAGGCGCCGCGTAACACGGCCGAACCGACGATCGACGGCGAGGCGGCGGTGGGCCAGACGCTCACCTGCGAGCCCGGCTCGTGGCTGGGATCCTCTGAATTCCAGTACCGCTTCTATCGCGACGAATCGAGCATCGCGCACCCGTTCGCGATCACGGCGCTGAGCGAACAGGCCAACCCGTGGACGACGTACGTGACGCGGGCCGGCGACGCGGGCACGCGAATCTTCTGTGCGGTCACGGCGCGCAACGCGGGCGGTGTCGGCGAAGCGATCAGCGACGAGCTCACGATCGCGCCATTGCCGGCGCCCCCGAACCTGATCGCCGCCCCCACGCTCCCCCCGGCGCCGGCTCCGGCGCCGAGCCAGAAACCCTCATTGCCGACGCTGCGACTGCTCGCGGCCCGCTGCCGACGCGGCGTCTGCACCGTCACGGTCCGCGCCTCCAAGGGCAGCGGCGATGCGCTCGTGACGAAGGTGGAGGCGAAGCTGTCGTTCACGCGCAGGCTCGCCTGTCGCAAGCACGGGCGGCGCACCACCTGCAAGCGGACGTTCGCGCGCAAGCTGGCCGCGCGCAACGCGGGCGGCGGGCGCTTCTCGATCGTGGCGGGCGATCTGAAGCCCGGGCCCTACACGCTGACGCTCGTGGCGATCGACAAGCTCGGCCTGCGCCAGGCCCATGCGACCAAAGTCGCGCTGCTGCTGGCGTCCGGCGGCAGGCGGCGCTGAAGCCAAGCGCTGCCGCGTCGCGACTGCGAGCGCCGTTACGGCTGCGATGGGCGCGGCCGGGGGCCGCAGGGCGGGACTGTACGGCTGTCTCGTGGTTCGCGGCCCCGCCTTTGAGAGACTGCGGGCGTGATCGAGCGCAGCCAGGCTCTCGCGGCGTTGGCCGAGGAGGAGTTCGACGTGGTGGTCGTCGGCGGCGGCATCACGGGCGCGGGCGTCGCGCTCGACGCGGCCTCGCGCGGCTACAGCGTCGCCCTGCTGGAGCGCGCCGACTACGCCTCGGGCACCTCCAGCCGCTCGAGCAAGCTGGTGCATGGCGGGCTGCGCTACCTGCAGAACTTCGACCTCGGTCTCGTGCGCGAGGCGCTGCTGGAGCGCCAGCTGATGGTCGCGCTGGCGCCGCACCTGGTGCGCCCGCTGCCGCTGGTGGTGCCCGCCTTCGAGGGCGCGCATCCAGACCGGCTCGTCGGCGTTGGCCTGAACCTCTACGACGTGATGTCGGTCGAGCGCGGACGGCGCCGCGCGCGTCGCGGCAAGCGCGCCCGCACCGGCGAGCGCGAGGCGGGTGCCGGCGAGGAGGGGTCCGCCGCGAGCGGCGCCGACGACGGGGAGTCCTGGAGCCCCGAGCGCCATCGCGTGATCTCGGGCGAGGAAGTGCTCGAGCTGCTGCCCGCGCTCGCCCGTCGCGAGCCGACCAGCGGCTACCTGTTCTACGACTGCCAGACCGATGACGTGCGGCTCGTGCTGACGGTCCTCGGCGAGGCCGAGCGCTTCGGCGCGGTGTGCTCCAACCGCGTCGAGGTCACGGGCCTGCTCGAGCACGAAGGGCGTGCCCAGGGCGTTCACGCCCGCGACTGCGAGAGCGGCCGCGAGTTCGACGTGCGCGCCGCCAACGTGATCAACGCGACCGGCGTGTGGGCCGACGAGCTGCGCCCGCAGGAGCTGCACGACGAGGCCGAGCTGCCGCGCATTCGTCCCAGTCGCGGCACCCACATCCTCCTGCACCACGACGACCTGCCGCTCGTGGGCGGGGCGATCGTGCCCGCGGGGTCGGGCCGCTCGATCTTCGCGCTGCCCTGGCTGGGCCACACGCTGATCGGCACGACCGACAACGACTACGAGGGCTCGCTTGCGCACGTGGAGCCCGCCGACGACGACGTCGCCTATCTGCTCGACGCGATCAACGAGTTCTTCGGCGCCGAGCTGGGGCCGGAGGATCTGACCGGCGCGTTCGCGGGCGTGCGTCCGCTGATCTCCACGGGCGACCCGAAGAAGTCGGTGGACATCTCGCGCAAGGCCGAGCTGTACGAGACCTCCTCGGGGATGATCACGATCACCGGCGGCAAGCTCACGACCTGGCGGAGGATGGCGAAGATGACCGTCGACCGGATGGCGCTTCGCGATGCCAGCGACGCCCCCTGCCGCACGCACGAAATCCCACTCGGCCAAGCGGTCCCGGCCGACGAGCTGCCGCGCGTGGAGGGGGTGCCCGAGCAGTCCTATGAGTCTCTGGCGGCGCGCTACGGGCACGCGGCGCACCAGGTGCTCGCGCTGGCGGGCGAGCGCGGCGAGCTGGCGCAGCCGATCGTCGCGGGGATGCCAGACCTGCTCGCCGAGGTCGTGCTGGCCGCGCGCCACGAGCAGGCGCGGGGGATCGCCGACGTGCTGCTGCGACGCACGCGCCTGGGGCTCTTGTCCGCGCGTGCGCTGGCTCCCGGCGAGGGCGATCGCGACGGCCCCGTCGCGCGCGTGGCCGACGTGCTGGCGGGCGAGCTGGGCTGGGAGCCCGAGCGCGTGGCGCGCGAGGTCGAGCGCTTTCACGAGGAGGCGCGCGCCGAGGGCCTGATCGCCTCGTGAGCCGAGCGCCACGGCTGACGCTGCGGGCGGGCGGGCGGGAGCTCGAGCTGGGCGGGCGCGCGCTGCTGATGGGCATCGTCAACGCCTCGCCGGACTCCTTCAGCGACGGCGGCGTGCACGCCACGCTCGACGCTCAGACTCGGCTCGCCGAGGAGCTGTTGGCGGCGGGCGCCGACGTGCTCGACGTCGGCGGCGAGTCCGCCACGACCGGCCGTCCCCCGGTCGCGGTCGAGCAGGAGATCGAGCGCGTGGTCCCGCTCGTGCAGCGGCTGTCCGACTCGCTGGGCGCGCTGGTCTCGATCGACACCTACAAGCCCGCCGTCGCCCGCGCCGCGGTGGCCGCGGGCGCGGGCATCGTCAACGACGTCAGCGGCCTGCGCGACCCCGAGCTGGCCGCCGTCTGCGCGCAGAGCGGGGCGGGTCTGGTCGTGATGCACACACGCGCGGCGCCCCGCGAACGACTGCAGGACCCCGACCTGTACGGCGACGTGACCGCCGAGGTGCTCGCGTTCCTGGGGGAGCGCATCGCGCTTGCGCGCGAAGCCGGAGTGGGGGAGGAGCAGCTGATCGTCGATCCCGGGCCCGACTTCTCGAAGACGCCCGCGCAGACGATCCGCCTGCTGAGCGAAGTCGAGCGCCTGCACGAGCTCGGTCGCCCGCTGCTGATGGCGATCTCACGCAAGGACTTCGTCGGCGCACTGACCGGTCGTCCCCCTCGCGAGCGCTTGGCGGGCACGCTGGCCGCGCTCGCCAACGGCCTCGACGCCGGTGCGCACATCTTCCGCGTGCACGACGTCGCCGCGGCCTCGGACTTCCTCGCCGTGCGCGCGGCGCTGCGCGGCGAAGCCGATCCGAGCAGGGATCTCGCGCTGGCCGATGAATTGCGTCACGAAAGGTCGGGCGGCCGAAGCAGCCGCTAGGCTGAGATCAGTGCGGGTGCCCGCCGCTGTCCAACGCGGCGGGACGCCAACCACCCATCCAACAAGGAGAAGAGGAAATGACATCAGTGCTCGAGCGCTCTGAGCTTGAGGCGAGCCCCCTGGCCGACCTCCACGCGATCGCCGACCAACTTGGGCTCGACGGTTTCAGAAGGCTTCGCAAGGCCGATCTGATCGACCGGATCCTCGGCGATCAGCCCGGCTCCTCCGACGGCGCCGAGCAGGAGGCGCAGGACGACGGCGAGGAGACGGCCCGCCCGGCCCGCAGCCGCGGTCGCCGTCGCGGCGGTCGCTCGCGTCGCCCGAGCTCCGACTCCAGCGAGGACGGCGAGACCGAGACTGAGGCCGAGGCCGAGGCTGTGCCGGACGCCAAGGAGGAGGAGAAGCCCGCGAAACGCAGCCGCTCGCGCCGTGGTGGAGCAGAGGCGCGGGGCGCCGCGAAGGAAGCGGATGACGAGGAGTCCGAGGAGCGCGCGGGCGGCGAGGTCGCCGAGGGCGTCGTCGAGGTGCTCGGCAACGGCTCGGCCTTCCTGCGCATCGACCCGCCGGAGCCCTCCGACGGGGACGTCTACATCTCCGCGGCCCAGGTGCGCCGCTGCGAGCTGGTCTCGGGCGATCGCGTGGCCGGGCCGGTACGCACGCCGCGGCGCTCCGAGCGCTATCCCTCGCTGGTCCGGATCGACACGATCAACGGCGACTCCGCCGACGCGGTCTCGGCGGGCGTCCGCTACGACGATCTGCCCGTCGACTATCCCGGCGAGCGCTTCGCGCTGGAGTCCGAGGACCCCACGCTCACCGCAGTGGAGTGGCTGACCCCGTTCGGTCGCGGCTCACGCGTGTTGATCGTGGGCGCGGCGCGGGCGGGCAAGAGCGAGACGCTCGGCAAGCTGCTGCACGCGCTCGCCGGGCGCGAGGGGCTCGAGGTCTCGCTGGTGCTGGCGGGTGCGCGGCCCGAGGAGATCGGTCGCTGGCAGGCGGGCGAGCACGCCCCGGCCGCGGCGCTCAGCTTCGCGGCGGCGCCCGACTCTCAGGGTCAGGCCGTCGAGCGCGCGATCGACGCCGCCAAGCGCGTCGCCGCACGTGGGGGTGACGCGGTCGTGCTGATCGACTCGCTCGACGGGCTGCCTGTGCACGTGGCGCGCAAGGCGCTCGCCTCGGCACGCAACCTGCGTGAGGGCGGCTCCTTGACGATCGTCGCGACCTCCACGCAGCCGCTCGGCGGCGAGAGCACCGTGATCGCGCTCGACGTCGCGCTCACCGCCACCGGGCGCCAGCCGATCCTCGACCTCGCGGCCAGCGGCACGCTGCGTCCCGAGCTGCTCGTCGGCGAGGACGGCGCGCAGGCGATCACGAAGGCACGGGCCGAGGCGATGGAGTCAGCCGCCTAGCGACTGAGGCGACGCGCCGGCCTCGCTCCCGAGGCGGAGCCCGCCGGGCTAGGCGTAGCGCTTGTAGGCGACCCGGCCCCAAGAGGGCTCGGGGGCGAGTTCGATCGGCTCGCCGCCGGCCTCCGTCAGGGGGTCGGTCGGCTGCACGTAGGCGAAGCTGCCGGACTCTTCGTCGAAGGCGACGCTCAGCTCGCCCTCGTTCACGCGCTGGTCCAGCCAAGCGCCGCGAAACACCAGGCGGCGCAGCCAGTGCACGAGCGAGCGCTCGGCGGGGCCGACGAGCTCGGGCCAGCAGTCGTTGACGTGCTGCCCCAGCGCCGAGGCGGGGTCTGAGATCTCGCCGTTGACCGCGAGGTTCACGAGGTCTTCGAGCTCCCCCTCGCCGAGGCGGCCGCCGACGAAGCCGACCTTGATCGCCGCCTGCTCGCAGCGCTCGGAGAAATCGGCCTCGTTGAAGGTGAAGCGCAGCTCTCCATATTCGAGGACGAAGTCCTCTCCAGAGTCGTAGTTTCCGCGGCGCGAAGTGTCCATGACGAGCAGGTCCGAGAGACGCTTGGCCCCGGATCGTCGGGATCATACGGTGGGTTCCTGCTCAGCCGGCTGCGATGCATGGGTTCTTGCATCGATTCCAGTCCGCGAAATGCGCCGGGGCTGAGCCCGCGCGACGCGTGGCCCGCGCGAGCCGCCCATCCCGCAGTCGCGGTCGCAAACGGCTGCCCTGCGCGCCTGATCCCCTCTATACGCTGCGCTGATGGCGCGGCTCACCCAACACGGGCTCAAGCGCGTGCTCGGCACGAGCGCGCTGTTCTCGACCGCCTACGGCAACGTCGGCTCCTCGATCTACTACGCGCTCGGGCTCGTCGCCTCCTACGCGCTGGGGCTGACGCCGATCGTGTTCCTGATCACCGGCGTGATCTTCTACCTGACCGCCGCCACCTACGCCGAGGCCACGGCGATGTACCCCGAGGCGGGCGGCTCCTCCTCCTTCGCCCGCCACGCCTTCAACGAGCTGTGGTCGTTCTTCGCGGCCTGGGCGCAGATGCTCAACTACACGATCACGATCGCGATCTCCGCGTTCTTCGTGCCCCACTACATCGGCGGGCTGTTCTGGCCCGCGCTCGAACACGGACCCGGCGACATCATCTTCGGGATCGCCGTCGTCGCTGTGCTGTCGGTCGTCAACGTCGTCGGCGTCAAAGAGGCCGCCGGGCTCAACATCGTGCTCGCGATCACCGATCTGGCCACGCAGCTGCTGCTCGTGATCGTCGGGATCGTGCTGGTGCTCTCGCCGCACGTGCTGATCCACAACGTGCACCTGGGGGTTGCACCGAGTTGGAAAGACTTCTTGATCGCGATCCCGATCGGGATGATCGCCTATACCGGCATCGAGACGATCTCGAACATGGCCGAGGAGGCGCGCGACGAGACCAAGACCGTCCCGCGCGCGATCAAGTTCGTCGTGCTCGCGGTGTTCGCGATCTACGCCGCGCTGCCGATGGTCGCCCTGTCGGCGCTGCCGGTGCACAAAGGCGCCGACGGCAAGTACACGACGCTGCTCGGCACCGCCGAGGACAAGGGCGGTTTCGCCGGCGACCCCGTGCTCGGGATCGTCAAGCACCTGCACCTCGGCGCGCTGCAGTCCGCGGGGGAGATCTACGTCGGGCTGCTCGCCGCCACGATCCTGTTCATCGCCGCGAACGCCGGGATCATCGGCGCTTCGCGGCTGGTCTACTCGATGGGGCTGCACCGCCAGGTGCCGGGACGACTCTCCCAGCTTCACCCGCGCTTCTCGACGCCCTGGATCGGGATCCTGCTGTTCGGCGGCATCGCCTGCCTGACGATCATCCCCGGGCAGGCCGAATTCCTCGGCAACATGTACGCCTTCGGCGCGATGCTGTCGTTCACGATCGCGCACCTGTCCGTGATCCGCTTGCGGATCAAGGAGCCGGACCGGCCGCGCCCATATCGCGGACCCGGCACGATCACGATCGCCGGGCGCCCCTTGCCCGTGTTCGCGCTGCTCGGGATCCTCGGCACCGGCCTGGCGTTCGTCGTCGTCACCGCCCTGCACCTCGCCGTCGCCGCAGCGGGCGTCTTCTGGCTCGCCTTCGGCATGGTCCTCTACGTCCTGTTCCGCAGGCAGCAGGGGCTCGACCTGCGCACGACGACCAAGGCGCCGCAGCGCGAGCGTCCGACCGACTTCGCCGAGTTCGACTACCGCACCGCGCTCGTGCCGATCTTCGGCAAGGACATCAGCGCCAGCGTGCTCGACCACGCCGCCAAGCTGATCGGCGAAGACGGCGTCGTCTATGCGATCTTCGTGCTGCCGGTGCCGAGCCAGCTCTCGCTCGAGGCGGGACTGGAGGCCGAGGAGGCGCACGGGCGCTCGGTGCTCGAGAGCGCGCGCATCCAGGCGCGCCGCGCCGGGATCAAGATCCACACCGGCCTGATCCGCACGCGCAACCCCGGCGCCGCGCTCGTGGCCGAAGCCGAACGCGTCGGCGCCGACGTGATCTACTGGTCCACGATTCACGCCTCCTCGCCCGAGCAGCGGATCGGCCCCACCGCCGCCTATCTGCTCGGCAAGCGGCCCTGTCGCGTGATCATCGAGACCGAGAACCCTCCCGCGCGCCCGCGCGAGCCTGTCGCGACGCCTGCCTGAGGGCCACCGCCGAGGAGGCTCCCGCGCCCGCCGCGCGGGCCGTCAAGCAGCCATAGCGAAATCGTCATGAAATCGTTATGTGCCGCCCGGCGATCGTCATGCGAGCGTGATGTCCGGGCACCTAGCGTCGCGGGGGGATGGCACGTCTGTCAGAGCACGGTCTGCGCCGCTCGGTCGGCGTGCCGGGCCTGTTCGCCACCGCCTACGGCAACGTCGGCTCCTCGATCTACTACGCGCTCGGACTCGTCGCCGCCCACGCGCTCGGGCTCACGCCGCTGGTGTTCCTGTTCGCGGGCGGGCTGTTCGTGCTCACTGCCAAGACCTATGCCGAGGGCGCCGCGATGTTCCCCGAAGCCGGCGGCTCCTCCTCGTTCGCACGCCACGCCTTCAACGAGCTCGTCTCGTTCTTCGCGGGCTGGGCGCTGACGCTCGACTACATCATCACGATCGCGATCTCCGCGTTCTTCGTGCCGCACTATCTCGGCGCCTTCGTCCCCGCGCTCACGCACAACCCCGGCGACATCATCGGCGGGCTCGTCACGATCGCCGCGCTCGCCGTGCTGAACATCCGCGGCCTCGGCGAGTCGGCGAAATTGAACCTGTTCCTCGCGGTCGCCGACCTCTGCACGCAGGTGCTGCTCGTCTGCCTGGGCGTCGTGCTCGTGCTCGATCCCGCGCTGCTCGTGCATCAGGTGCACCTCGGCACCGTCCCGAGCTGGAGCCAGGTGATCTTCGCGCTGTCGGTGGCGATGGTCGCCTACACCGGGATCGAGACCGTCTCGAACATGGCCGAGGAGGCCAAGGACCCCGGCCACGACATCCCCAAGTCCGTCAACCTCGTGCTGCTCGCCGTGCTCGGCGTCTACGCCGGGATCTCGGTCGTCGCGCTGTCCGCGCTGCCGGTCGTCCAGCACGCGGGCCATTACGCGACCGCGCTCGGCACCACCTACGAGAACGACCCCGTGCTCGGGATCGTCTCGCGCCTGGGGCTGCACGGCACGGTGCTGAGCATCGCCCGCGACTACGTCGGCGTGCTCGCCGCCACGATCCTGTTCATCGCCACGAACGCGGGCCTGATCGGCATCTCGCGGCTGTCCTGGTCGCTGTCCGAGCATCGCCAGCTCCCGAGCATCTTCTCGCGCCTGCATGCGCGCTTTCGCACGCCCGCCTTCACGATCGTGTTCTTCTCCGTGCTCGCCGGGGTGCTGATCCTGCCGGGCGAAACCAACCTGCTCGGCAACCTCTACTCGTTTGGGGCGATGCTGTCGTTCACGACCGCGCACGTCGCCGTAATCGCGCTGCGCGTCAAGAAGCCAGACCAGGAGCGTCCCTACCGGATGCCCTGGAACGTGCGCATCCGCGGCTCGACGATCCCGCTGACCGCGGTGCTCGGCGCGATCGGCACGTTCGCCGCCTGGTGCGCCGTCGTCGCGCTGCATCCCGAGGCGCGCACGATCGGCATCCCCTGGATGCTCGTCGGGCTCGTCGGCTACGTCGTCTATCGCAAGCGCCAGGGGCTCGACGTGCGTACGCAGCACCGGATCGAGCGCCCGCAGCGCCCGCCCGACTTCGAGGCCTTCGACTACCGCACCGCGCTCGTGCCGATCTTCGGCGCCGACGTCTCAGCCAGCGTGCTGCGCAGCGCCGCCAAGCTGATCGGCGAAGACGGCGTCGTCTATGCCGTGTTCGTGCTGCCCGTGCCCAACCAGCTCTCGCTCGACGCGGGCCTGGAGGCCGAGGAGGCGCACGGGCGCTCGGTGCTCGAGAGCGCGCGCATCCAGGCTCGCCGCGCCGGCATCAAGACCCACACCGGGCTGATCCGCACCCGTCACCCCGGCGCCGCGCTGGTCGAGGAAGCCCAGCGCGTCGGTGCCGATGTCATCTACTGGTCAACGATCCACGCCCCCGCCGGCGAGCAGGGGATCGGCCCGACCGCCGCCTACCTGCTCGGCAAGCGTCCCTGCCGCGTGATCGTCGAGACCGAGAACCGAGCCGTGGGGCCGGTTACGCCCGGGAGCGCCAAGGATGGCGCGCTCAGCCGCGTTGGAGCGCCGAGCTGAGCGCCTCGTCCAGCTCGGGATGCGCGAACTCGTAGCCGAGCACCAGCGGCTTGGCGGGGACCACGCGCGCGCCTTCGGTCACGAGCTCGGCCATCTCGCCGTAGAGGAGCTGCAGCGCCACGCCCGGCACCGGCAGCAGTGCCGGGCGTTTCAGCGCACGCCCCAGCGCGCGCGCGAAGTCGCGGTTGTTGACCGGCGTCGGCGCCGTCGCGTTGACCGCCCCGCTCCAGCGCTCGTCGCTCAGCGCTGTGACCATCATCCCCACCACGTCCTCGGTGTGGACCCAGGAGATGTACTGGCGCCCGCCCGCCACCGGCCCGCCCACGCCGAGCTTGAAGGGGGGCAGCATCTTCTCCAGCGCGCCGCCGTCCTTGTCCAGCACGACGCCCGTTCGCACGCAGACCACGCGCACGCCAAGCGCCTGCGCCCTCTGCGCCTCCGCCTCCCACTCCACGCAGATCTCCGCCAGGAAGTCGCGCCCCGGCGTCGCCTCCTCGTCCAGCGGCTCCTCGCCGCGGGGTCCGTAGTAGCCGACGCCCGAGGAGCTCACCAGCGCTTTCGGCGCCTGCCGCAGGCCGCCGATGCCCGCCAGCAGGTTGCGCGTGCCGGTCACGCGGCTCTCGCGGATCGCCTGCTTGGCGCGGGCGCTCCAGCGCTGGGCCAGGTTCTCGCCCGCGAGGTGCACCACGCCGTCGCGACCCTCGAGCGCCTGTGCGGGCGCCGGTTCGCTCATCAGATCCCAGGCGTAGGCATCGACCGGCTCGTGCCCCTCGCGCTGCAGGCGCTCGCGCGCCCGCTGCGGGTCGCGGCTGAGCACGCTCACCTGCATCCCACGGTCCTGCAGCGCCGCCACCACGCGCGGGCCGATCAGGCCCGTCGCTCCCGTAACCGTGACGCGCTCGCTCACCGGCTCACTCTCTCACAGGCGCGCGTCATGCACACCTATACGCGTTCACCCGGCGTGGCGGCTCACAAACGGCCGTCGGCCTGCGCCGCGGTCGTGCTCGGGGTCAGCGTGTCGCCCTGCGCGAAGCCGACCTCGTGCCCCGCGCGCGCCGTGCCGGTCGCGCGCGCCTCATCGGCCACCGCCTTCGCCACCGCGGGCGCGACGTCGCGGTTGAACACCGAGGGGATGATGTAGTCCTCGCGCAGTTCGGACTCGTCCACCGTGTCGGCGATCGCGTGCGCCGCCGCCATCTTCATCTCCTCGGTGATCGTCTGCGCGCGCACGTCCAGCGCGCCGCGAAAGACGCCCGGGAAGCACAGCACGTTGTTGATCTGGTTCGGGTAGTCCGAGCGTCCCGTCGCCACGATGCGCGCGTACTTGGCCGCGTCCTCGGGGCTGACCTCGGGGTTGGGGTTCGCCATCGCGAACACCATCGCGTCCTCGTTCATCCGCGCCAGCGCCTCGGCCGGCATCGCCTTCGCGCCCGAGAGGCCGATCAGCAGATCCTCGCCGTCGATCACCTCCGCGGGCGTGCCCGCGCGGCAGTCGGGGTTCGTCTGCTCGGCGAACCAGCGCTTGATCTCGCTCATCGAGCCATTCAGGTAGTCCTCGCGCTGCACGTGCAGCGCGCCGCGCGAATCCGCGCCGACGATGTTTCGCACGCCGCCCGCGTGCAGGATCTTCGTGACCGCGATGCCCGCCGCGCCGAGGCCGATGATCAGCACGTTCAGCTCGTCGATGCGCTTGCCCGTCAGCTTGACCGCGTTCAACAGCGCCGCCATCACGACCACCGCCGTGCCGTGCTGGTCGTCGTGGAACACCGGGATGTCGAGCTGCTCCTTGAGCCGGTCCTCGATCTCGAAGCAGCGCGGCGCCGAGATGTCCTCGAGGTTGATACCGCCGAAGGCCGGCGCGATCAGCTTGACGGCGTTGACGATCTCGTCGGGGTCGGTCGTGTCCAGGCAGATCGGGAATGCGTCCACGCCCGCGAACTCCTTGAACAGGCAGCACTTGCCCTCCATCACCGGCATCGCCGCGCGCGGGCCGATGTCTCCGAGGCCGAGCACCGCCGTGCCGTCGGAGACGACCGCCACCGTGTTGCGCTTGATCGTGTACTGGAAGGCCTTGTCTTCGTCCTCGGCGATCGCTGTGCAGACGCGCGCCACGCCCGGCGTGTAGGCCATCGAGAGGTCGTCGCGCGTCTTCAGCGGGCTCTTGTTGTGCTGTTCGATCTTGCCGCCCACGTGCATCTGGAAGGTGCGGTCGGTCGTGTCGATCACCTCGACGCCCGCGAGCGCCTCCATCGACGCGATGATCTGGTCCCAGTGGGCCTGGCTGGCGGCGTCCACGACGATGTCGCGCAGGCTGTGCGAGCCGTCGACCTCGACCAGGTCGATCGCCCCGACCGCGCCACCCGCGTCGTTGATCGCGCCCGCGAGCAGCCCGAGCGTGCCCTGGGCGTCGTCGACGCGGACGCGGATCGTGAGTCGGTACTGCGCGCTTGGTGTGGCGCTCACTGAAGAATTCCCCTCGCTTGTTTGGCGGCAGGGCATGTTAGGGCCAACGCGGCGCGCTCTGCGGAGCGCCACGCGCCGCGGTCTTCTGCAAAGCGGCCAACCACACCCCGCGCTGTGCGCGAGAGCGGCCCGCGAGGCCCCGCGTCGGCACGTAGAGTGAGCTGCCGATGGCCGCCACCAGCACCAGCGCGAAGCCGCCCGCCGCGACCGCCGCCGGCGGCGAGCGGCGCCTGTTCCTGATCGACGGGCCGAGCCTCGTCTACCGGGCCTTCTTCGCCCTGCCGGAGTCGATCGCCACCTCGACCGGCGTCCCCACCAACGCGATCTTCGGCTTCGCCTCGATGCTCGTGAAGATCGTCACCGACTACGGCGTGTGTCCCACGGTCGTCGCCTGGGACGCCGGCACCTCCGGGCGCACCGAGGTCTACTCCGAGTACAAGGCCCAGCGCCGCTCGCGCCCGGATCTGCTCAAGCAGCAGTGGCCCGCGATGGAACCGCTCGTCGAGGCGTTCGGCTACGCCAACGCGAAGATCGAGGGCTACGAGGCCGACGACGTGATCGCCTCGATCGCCCAGCACGCGCTGGATGCCGACCCCGCCGTGCCGGTGATGATCGTCACCGGCGATCGCGATGCCTTCCAGCTGATCGACGGCGAGGGCATCGTCAAGGTGATGGCGACCGCGCGCGGGATCACCGAGACCAAGATCTACGACCGTCAGGCCGTGATCGACCGCTACGGCATCCCGCCCGAGTCGATCCCCGACTTCTACGGGCTGAAGGGGGATACCTCCGACAACATCCCCGGCGTCCCCGGGATCGGCGACAAGACCGCGAGCGAGCTGTTGCAGAGCTACGGCACGCTCGAGGACGTGCTCGCGAACATCGAGCAGATAAAAGGCGCCAAGCGCAAACAGAACCTGACCGAGCACGCCGAGGACGCGCGCATCTCCAAGCAGCTCGCCACCGTGCAGCGCGACGTCGCCGTGGAGGTCGATATCGCCGCGGAGTCGGTGCGCGAGCCGGACCGCTCGCGCGTGCGTGAGGTGTTCCGCGAGTACGAGCTGCGCGACCCGTTGCGGCGCCTGGAGGAAGCGCTCGGCGACCCCGAGGTCGCGGCGCCGCTGCCTGCCGCCGAGGTCAAGCTGGGCGGGCTCGTGCGCAGCGGCGCCGTCGAGCAGATCGCGCGCCTCGGCGCCGCCGGGGACGAGCTCGCGCTCGTCGTGCGCGAGACCGAGGCGCCCGAGGGCGAGCTGTTCGCCGAGGGCGCGCCCTGGCGCTTTGCCGCCGCCGTCGCCAAGGAGGCGGGCGCCGAGGTGCTGATCGGCGACTGTGAGGGGCCCGAGCAGGTCGCGCGGGCCGCGGGGGAACGCGCCGTGATCGCACACGACGCCAAGGGACTCGGGCTGGTGCCGCCCGGACTGACCCACGACACGCTGCTCGGCGCCTTCCTCTTGGAGCCCGCGCGGCGGCGCTTTCCGTTCGAGGAGCTGTGTGAAGAGCGCGGCCTCGCGAGCGACCTCGAGGACCCGCTCGCCGCCGATGCGCTGATGCTCGGCGCGTTGGTCGCCTGGCAGCGCACGCAGATCGCCGAGCGCGGCCTGCAGGGCGTGATGAGCGACATCGAGCTGCCGCTGATCGCCGTGCTGCGCGAGATGGAGCTGCTGGGCGTGCGGCTCAACCTCGAGCGCCTCGCCGAGATCACCGGACGTGTGCGCGAGGAGCTGATCGGGCTGGAAGAGGAGATCTTCCTGCTCGCCGAAGAGGAGTTCACGATCGGCTCGCCGCAGCAGCTCGGGCAGATCCTGTTCGAGAAGCTGGGCCTCTCGCGCAAGCGCCGTGGCAAGACCGGCTACTCGACCGACGCGCGCGTGCTGCAGGCGATTCGCGCCGAGCACGAGATCGTGCCGAAGATCGAGCGCTGGCGCGAGCTCTCGACGCTCGCCAAGACCTATCTCGACGTGTTGCCGGGCGAGGTCGACGAGCGCTCGCGGATCCATACGACGTTCATCCAGGCGGGGGCCCAGACCGGACGGCTGGCGAGCACCAACCCCAACATGCAGAACGTCCCGATCCGCACGCCGCTCGGGCGCGAGATCCGCGGCTGCTTCGAGGCCGAGGAGGGGAAGGTCCTGATCTCCGCCGACTACTCGCAGATCGAGCTGCGAGTGCTCGCGCACGTCGCCGACGAGCCGGTGCTGAAGGAGATCTTCGTGCGTGGGGAAGACGTGCACACCGCGACCGCCTCGCAGGTCTTCGGAGTCGAGCCCGAGCAGATCGACCCCGGGATGCGCTCGAAGTCGAAGATGATCAACTACGGGATCGTCTACGGGCTCTCGGACTTCGGTCTCGCCGACCGCCTGAACATCCCGCGCGAGGAGGCCAAGGAGTTCATCGACGCCTACCTCGGGCGCTTCACGCGCGTGGCGGCCTTCATGGCCGAGACGATCGAGCTCGCCAAGGAGCAGAGCTACGTCACGACGCTGTGGGGCAGGCGCCGTCAGATCCCCGAGCTACAGGCGCGTAATTACCAGATGCGGATGCTCGGCGAGCGGCTTGCGGTCAACACCGTGATCCAGGGCACCGCCGCCGACATCATCAAGCTCGCGATGGTGCGCTGCCACGCGGCGCTGGCCGGCTCCGCGCTGAAGACGCGCCTGCTCCTGACGATCCACGACGAGCTGCTGTTCGAAGGCCCGCCCGAGGAGGCCGAGGATGCGCGTGCGCTGATCGAGCGCGAGATGTGCGGCGTGTGGGAGCACGACCCGCCGCTCGGCGTCGACATCGGCGTCGGGCAGACCTGGCTGGAGGCCAAGTGAGCGTGCGGAGCCGTTCGTGAGCCGCTTCGCGGCCGTGCTGCTCGCGGCCGCCGCGGGTGGCCTCGTCGGCATGCAGGCGCCCGTCAACTCGCGCCTGGGCAAGAGCGTTGGCTCCTACGAGGCGGCGACCTTCTCGTTCCTCCTCGGCACCGCCGCGCTCGTGCTGATCCTGCTGATCGCGCGCGGTGGCATCGGCGGCCTCGGCCAGATCGGGCGCGTGCCCTGGTGGGGTCTCGTCGGCGGCCTGCTCGGCGCCGTCTATGTCAGCGTCGCGCTCGTCGCCGTGCGTACGCTCGGCGCCAGCGGGCTGACCGCCGCCGTGATCGCGGGCCAGCTCGCGATCTCCGTGCTCATCGATCGCTTTGGCCTGCTCGGCGTCGCCAAGCAGGGGATCGACGTCGGTCGGATCGTCGGGATCGTGCTGCTCGTCGCGGGCGTCGCGCTGGTCGTGCGGAAGTGAGCGCGTAGCGCGAACGATCACGCGATGCTGGAGGCCGAGCATCCGATCGATGCGCGGATGGGATGCTCGCGGAGGATCCTCTCAGCCGAGGCCGTCCACGAACCCTTCGCGCCAGCTCGGATAGCGCGGCTGCCAGCCGAGCTCGCGCTTGGCCAGCGCGTTGGAGGCGCCCTGCGCTTGGGTCATCAGTGCCACGCCATAGCTGCCCGCCAGCACCCGCGCGAGCAGCACCGGGACTTTGCGCGGCTTGCGGGCGCCGAGCGATGCCGCCAGCGCGGGGATCCAGTCGGCGACGCGCGCGGGCTCGTCATCGACGATGTTGAAGACCCCCGGCTTGTACGCGTTCAGCGCCGCGACCGTCGCGGCGGCGGCGTCGTCGACGTGGATGAACGACCACACGCCCGCGCCCGAGCCGACGATCGGCAATCGCCCGCGGGCAACTTCTTCCCCGGTCGAGCCGTCGCCTGCGATCGCGCTGCCGGGGCCGTAGAAGTAGCCGTTGCGCAGCACCGTGCCGCCCGCCTGCAGCGTCGTGCGCTCGAGCGAGACGAGCGCCTCGGCCGAGCGCTTGACCGGCTTGGGCGCCTGCGCCTCGCGCAGCAGCTCATCCTGCTCGCCGTGGACCGTGCCCGGCGGCCCGGGCGCGTAGAAGAAGGCCACGCTCTGCACGACGATGCGCGAGACGCCCGCCGCCCTCGCCGCAGCCATGAGATTTGCCGTGCCCTCCGTGCGCAGGCGGTCGTTCGTCTCGAAGTCGCGCTCCATCTTGCGCGGGTCGATGCGCCGGGGTATCGAGGTGAGCTGATGGATCACCGCTTCTGGGCGCGCCTGCGCGACAGCGCTCTTCAGCGCCTCGGCGTCGAACGCGTCGGCCACGACCGCCTCGGCGCCCGCCGCGCGCAGCTGCTCGACGCGCGAGGTCGAACGTGTCATGCCCGTGACCTCGTGGCCTTCGGCCAGCAGCAGCGGCAGCAGCCGCCGTCCGATCACGCCCGTCGCGCCCGCGAGAAAGACCCTCATAAGCGCTGAATGCCCGCAGTGACGAGCTCCAAACGCGCGGTGCCGATCACGTCCGGCGCACGCGCCATCTCAAGCTGCGGCGAGCTGCGGCTCGCGCTCGGGCACGGCGCAGACCATTCCCTCGCTGAAGCCCGCGGGCGTCATGTCGAAGGCGCTGTTGAATCGCGCGCGCATGTTCTCGAGCGCGATCACGTTCGTCAGCTCGACCATCTGGCGCTCGTCGAAGTGCTCGCGCAGGGCCGCGAACAGCTCGTCGCCGACGCGCGTCGGCGTGCAGCTCATCGCCGTGGCGTAGTCGAGCACGAGGCGCTCCAACTCGCTGAACTCGTTGCTCTCGCGGTAGTGCGGCAGCGCCAGCAGCTGCGCTTCGGTGACGCCGGCCTCACGCGCGATGTCCGAGGCGATGTCACAGCAGAACTCGCAGTTCACGATCGCGGCCGCCTTCGTCTCCGCGAGCACCTTCAGCCGCTCCTCGACGCGGTGCTCCTTGGCCGTCGCCTTCTCGTAGGCGCCATAGCCGAGCAGCAGCCGGGGTGCGTAGGCGTACACGCCGACCGGGTCGACGTCGCGGCCGAGCTGGCGGCGTGAGGCGCCGAACGCGAACTTCACGGCGGGGCTCGCCGTCTTCTTGGTGAGCGGTTCGATTCTGGTCATCTTTGAACCTCCAGGGGTCGAGTTGACTCGCGGGCAAGCCACGCCAGCGCCGCTGTCGCGAGCGTCAGCGAGGCGAAGTCGAACGGCCCGAGCCAATGGGGGTGGGCCGCGCCGATGTCGAGCAGGTGGTTGAGCGCGTGCAGTGCGAACTGCAGCGCCACGCAGCACAGGATCGGGGTGCGCCAGGACACGCGCCGGTATGCGATCAGCAGCGAGACGCCGAAGGCGAGGTTGAAGGTCGCGGTGTCGCGCAGGTAGTGGTCGTTCTGCACTCCGAACGGGCCGATCGCCGTGAAGAAGGCGTGCGGCGCGAAGATCATCAGCGCGGCGATCGCGAAGTGGTAGGCGGCGAACGCCAGCAGCCCGACCTCCACGACCGAGACGCCACGGGCCACGCTTGCGTTTGCCGGTATCTCGCTGACGGTTGACACGCTCGCTACTCTAGCCCAGAGGTGGCTCCCAGATAGTGTCCAGTCTGACGACAGAAACGGGTACCAGTTATGGCCCCGAGCTGCTCGTGCGCCTGCGCGGAGGGCGCCGGCGCGCCCAGCTCGAGGACCGTCTGCGCGAGCTCGTGCGCGACGGCACGCTCGCCGCGGGCAGCCAGATGCCCTCCTCGCGCGCGATGGCCGCGGACCTCGGCGTCTCGCGGCGCCTCGTCGTCGACGCCTATACGCAGCTGCTCGCGGAGGGCTACCTGGTCGCACGTCGCGGCGCGGGCACCTTCGTGGCCGCCGCGGGCAGCAGCGAAGGCGCGGCCCCGGCGGCGAAGTCGAGCGGCCGCGCGCAGTTCGACTTCTTCCCCGGCGCCCCGGACCTGTCGGCCTTTCCCCGCGCGCTGTGGCTGCGGGCCACACGCGAGGTGCTCGCCACCGCGCCGGACACCGCCTTCGCCTACCCGGACGCCCGTGGCGCGCCTGAGCTTCGCAACGCGCTCTGCAGCTATCTGCGTCGTGTGCGGGGCGTGGTCGTCGAGCCCGAGGCGATCGTCGTCTGCGGCGGCGCGACGCAGGGGCTTGCGCTGCTCGCCCGAGCGCTGCTGGCGCAGGGGGTGGGGGCGATCGACGTCGAGGACCCCGGACTGCCGCCGCACCGCGCCGTGCTCGCCTACGCGGGCATGCAGGTGCACGGCGCGCGCGTGGACGAGCAGGGCCTCGACATCGGCTCGTTGCGCTCCTCGGTCGTGCTCAGCACGCCGGCCCATCAGTGCCCGACCGGGGTCGTGCTCTCGCCCGAGCGCCGCGGCGAGCTCGTGCGCTGGGCGCGGGAGGGCGGCTACGTGATCGAGGACGACTACGACGCCGAGTTCCGCTACGACCGCGCCCCGCTTGGCGCGCTGCAGGGGCTCGCGCCCGATCGCGTGATCTACCTCGGGACTGTCTCAAAGACGCTGGCCCCGGGTCTGCGACTCGGTTGGCTGGTCGTGCCGCCGTCGCTGATCGAGGCCGTCGCCCAGGCCAAGGCGCTCGATGACCTCGGCTGCTCGGCGATCGAGCAGATGGTGCTCGCGCGACTGTTGGAGACCGCCGCCTACGACCGCCACTTGCGCAAGGCGCGCAGGCGCAACCGCGCGCGCCGCGACGCGCTGATCGAGGCTGTCGCCCGCGAGCTGCCCCGGGCCGAGGTCAGCGGCATCTCCGCAGGACTGCACGCGCTCGTGCGCCTGCCCCGCGCCGTTGAGATGCACGCCCTGCTCGCCGCCGCGGCGGGCCGCTCGCTCGGCATCTACCCGCTCGAGCTCCACCGGATCGAGCCGCCCGCGCAGGTCGCGGCGCTCGTGATGGGCTATGCGAACCTGTCCGAGCCCGCGATCGGCGAGGGCGTGCGTCGCCTCGCCGAAGTCCTGGAGGAGCTGTGAGCCAAGCCCGCCCGAGCGCCCGCCCCGTGTCGAACCGTCGCCTGCCCGCCGCGCTGCCGGGGGCGCGCCTGGCCGCCCGCACCGCGCCGCGCGGAGCGCGCGAGATCGCCTCGGCGCCGCGCACCGGCTCGCCCGAGCAGATCGCGCTGCACAAGCGTGCGCTGCTCGTGACCTATCGCCGCGACGGTACGCCGGTGCCGACGCCGGTGTGGGCTGCACCCGATGGCGAGGGACGCCTGTACGTGCGCTCCGAGCGCGCCTCCGGCAAGCTCAAGCGGCTGCGCAACGACTCGCGCCTGCTGGTCGCGCCCTGCACGGTGCGCGGCAAGCCGCTCGGGGCCGCCTTCGAGGCACGCGCGAGGATGCTCGAGCCCGCCGAGGAGCCCGCCGCCGAGCGCGCGCTCAGCGAGCGCTACGGCTTCGGCCGGGAGTGCTTCGAGCGTGCGATGGACCTGCTGCGCGTGGACATGTGCTTCCTGGAGATCACGCCCGGGGCGTGGGCTTCGAGCGCCGCCTGAGGCTCAGGCCGAGACGGCGGCCAGGCGTGAGCGCGTCAGCGCGCGCGGTCCGTCGGCGACGAACGCGGGCGGGGCGATGTCGAGGTACCGGTCGAATGCCCACCCGCACAGGCGGCGGTTCTCGAAGGCGCGCACGAAGCCCGTCAGCGAGCGGCTCGGCGTGATCTGTCCGACGGCCTGCTGCACGCGCAGCATCCAGGCGAACTTGCGCTTGTGCGCGGCCGAAAAGGCGCCGTAGCGCCGCAGCGCCTGCTCACGCGTGCGCTGGCCTTCTACGACGGCGCGCAGCTCGCGCCCGCAGGCCAGACCGAAGTACAGCGCCGTGCGGATTCCCTCGGCCGTCAGTGGGAGACAGTGCCCGGCGGAGTCGCCCGCGAAGAACACGCCGTCCTCGACGGCGGGGCGCAGCTGATGCGGGATCCAGTTGCCCTGGTAGCGCTCGGCGGGCAGGCCGAGGTCGCTCGCGAGTTGCACCGTCGGCTGCTTGACGTGGTGTGAGGGCCAGAACGAGCCGACGCCTACGCGCAGCTCGCCGTCGGCGGGAAAGCTCCAGGAGTAGCCGGCGCGCACATAGCGCGGGTCCACCCACAGCTCGAGCTCCTCGCCCTGTCCCTGCGGGTGCACCTCCAGGCCGCGCGAGAGGCGCGCATTCGGGGGCTGGATCGTCGGGCCGTTGGACAGCACCCGACGCCAGCCGAGCGCGTCGATCACGAGCGGTGCGCTGAGCGGCCCCCGGTCGGTGATCACGGTCTCGCCTTCGCGTCCGGTCACGGTGGCGGTCTCGAACTCGACCTCGCCGTCCTCGGCCTGCGCCCACAGCAGCGCGCACAGCTCGCGGTAGTCGAACGTCGAGAACGACCACGGCAGCGACCAGCGCGAGGTGCGAAACGGCGTGTGCACGACGAGCTCGCCGAACGTCTGGCGGTGGGAGTCCTGCAGGTCCATCGCGTTCAGCCAGCGCGTCGGCATCGCGCAGGCGCTCGTCTGACGCTCGCCGATCTCGTAGCGATCGATCACCAGGACGCGCGCGCCGGAGCCCGCCAGCTCACGCGCAATTGCCAGCCCGGCGAAGCTCGCGCCGCACACCAGGACATCGCAGTCGCGCTCCAGGCGTGTGCGCGCCGCTCCCCGCGTCGTCGCTCGTACAGGCATCGGTGCGGCAATCATACGTACGGCTGCGCTGTCGCTGCGCTAGGCTTCGCCGGTGCAAACGGTGATGGAGAATCCTCAAGCCCGCGTCGTCGAGGGGTCGAACGGCCTCTTGCTGGAGATCGACGGCGCGATCGTGCCCAACTACGAGGCCACGTTCCGGACGATCGAGGAGGGCGAGGTCGTAACGGGCCACGTCGTGCGGATCGACAAGGACGAGGTGCTCGTCGACATCGGCTACAAGTCCGAGGGCGTCATCCCCGCGAACGAGCTTTCGATCCGCAAGTCGGTCGACCCCAAGGACGAGGTGCACTTGGGCGAGGAGGTCGACGCGATCGTCATGACCAAGGAGGACCAGGACGGTCGCCTGATCATGTCCAAGAAGCGCGCGCGCTTCGAGAAAGCCTGGAAACGCATCGAAACCGCGGCCGAGTCCGGTGAGCCGGTCGAGGGCACCGTGATCGAGGTCGTCAAGGGCGGCCTGATCATCGACCTCGGGGTGCGCGGCTTCCTGCCCGCCTCGCTGGTCGACATCCGCCGCGTGCCGAACCTCGACGAGTACATGGGCACGAAGATCGAGACCAAGGTGATCGAGCTCAACCGCTCGCGCAACAACGTCGTGCTTTCGCGTCGCGCGGTGCTGGAGGAGGAGCGCAAGGAGGTTCGCCAACAGATCCTCGACCGCCTGCAGCCCGGACTCGTCGTCGAGGGTCAGATCTCGAACATCGTCGACTTCGGCGCGTTCGTCGACCTCGACGGGATCGACGGTCTGATCCACATCTCAGAGCTTTCCTGGTCGCACGTCAACCACCCGAGTGAGATCCTCACGATCGGCGACACCGTCAAGGTCAAGGTGCTCGACATCGACCGCGACCGCCAGCGCATCTCGCTGGGCCTGAAGCAGACCCAAGAGGACCCCTGGCAGCGGATCGTCGACACCTACAACGTCGGCGACGAGCTCGAGGGCAAGGTCACGAAGGTCGTCACCTTCGGCGCCTTCGTTGAGATCCTCGACGGCGTCGAGGGGCTCGTGCACATCTCCGAGCTGGCTCCGCACCACGTCGAGAGCCCGCGTGAGATCGTGCACCCGGGCGATGAGATTCGCGTGAAGATCCTCGAGATCGACTCCGAGCGCCGCCGTCTGTCGCTGTCGGCCAAGCGCGTCGAGGACCAGATCCTGCCGGTGTCGCGTCCTGGCGAACCGGCGGCGCAGCCGGTCGTGACCGACGAAGGCGAGGCCGGTGTCCTCGAGGCTCCGGTTGCAGAGGTCGCCGCGCCGCCCGCAGAGCAGCCCGAGGCTGCGGTCGAGGCGCCGTCCGAGCCCGTCGCCGAGGTTGTCGAGGCGCCGGCCGAGCCCGCTGCCGAGGTTGCCGAGCCGGTCGCCGAGGTCGTCGAGGCGCCCGTGGCCGAGCCCGAGAGCGCCGAGCAGCCGGAGTCTGAGCCCGAGGCGGCTACGGCCGAGGCCGAGGCAGTCACGGCCGAGGACGCCGTCGAGGCCGCTCCGGCCGCCGAGGCTCCGGCCGGGGAGGGCGAGCAGCCCCCGGCCGAGCCCTCGCAGGACTGACCGGCGCCGGACGGCCCCGAGCTGGTGGAGCAGGTGGTGCCCTTCGTCGGTCTGACCGGCGGCATGGGAGCCGGCAAGTCGACGGCGCTCGCTGCGCTGGAGCGCTTGGGCGCGGCGACGATCTCGAGCGATGCGGTCGTGCACGAGCTGTGGGCGAGCGATCGGCGTCTGCGCGAGGCAGTCGTGGAGCGCTGGGGGCCCGAGGTCGCGCCGGACGGCGTGATCGACCGCTCCGCGGTGGCCGAGCGGGCGTTTGCGGGTCCCGAGGAGCGTGCATGGCTGGAGGGGCTTCTGTGGCCGTTGGTCGGCGTGCGCGTGGGGGCTTGGCTGAGCGAGGCGCGTGCGGACCCGCCCGCGGGCGGAGAGCGCCCGCGGGCCGCGGTGGTCGAGGTGCCGCTGCTGTTCGAGGCGGGCCAGCAGCAGATGTACGACGCGACGATCGCGGTCGTGTCCGACGAGCAGCTGCGCCAGGATCGCGCCGCCGCGCGCGGTCACGCCGCGGTGGACGAGCGTGCCGCGCGCCAGCTCTCTCAGGATGAGAAGGCGCAGCTTGCGACCTACGTCGTGCGCAACGACGGCACCGAGCAGGACCTGGAGCGCGAGTTGTCGGCGGTTCTTGACAAGCTAGGACGATGAGCCGCCAGACGGCGATCCATGTCCGTCGTGCCCGTCGAGGTCGTGCCTCCAAGCGGGAGCGGGCGAGACACCGCGCGCGGACGCTCAGCCGACGGACGCTGGCGGCGCTCGTCGGGCTCGGGCTCGTGGTGCTGCTCGGAGTGGTGATCGCCTCCGAGGTCAACCACGCGGTCAGCAAACTCGGTCTGCCGCTGACGAATGCCGAGGTGATCCGCAAGCAGGCGAGCCAGAAGCGCCTGGACCCCGCGCTGATCGCCGCGGTCATCTACGCCGAGTCGAAATTCTCACCGCAGCAGTCCTCGGCCGGGGCAGAGGGGTTGATGCAGATCCTCCCCGAAACCGCCTACTTCATCGCGCACCTGTCCGGCGGCTCGAGCTTCACGGCGAGCGACCTGGCGACGCCGAGCATCAACGTCGCCTACGGCAGCTACTACCTGCGCTACCTGCTCGACCACTACGACGGCAACGAGATGCTGGCGGTGGCGGCATACAACGCGGGCCTCGCCAACGTCGACCGCTGGGTGACCAAGGCGCGCGCCGAAGGCGGGCACCTGACGGTCGCGGCGATCCCATTCCCCGAGACCCGCGCCTACGTCGAACGCGTGCTCAGTGCCCAGCAGGACTATCGCTCGGCCTACGCAAGTCAGCTCGGGCTCCAGTAGCCGGGCGCGGGCCTTGAAGCGCTCGCTACGGTAGAGGCGGTGCCCGACTTCAAGCTCGACTCCGTGTTCACGCCCACCGCCGATCAGCCGAAGGCGATCGCCGCGCTGGCCGAGGGCATCGAGGCGGGTGAACGCTTCCAGACGCTGCTCGGTGCGACCGGCACGGGCAAGACGATGGCGATGGCGGGCGTGATCGAGGCGGTCCAGCGCCCGGCGCTCGTGATCGCCCACAACAAGACGCTGGCCGCGCAGCTGTGCAACGAGTTCCGCACGTTCTTCCCGGAGAACGCGGTCGAGTACTTCGTCAGCTACTACGACTACTACCAGCCCGAGGCCTACGTACCCAGCCGCGATCTGTACATCGAGAAGGACTCGGCGATCAACCAGGAGGTCGATCGCCTGCGCCACGCGGCTACCGCCGCGGTGTTCGCGCGCCGCGATGTGATCGTCGTCGCCTCGGTTTCTTGCATCTACGGCCTGGGCTCACCGGAGACGTATGAGATGAACATGCAGATCCTCCGCCGCGGCGAGGAAATCGACCGCGACAAGCTGCTGCGCAAGCTCGTCTCGATCCAGTACACGCGCAACGACCAAGTGCTCTCACGCGGCAGCTTCCGCGTGCGCGGCGAGACGCTCGAGGTGTTCCCCGCTTACGCCGAGACAGCCTTCCGCGCGATCTTGTTCGGCGACGAGGTCGAGCGCCTGCAGCACTTCGACCCGCTGACCGGTGAGCTGCTCGAGGACGACCTCGAGCACGTCGCGGTCTGGCCCGCGACCCACTACAACGTCAAGGAAGGGACGATCGAGGACGGCGTCGCGGAGATCGGCCGCGAACTGAACGAACGCTGCGAGCAACTCGAGGCCGAGGGCAAGCTGCTCGAGTCCCACCGCCTGCGCCAGCGCACGCAGTACGACATGGAGATGCTGCGCGAGATGGGCTTCTGCTCGGGGATCGAGAACTACTCGAGGATCCTCGACAAACGCCAGCCCGGCGAGCGGCCCTACTGCCTGATCGACTACTTCCCCGAGGACTTCGTCTGCTTCATCGACGAGTCCCACCAGACGGTGCCGCAGATCGGCGGCATGTACGAGGGCGACCGCTCGCGCAAGCAGACGCTGGTCGACTACGGCTTTCGCCTGCCGAGCGCAATGGACAACCGCCCGCAGCGCTTCGAGGAGTACCTCTCGATCACGCCGCAGCTGCTGTTCGTCTCGGCCACGCCGGGGGAGTACGAGCGCACGAACTCGACGCGGATCGTCGAGCAGATCGTGCGCCCGACCGGGATCGTCGACCCGCGCGTGGAGGTGCGCGAGACCAAGAACCAGATCGACGACCTGATGAACGAGGTGCGAAAGCGCGTCGAGCGCGACGAGCGTGTGCTGGTGACGACGCTGACGAAGAAGATGTCCGAGGATCTCTCGCAGTATCTGCTAGAGATGGGCTTCAAGACGCGCTACCTGCACTCGGAGATCGACACGCTGGAGCGGATCCAGATCATCCGCGACCTGCGGTTGGGCGAGTACGACGTGCTCGTCGGCGTGAACCTGCTGCGCGAGGGCCTCGACCTGCCCGAGGTCTCGCTGGTGGCGATCCTCGACGCCGACAAGGAGGGCTTCCTGCGCGGCGAGACCTCGCTGATCCAGACGATCGGCCGCGCGGCACGCAACGTCGACGGGACCGTGCTTATGTACGCGGACAAGGAAACCAAGGCGATGCGCGCGGCAATCTCCGAGACCGACCGCCGCCGCGAGATCCAGCTCGCCTACAACGAGGAGCACGGGATCACCGCGGCGACGATCGTCAAGGGCATCTCCGACATCGCCGAGTTCCTGCAGGCCGAGTCGAAGGTTCCCCGCGGGCGCAAACGGCGTACTGCCAAGCGCGGCAAGGCCGAGGAGATGCCCCAGCACGAGCTCGAGAAGATGATCGTCGAGCTGGAGGAGGAGATGGTCGTCGCGGCCGACGAGCTGCGTTTCGAGTACGCCGCACAGCTTCGCGACGAGCTGCGTGAGTTGCGTCGCGACCTGCGCGAGATCCAGTCCAGCGAGGCGGGCGCGCCTGAGACTCCGAGCGGCGACATCGCCTAGGATGGCCGCCGTGGACATCGACCGTCAGGCGATCGAGCGGCGCGACTTTCCCATCGCCCGCCGCGGTTACGAGCCGGCTGCCGTGGACGCCCATCTACGCGCATTGGCGAGCGAGATCGAGGAGCTCGAGCGCGAGCGCGCCGACGGCGCCGGAGAAGCTTCGCTCGCCTCGACGGCGGGCACGCAGGTGCAGAGCATCCTCGCGGCCGCCGAGGCCGCTGCAGCCGACATCGAGCGTCAGGCGCGCGAGAGCGCGCGCACCGCTCGCGAGGACGCCGACCGCGACGCCGCGCAGACGCGCGAGCAGGCGATCGAGCAGGCCCGCTCGCACGTCGCCGCCGTCTCACAGGCGACCGCGGCGCTGCTGGAGCGAGTCGGTGCGATGGACAGCGAGGTCGGCGCGCTGGTCGAGAGCCTGCGCGCCGGAGCCAACCGGCTGGCCGCTGATCTGGCGGCGGTCGAGTCGAACATGGGAGAGCTTTACGACGCCGCCGCGGGCAAGACCGTCACACGCGCGGTCGCCGAGGAGGCCGTGCAGCCCTCGATGCCCGCGCCGCCGATTCCCGCGCCCGCGGCGCCACAAGCCGTCGTGTTGTCGCCGCCGGAGAAGACCGAGCCGGACGTGCACATCGATCCGGAGGCGCCGAAGCCGGGCGCGTCGCCCGCGTCCGCTGCCCCAGCCGCTTCACCGACACCAACTTCGCCGCCGGCGCACGCAAACGGCGGCAGCGACAGCGCCGACCTCGATGGCGCACGGCTGGTCGCGCTGAACATGGCGTTGAACGGAGAGTCGCGCGAGGATGTGGAGCGCTACCTCGCCGAGAACTACCAGCTCGCAGACCGCGGCAAGCTGATCGACGAGGTCTACGCGGCTATCGAGGGCTAGGCCGGCGTCCAGCGGGTAGACGCCCGCAATGTGCGAGTTTCCGATCGATCCCGCACCCGAACGTCTGTTCGACCTCATAGAATGAGGTTCAGATGCCGGCGGGCAACCAAATAGTCGTCTCGGGCGCCCGAGAGCACAACCTCAAGGACATCTCGCTGTCGCTGCCGCGCGACGCGCTGGTCGTGATCACGGGCCTTTCCGGGTCGGGCAAGAGCTCGCTGGCATTCGACACGATCTATGCCGAGGGCCAGCGCCGCTACGTCGAGTCGCTGTCGGCCTACGCGCGCCAGTTCCTCGGCCAGATGGACAAGCCCGACGTCGACTCGATCGAGGGTCTGTCGCCGGCGATCTCGATCGATCAGAAGACGACCTCCCGCAACCCGCGCTCCACCGTCGGCACGGTCACCGAGATCTACGACTACCTGCGGCTGCTGTGGGCGCGCATCGGCCACCCGCACTGCCACATCTGCGGCCGGCCGATCAGCGGCCAGTCCGCCGAGCAGATCATCGATCAGGTGATGGAGCTGGCCGAGGGGACGCGGTTCATGGTGCTGGCGCCGATCGTGCGCGGTCGCAAGGGCGAATACGCCAAGGAGTTCGAGGAGCTGCGGGCGGAGGGCTTCGGCCGGGTCAAGGTCAACGGGGAGCTGCGCCGGCTCGACGAGGAGATCGTGCTCGACAAGAAGTACAAGCACGACATCGCGGTCGTCGTGGACCGGCTGGTGATGAAGCCCGACCTCCGCAAGCGGCTGGCGGACTCGATCGAGACGGCGGTGGCGCTGGCCGACGGCCTGGTC
>DATAVP010000010.1:0-12050 GCA_036267655.1 Solirubrobacteraceae bacterium
CGGCTTGTAATGACCCGTGCGCGTGATCACCTGCCCCGAGGCGATCGAGGTCACCAGCAGCCCGCCCATCAGCGGCACGAGCTGCAGCCCCGAGCCCGTCGGGCTCGCGCCCTTGACGACCTGCAGGAACAGCGGCAGGTAAGTGACCGCGCCGAACAGCGCGAAGCCCACGATGAAGCCCACCGCGCTGGTCGAGGCGAACACGCGGTTGCGCAGCAGGCGCATCGGCAGCACCGGCTCCTGCGCGTAGCGCTCCGCGAATGCGAACAGGCCGATCAGCACGACGCCGCCCACCCCGAGTCCGACGATCACCGGCGAGCCCCAGGCGACCGATGTGCCGCCGAGCGAGGCCAGCAGCACGATCGCCGACAGCCCGGCGGCCAGCAGCGCCGTGCCGAGGTAGTCGATCGTGCGGTGCACGCGCTCGGAGGCCGCGGGCAGCGTCGCGCCCAGCACGAGCAGCGCCACCGCGCCGAGCGGCAGATTCACGTAGAAGATCCAGCGCCAGCTCACCGCGCCGGTCAAGAAGCCGCCCAGCAGCGGGCCCGCGACGCTCGCAAGTCCGAACACCGCGCCGAACAGGCCCGTGTAGCGGCCGCGTTCGCGCGGCGGCACCACGTCGCCGATCGCGGCCTGCGCGCTGACCATCAGCCCGCCGCCGCCGAGGCCCTGCAGCGCGCGGAAGGCGATCAGCTCGTCGAGGTTCTGCGACAGGCCGCACAGCGCCGAGCCCGCCAGGAACAGGAGCAGCGCCCCCTGCAGCACGACCTTGCGGCCGAACATGTCGCCGAGCTTCCCGTACAGCGGCGTGACCACGGTCTGCGCCAGCAGGTAGGCCGTCACGACCCAGGAGATGTGGCTCAGGCCACCGAGGTCGCCCACGATCGTCGGCAACGCCGTCGCCACGATCGTCTGGTCCAGAGCCGCCAGGAACATCACCAGCAGCAGGCCGCTGAACACCAGCGCCAAGGGATGGCGCGCGCCGACGCCGTCCTTCGGGACCTCAGCCCTCGACGCCGCCTCCATCGATCACGCTCCCGCTCGCAGGTTCGCGTCCTCTTCTCCGCGCAAAGTCTAGGCCGCGGGCGACGGGGGGCGGGTCCGGCTCAGCGATCGTCCGCTTCGCGCCGCAGCGCCGCCTCGCGCTCGCGGATCGCCTCGTGGCGCTCGCCCAGCTTCTGGCGGAACGCTTCGAAGGCCGCGCGCTCGGCCATCTCGTGCGCCTCACGCAGCGACTTCTTGCCCTGCTTGCGCGCCGCCTGCCAGGCCGCCTCGCCCGCCCGCGAGGCGCTGCGCTTCGCGGCGCGGCGCTCGCCGGCCGCGACCTGCTTCGCGGCCTGCTTGATCTCCCGCTTGAGCTCCGCGTGCTCGCGCTTGCGTCGCTCGCGTTCCCCGGCCCGCTCGTCGCGGTCGTGCGCGCGGCGCTCCTGCTGCTCGCTCTGGCGCAGCTCCTGCCAGGCCGCGCGCGCGTGCTTGAGCGCGTCGATCACCTGCGTGCGGGCCTCCTCCGCGGCGACCGCCGCCTCGCGCAGCTGCGTGTGCGTGCGCGTGCCCTGCGTGAGCAGGCCGAAGGACCACAGGCCCGTGTCGAGCATTCGCGCCGCGCGCTCGAGGTCCGCGTTCACCGCCTCGCGCAGCTCCGCGCCGCGCAGGCCCGCTTCGATGTGGCGGATTCGCGAGGCGTACTCGACCTCGAGCAGGCCCACGATCGCACGCGCCGCGATCATCGGCTCGGGGTCGCGCGGGTCAACCTCCGCGTGCTCGGCCAGCGCTTGCGTCGCGACCTCGACCAGACGCGCGTGCAGCGCCAGCCAAGCGGCGTTCAGCGCGGGCGTCGCCGCGACCATCTCGCTGAACAGCGGCATGAACATGTGGATCGCGTCCGGGAGCTCTTCCAGCTCCTCGGGCTCCTCGCTCAGCGCTCGCAGCATCGCCTTCGTCGGCGACTCTCCCGCGTCGCGCTCGCGCAGCGCCTCCGCCAGGCGCTCGACGCCTTCGTCGGCGCGGTCGAACACCAGCGACTCCTTCGTCGGGAAGTAGTTGAACACCGTCTTCTCCGAGACGCCCACGATCCGCGCGATCTCCGAGACCGTCACGTGCTCGAAGCCGCGCACCACGAACAGCGTCGTCGCCACGTCGGAGATGCGCTGGCGTGTCAGGCGCTTCTTCTGCTCGCGCAAGCCATCGCCCGGGTGCCGGCGGCGCGCGAGCCGCTCCTGCAGCGCGCGGGTCTGCGCGAACGCGTCCGCCATCTCCTCGCCGAGCTCGTGCGCCAGCAGCTTGTAGATCCGCGCCGTGCTCGAAAGCTCGTCGAAGCCCTCGCTCTCGTCCAGCGGCTCCACCCCACTGTCAGCCACGCTCGCCATCCATCACATCTTAATATAAATATTTAGTTGCAGGATTTTTTCAGTTACTGTAGGATTCTGCCAATGCCAAAGATCCCCAGCCCCACAACACCCGCGATCGAGGCGCATGGCCTGACCAAGCGCTTCGGCCAGTTCATCGCCGTCGATCGGCTCGACCTGCGGGTCGAGAACGGCACCGTCGTCTCGCTGCTCGGTCCCAACGGCGCCGGCAAGACCACGATGGTGCGGATGCTCGCCACGCTGCTGCGCCCCGACGCGGGCAGCGCGAGCATCGCAGGCCACGACGTCGTCGCCGAAGCCGACCGCGTGCGCAGCGTGATCTCGCTCACCGGCCAGTTCGCCGCCCTGGACAAGCATCTCACCGCCGAGGAGAACCTGAGGTTGATGGCGCGCCTGCGCGGCCATCGCGGCCGTTCGGTGCGCACGCTCGTCGACGGCCTGATCGAGCGCTTCGACATCGGTGAGTTCCGCGATCGCCTCGTCAAGAACCTGTCCGGCGGGCAGCGTCGCCGCGTCGACCTCGCCGCCGGTCTGATCGACCGTCCACAGCTGCTCGTGCTCGACGAGCCAACCACCGGCCTCGACCCCCGCAGCCGCCAGGTCGTCTGGTCCACCGTGCGCGAGCTCGTCGCCGAAGGCGTCACGCTGCTGTTGACCACGCAGTACCTCGAAGAGGCCGACGCGCTCGCCGACCGCGTCGTCCTGATCGACCACGGCCGCGAGGTCGCCGCGGGCACGCCCGCGCAGCTGAAGGCCCAGGTCGGCGAGCAGCGCGTCGACGTGATCGCCGCCGACAGCGAGGCCCTCGACCGCCTCGCCGAGCTGCTCGGCCCGCAGTTCGAGACCAGCATCGCGCGCGAGCAGCGCACCGTCTCGGTGCCCGCCCCCGACGAGGTCGCCGACCTCGCGCGCGTCGCCGCGATCGTCCGCGACAGCCGCGTCGCCGTCGACGAGGTCGCGCTGCGGCGCCCCACGCTCGACGACGCCTTCCTCGCGCTGACGGGACACACCGCCGGGGAGGACAGGGACGGCGAGGACGGGGAGGACACCGCAGAAGCAGACCAGGACCACGAGCCGGCCCAGGAGGTGGCGGCATGAACGCAACCGCTCTCACTCCCCACGCCTCGGCACCCGCTCGTCAGGGCTTCGCGCCACAGCGCTACGTGCGCGACACGCTGCTGCTCACCGCGCGCAGTCTGCGCGCGATCCCGCGCGTGCCCGAGCGGCTGCTCGACGTCACGATCCAGCCGATCGTCTTCATCCTGCTGTTCCTCTACGTGTTCGGCTCCGCGATCCACGTGCACGGGATCAGCTACAAGGACTACCTGTTCCCCGGCATCATCGGGCAGTCGCTCGCCTTCGGCATCATCGGCGCGGGCGTCGCCACCTCCAACGACATGACCGAGGGCGTCGTTGACCGCTTCCGCTCGATGCCGATCAGCCGCCTGTCGATCATCACCGGTCAGGTGATGGGCCAGTTCTGCGAGGCGCTGCTCGGGATGACGATCGTGATCGGCTTCGGGCTCGCGCTCGGCTGGCACCCGCATCTCAGCCTCGCGCACGGCTTCGAGCTCGCCGGGCTGATGGTGCTCGCGATGTTCGCCTTCACCTGGGCCGGCGTGCTGTTCGGGATGCTCGTGCGCTCGCCCGACGCGATGCAGGGGATCGGCTTCATCGTGATCTTCCCGCTCAGCTTCATGGCCGGGACGTTCGTGCCGATCTCCGGCATGGACGCGATCCCGCGGGCGATCGCGCAGTGGGACCCGATCTCCGCGCTCGTCGCCAGCGTCCGCGGGCTCACGCAGGGCACGCACTCGACCGGCTCCTGGCAGCTCGAACACCCTCAGCTCGCGATGGCGCTGTGGTGCGTCGTGATCCTCGCGATCTGCGTGCCGCTCGCGCTGCGGCGCTTCAACCGCACGCTTGCAGCTTGAGCGCTCAGACGCCAGAGCCCGCGAGCTTGCGCAGCAGCGCGTGCAGCGTCTTGCGCTCCTCGGCCGTGAGCGCCCCGAAGAATTCGCGCTGCAGGTTCGCCGCCAGCCCGCGGATCCGCTCCAGCGCCGCCAGCCCCTGCTCGGTCAAGAACACCTGGCGCGCGCGGCGGTCCATGGGGTCCGGCCGGCGTTCAGCCAGCCCGCGCTCCTGCAGCTCGTCGATCACCGCGACCATCGAGCTCGGATCGATCCCCGTCTTCTCGTGCAGCTGCTGCTGGCTCATGCCCGGGTGCGCCGCCAGCATCGTCATCACTCCGAAGTGGCGCGGGTGCAGGCCCTCGGGCTCGAGCGCCTTGTGGAAGCGCCGCCGCGAGGCCTCGCCCAAGCGCGCCATCAGGTAGCCCGGGAACTGGCCCAGCTCCCCCGGTATCGGGCCTCCGTCCCACATCGTCACATTCTACGCGACAAATATTATTTGTGATACAAACCATTTGACAACGAACGATCACAGCGGCGATGAGTTCTCGCTCGCCGCGTCGTCTGAGCAGCAGCAGACGAATCGAACGGAAGGGGTCGCATGGCATCGCTGACACGCTGGGTCCTCGCGCACAAACGCATCGTCGTTGTTTTCTGGCTGGTGCTGACGCTCGTCGGGATGGCCTCCGCGGGCTCCGCGACCAAAGCGCTCAAACAGAAATTCTCCGTCCCCGGCAAGGAAGGCTGGGTCACGAACGAGCAGATCGCGCGCGACTTCCACGGCACCGGCGGCAACACCTCGCCACTGCTGCCCGTCGTCACGCTGCCCGCCGGCAAGACCGTGTCCTCGTCCGGCGTCAAGCCGGAACTCGCCGCGCTCGAAGCGCGCGTCGCGCGGGTACTGCCCGGCGCTCGCATCGCGGGCTACGCCGCGACCGGCAGCGACACGTTCGTCTCGAAGGATCGCCGTACGACGTTCATGCTCGCCTACCCGCTGCCCGACCCCAATGAATCGTTCGGCAACAACCCCGACGCCGCCAAGCACGTCACCGCCGCGCTGAAAGGCGCGACCGTCGCGGGCGCGCCCGTGCACGTCACCGGCTATGACGCGCTCTCCACGCAGAGCGGCGGAGACTCTGGGCCGGGGGTGCTGCTCGAGGCGCTGCTCGGAGGCTTCGGCGCGCTGCTGGTGCTCGCCTTCGTGTTCGGCTCGTTCCTCGCGATCGTGCCGATCCTGATGGCGATCGTCTCGATCATGACCACGTTCCTCGTCGTCTGGGGCCTGACGACCGTCACCGAAGTCTCACCGATCGTGCAGTTCCTGATCGCCCTGATCGGGCTCGGCGTGTCGATCGACTACGCGCTGCTCGTCGTCGTGCGCTGGCGCGAGGAGCGCGCGCACGGCCTCAGCGGCGACGCGGCGATCCAGCGCGCGATGGAGACCGCCGGGCGCGCCGTGATCTTCAGCGGCACCACCGTCGCGATCGGCCTGCTCGCGCTCGTGGCGCTGCCGCTGCCGTTCCTGCGCTCGGTCGGCTACGGCGGGATGCTAATCCCGCTGATCAGCGTCCTCGTCGCCGTCACGCTGCTGCCGGTCGTGCTTTCGAAGCTCGGCCCGAAGCTCGACTGGCCGCACGTCCGCAGCGACGACAATGCCAGCCGCGCCTGGACCTCGTGGGCGAACTTCATCGTGCGCAGGCGCTGGGGCGCCGCGGCCACAGCCGTGATCGTGCTCGCGGCGCTCGTGTTCGCGGCCTCGAACCTGCAGCTCGGCCTCGCGAACCCCAACACCGTCACCAAGCAGGGCGACGCCAAGCAGGGGCTCGTGGCGCTCGAGCGAGCCGGCATCGGTTCGGGGGCGCTGCTCCCGCACGAGGTGCTCGTCGAAGGCGACAACTCGCCCGAAGCCGTCGCCCGCAAACTCGCGGCGATCCCCAACATCCACGGCGCCGTCGCGCCCGCGGGCACCTCGTGGCGGCACGGCGGGGCGGCCGTGGTCGATGCCCTCGCCATTCCGGACGGCTCGACCGCGAGCGGCCGCGACACGCTCGACGCCGTGCGGGCGAGCGTTCGTGCCGACGGCCCCGACGTGCGTCTGGGAGGGCTCGAGGCCCAGAACCACGACTTCATCGAAGCCGTCTACGGCAACTTCCCGCTGATGATCGCCCTGATCGCGCTGATCACCTTCGTGCTGCTCGCCCGTGCCTTCCGCTCGCTGCTGCTGCCGCTGAAGGCCGTGATCCTGAACGTGATCAGCGTTGGGGCCGCGTGGGGCGTGTTGAACCTCGTGTGGCAGAGCGGACACGGCTCGAGCCTGATCTGGGGCATCTCCGCCACGGGCTCGATCACCGCCTGGATACCGCTGATGGTGTTCGCCTTCCTGTTCGGGCTCTCGATGGACTACGAGGTCTTCATCCTCGCGCGCATGCGCGAGGAGTACGACGCGACCGGCTCCACCGACATCGCCGTGGTGCGCGGCATCGGGCGCACGGGGCGGCTCGTCACCAGCGCCGCGCTGATCCTGTTCCTCGCGTTCGTCTCGCTGGCCTCGGGGCCGGAAACCGAAGTCAAAGTGCTCGCCACGGGCCTGGCGGCGGGCATCCTGCTCGACGCCACCGTGATCCGCGCGCTGCTCGTGCCCGCGGTTGTGTCGCTGTTCGGCCGCTGGAACTGGTGGCTGCCGAAGCTGCCCGCGCGGCTCTTGCGCGTCGAGCCCTCGCTGCCGCAGCGCGCCGCGCGCGGGGAGGTGGGCGGATGAGCGCTCTGGACTCCCGCGGGCGGGAGGCCGCGATCGAGGTCGAGCAGCTCGTGCGGGAGTTCAAGAAAGGACCCCGCGCCGTCGACGGCATCGACCTGTCGGTCTCGCCCGGCGAGATCTACGGCTTCCTCGGCCCCAACGGCGCGGGCAAGTCGACCACGGTGCTGATGCTGACGACGCTGCTGCCGCCCACCAGCGGCCGCGCCACCGTCGGCGGCTACGACATCGTCCACGACGGGGCGCACGTGCGCGCCTCGATCGGCGCCGCCTTGCAGGAGGCCGCGCTCGACGCGATCCTCACCGGCCGCGAGCACCTGATGCTGCAGGCCACGCTGCAGGGGATGCCCAAGGCAGAGCGCACCCGCCGTGCCCAGGAGCTGCTCGAGCGGGTCGGGCTGACCGAAGCGGCCGACCGCCGCGTCGGCGGCTACTCCGGCGGGATGAAGCGTCGCCTGGATCTCGCGCTGGCGCTCGTGCACGGCCCGCGCATCCTGTTCCTCGACGAGCCGACGACAGGCCTCGACCTGCAGAGCCGCACCGCGCTGTGGGAGGAGGTCGCGCGGCTTGCCCACGACGAGGGGATGACCGTCTTCCTGACGACGCAGTACCTCGAGGAGGCCGACGCGCTCGCCGACCGCGTCGGGATCATCGACCACGGTCACATCGTCGCCGAGGGCACGCCGACACAGCTGAAGGAGGAAGTCGGCAGCCCGACCGTCGAAGTCGTGCCGGCCGACCTGAGCGACTGCGACGCGCTCGCGACGGCCGTTTCGGGTTTCGGTACGACGGCCCGCGGCGGGCGCGGCGCGATCACTGTGCAGGTGCCTGGCGGTGAGTCCCAGCTCGCGGAGATCGTCCGGGCGCTCGACCAGGCGCACCTGAAGGTCGCGTCGCTGCAGCTGCACCAGCCCTCGCTCGACGACGTGTTCCTGGCAAAGACCGGGCGCAAGCTGGAGGGCGCAGGCGAGGATGGGGATGAGCAGCAGCCCGGCTAGCGCCACCGCGCTCGGCGGCACCGCGCTGGGCGGCACGACGCCGCCACAGCGTCCGGCGCTCGCGGCCCCGAGCCTGTTCGAGCAGGTCGGCGCGGTCGCGCGGCGCTCGATCCTGCGCACCTTCCGCCAGCGCGCGCTGCTCGTGTTCCCGTTGGTGTTCCCGCTGATCCTGTTCGCGATCAACGGCTCGGCGCTCGGCGCCGCCGCGAAGATCCACGGCTTCCCGCCGGTCAGCTACCGCGACTTCGCGCTCGCCGTGCCGTTCCTGCAGGGCGCGCTGTTCGTCGCGGTCACCGCGGGCACCGACCTCGCTCGCGACATCCAGTCCGGCTTCTTCGACCGGCTCGCGCTGACGCCGCTGCGGGGCTCGGCGCTGCTCGCGGGACAGCTCGGCGGCGCGGTCGTCGTCGCCTGCGTGCAGTCGCTCGTCTACCTGCTCGTCGGGATCGCCACCGGCGTCGGGATCGCCAGCGGCTTCGGCGGCGCGCTCGTGCTGCTCGCGCTCTCGATCCTGATCGCCTTCGGCTTTGCCGGGCTCGGCTCGCTGCTCGCGCTGCGCTTTGGCACCGGCGAAGCCGTGCAGGGCTTCTTCCCACTGCTGTTCGTGACCGTCTTTCTCAGCTCCTCGAGCCTGCCGCGCAACCTGATCAAGACCGACTGGTTCAAAGAGGTCGCCACCTACAACCCGGTCTCCTACCTGATCGAGGGCATCCGCAGCCTGATCATCACCGGCTGGGACGGAGAGGCGCTCGCGCTCGGGTTCGGCTTCGCGCTCGCGCTCGCCGTGCTGACGCTCTCATTCGCCGGGGCCGCGATGAAGAACCGGCTGGTGCGCACATGAGGCGCTTCGTGTTCGTCGCCCGCGGGGTCGCCTGGCGCTCGGTGCACAACACGCTCGTCAACCCGGCGATCCTGCTGCCGTCGCTGATCTTCCCGTTGTTCTTCCTCGCCGCCTTCGCCGGCGGCCTCTCGAAGGTCGCCGAAGTCCCGAACTTCCACTACGGCCCCGGCTACACGGCCTTCCAGTTCGCGTTCGTGTTCCTGCAGTCCGCCGCTTTCGGCGGCGTCTTCACCGGCTTCGCGATCGCGCGCGACTTCGACTCCGGCTTCGCGCGGCGGCTGCTGCTGACCGCGCCGCGGCGCAGCGGCATCATCGCGGGCTACGCGCTCGGCGCGCTCGTGCGCTGGCTGCTGACCGCGACCGTGATCACGGTCGCCGCCTTGATCGCCGGGATGGACGTCGTCGGCAACGGCGGCGAACTCGTCGGCATCGTGTTGCTCGGCGCGCTCATGAACCTCGTCGCCGCCCTGTGGGCCTGCGGCGTGGCGATGTTCCTGCGCACCGAACAGGCCGGGGCGCTGATCCAGATGCCGGTCTTCATCGTGCTGTTCCTCGCGCCGGTGTACGTGCCGCTGAACCTGCTCACCGGCTGGATCCACTCGGTCGCGCGCCTGAACCCCGCGACCGCCGCGCTCGAGGCCGTGCGCGGGCTGCTCGCGGGCTCGCCCGTCAAAGTCGCGCTCGCCTTCGGTCTGCTCGCCGGGGCGTCGTTGGTCGCCGCGGCTTGGGCGCGGCGGGGGTTGGCCTCGGCCGAGCGCGCGGGGTAGCAACGGGAAACAAATTGGCTGTGCGGCCAAACTGCGCCGCGGCTAGGATCGAAGCGTGCGCCGGCTGCTCGCTCTGACGACCTCCCTGATGTTCCTGGAGCTCGTGTTCTTCACGGTGCTCTCGCCTCTGCTGCCGGGCCTGAAGCACGACCTGGGGCTGTCGACCTCGCAGGCGGGGCTGCTCGTGGCGATGTATGCGATCGGCTGTGCGGTCGGCGCGATTCCGGGGCTGATGATCGTCGTGCGCCTGGGCGTGCGCACGACCGCGCTCGTCAGCCTCGCGACGTTCGCGGCGATGAGCGTGGTGTTCGGCTTGGCGCACGGCTACGAGGCGTTGCTGCTCGCGCGCTTCGCGCAGGGCCTGGCGGGTGCGGCGTGCTGGACCGCGGCGATGCTGTGGCTGCTCGAGGTCGCCCCGCTCGACCGCCGCGGCGAACTGCTCGGCGTGGCCTTCGGCGTCAGCGAGGCGGGCGCGATCGCGGGTCCCGCGGCGGGTGGGATAGCGGCGGCGGCGGGACGGGGCGTGACGTTCGTGGCGATCGCCGTGCTGTGCGCGCTGCTCGCGTTGATCACCACCCGCTTCGAGGCTCCGCCCGCTCCCGCCGAGAAGCGGCTCGGGCTCGGCTCCGCGCTGCGCGCGCCCAACGTCCGCAAGATCATGTGGATCACGCTCGTGCCCGCGACCCTGATCGCCGCGATCAGCGTGCTCGCGCCGTTGCAGCAGCACAACCTCGGCGCGGGCTCGGGCGAGATCGCAGCGACATTCGGGGTTGCCGCGATCGTCGGCATCGCGATTCGTCCGTACTACGGCCGCTGGTCGGATCGCCAGGGGCCGCTGCGTCCGGTGCGGATCGGGCTGCTGGCGTGCACGCCGGTGATCGTCGTGCTGCCCTGGATGCAGACGCGCTTCGGGGCCGCGGCGTTGATCGCGCTGGCGCTGATCCTGATCGGCGTGTTGTGGGCGCCGGTGATGGTGCTGCTGTCCGATGCCTGCGCCGCCGCGGGCGTCGGGCAGTTGATGGTCGTCGCGATGATGGACCTGACCTGGCCGCCAGGCAACATCATCGGTTCCGCGGGCGGAGGCGTGCTGGCGGAGGCGGCGGGGCAGCGCGTGACCTACGCGGTGATGGCCGCATCGCTGCTGGCGGGCTGCTTCGCACTGTCGGGCAGGCGCGCGCCGGTGTCCGAGCCCGTGGTCGCGGACGGCCTGTCGGTGAGCGGCACCTGAACATGCGGGAGGCTCCGTTCTTCGAGGATCTGAGCGTCGGCCAGGTCGAGCGCGGAGCGCCGGCCGTCACCCTGACGGAGGGGATGGCCGCGGTGCACCAGGCGATCCTCGGTGATCGTCTGGCGCTCGCGCTCGACGCCCGGCTCGCCGCGCGGGTGCTCGGCTCCTCGACCGCGATGGCGCACCCCGCGCTCCTGTGGGATCTCGCGATCGGGCAGTCGACGCTGCTGACGGGCCGCGTGATCGCGAACCTCTTCTACCGGGGGCTCGTGCTCCAGCGCACGCCGGTGATCGGCGACACGCTCACGACCAGCACCGAGGTGGTGGGGCTGCGCCAGACCTCGCCCCGCGCCGAGCGCGGGGCCAACGGGCTGGCTGTGCTGCGGGTGCGGACCCTCGACCAGGATGAGCGCCCGGTGCTCGACTTCTGGCGCTGCGCGATGTTGCCGCTGCGCGACCCGCAAGGGCGCTCGGGCCGGGAGGATTCCTTCGAGCAGATCCCCGCCGAGCTCGACCCGGCGGCGCTGCGCTCGGCGACCGCGAGCTGGCGACTCGACGCGTTTGCGGCGGAGGGCGCCGCGGCGCAGGCGATGCCGGCCCCGGGCGCCCGCTGGAGGATCGAGGGCGGCGACGTCGTCAGCGCCGCGCCCGAGCTGGCGCGGCTGAGCCTGAACATTGCTTCCGTCCACCACGACCGCGCGGCGCAGCGCGAGGGACGCAGGCTCGTGTACGGCGGCCACACGATCGGTCTCGCCGCCGCGCAGGCGACGCGCTCGCTGCCGCAGATCGCCACGATCGTGGGCTGGCACTCCTGCGAGCACCTCGCACCCGTGCACGAGGGCGACACGCTCCACAGCGAGCTGGAGCTCGAGCGCATCGAGCCGTTGGGCGAGGTCGGCGGGCTCGCGCACCTGCGCTCGCGCGTCCTCGCCCTCGGCGAGCAGGACGACGGGACCGAGACGCCGGTGCTCGACTGGCGCTTCGTCGCGGTCGTCGCCTGAGCAGCTATACGGCGCACCGTCGCCGGCGCTCGGACCAGAGGAGAGTCCGAGCGCCGGCTGCCGGCGTGCTGTGGAGGAGCGCTTCTAGCCCTTGGCCCAGAAGCGCATGTCGGGCAGGTCGGAGGAGTAGTAGTTGGTCACGTTCTTGCCGAGCACCGCGACCAGTTCTGTGTCATACGCCCAA